>CAJUOP010000041.1 GCA_910588465.1 uncultured Christensenellaceae bacterium | reverse complement strand
AAGGCGGAAGAATACGATTTAAGCCTGCTAACGTGGAAAGCGAATCCCGAATACGGCGGGGACTTGGTACTCCATACCATGGAATTGGAAAACGCGCCGCAATGGCTGATAGACAATGCGGAAGCTGACGCGCAGAACAAGCAGAATAAAGTGGGGTCGTATACGGCAAAGATAAAGCTGTATGCGGATATGAACCACGTGTTTGTATGCAGCGGCGCGGTGAGCGCGGGTGACAGCATAGAAATTCCCCCCGAATCTGCGGGAAAGGAAGCGACGGTCGAGCACGGTTGGGAGATAACGAAGATACGAATCATCGTATCGAATTCTCCGAGCCAGTGGACGGAAGAGAGCGCAACGAATGCGGCGTTCGACACGTACGACGTAGCGGTACCGAACGCAAAAGCGAAGTACGGGGAACAGCTGTTAGTGCAGTATTTTTCCGAAAGCGATACGGGATTTACGAACCCGAAAAATGCGGACGAACTCGACGCGAGCAGTCCCGCAAGCTATATCGCGCGGGTAAGCATTAAGCCCGAATATGCGGACAATTACGAGGTATACAACTCGATTACGGGGAAAGATTTCGCGCAGCGCAGCTTTACGGTGGGGGATTCGCGCACGCCGATCACGGTAACGTATAATTACGACGACGAAGGCGTGATCTTCGACGACAACACGCACGAGGTGACGGCAAGCTACAAGACCTATACGTTCGGATATACGTACGCGGTACAAAAAGAGGACGGCAGTTGGGAGGATTTGGCGGCAGGCGACCTGCCGAAAAACGCGGGAGTATACCGCGTGCTGGTAGAGCTTACGGGACCTGAGTCGGCAGTGGCGCGTTACCGCGTGCAGAATAAAGTATTCTATCTTACGATTCACGAGTTGGTTTTAACGACGGACGGCTGGACGGCGGGAACGGGGAACGCGGCGCCCGAGGAGAAGGTGCTTGCGGACACGCTGCAAAGCGACGGCACGTACGCGCCCGAGCCCGCGCCGAAGAAGTATTACGAATACGAGATCTATAAGAAGTCGGACGGCACGCTTGTTACGGGCGGGTTGGAATACGACACGGAGTATGTTGCAAAATTAAAGGTCGCGGACGGTTACGAAGGGAACGTGAAGTTCGCTGAGGACGCGCAGACGGAATTCGAGTTTGAAACGGGGTTGGACCCCTCGCTTACACCTATCTACGTGCCCGATCCCGAGCTGAGCGGAACGAAGCTTGCATACGACGGAACGGAGCAGAGCTTTGCGGCTTTGATTGCGAACTGGGACGAGATAAAGGACTACGTGACGGTAGAGCGCGCGGACGGAGCAACGGGCGAGGCTGCATTGCAGGGCAAGGCGGTAGGCGAATACGAAATCACGCTAAAGCTGCGTACGGATCTGGAAAAGCACTGCGAATGGGAATGGAGCGGCACGGACGAGCTGCAAATCACGTTCGAAATCGAAAAGCGGATCATCGCGCGTCCCTCGATGGAAAAGCAGACGTTTAACGGCAGCGTGTACGACTTATCTGCGCTGTTGCCTGAGGAGTACCACGGCTGGGTAACGGCGACGATCGAGAGCTATGCGCCGTACGTGACGGGGACGGAATCGGTAGACGAAAACGGACACATCGTGATTCGCCGCGCGGGCAAGTACGTAATAAAGTTTGTGTTGGTGGACCCCGAAAACACGG
>CAJUOP010000040.1 GCA_910588465.1 uncultured Christensenellaceae bacterium | reverse complement strand
AAGGCGGAAGAATACGATTTAAGCCTGCTAACGTGGAAAGCGAATCCCGAATACGACGAAGAAGCGAGCACGCCGCACGAAATGTATTACGACAACGCGCCCGAATGGCTCACAAAGACGTCGGAGAGCGGATTTACGAACACGGCGTTCGAGGTGGGAAGCTACACGGCGGGCTATACGCTGTATGCGGATATGAACCATATATTCGTGTACACGGGAGAAAACGACCCCACGAAAGGAACGGTGACGGTAGACGGAAGCGGACGAACGGCGCTGGCAACGCACGCGTGGGAGATATTAAAGATCCGAATCATCGTATCGAACTCGCCGAGCCAGTGGACGACGGAAAGCGTGACGAATGCAACGGCGAGCGTGTACGACGTATTCGTACCGACGGCGAAAGGGAAATACGCGGACCAGCTGGAAATCAAGTATTATTTGGACGGAGACAGGACGGGCCCGGGGTTGGATGCAACGGAGCTGGACGCGGACAACGGGATCAAGACGTATCTTGCGGTGGTGACGGTATCGGCGGAATACGCGGACAGTTACGAGGTGTATAACTCGCTCACGGGCGGGGATTCGGCGCAGTACAGCTTTACTGTGGGGGATTCGCGGACGCCGATCACGGTAACGTATAATTACGACGACGAAGGCGTGATCTTCGACGACAACACGCACGAGGTGACGGCAAGCTACAAGACCTATACGTTCGGATATACGTACGCGGTACAAAAAGAGGACGGCAGTTGGGAGGATTTGGCGGCAGGCGACCTGCCGAAAAACGCGGGAGTATACCGCGTGCTGGTAGAGCTTACGGGACCTGAGTCGGCAGTGGCGCGTTACCGCGTGCAGAATAAAGTATTCTATCTTACGATTCACGAGTTGGTTTTAACGACGGACGGCTGGACGGCGGGAACGGGGAACGCGGCGCCCGAGGAGAAGGTGCTTGCGGACACGCTGCAAAGCGACGGCACGTACGCGCCCGAGCCCGCGCCGAAGAAGTATTACGAATACGAGATCTATAAGAAGTCGGACGGCACGCTTGTTACGGGCGGGTTGGAATACGACACGGAGTATGTTGCAAAATTAAAGGTCGCGGACGGTTACGAAGGGAACGTGAAGTTCGCTGAGGACGCGCAGACGGAATTCGAGTTTGAAACGGGGTTGGACCCCTCGCTTACACCTATCTACGTGCCCGATCCCGAGCTGAGCGGAACGAAGCTTGCATATAACGGAACGGAGCAGAGCTTTGCGGATCTGATCGCGAACTGGGACGAGATCAAGGACTATGTGACGGTAGAGCGCGCGGACGGAGCGACGGGCGAGGCTGCATTGCAGGGCAAGGCGGTCGGCGAATACGAAATCACGCTAAAGCTGCGGACGGATCTGGAAAAGCGCTGCGAATGGGAATGGAGCGGCACGGACGAGCTGCAAATCACGTTTGAAATCGAAAAGCGGATCATCGCGCGCCCCGTGATGGAAAAGCAGACGTTTAACGGCAGCGTGTACGACTTATCTGCACTGTTGCCTGCGGAGTACCACGGCTGGGTAACGGCGACGATCGAGAGCTACGCGCCGTACGTGGCGGGTACGGAATCGGTAGACGAAAACGGAAACATCGTGATCCGCCGCGCGGGCAAGTACGTAATAAAGTTTGTGTTGGTGGACCCCGAAAACACGG
>CAJUOP010000039.1 GCA_910588465.1 uncultured Christensenellaceae bacterium | reverse complement strand
CAGAATATTATTCCGCAGAGCTTTCGCAAAAGGTACGCCGCGGGCTTGCCGAAAACCGCCGCAAAGGATTATTCACGGGCGGCTTTCTATCTTACGGATATAAAGTTGTAAATAAGAAAATAGAGATTGACGAAGAAACTGCCGAAGCCGTTCGATTTATGTATCAATCCTATGCTTCGGGAAACGACGTGCCCGGCATTATCGACGAACTCACCGAACGGGGAATTTATTATCGAGGGAAACCTTTCGGTCGCTCTACCGTATATAAAATTCTACGGCTATCAAATTATATAGGCATTTCTCAATCCGGCGGAGAAATCGTTACCAACAAATATCCCCCACTCATTCCCAAAGAACTATTCGATAAAGTACAACAGCTTTTTACGATTAAAAAGGGCGGATCAAACGCTGCCATCCCCTTTCTTTTGAAAAACAAACTCTATTGCGGATTGTGCGGACACAAAATGGACGGAGAGAGCGGAACTTCTCAAAACGGTACAATCAAATACTACTATAAATGCGTACACCGTAAACGGAAATGTACAAACTGTTCAAAAAGTGCGGTACGCAAAGACGATATAGAAAAACTGATCGTTGACGTCACGCACAAAATCATGAACACGCCCGACAATATATCGTTTATTGCCGATGCCGTCGATGCGTACCATAAAAAGAAAGTTCTCGATCAGTCGATCATGAATCTCCTGTTATCCGAAAAAGCGCAGTTGGATAAATCTATCGATAACATAATGATTGCCATTGAACAGGGCATCATCACTTCTACGACAAAAAAACGGTTGGCGGATTTGGAAAATCAACGCGACGATCTTGTATTGAAAATTCATGCGGAACAATGTAAGCTCAACAACCAAATTAATCGGGAAGATGTTATATCTTATCTATCCCAAGTAATCAAACACAGACCGCAACTTTTGATTTTCTCCTTCGTTAAAAAGGTTGTCTTGTATGAGGATAAAGTAGAAATCTCTTACAATTACTCCGAATATCCGCCACCGTCCGACAATAATCCCGAAAATGAACAAAAATACTTTTATGATTTTCGTTCGAATAAAATTTGTCCAAGCCCACCACAACAAAAACGAGGCAAAAAACCGATATTTTGCCCCGTTTTTGCTTTGTTTTTGCGGTTTTTGCACGTTTTTCGGAATATCTGAGCACATTTTCTGTTTTGCCGTAAAAGTGATTTTCCCCAAATTTCCCCAAAAACCAAAATACCGTTTTCTGCCCTCCCGCACCACCAAGCGGGAGTTTTCTTTTTCACTCGGGGGACGCTCCTCGAAGAGCTGCTCCGTTTTGCTCCCCGACTGTCTGGGACGCCTGCGCGCAGACCGGCGCGCTGCACTTCCGACCGCTTCCCCGCACGGCGGGGACTTCTCGACGTCGACGCGCCCGCATGGTGTTCGTCCTCGCAGGGACTTGTACCGTGCGCTGTCCCTTCCGAAGCGGCGCGAGGTCGATCACTATCCGCTTGCCCTTCGTTCTGAAATAGCCCGCCCGTTCGGGCGGGTTCCGCATTGCCGTTGTAATAGCGGCGGGTACGCCCGCCACCGCTCCGCGTTCCTCCGCGCGGAGTGCCCTCAAAAAGCACGGAGCGCTTAGTCTATTTTTAAAGATATTTAAAGAATATATATACTGTCCCAATTTTGCAACCGCGCTGTACCAATAACAAAACCATGCCGTCCCAATTTTGCGACCGATAAAGTATGATTATTGTGACAGCAACAACCGCAAACAAAAACCGCCCGCACGACTCTCCGTGCAGACGGTTTTTTACAACGCCTATAAGCGCGGCAAGCCCGCGCTTTTCTTTGTCTTATTCAGTTCGCCTACGAGTTACTATTTTGCTGCTCACGTTCGCCGCCTCCCATACTTGGAGTAGCAGCTGCACGCCTGCCCGCTTTCCTTTATGTAGCCTGTATCCTCACACGCGAGACAATGCCAATGCGGGAGCAGGTCGTCCTCGGAAAGTCCGAGAAGCGTCAAGCGCTTTGCCCGCTGCACTTTGAGCTGCCGCTCTTTACGTTGCAGCTCTCCAAGTTCTGCCGCATTCCCGAACGCCTCCGCCCTACCCATTTGCGGCGTGAGCCGTCCAAGCTCTCGTGTCGCCGTACTGAACAGCTCGTCCTGCATTGCCTGCCGATGAAAGGACTCGGCGCGATCGAGCGCAACTTGCCGACGTTGGGCGTAGAAACGATCGCGCTCTGTGCGCTTGTCTGCCTCCCGCTCCGCTTCGGTGAACTTGTCCGCCGTCGCCTTCTTGTACTCCTTGGAGAGATTGCGGAGCAACTTTTTGTTGACGGTGTACTCGCTGCGGGCGCCGTTATTGATACCCTTCCGAGGGCGGAACGCAAGCCCCGCCCGCATGAGTGCGGCAAGACCGTTCTGCACGGTAGTTTTACTAAGTCCCAACAGCCTGGCTATTCCCCGAATCGACCCCGTGAATTTCCCCATGCCCTTCTCGTTCTCGCAGTGTGTTTTGATGAGACTGAGAATATGGATTTCCGCCTGTGTCAGATAGCGCGGCGCCTCCTCGCCTTTGAAGCTAAATTTAGTATCAAAGAGGTACAGCTCTATTTTGACGCCCTTATTCTCCCGCGATTCGGTAACGCTATAGGACGCGCACGTCTTATGGCTCTTGTCCTGCACTATCTTGCCCGCGCTCTTTAACGACTGTATGTCCCGTGCCACAGTGCTACGCGAGACGTGCAGTTTTCCCTCGAACGTGGAGTATGCCATTTTACAGCTTGCCGTCTCGCCGTCTTTCCTTGCGGAAATTCCGTAAATCAACCCGTACAAACTAATTTCCGAGCGCGTGGGCTTCCTCCCGCCTGCACCGAAGAGCGGCTGCTTAAAGAAAGAATACGGCACGCGAAGATATCGCTCCGTTTCTTACCTAACGCCGTTTTACTCGTCTATTGTACCGCTTTTCTTTCCGTTTGTCGGGGAACCAAAAGGGAACGATATGGAAACCAATGGGCAACGAAAAGGAAACCA
>CAJUOP010000038.1 GCA_910588465.1 uncultured Christensenellaceae bacterium | reverse complement strand
CCCTTGCGTCTGCCTATTCCACCACACAAGCGTGCGTTTTTGTTAAGTTTTCATTTTTTATGTTAATTAAGTGTTAATTATTTTCTGCCAAAAATTTTAAGTCCCTTGCGTCTGCCAGTTCCACCACAGCGGCTTGTATCTTGCAGCCCGAAAGATTTATAACCCTAACCCTATCTTTCGCTTGCAACCGCATTTATTTTAACAAAGTGAAAGCGATATGTCAAGCGCAAGCACGCAGAAATTATAATTGTATCAAAAAATATTTTTTGAATACTTGCCCAAACGCCTCAACTATGATATAATGTTTCAATATGAATAAAAATACGAATGAAGAGAAATTAGAAAATAAAGACGAAGCAAAAACGAAAAAGTCGAAAAACAAGAAAAAAGAACAGTTTTTACAATTTATAAAATTTACGCTTTTTTCGATATCGGCAGGCGTTATTCAGCTGGTGTCCGACGGGATCTTGTGCGACTGGACGGGCTGGCTGCCCTGGTGGCCCGCTTACCTGATCAGCGTGATCTTGTCCGTGATTTGGAATTTTACGTTCAACCGTAAATTTACCTTTCGCGCGGCAAACAACGTCCCCCTTGCAATGGGGCTGGTAATTATTTATTACTTTGCGTTTATACCGCTTTCGGTGTTCGGCGGAGACGCGATCGCGGCACAGCTTCCCGCAAATTTAGGCTTACTCGTTACCTTTTTAATGATGCTGGTAAACTTTATTACCGAATTTTTCTGGGACAAGTTCGTGGTTTTCAACGAGCGGGTCACGGACAGTATTTTAAAACATTTGGGGGGAAATATGAATCGTAAACAAACGCAAATCGTGATCGCGGGCGCGGGAATCAGCGGTCTGACGGCGGCGCGCGCACTTGCGGAGGCGGGCTATCCCGTAACCGTTTTGGAAAAGCGCGCAACGCTCGGGGGAAATTTATACGATTACGTCGACGAAAACGGGATCCGCATTCAGCAATACGGCCCCCACATCTTCCACACGAACGATAAAGAAGTTTTCGACTTTTTGTCCCGCTTTACCGAATGGGTGCCGTACGAGCACCGCGTGCTGGGCTTTATCGACGGAAAGCACGTGCCCGTCCCCTTTAACCTTACCTCTCTGCAAGAGCTCTACCCCGCAGAACAAGCGGAAAAGCTCCGCGCGGTTTTAACGGAGGAAATCGGAACAGGCAAAAAAGTCCCCATTTTGCAATTAAAGCAACACCCCGACCAAGCCGTGCGCGATTTTGCGCAGTTCGTCTACGAAAAAGTATTTTACACCTACACCAAAAAGCAATGGGGCTTCGCGCCCGAGGAATTGGGCGAAGCCGTAATGAACCGCGTCCCCGTTTATGTGTCGTTCGAGGACAGATATTTTACGGACGATTACCAATATCAACCCAAAGACGGTTTTACGACCCTTGCCCAAAACCTGGCGGATCATCCGAATATCACCGTAAAAACAAATACGGACGCGCTCGATCTCTTTTCGATCGAAAACGGAAAGCTGCTGCAAGAAGGAAAACCGTTCGACGGAAAATTGATTTTTACGGGAAAGATCGACGAGCTGTTCCGCGAAAAATACGGAACGCTGCCCTACCGCAGTCTCGATTTCGTGTTCGAGACGCACGACGTTGCCTCCTACCAGCCCGCAGCCGTAGTCAATTATACGACGAGCGAAGAGTTTACGCGCATTTCCGAATTTACGAAATTTACGTGCGAGCCCAAGGAAAAAACGGTTATCGTAAAAGAATACAGCAAGGCGTGCGAAAAGGACGACGTGCCCTATTATCCTATCCCCAAACAGGAATATATAAACGAATACGAAAAGTATTTTAAGGAAGCGGAACGGATCGAAAATTTGTATTTGCTCGGTCGGCTTGCGCAATACCGCTACGTCAACACGGACGCCGCGGTAAAGAACGCGCTTACTCTGGCGGAGAAGATCAAAGGAGAGAAAGCATGAAAAAAGAAATGAAAATTGCGGAGCTGCTGGATTCGTATTTCCCCTGTATCGACGGACCGATCAACGTGGTAACCTATTATTCCGAGCAGCTCGACAAGCTGGCGGAGTGCAAGCTCATCGTGCCCAAAGCGAAAAAACGGCAAAAGTACGTGGATCAACGCCCCTTCGAGGTGATCCGCTGCGACTCCACCGCCGCCCCCGAGGGTTACCGCTTGGGGCACCCCGCATCGGACAGAAAACTGAAACGCCGCGTAAAACAGGAGCAGTTCGATATTTTTCACACGCATTCGCCGTTCAGCATGGGGTCGTTTGCAATTAAAATGGGGAAGAAATATCACGTTCCCGTGGTGGCGACGCTGCATACCAAATATTACGAGGATTTCAGCCGCGTGCTACACGGATTCAAACCGCTTTGTAATTTTATGCTTCGCCGCATTATGCGCGTATATAACGCCGCCGACAGCGTATGGACGGTGAACAACGCTTCCTGCCAGATTTTGCGCGATTACGGTTATAAAGGCGAAATTGTGGTGATGCGCAACGGGACGGATTTAAAATATCCCGAAAACGCCGAAGGGCTGATTTCCCGCGTAAACGCGCTGCACGGCTTGGAAGGGCAAAAGAACGTGTTGATTTTCGTGGGCAGGATCGCCATGTATAAGAATCTTGCGTTGATGGCGAACGCGCTGCGGATCTTAAAGGAGAAAAACCTCGATTTTAAAATGCTGATCGTCGGGAACGGCTTCGACGAGGGAAAATTTAAAGCGATGATCGAAAAACTGGACCTTTCCGATCGCGTGATATTCGTCGGTTCCGTTCGCGACAGAGAGCTGTTGCAGGGCTATTATCTGCGCAGCGATTTGTTTTTGTTTCCCTCTACGTTCGACACCAGCTCGCTTGTTCCCATAGAGGCGGCGGCGCACAGGCTTCCTACTCTGCTGATTCGCGGCAGCTGCACGGCAGAGAACATCACGGACGGCGAAAACGGATTTTTGGCGGATGAAACGGCGGAAGCGTATGCCGAAAAGATTTTAAATATCGTCTCCGATCCCGAACGGTTAAGCGCAGTCGGCGAAGAGGCGCATCGCTCCGTTTACCGCACCTGGGAGACGGTCGCCCAAGAAGTGCTTGCCAAATACGAAGAGGTGATTGCGGAATATCGGAAAAAACATAACGCATAACAAAAGAGCAACCTTACGGTTGCTCTTATTCTTTGGAGGCGCCACCCGGATTTGAACCGGGGAATCAGGGTTTTGCAGACCCTTGCCTTACCGCTTGGCTATGACGCCTTATAAAAAAACAGCGCGGCTTTATGTGGAGCGGGAGACGAGATTCGAACCCGCGACATTCACCTTGGCAAGGTGACGCTCTACCACTGAGC
>CAJUOP010000037.1 GCA_910588465.1 uncultured Christensenellaceae bacterium | reverse complement strand
CCACGACAAATAACGGAATACCGAAATCTTGTGTCCTTTTCGGGTTTCCACCACGTTGAAGGTGTACAGCCATGTGCAGGCAGAGTTCGAGAGACAGGAAGCCAAACGGTTTGACCCGCGGATAGACTGACCAAAACGGAAAGGCAGGGAAACGGAACACCCACCCATTAACAGGAAAAAGCCGCGCAAGCGGCAAATAAAAAAGAACGGCCGCGAAGCGGCGCACCGCATAGAAAAGCCGAACAACCGGAAAGGCGTTGCGCTCGAAACGGTGCGCGTAAATCCCGCAAGCGAGGGACTGCGTCCGGAGGATCGAGGATCTGATCGAGCGCGCATATCCCTACTAACAGGGACGAAAAATTTTTCCGAAACTTCGCTTTGCTCGTTCGAAAAAATTTTATCAAAACCGCAAATTTCTTCGACTGCGCTCCGCTTGCGAAAGAAATTCACGGATTTTGAAAGCGGTGGGGCATATTTGGAACAGCAGACCGTACCCAACGCCCGCGGGCGAACGGTTGGGCGTTGCTTGCCGTGCGGCGGGGGACAAGGCGGCGCAGGCGTTCGCCCTTGCCCTCCCGCCGCTGTGTCAATCTTCCGCCCTGCCCGTTCTTTTCTGCCCGCGGGCTGTTGCGTTCGGCTTCGCCCAACGCTTTCCTATTAAATGAGCTTCGCCGCCCGCGTCTGCGGGCGTCCCAGACGTTAGGGACATTCCCCGCTTGCGCCGTTCCCCGTGTGTGTATGCCTCGCCTTAAACCCGCAAGCGGGTTACGGCTCGGCGGGATATTCAATCGTTATCCGCCTTGCGTGCTTTGCCCTGCACCGTCGCAAGTCCTCACGCGCTAACGCTTGTATCCCTCCCCGTTCGCGCGCGGGAAGAAGTCCCGCACGCTCCCGCGGAGGCTCTCTTGACCCACGGCGAAGGACGCGCCGCGGGTGCCCGTTTGGGTAGGAGATGAAGAAGATGACGACGAGAGGGAAAGAGAGCTTCCGCACCGCTTTCCGTGCGTGCGGTTACGGGGGCTTCCGTCTGTTTTCGGGCGCGCGAAAAGGCTTTACCTGCTTTCCCCGAAAGGAAAAAGCGCGATAGAAAATCGCGCTTCCCTGCATTGTTTTTCCCGTTCTGTCTACGCCCTCGAACCAATGCAGGGCGCAACGTAGCTCCCTGCCTGACCGTCTCGCCGTCCTCGCGTCGGAATAGTGTTATCCGCCGAACTATCCCTTGACGTGCCGCAGAGGGGCGTTCTGCCCGCTCTCAGTCGCCGCCCGCTTCCGTCGCGCTCGCTGTGGGGCAAGTCCATGCGTTTTTGTTATGGCGGAACGCACAGGGCGCGAACGGAAACCGCCTATGAAGTTGTTTCTGCCGTTCCCGCGTCCTGTTTCCGCAGGCGTTTCCTGTCCGCGCCCGTGAGAATCAACGCAGGCGGCGTTTTGCCGCTTGCCCCGAACCTCTGCGGGGCTGTTCCTCCCCGCGTCGGCTTATGGGGGATATAAGCCCGTTCCGGGGCATGGGGCGGGACTTACGCGCCCGCTATGCGTTGTTTAGTCTTTCGTTTCGGTCGTTCGCTTTGATTGTCGGCTACGTTCTTTGACCTCGATATTTGACCGCGCTTTCTCTTCCGCTTTCCGTGCCTTTTGCCGTTCGCGTTTCCTACGGTCGTACTCTCGGAATCGTTCGGGATCAGCCGCTCGCGCCGCACGTTGCCGCGCGTTTATAATCTCTCTGCGTCCTGCGTGATATTCCCGCATGTGGGCGTTGTATGCTTCGCGGTTCGCTTCCCGACGTTCCCGCGCTTTTGCGGCTTCTTCCTCGCGGTGGGCGGCGTACCATGCGCGTCCGTTTGCGTTACGTTCTTCTTTGTGGGCGGCGTGATATGCTTTTTGCCGCGCTCTGATAGCTTCCCCGTGCCGTTCTTTATTCCTGCGGTCGTATTCTCGGAAACGTTCGGGGTCTGCCGCCCGCGCCGCACGGTTGCGGGCGTTCAGCTCTAAGCGGTTTTCCTTCGCCCAACGCTTGCCCGCTTCCCTGCGGCTCTGCACGTTCTTTTCTTCCTGCGTCTCCGCCTGTTCTGCGGCGGCGTGCTGTTCTTCGGAAAGCTCTACGCCCAACGCCTCGAAAAGCCCCTTGCTTTGCAGGAGTATTTTCCGCTTTAAGTTCTTGTTAAGCCGTCCGCCTTGCATACGCTTGTACCTCCTCGAACGTGTAGCCGTAAAACACTTCTTCGATAACGTCTTGAAACGCGCTCGCCTGTCTGCCCGCTTGAAAGGCGATAAGCTCCCCGACGGTTGCGCCGCCGCTCTCCGTGCCGTTCTCCCCGAATAGCCGCCCGATTTCGTGATAGAACCGCGGCGCAACTTCTTCAACGTGTTCCCGCTTCTCTATCACTTCGTCGGGAGGCGGCTCGCGGCTCGGTAACAGGTCTTTCAAGGTGTTTCCGTCCGTTTTCTCGCCGTTTCGCTCCGATACCGTGAGCGGCGCGTCAAAGCTCGTTTCCCTATTGTGCCGCGCTTTCCAAAACCGCAGAAACCCGCCGCAGGTGATACCGCGAAACGAACGCCAAACGCCGTTTGCAAGCGTCTTTTCGCTCTCCAACGTGTAGAAAGGGAAGTCAACGTAAATCTGATTGATGAGTTCTTCTGGCTTGTAAAAGCTCCCGTGCCTGTCTTCGGGAAGAAAGGAAAGACGGGTGCGCACGAACTTCCGCGCCCAGTTCAGAAGATATTTCCCGTTATCTTCCATAAACTCCCACACGGCGGAATAATCGCCCGCCGCGACGCGCTCCGCCTGTCCGTCCTCGAATACGAACCGCCCGAAACGGTTTTCTTTCCCGTCCTTCGTCATGACGCTAACCCCTTGAAGAACGCCGCCACCGTGCGCCGCAATCCGTCCAGCGTGTCCGATTTCAGATACTCTATGCGCCGCTCGTCGTACACCGTGGCTTGATAGCAATTCTTACTGCTGCGCGTAACGATGGCGCAAGCCGTTATTTTCTTTGCTTTCGGCTTCGGGATAGACAGCGTAAAGTTCGCCGTGTCCGCGCCGCCGTAATATAGCGGGGCTTCTTTGATTTCGGGGGCGCGTTTGTCCTCCCGTTCTTCCTCGTAGTGGACGAACACCGCGCCCGCTTCGCCCATGTCCTTCCGCGTGAAACCTGTCAAATAAAAGCCGTTATGTATTGTCATTCCTGTTTCCTCCTTTCCCCGCCGTGGGGGAGATTGTGCCGCGCAGCTCGATTTCAAAAACCCGCTTTTTAGGGATTTCGGCAGCTCATCCGAAAGTTGATCGCCGCGCACCGTTCCCGTTATTTAGGGATTTCCGCTTCGAGGATCTCCGCGCGGCTTCCCGCCTTCGCGGGTCATTCCTCCGCGCTTTCGTCTGCGGTCTCGTCGTCCGTTAAATCGTACATGCGCGCTCTGTAACTGTACGACGCAATACGACCGCGAAAAAGCCGAACCGCACGCGCGGCAAGAAATTCGACGATGCTTTCTTCAAGTGCTTCGTCTTCGTGGATTATCGCCCGAATGTCTTCGGGCTTGCCCTCGAAATCGTAAGAACTGCCGCCGATCAGCCTACCCGCGCCGTTGTAAAACAACGCTTCAATCGTGATGCCTTTCTTCATTGCTCCTTTCCTCCTTTAAGATTAGCACCGAAACGGTGCTTTAATTGACATTTTAGCACCGTAACGGCGCAATGTCAAGAGCTTGTAACCATTTTGTTGCGAAAATCCCCAAATTGGCTACAATTAAGGGAAGAAAACTATGCGGAGCGTGTGAAAATGAGATTACAGGAGTTGCGCGAAGAACGTAAAATATCACAATCGGTTGTAGCTGATATATTAGAGGTTACACGACAGGCTTATAGCCGTTACGAACGCGGAGAACGTGAACTAGGTTACGCCGCTTTAATCAAGCTCGCAAAATTCTTTGATGTGTCCGTAGATTATCTGCTCGGAAACTCTCCGTTCTACTATCCCGACAGCGTAAAGAACGCCGTGCAAGCGACAGACGGCGACGAGGAAACGCTCATAAGGTATTTCCGTTCGCTCAATGACGAGCTGAAAGGCGTTGCGCTCGAAACGGTGCGCGTATTGGCGGGGATACCCGTAGCAAACAAAAAGTAAAAGCAACCGCAAGAAAATGCGATTGCTTTCGCTATAAAAATTAAATATGCCCGTCCTGCACGCCTTCGGAAAAGGGAACATAGAACGGAACGGCGCGGGCGGATCGCCAAGCGGATTAGCGGCGACCGCCCGCCCGTTCGCGTCGTTTTCCCCGTTGCGGCGGTTGGTTTTTTCGCGGTTTTTCGGGCGTGCGCTTGTCTGCGCCGCGTAGCGGCGCTCTCGTAT
>CAJUOP010000036.1 GCA_910588465.1 uncultured Christensenellaceae bacterium | reverse complement strand
CATCTCGATAACGCTTGCAGGCGTGTAGTTTTTTGAAGTTACAGGAAACGATCCCATGCCTCCGCCGGAAAAAGTTAATCCCATGTTTTCCACCATGAACGGTACCCCAAAATATAAGCCTTTCTCCGCAACGGAATAGTTCAAAATCGTTGCGTAAGAAATACTGTCATAATCCTGCGCTTTGGTATAAGAGAAAAATTGTGCGTAATTAAAAACACCGTAAGCATCACCCGTTCTTTCCAGCCAATACACTGAGTTATACCGATTGAATTCAGCGTTATAAATTAAATCGGGGACCGTAAGACAATAATCGATGTCGGTTTCAGTTGCTATGGTGTAAACCGCGCTCTTTTGCGGCGTCAAAACAGGCATTCCGCCCGTTGGAGTGCCGTTTTCGTTCAGTTCAACTGTTACAAATGTTTTACTGCCGAAGTTACAGTTGACGTTTCCGAACGACACAGAAAAATCCGTTACCTTTTGCGCATAATCTAATGTACAACTTGCCGTCACTTCGGGATTGTCGCGAGCAGTCGCCGTAACGATAATCTGCTCTCCGAACGGTTGCAGATTCGCAAGCGTTACCGTCTTGCTTTCCGCATATCCTTCCCCGTTCGGCGTTGCCGTGACGTAATCCGTAACCGATTTTCCCGTAACCCACGAGGACGAAACGTTCTTCCACTTGATATCCCAATTTACGCCCGTGTTCTCCGCCGTGTTATCCGGCTGCACCGTTGCCGTAAGCGTAACTACGCTCTCCACTTGCTCGGCAATGCCGTTTTTTCCATACTCTGCCGCGGGCATCACGGAGCTCATCAGCGCAATTCCCTTTTCCTCTTGTTCCGACAACACAAGTCCGCCTTGTTCAGAACCCGTTTTGTTTTGCTCATTTTGCGAGCCGTTCTTCCTCAACGGCATAAAACTTACGCATAGCGTAATCACAAACAAAACGGAAATAATTACAAAAACAACCATTTTCGTTATTAAATCTTTATTGCGTTCGCTCATAATACCTCCTTAAAATTTTAATATGTTTTCACTGAGAGCAAGTCCGGTTACGTCCGTTCCGCCCTCCGAACCCGCAAGACGGATATTTCCCGTACTCGTATAGGAATAGCCCCCGACCGATCCCGTTACGTTAATGTGTACCGTCCATAGAATTTTCTGCGATTCGCCCAATATATCGAGATAATATTTCATATCCGACACGCTCATCTCGGAAAACTTGTCCGAATAACTTACGAGATTGCTCCCTTGCCAGCTCGTACCCGTTCTGCAAAAGTTATAGGAGGAGAAGATTCGGCGGTCAAAATAGATCGTCTTGCCCTCGGTGTTGTCTATGGAATCGCATGAATATCCCGATGAGCCGTAAGGTCCGCCCAATGTGGATTGTCCCGTAAAATATCCTTCGGAGCCTCCTCCGTCCCCGCAATTCAAAAAGCTAACGTTCTTCGTGATCCTTTCCGCCAGCGTATAAACGCTTGACATTCGAACGTTCAGCGCAACAGTCCCGCCGTTATTACGGTTATCTTCTCCGATATAGATTTTCACGTCGGTATTCCCGCCGAGATTGACGGGTACGTTCCCGATTGCAAGCGAAACGTTCTCTATCTTTTGAACGTAATCCACCGCGCACGTTGCGGATATTTCGCTGTTCTCTCTCGATTTCGCCGTTACGACCATCTGCTCGCCGAACGCGGCTTTGCACTCCACCGTTGCCGTTTGCGATCCGTCCGTAGCAGGCGTTACCGCAACGTAATCCGTCGCACTCTTTCCCGTCGCCCAAGACGCAGACGGATTCTTGAACGCGATCTCCCAATCGACATTCTTATTCGTCGCTATATTGGGCGTGATTGTTGCCGTAAGCGTTACCGCGCTCTCTGCCTGCGGCGATACGCCGTATGCGGCATACTCCGATACGGGTACCGTTGCTCTCATAAGGGAAATGCCGCTATCCGAACTTTCCCCCACAACCATGCCGCCCGTCTGCACGGTATCCTGTTGCTTTTCCTGCGGTTGTGCTTTCTTATCGAACCACCCGCAAATAATACCGATGAGCATGATACCGACGAGGATAAATGCGATAAGCGTTAAAATCCATTTCACGGTATCCGCCGTTTTGTGTTGTTGTAATTCGCTGTTACTCATTTTCATCCTCCCTTTTGATTAAAAAAACAAGCCCGACGACGCGGTTGTTTCCACTTGTTCCGCAGCTATTTTAACGGAATCGTCAAAATTACATGCGACAGTTTTTTGATAGGTATAGTGCTCTCCGAATGCGGATAGCGTAAACTCCATACAATAATGATTCCGCACCATACTTTGATACACATTTCGCATTGTTACTCCGCCTGCCGAATTTGTCCGAAGCGTTTCCGCCACCGTATCTTCGCACACACCCAAATACCGACCGATCAATAATTTCTTGCCGCAGTTGCACGACGCGCCGCTATGGACGATTCCGTTGTTTGTACATGTGCAAAAATGACTTCTGCCCGTCTCTAATGTGTTTTGTGCGTTGATCCAACTATCGGAATGCCGCCAAGTGCAAGAATAAGTGTAGTCGTCCGTCAATGTACCGACGTTACTGAAAAACGCATTGCATTCAATGCTCGTAACTTGTATATCCTCATCCCATGAAAATGAGTACACGTCTATATTCCCGCCGAAAGGCGATTGCGTACCCGTAGAAACAAGTTTGCTAACAGACGCATTGTTGTTCAAACGATCCGTTCCTTTGAGCGTAACCGTCATGCCGATTACACGGATCACATAATCAATGGGCACTTCTGCTTTGATATACGGCTCGCTTTCCGATGCCGCAGTCAAAACAATCTGCGCATTAAACCCCTCGATACAAGCAACGCGAACGGTATTCTCCACACCTTCTACCTCGGCAAATGTTACATAGTCCGTTACCGATTTATCTTTTGCCCAAGTATCGGATTTGTTTTTCCATCCGATCGACCATACGACATTACGATTCGCCGCAAGCTCGGGATAGACCACCGCCGTTACCATGTATGCGCTGTCTACATGAGACGCGATTCCGTATTCCGCGTATTCTTCCGCTTTAATTACCGAACTCATCAAAGCGATATTGTTTCCCGTCGTTTCTGCAGGAATATGTAATCCTCTGTCGGAATCTTTGTCTGCAAGCGTTTCAGACCGCTCTTGCTTTGGGAACCATTCGGAAGGTTTCATCTTGCCTCTTCCGAACACTTCCAAAATTAAGACAGCAGTCATGATAAAGAGAATGACGTATGCGATAACCGCAACCGCCCATTTGATTTTTCCTTTTCCTTGTTTAGTTTTCATCTTTTACCTCCGAAAAAATAAGCGGCTTGCAATGTTTCCCCACCGCAAGCCGCCGCGTTTTTGCTCCTTAACGGAGCAGCATATTGAGCAGCGTTTTATCCGAATCGCGGAAAGGTTTTACCTTGCATTCGTACACTTCGCTCGTTTCCTCGTCCACGGTGCGCACGCCGTAGGTGTTGCCCTTGACGACTCTGCCCGTGCTCTCGTCCTTGATCTCGTAAGGCGTGAGCGTGAGTTCCGCCATCATCTCCTTGCCGAACACGATATCCAGCACGGTATATCCGCCTTTGTCGGGCGGGATAATCATGACGCGCACCTCTTTCCCGCGCACAACGCCTTTGATGAAATACGAGTAGTATTCCTTACCGTCTTTCTCGAACGTATCCCGTTCCACAAAAATGTTCTTGTCTGCCATTTCAAAATCCTCCTGTTCCTTTTACGCCGCGTCCTTCGGCTTGCCCTTCGTCCTCGAAATCGCTCTCGCTTCTTCCACCGATTTACCCTCGGAGAGCGCCTTCTTGAATTTGTACATTCCGCAATGATCGCTCTGAGCGAGAAGATATCCCGAACGGATACCTTTATCGTACTCCGTGAGTTCCTGCCCTTCCTTCGGTCCGTAAGTATGCACCTTTGCTCTGCGGTCTTTCGCATACCCTTCGGCACGTTTGGAAGGTTTCATCCAACGCCTCTCGTTATAATTGCGGTGTTGTCCTTCGGCGGGCGCGGCAGGTGTTGCCGGTGCTGCGGTAGGCTTGTTTTTGTCTGCCATAATTCACTCCTTATTTTTGATTCGCTATTTATAGCCTCGCTTGGCTTTGAGAAGAATCACACGCTTCCTCCGCTTTTCGCGGTGCGTACTTCTCTATGAAGTTGTTGTTTTGTAAAGCGTGCGCTCTTTTTGAAACTTTGCGTTTCGTGCGATCCTTACGGAAGGCGGCCGCCCTTTGCTTGCAAGTTCCGCAGCGTTATCGCTCCGTTTCTATCCTTGCGCCGATTTACACGTCTATTGTACCGCTTTTCTGTCCGTTTATCGGGGAACCAAAAGGGAACGATATGGAAACCAATGGGCAACGAAAAGGAAACCA
>CAJUOP010000035.1 GCA_910588465.1 uncultured Christensenellaceae bacterium | reverse complement strand
CCAACAGCCGCAAATCATCGTCATCGACGACGACGGCGCACATTTCCAATAATTAAAAAAGCCTTTCCTGAGTATGGGGAGGGCTTTTTTAATAGTGTCGTAATTGTTATTTAAAAAGTATATTCGGCGAAACGATGGGGAACAATGAAACAAATAAGACTATGGGGAAATATCGTATGTTTGACAATCGTTTCAAATCTGAACAGGGAATTCGTACGCAACATAAGGGCATTTTGGTTTCGTTGAAGTTTTCTTCCGCAGCAGCGCCGACCATAGAAGATTTGCTGGTAAACATTGGCAGAGGAAAAGAAAAGTAAAAGCTTGCGGCTTCGGTAAAAACCGAGTATAATAGAGATAAGGAAACGGCTTATCAGTCCGTAAATAACTATGGCAAGAATCAGTAAATTTGAAACAAACGGTTTGAATACTCCTCGTCCGAACGGCGAGTGGCGGGCGGGGCTTTACGTCCGTTTGTCGCGAGAGGACGGCGACAGGGCTGAAAGCGAGAGCGTTGCTTCGCAAAAGGCATTGTTGAGCCGTTTTGCCGAAGAACGGAATCTTCCTTTCGAGTTTTATATCGACGACGGCTGGAGCGGTACCGATTTCGACCGCCCCTCATTCCGCCGCATGATCGCGGACGTAACGAGCAAAAAGATCAACTGCGTTGTGGTAAAGGATTTGTCCCGTTTCGGCAGGAATTACGTGGAATCGGGCAAATATCTCGAGACGGTGTTTCCGCTCTTTCACGTGCGGTTTATCGCGGTAAACGACGGCATCGACAGCGAAGAAAATCCGCAGTCCATGAATACCGTTTTGGTTCCCTTTAAAAATATTTTAAACGACGAATACTGCCGCGATATCTCGGTTAAGGTGCGTTCCGCGCTCGATATCCGCAGGAAACAGGGGAAATTCATCGGTTCGTTTGCCGCATACGGCTATCGGAAAGACGAAAACGACCATAACCGTTTGGTCGTCGACGAAACTGCGGCGGAAATCGTCCGCGAGATTTACCGAAAATTTTTAAGCGGATACAGCGTTTTGGGAATTGCCCGCGAGCTGAACGGCAGAGGCGTTCCGAACCCTTCCGTTTATCGCGGAGGCGGAGGAAACAACAGCGGGCTTTGGGCGGATTCTACGGTGCGACGGATATTGACGAGCGAGGTTTATATCGGCAATCTCGTGCAGAAGAAGAACGAAATCGTCAGCTATAAGATCCACGTTTCGCGCGGAGTAAGCGAGGAGCGGAGAATCCGAGCGGAGCATACGCACGAAGCTATTATTTCGGAAGAAGATTTCAATAGGGTAAAATCGCTTTTGGGGCGAGACACCCGTACTTCGCCCAAAAGCGGAACGCTGTCGTTATTTGCGGGGTTTTTAAAGTGTGCCGACTGCGGGCGGGCGATGCAAAAGCGTACGGTAAAGCAGCCCTACAAAACTTACGATTATTACGTTTGTTCCACTTATAAAAAAATGCACAGTACGCTTTGCAGCAAGCACGCAATTCGCGCGGACGCTCTGGAAGAAGCGGTGCTGGAAGCTTTAAACGGATATATCGCGATCGCGGTCAATTTCGAGCGGGTAAAGGAACAAATCGGGAAAACGGCGCGGGACGGGGTAAGAGAACGGCTGAATTCGGAGCTTTCGGCAAAGACGCGCGAACGGGAGCGGGTGCGCGGCTTGCTGATCGACCTGTATCCCGATTATAAAAACGGACTGCTGAGTCGGGAACAGTATTTTGCATTGAAGGAAAAATACGAGTTGCGGGCGGAAAAGATCGACGCCGAAACCGAGGTGCTGCGTGCGGAAATCGAACGGAATGCAAGCGGGCAAAGCGAGGCGGAAGCGTTTGCACAGTCGCTCGTCAGCTACCGCGGACTTCGCAAATTAACGCGCGACGCAGTCACTGAGCTTGTCGAAAATATTTACGTTCACGAGAACGGCGAAATAGATCTTTGTTTGCGTTGTAAAGACGCGCTCTCTGCGGCGGAAGAATTTTTGCGGCAACACTCGTTTGCGCAATCGTCTGCGGTCGGCGGCGAAAATATAAAAGTCGAAATATAAAAACGGCGGAATGTCCCGCCGTTTTTTGATGCCGTGTTAATTAAATGGGTAGAAATTCGCAATTATTTCGAATTATGCTTGAAAAACGGCGGAAAGCATGATATAATGTCTGTTGTTTGAGTGAGACGATTTCTTACGATCAAAAAAAAGAGGATGAAAAATGATGTTGAATTTTACGGTCGGTCCCGTAATGTCGAGCGAGGAGGTTCGGGCGGTCGGGGGCGAGCAGGTACCTTATTTCAGGACGCCCGAGTTTTCGGAAGTGATGTTCGAAAACGAACGGCTGATCAAAAAATTCGCAAATGCAACCGAAAGGGACAAAGTTGTTTTTATAACGGGCTCGGGCACCGCCTCGATGGAAGCCGCGGTGATTAATTGCTTTACGGAGCGGGACAAGCTCTTGATTGTGAACGGCGGCAGCTTCGGGCAGCGCTTTGTGGATATTTGCCAAGTATACGGAATGCGTTGCGAAGAAATTAAGCTTCCTTTCGGCAAAGCGCTGAAAGAAGAGGATTTGCTCCCGTTCGAAAATAGAGGCTTTACGGGATTTTTGGTAAACCTGCACGAGACCTCTACGGGCGTATTATATGATTTGCCGATGCTCGGCAGATTTTGCAAACGCAACGGAATGTTTTTCGTGGTCGATGCCATCAGTTCGTTTTTAGCCGATCCCATTGATTTTAAGGCAAACGGCGTAGACGTTTTATTGACGGGCTCGCAAAAGGCACTGGCGTGCGCTCCCGGCGTTTCGGTACTCGTTTTATCCGAAAACGCCGTGCGTAAAATTCACGCCGTCAACGCAAAATGTTATTATTTAAATTTGACAAGCGCGTTAAAGGATATGGAGCGAGGACAAACTCCCTTTACGCCCGCGGTGGGGATTTTAAATCAGCTCCACGCAAGACTCAGGAAAATCGAAGCCGACGGCGGGAGCGGCGCAGAGATCGAACGCGTTGCGAATCTTGCAAACGATTTTAGGGCAAAAATAAAAGACCTTCCGTTCGAAATCGTCTCGGAATCGCCTTCGAATGCGGCAACGCCGCTGCACCCTCTAAACGTTTCCGCCTATCAAATTTTTACGGCTTTAAAGGACGAATACGAGATTTGGGTTTGTCCAAACGGCGGAGAACTGAAAGATTCGGTATTCCGCGTGGGGCACATGGGCGCTTTAAAAGTCGAGGATAACGATTTGCTGATAGCCGCGTTAAACGATTTGAAACGCAGGGGATTGCTGTAACGCTTATGGAAAACAAAAAGATAAAAGTAATAACGTACGGCACGTTCGATTTGTTGCACCGCGGACACGTCCGCCTGCTGGAAAGAGCCCGCGCGCTGGGCGACTATTTGATCGTCGGTATCACTGCGGACGATTACGACAAAACGCGCGGAAAATTCAACGTAGAGCAATCGTTGATGGAGCGGATCGAGGCGGTGCGCTCTACGGGGCTTGCCGACGAAATTATAATCGAGGAATACGAGGGGCAGAAGATCGACGACGTAAAGCGTTACGGCATTGATATCTTTACCGTCGGATCCGATTGGACGGGCAAGTTCGACTATATTCAGGAGTTTTGCAAGGTCGTCTATTTGGACCGAACGGAGGGCATCTCCAGCTCGGAAATCAGAACGCAAAAGAATCTTTTAAAAATCGGACTGGTCGGCGAAATTTCCGTATTGGATAAATTTTATAAGGAATGTTCTTTCGTGAACGGAATTTGCGTAACGGCGGTTTGTTCGCAGCGAAAGAGCGTCGTCGAAAAATACGCCCGCAAAAATTTGTTGTCTACCGACGACTATTCCCGCTTTTTAAACGAAGTGGACGCCGTTTACGTGGTGTCTCACCCGAATCAACACTATGCGCACGTGAAAGAGGCGTTGTCGGCGGGGAAACACGTGATATGCGAATCTCCCATTGCGATGAAAAAAGAGGAGATCGACGAGCTGACGGCTTTGGCGAAAGAAAAAGGACTTATTTTATTCGATGCGATCAAAACGGCTTATGCGACGGCGTTTAACCGCCTCTGTCTGCTCATTAAAACGGGGATCATCGGAGAGGTCATCTCGATCGACGCCACCTGCACCAGTCTGATAGACGAGGCGGATATCGATCGGGACACATGGAGCAGTATTTGCGGGTGGGGTCCCATCGCGTTGCTTCCTATTTTACAGATTTTAGGAACCGATTATATCAAGAAAAATCGCTTTTCCGTCTATTCGCAAACTATCGACGGTTTCGATTTGTTTACGAAAATCACGTTGGAATACAAAAACGCGATCGCTTCGGCGAAAGTCGGGAACGGCGTAAAGTCTGAAGGAGAGTTGGTTATTTCAGGGACGAAAGGTTATATTTACGTGCCGGCTCCCTGGTGGAAAACCGACTATTTCGAGGTAAGGTTTGAAAACGCGCAAAACAATAAACGTTATTTCTACACCCTCGACGGGGAGGGGATCCGTTATGAAATTCTTGCGTTTTTAAAGTCCATCGAAACCGCGAAAAATCATTCTTATATCGCCGAGTCTCTTTCGCGTGCCATAGTCGAAATTGTTTCGGATAAAACTTAATACGGTTGCTATGGCGCGCCCTTTGCAGGCGCGTCTTTTTTTGCTCGCGGGCTTATTTATCAGTAAAAGCATATAATAAATTAGGAGAAAAGGTGCGAAAACAATTAAAAAACGAAAAAAATGACAAAAATAGTTGAAAAACAAATAGATATGTGCTAAAATATTATACTGTATAGGTATAGAAGTATACTGTTGTCATTCTGAGC
>CAJUOP010000034.1 GCA_910588465.1 uncultured Christensenellaceae bacterium | reverse complement strand
GAATAAGCGTTGCGCAAGGTTATTTCACAGCTAAAAAAACATATAAAAAATCCTCGAAGGCGTTTTGCCGTCGAGGATTTTTTATAGTTCATTTATATCGCCATAACGGGTAGAAAAACCCTCTTAGATGAAAAGCGAATTACTAAAAGACTATCGAGTTTCGTTACATTCTAGTTGTATACCAAGGGAAATGCGAACTGACGCATATAATACGGCTCGTTCTTCACGCCGCAAGTCTAATGCTCGATACTTATTTCCCAGCTATTTCAATACGAACGCTGAATCCCTTAAAATAACACTTACGATTCTTCGCTTATTCTCAGCAATAAGCTAACTCATTGTGTTTCTTACAGATAAAATTTTATTTCATAATCTTTTGATACGTCGGTTTTGATTGGTACGCAGATTACGTTGCCATCGGGTGCGGCTTCACCCGCGTTCAAGGGGAAGGCGAAAGCATCCTTTTTTACAACCTTAAAATCAACTTTTTTTCCGTTCACGGTCACGCGCTTGATTTGCTCGCTTAACAAATGCACCTTGAACGTAATTTCACGCTCGTTAAAACATTTCTCTCCCGCGAACGTCCCCTCTGCTTTGGAAAGATTTATAACGTAAGCGTTGCATTCTTTGCAATACTCCACTCTGTATGCACTCTTGCGGAACTGCCCGTATTTGTATGCCGTCGTTTCGGTATCGTCCTCGTAAAGATATCCCTCGTCCGCCGCATCCTTGCAGGGATAAAAGTCGTATACTAATTTATCCCATTTCTGCTCTTTGGTATTATGCGCCGCGTATGCAAGCGGGATCAATGCGCCGAGACGCACAAACAGAGGCGTTTCACGCAAACCGTATTCACGCGTAACCGTTCTTTCTCCCGCGTAAATTTTGCCGTTGAACGGAGCCAGCCATTTTCCGGCAGGCAGATAAACGCACTTGCCCGTTTCGCTTTGTACCTCCTTAGCGCACAAAACGCAGCTTGCTTCGCCGCCCGCTTGAAAATATTCGATCTTGATTTCATGCTCTTCGTTCGCGCTCACTTCGCAAAGCGGGAAGAGCATGGCGGAATGCAGCGTATGATCCTCGTGAACTTTCTTTCCATCTACCCACACCGTGCAACCATCGTCACATTTGATATAAAGCTTCGTTTTCGTTTTGAAGCACAACGACGTTTCAAACCGCGCGGAGAAATTATAAACGGGCACGCCTTCTTCGGGCGATACGTGATTGAGCACCATTTCAAGCGTTTTCCACTTGGTTTGGGCGATCGGATCGCCTTTTAACTCCGTGCCGTCGAAGAACGTCGCTTTTACCGAAATTTTATAATTTTCGCTTGCAACAGGCGCGGGATACGTGCCCCCAATCGGCGCAATCAACAAATTACTCCCGAGCATATATTCGTCGTTCCGCTTTAACGCCTCTTTATCGTTCGGATACTCGAAGCCGAGCGCCTTAAAAATCGGCTCGCCGCTTTCGTATGCGTGATAAGCGTTTTTATAAATAACCGGCAGCAAACGGTAACGCAAATTGTTATACTCGCGCACGATATCCTCGGTTTCTTTGTCGTACACCCACGGCTCGCGGAAACGTTCCACGACGTTCGTGCAGTGCGGGCGGAACACGGGCGACAGCGTTCCAAACTGCATCCAACGGATAAATTCCTCTTTATCGGGATTGCCTAAATGTCCGCCGCAATCGGCGTTCACGTAGGGAATGCAGTTATTCGTGCACTTTAACATGGTGTCGACTTCCTGCGAAAGCGCGTCGGGCGTGCTGTCGATATCCCCCGTCCACTGAATGGAATAGCGGTGACTTGCACTCGAATAAATATTCAGATAGCACCCGTTCGCCACGTTGTCGACGTTGCCCATCAGTACGGGACGGCGGTAAATCTTTTGATCGTTCGCCTGTTTTTGATAGTGATGCCGCGTAACGTCCTCGAACAGATACAAGCCTAGCGTTTCGTGATTGACGCCTTTCGACGGACTCTTCAATTTGGTATGCCAATTCCGATCGTACCACCAGGTATCCAAGCCCGTTTCCATGACCTGCAACAACTTTTCTTCGCGGTAAGCGATCTCTTCGGGCGAGAACACGCTTTCCGCCCCGTCTACGGGTTCGGGGTGGTCGTTGAACATGATTTCCACGCCGTGCGCATGCGCGAAATCCATAAACCGTTTCATATCGGGAAACAGCTTGGTGTCGACATCGTACCCGATTCCGCGGTCGGACGCCGCACGCCAATCGGTGTCGAGCACCATATTGTCGAGCGGAATATTATGCGCCTCGTAATCCAAAATGAGTTGTTTCGCTCCTTCTTCCGAATAAGCGTAATATTTAGAGTTCCAACCGCCGAGCGTGGAAAGACGCACAAGCTCGCACTTACCCGTGAGTTCAACGTAGAGCTTGCGCAGCTTCTTCGCATCGCCCCCGCACAGCAACAGATAAATATCTTCCACGTTTTTTTCGACCGTATATTCGCCCTTGCGGTTGACGGAATATCCTCCCTCGGGAACGATGATACGCGGCGTATCCGAAAGCGCGAACGCTTCGGGCGTGTTCCCCAAAGCAGGCAATTCTCCGCTGTTTGCAAGTTCTTTGTATGTATAAACTTCCTTGCCGTTCTTTTCTAACCGTACGCCCGCAAGCGATTGTGCATTTTCGGGCAGATACAATTCATATTCTCCGAAACGAATTACGTTGCCTTCCCGCAAATGAGAAACGCCGCCCGTAAACGCCGTTCGGTTCGGAATAAAAAACGTGTTTTCGTCGCAGAACGTTCCGTTCTTTCCGTACTCGATGCGCACGGTATTTTCGCTCAAAAACTGCACGCGGATATTGCCGTAAATAATTTGTTCCATAATACTACCTACAGAACGGCGATCACGCCGCCTTTTATTTTGATTTTCGCTTTCAATTTCTCATCTGCAACGGAAGCGCCGACGATAATTTCGTAAATACCGTCTTCGACGTCCCAACCGTTTTCCGAAACCGACCAATACTCGAATGCGCGTCGATCGAGCAGCACCGAAACTTTTTGCGTTGCGCCCGCTTTGACGAGCGTCTTTGTAAAACCTTTCAGTTCCTTAAACGGACGGTAGACGTACGAACTCATCGCGCGCACATAGACCTGCGATACCTCTTTTCCGTCCGTCTGCGACGCATTCGAAATATGATAACAAACTTCAAGCGAACAGCCGTCTTTTTTGACAAGTTCAATCTTGGAATATTCAAACTCCGAATAGGAAAGTCCGTGCCCGAAGGGAAATAAAACGGGAATGCCGTATGTATCATAATAGCGGTAACCGACGTCCAATCCCTCTTCGTAGCGTGTGACTTTGCTGTCGATATATCCCTTTGCCGCAGGCGTATCCTCATAAGAGAGCGGAAAGGTTTCGCTGAGTTTTCCGCTCGGATTCACTTTGCCCGTCAATACGTTGGCGATTGCCTCGCCTCCCTTTTCGCCGGGGAACCCGACGTACAAAACCGCCGCCACCTCATCGATCCAATCGCTCATGTCGATCGCCGTACCCGCAAACAGCACCACGATCGTGTTGGGATTGACTGCTGCTGTATCCAAAATTGCGCGCGTAGGTGCGGTGTTTTCGAGCTTCATGGCGTGTCTGTCGCCGCCCTCGCTCTCGATGCGCGCGCCCGTGCCCGCAAATACGATGTTCACGTCGCTTTCCGCCGCATTATCTACGGCATTTCCGGGGATCATAAACGAACTGTCCACGCCGTCCTCGGAGAACGCAGCCTCATACGTTATTTTGCCGCCGTGCACTCTCTGCATGATTTCGAGCATATCGAACATAGGCGTCAACCGTTCCACCCTGCCCGAACCGCCGCCGCAGATCAACTCGGGTTTTTTCCGTTCGTACGCGCACGGACGCGCGAACCAACCGCACATACTCAGACTTTGTCCCTTTTTCAGGGGCAGCACGCCGTTGTTCTTCAAGAGCACAATGCCCTCTTCCTCTGCCGTCTGCGTAAACGCAAGCCGTTCCTGCTGCGTAAAATTGCGCGTCTTCCCCGCCTGCAACGCTTTGCAGCGGTACACAAGATCGAGCACGCGCTGCGCGCAGACGTCGATTTCCGCATCGGTAATTTTACCCGCCTTGTAATCGGCAACGAGCGCGTCGTAATGCTCGGGGTGGAACGGCATTTCCAAATCGCACCCCGCCTGCGCCGCCTTCGTTCTGTCGCGTACCGCATCCCAATCCGAAACGATCAACCCGTCGAACCCGTATTCCTTGCGCAGCACGTCGTAACCTTTTTTGTATTCCGAGCCAAGCACGCCGTTAATGCGGTTGTAACTCGACATTAAGCTCACGGGCTTTGCCTCACAGGCAATTTCAAACGGTCTGTAATAGATTTCGCGTAGCGTCCGTTCGTCCACCTCGCTCGACTGCTGCAAGCGGTTATACTCGAGGTTGTTGCAGCAAAAATGCTTGACGCACGCACCTGCACCTTCGCTTTGCATAGCCGCAATGTATTGTTTTGCAAGCGTACCCGCAAGATAAGGGTCTTCCGAAAAATATTCGAAGTTCCGCCCGCAAAGCGGCGAGCGCTTGATGTTCACCCCCGGCCCCAACAAAATATCCGCGCCGTAATCCAAACAGTCGTCCGCCACGCATTCGGCGTATGTTTTTACAATTTCCAAATTCCATGTGTTGGCAAGCATCTGCATAGACGGATAGGATACGGAAGGTTTATCGCCGCTGCTCCATTGTTCGGGATCAACGGGCATACGCACGCCCATGCTTGCATCCGTTACCCTGATAAACGGCAGCTTTCCGTCGAAGTCGCAGGTATGCCAGCAATCTTTTCCGCAGATCAAGCGTAATTTTTCTTCCGTCGTCAGGTTGTTGAGTGTTTTGTTCATGTTATTTTTCCTTTTTAAAATGTTATTTGCGAAAAGACGGGACGGCAGAAACCGCCGCCCCGTTTTTCTTTTCTTAAGATTTTTATCCGCTTGTTATTCCGCGGAATCGACCGCATTTTCGCCGAGAATCTGCACGCCGGCAAAAGGTAACTGATCGAAACCGTTTCCGTTAAAGTGCAGTACGAATTCGCGGCTCTCGTCATTCTCCCAAGACGAAGTATCCACGTTGAACACGAAAATATCGTTGGGATCCGAACCGTTTGCCGAGCGATAGGTCACTTTCGCGTATACGTTCCCTTCCGCATCCTGCAAAGTAAATACGCCGCCATGATTTCCCATCCACCATCCGCCGACGAAGATACGGATCGCCTGCATGCCTTTTACGACTTTCACTTGCATATCGAACTCGCCCGTAATGCAAACGCCTCCGCCTTTCTTGCCGCTGGAAACGACCGTCCAACCATGCGAATCAAAGTCGCCTGCCCATCCGTTCTTATGATCCTTCGCCGCGCTGATATCCAAAAGATTATTCTCGTCCTTGGCATAAACGGTGTTTTCATCTTCGAACATCTCATAGCCGTACACGCTCATGCCGTTCACGTCCGCATCGAGGTCGATATCCGCATTATTGCCGGTAATAAGATCGATTGACGTGACGAAAGTTGACGTAAACGTCGCTTCGATATCAAATTTCGCGGACATCACCGTTTTTATAACCGTTTCCGACGTAATGCTGTTCGCAAGAAGCTCCCTGCCGTTGACTTTCAGACTCGTGCAGGCGTAACCTGCGGCGGGCGTTATTTTGAGCGCCAATTCGTCGCCGACCGTGCCATTCGTCTGTTCGGAAGTTACCGTTCCGTTAACGAACATAGGAATTGCAACCGAAGCGGCGGGAATGTTTGCGGAAACGTAATATTCTCTTTCCGCGTTGACCTTAATATCGGTAGCGTAGAAACCGACCTGACAGGCAGCGTTTTGATATTTTGCGTCAAGCGTGAGCGTTGAGCAATAAACGTCGTTTACGAAACCGTGAATCACGTTTCCGTCGCGGAGAAGCGTTATAAACAATTCGCCCTTCTTCATTTCGGCGACCTGCTCGGAAGACAGCGGATCGATGAATGCATCCCAAGTACCCGTAATGTTCTTCACGCCCGTTCCCCAACTGCTGTAACCGCCGTCATCATTCCAACTGATTTTATAACTGCTACCGCCGCCTACCGTTTCGAGCTGAACAAGAACGTATTCGTCTCCGAACTTGACCATAACGCCCTGCCGTCCCGTTGCATCGGTATTGACGTTCGCTTTTATCATTACTTTGTTATAGCTTTCTTTCGTTACGTACCACATGGTTGCGCCGCTCGTATGCTTATACTTTTCGCCGTATTCGCCCGAGAACGTGCCGCCGTCGCCCCAATTCCACGTTTGAGCCATGTTTAGCATGGTATCGAATACAAGCGTGAGCGTATCTGCGATCCCCGTTACCGGAAGCACTTCGAGGTTGGTTGCGGAGACAAAACCCTCGATCGAAAGCGTATAGCCTTTGCCCGTAACGACGTTATTGAACGCGACCGATCCGTTCGTCACCGTGCCCGAATAGGTATGGATACCGTCGGAAAGCGTTGCCGTCAAGCCGTTTGCCGTATTGTCCTCGACGCCGAGTTTATTGCCGACAATGCTTAAATTGAAACTTACCTTTACGATTTCCGCGAAAGTCGCTTCTACGTTTAGCGTCGCACCGAGATAGCCTTCCAATGTATACGTTCCGTCGATAAGTTTGGCAACGTCTACGAATTGACCGTTTACCGTAAACGTCTCCACTTTATAACCGTTTGCCGGCGTCAGTGTGACGGTTACGTTGCCGCCGCGTTTGGTTTCGCTCACCGTGACCGTTCCGTTTTCTTTCTGTCCGGCGCCCGTGACCTCAATCGTTTGATCGGCAATTCCGAACGCTTCCGCAAGCGTTTTGCCGTAACGGAAGTCGACCACGTTGAACGTGACGGGCGTTTCGCCCCAACCGTGTCCCCGGTTGACGCCGAATTTCACGATCGTGCCGTTTTGGATATCGTCGTGCCCCATTTCCTTGGCAAGGATCACGTCGTCGGGGTTCGTTGCGTAGTAGACGGAAAGATAGCCCGTCGACGCATTGTAATTGAGAATATAATACAATCCGTCGCCCCTGAGCGCTTCACCGTATTTGTTCAACGTATAGGTATTGTCTTGGTTGATCGTTCCCAAATGGCTGCTGCAACCGTTTCCCCAAGTGTGATTGTCTTCCCACCAAGATCCGTCGGTCAGGCAAAGGTGCATATCGCCCGACTTGTTGGAAAGGTTCAGGCTGACGTATTTGTAAGTACCGTCGCTGAACATTACGTACATGCCGAACGGAACTTGCCCGCCGTTCATAATTTTATCGAAATCCTCTTTCGACAAGCTCACTTTTCCCAAAATCCAAGCGTCGCCCTCGACCGAAGTGTTAATCGCCACATCTTCCCGCGCGTCGCCGTGATAGGTCAGTTTGCCCTCGGCAATGTTCACGTTGCCCTTTGCCTGATCGGAATATACGAAAAAGCTGCCGAGATCGAAATTCACGTCTCCCATGACTTTCAGTTGCGCGGTAACGGGAGCGCCGAATATTTGCGCGCGAACCGTCCACGTGCCCTGCATAACGTTCTTCAAGAAGATCTTCCCGTTTTCAACGGTGCCCGTTATGTCCGCAAAGCCTTCGCGCGATAACGTCACTTCGAGCCCTTCCGCATTCCAAACGTCTTCCACCGTCAACGTAACCGTTGCAAGATTTTCCGCCTTGACGAATACCGCATTCAAATCGAGTTCGACAGCGGTAAACCCGTTCAGCGTGAGCGTCCCGTCCGCACCGATAAGAGCGGTTACGTCGCATCCGTTTACAAAAACGGCGTCGATAAAATAACCTTCGTTTGCCGCTATCGTGCACGAAACGTTCTCGCCCGCGG
>CAJUOP010000033.1 GCA_910588465.1 uncultured Christensenellaceae bacterium | reverse complement strand
ATCAAGGCGCAGACGGGCGGGGCTTCGCCGCTAATCCGCTTGGCGAAGCGCCCGCTCTCACCGTCGCGCGGTATCTTGATTTTACACCGTATTTTGACAGACTTTTCCTTTCAGTTTGCTTTGCGCATCTGCTTGATCACGTCTTTGCTCACTGCGCCGAGATACTCCCCTTCGTCCCAACAGCCGAAGTCGTCAAAGAGCAACAGCTTCTTATCCTCCAAGCCCATTGTCGTTACTACGTCGTCCTCTACAATATCGGATATGAAATACTGCGGCAAGCCCTTGGAATATACAATCTTCTCGCCCGTCTTTTCCAAATATTTCATGATATACGCTACGGCATTCCCTAACTTCTGCATATCCGTAATCGCCTCAAAATCGTTCCGTCCGAACCGATACGCGAAGTAAGTGCATTCGTGGATCGTCTGCCTTCTATGCGTTGCAAAGCTGTAATCCTCCCGTTCGTCCAGCTCACTCGGCATAGTGCCTTCAGGAATGTAGAAAAGCCCGTGAAAGTGCAGCCGATGTTTTTCGGGCGAACGCTCCCACACCCCGACGTACCGCCAACCTTTGCGCGTTGAAAAGTTTTTGAGCGTGGACTTCAACCCCTTTTTGAAACTCTCCTCCGTGTGCAGCTTATCGCTGTATGTAAAAGTCACGAAAAAATTGAACTCGTGCAGGTTAATCTTCCGCGTCAACCGTATCCGCCGCGCAATCAGATTCCTCTGCTTTCGTTCGAGATTGCTTTCCACAAAAAATTTTGTAGCGTCGTCCGTCTTAAAATACGGGCGCAGAGCCGCAATCAACTTTTCTTTACGCTCACGCTTCTTCAAAATCACATATTCCTGATACAGCTCGTTGAACAGCTCTTTCTTCGTCATTCTGCGCTCGCCCGGTTGCAGGATATTCGCGGATTCTTCCGTTTTTCCCGTACTTTCCTTTTTCGACAGTTCACCCATAACCGCTATTTTTTCAAGCGGTAATAGCGCACCGTCAATCGGCGGCACGCTATCTTTTTGAAGTGCTATTTCTTCCTCGGCGAGCGGCTTGTTCTCACTTGGTGGCTTCACCGTAATAACTTCCTCTTTCTTCTTCGGGCGCGGCTTATACGGCTTTTCCGTGTGTGGGATTGCGATATAATGACTGCCGTCTGAATACACCTTACACTGCGGATAAAACCCCTCTACTTTCAACGGAGGCGGCGTATGGTATTTCAACTCTTTCACGGCGTGCCTCCGCCGATATGGTACAAGCCGTTGATAAAATAGCTATTCTGCGCTAAAAGTTCGTCCACGCTTGCTTTCTCCGTCACGTACTCGCGGTAATCATTCAAGCCTACTCGTGATTGCCGTGCCATATCGTTGAAGTAATCCGAGAAGCAGTCCGTGGAGAAACGGCGGGCGTAAATCTTACGATTCATGATATAGTATTTTTTGCTTTCCACTTTCCCGTCCATCGTGCCGCGCTCCTTCTCGATTTTCAACGTGTTATACCCATAGCGGTTATACACCCGCACGTTCCGCTTCCATATCCACGCCGTAACGCTTTTGAGAATATGTACGAGTAAGGTGTTATCGCCCCTGCGAAAACGGAAGTCGTAGTAAAGGTTGATAAAGCGGTTAAAGCTCCACTCCGCTATCATGTCCTCTATCGTATAAAACGGATATGCGAGCTTCTGTTTCGACGAACTTGCAATGTTGACGATATCGCACAAATCGCGGGCGTCCGCTCCCCAACTCTCCGGTCTTTGCTCGTCCGTAAATACTTTGATAAACGGGAAGTTATCTACTGTCGCGCTATGCCTACACATTTTCAGCCACGCGTTGAAAAGGTCGTTCTTTTGATTGGCTTCTTCGTCCTTCTTTTTCTTCTCTTGCAGTTCAAGGTTATTCCCGCGCTCCTTGCCGATCTCCGTAATTGCCACAACACCGAACTCGAAGCTCCCCGCGTTCGGATTGTTCTCGATCACCTTCTTGCCGAGCCGCAGAACGTCGAAGTCCAGAATATGTGCGTGCCTGCTGTTTCGCCTATGACCTTGCGGAAAGAAGTCCGAAAGCCACATAGGGAAATTCCCCTCGTCCATAAAGACATTATCCGAACGGATAGAATAGTTCGCCACAATAAGACTGCTTTCGATCACATAGATAAAATAGGCTTGCGCGTAAGTTTCGAGCACGTCAAACAGCGCGCTTACACACAACGTGTCATCGTATGTAAAGCCGTATCTCTGCACGTCATAGCCGTATAGCTGCCACCTTGCGTTGTGATGCCGCATGAACCTTGTCCGCTTTAATCCCACCCATGCCTTGACCGTGGCTAGGTTATACACCGTGCCGTACTCCATGCAATTCTGTAATTCCTTCTCGAACATGATCCACGGGAAGAACGGGAACTTCATGTCGTTGCGTTGCAAGATCTCCAACGCCTTCTGACGGAACATGACTTCTTGCGATAGCGTCATGTCCGTGATTGCCGTCGTCTTTTTCTTGCCCATGCTGCCGCAGGTGATAGATACGATAGGCAGCTCGTTGATGAACCCGCAGTTGCGCGCCTCGTAACGGCGTAACCGTGATAACGCTATTCTTCTGCGCCAACGCTGAAAAAGATGCCATGCGACGAACAGTAAGCTCCAATACGGAAAATATCTGAACGGTATCTGCACGTCGATAAAAAATCTGCATATCTGCGGGTAAATCGTCGTTAAATCGAAGGACACAGCGAAGTAGAAGTAATACGCTAAAAAGCCCATGAAAATAGACGCGAGGTTGAAGTGAAACACCCACACTGCAACCCAACACCGCCAGATCCAACCGTGTTCGCGCAGAAAACAGACATACCCTCTCACAAACTGTTTAATCGGTTGATAGGTGCATCTCGATATAAACTTGAATACAACAAGCGGCACGGTGTCCTTGTTATGCCTGCGGTTACTTCTGCCGTACAGCCACCGAATAACGAACCACAGTCCTACCGCACAGGGCAACAGCAAAACGAGGACTTTGGAAAGCGTTGCAAGCGTTCCCGTAACTGTACCCCACCACCCGACGAAGTTCTGCCCGCTAAACAGTAATGATAAATACGACTGTGTATTCTCTTTGAATCCGTCTAAATTGTCCGGCAACTTTATCATGTTCCCGACGACATGCGACGGTGCGTTCACGCTTGGCACGATACCGTGCTCAATACCGAATATCTCGCAGAAGTAAAACGCGATTGACTGTCCGAACTCTGTCATCGTTTCCCAAAACCGCAGATAGGACGAAGAAAACACGAACACGCCGAGCAATACGAACGCAAACGAAACAAACACGCTCACCGTGATATTGACAGCTCTACGCATGGACTTGTCCTCCCGTGTAGATAAGATAGCTTACAAGCAATACGGCAACAAGAACTATCGTTACCGCGATTATCCTTTTTAGAATTTTCATTTATTTTTCCTTTTTTCTATTGACAAAAAAATATGTTTCGGCTAAAATAGAATTGAAACTAATTTTAGTCGGAGGATGTTATGGACTATATCACAAGAGATATGGAAACCCTTGTTGAAGAACTTACGAAGGAATACTCGTGTATTCTCGTTTGCGGTCCCCGTCAGGTGGGAAAGACGACCCTGCTGAAAAACATCATGGCGGATAACCGCAGCGTCATTTCCTTGGACGATTTGGAAGAACGCAAGCTCGCCAAAACCGATCCCGCCATGTTCTTAACTCTACACCCTGCACCCGTTCTAATCGACGAGGTGCAGTATGCGCCCGAACTCTTTTCGTATATTAAAATGGCAATCGACAACGGCGCGCCTGCGGGCAGTTTTTGGCTGACGGGTTCGCAGACCTTTAAGCTGATGATGCTTGCACAGGAATCGCTTGCAGGCAGAGTTGCGCTTTTACACCTTTCGGGCATTTCGCAAAAAGAGATGTACGGAACGGGCAACAACTCCCCCTTCGAAGTAACTTTGCAAGCGATTCAAGACCGTAAGACATACAGACAGCCTGCCGATGCAAACGGCATTTACGAACGCATTTGGAAGGGTTCTCTCCCCGCATTGTTGAGCGGGAAGTTTACCAACCGAAACGTATATTATTCGAGCTATTTGCAGACCTATATCTCCCGCGACGTGAAGGACGAAATCGAAGGCGTAAACGAAACACAGTTTCTTGACTTTATCCGTGCCTGCGCTTGCCGCACGGGACAGCTTTTGAACATCCATTCGATTGCCACCGACGTAGGCGTTGCCGATCAAACGGCAAAGCATTGGCTCACGGTATTGGAAAAGTCCGACGTTATCTTCTACCTGCACCCCTATTCCAACAACTTATTAAAGCGCACCGTAAAAGCGCCGAAATTATATTTTTTCGATACGGGATTAGTCGCCTATCTCACCCGCCACAGCTCGCCCGAAATTCTACAAAACGGTGCGATCAACGGCGCGATCCTCGAAAATTATATCGTGTCCGAAATCCGCAAAACCTATCTGAACGCAGGCGAAGAATGTTTCTTGCACTACTACCGCGATAAAGACGCGAAGGAAATCGATTTGATCATCGAGGCGGACGGACTTCTACACCCGTTGGAAATCAAAAAGACTTCAAGCCCTAATCTTGCCATGACCTCCGCCTTCGACGTACTGAAAAAAGCAACTCTCCCCGTAGGCATGGGCGCTGTGATTTGCTTGAAAGAAACCTTTACGGCACTCGACAAAAATACGCTTGTCATTCCCGCTTGGACGATTTAACCGACCGCATTCGTTCAACTTCGTAAAGAACTGAAACCGAAAAAATAACTTACACCGATATTTGCGGCTACGGCATAACACCGTAGCCGCTTTTTCTTACCAATCCGATCCGTCAAATTGCTCCCAATCGATACTGTCCCAATCTATTTCGTCCAACAACGCTTCTTCCCATGCCCTATCAAACCGCTCGTCTTCCTGCCGTTGCTTTTTCATGTCTATCTGCTCTTTCCGTTCCCTTTTCTTTTCCTGTTTCCTTTCTTGTCTTTCCTTACGCTTTTCCCGTCGTCGTTCTTTGCCCGATTTACATAACTTTGAAAGCGCCTTGAATGGCGCGGCAATCACTTTCCCGATCCCGTAAATGAGCCACGGCGCGAACTTTACAAGCAGCACGATAATAACAATTAGGGCGATCACGCCGAGCAAGATCTGCCACCATGAGAGCATATTGCCCCGCGTCGCAATATCATCCGGCGGATTCGTCTGCGAAAATACGTCCGCGGGCGACATGACGACGGGAATTACCGTTGGAACGTTGTCTTTCGTAAACGTGAGCGAAATAATATCGAAACCGAGATACACTGTCTGCTGCGTAACGTATGCCGAGAAATCCTCCTCTGCCGCCTGCGTTACCGCCGTTTTCACAAGCTCTAAATCCCTATCCCCGCTTGCATTGGAAGCAGCCTGTCCGCACGGCATGGAAAGCGCGGTGCTTGTTCCGTATCGGAACAGTATCACCGTTTCTTTTTCCTCGGCGTTCCGTCCGATACTGTATTCCTCTTTGAGCTTTGTTACGTCGCTCTTATGGATAAACAGCCTGTTTGCAATCTCTTCGTCCGAGCCGTTCAGATCGGACGCGCTTATCTTTACGATGGCGGGCAGACTGTCGTAATTCGTTACGACGTTATAGCCGCCCCATATCCGCTGCCATAAACTCTTCGTCGTCTCCCGCCAAAACACCTCGAACGTATCGTCGGGGGAAATATCGCGGTAATTATATCCCCGCTTGTGCCCCTCGTCCACGAAATCGCAGAACAGCGATTGACTGTATCCGTTTCCGTAATAGGGCGCGCCGAGCGTTTTGGAATTCCGCTTGAACTTCTCCATAATATCGGAAGCAGCAACGCTGTAATCCTTACAATCCGCTCCGTTTGTATAAAACGCCGCCGCAATCGTCGAGGACAGATTTTTCATCCATTCCTCCGCTTCGCCCTCGCCCTTCATTTTAATCGTTACTTTGGATAGTCCTTCCCACCACGAATATTCGTCCTTCATCTCCCAGCCGTCGTAAAGCGCAAGCATCGTTCCCTTTTCTTTGAACCATGAAGAATCGAAATCGCACAACGCGCAAAACAGATAGTCGTAACCGTTGTTCACTGCTCCCAACCCTTTGCCGCGTAATCCGTCTACGGCTTCGTATATCGCCTTATCTTCCGTTACCAGAATAAAATTCGTAACATACTCGTACCACTCGTATGCAATTTGAGTAAGCTCCCCGTATTCCTCGAAATATTGATCGGGAACGCGGAAGAAACAACTGTTAAGCTGCGACTGCTGTCCGTGGTAAAAATCGCCTTCTTTGTAGTACACGGTATGGTTGACGTCCAACGTGATATAATCGTCGAACCCGTCCACCCTGCACGCAAGCGAATCCGTTTCCGCCAGGTCCGATCCGTATCCGAGCGCATAGCCCGTATATGTATAGGTCTGCGCGCAGGGATAGTCCGTTATCTTATTCTGCACGCACAGCTCGAAGCTGCTCACCTTGTAAACGCGGCTGTCCGCTTTAACTCCGTTTAACAACGCTTCCCGCTGCGCGGCGGATAACTTGATACGGAATTTATAAAACCTGCCCTCGTAGCCCGTCTGTTTGGAATAGTTCAAAAACTCCAACGTGTATTTGGAATATCTGTCTTTCTCTCCGAACGTAAGCTGTATTTTGTTGCGATCCGCAGATACGTCGATCGGCTTATCCTGCGGATTATAGAAATAGACGTACAAGCCGTAGTCGCTCTGCTTCTCGTCGTAATAGGAATAACAGAACTCCACAAGGGATAACAGCTGCAACTTTCCGTTTTCATCGTGCGGGTAATCTTCAAGAACAAACTCTTTCCCCGCGATAACCGACCCTTCCAGATTGTCGGATACGTTCGTTTGCTCGTATACCTCTACGATATTCTTCGTTGCCTCGGCGGACGCAGAAACAATAAGCTGTTTTCCGAACACCGACGTAAAGCAAAGTACGACCGCGAGCAACGCCAAACCGATTTGTTTTAATATTTGTTTTACCATCGTCCCCCTCCTTTACTTATACATCAGATAAAACATGAGCGTTATATCTCCGTCCGGCATCGTAAAGCGATACTTCCCGTCGCTTCCCTTACTCAAATAATAATCTTCGCCCTCCTGTTCCCCCGATCGAATACGGACTTCTATTCCCGTAATCTCCAAATTCGCGTCGTAATATTCGTCATACTGATCCTTCACGCTTGCAGTGAATACGACCTCTTCTCCCGCCCTTGCTTTGCTCGGACATTCGATTTCCACGGATAAAATCGACCCGTTTCCAAGCTGATCGATCTCTATCGTGTAGTAAGTTTCCGAAACGATCAAATCCGCCTGTATGCGAAGCGAGATGGGCGATTCGGGCATCACAAACGAATAAACGTTCCCGCCCGCGCTTATGATAGGCACGTACAGCGACGGCTCTTTCTCGACAAAAATGCTCATATCGGTGATTTCGTAGCCGACGTCTAAAATTTCGTATGTAAACGTTACCGTTTCCCCGCCGCGCGCGTTCAAAGGAATATCCTTCCGAACGGGAACGAGGTTCGTAATATCTCCCCACGTATAAAACGTAATACGGTAATCCCGATCAGACGGTTGCGGCGTTTCGGGCTGATCGGGTATCGGCTCTGACGGTGACGGATTCGGTTGTTCGTCGCCGACTGCCATACCCCCGCCGAACACGATCCCGTCCTTGTCAAGTTCGATACCCTCCACTTTCACCGCAATTCCGAAGTTAATTTTATACGTCACCTTTTCGTTATACGAGCTTACGACAAGCGTATACAGATACCCCTGCGGCTCGACCACCTCTACCTCTTTCCCGTATGCCTTTTCTAACACCGTTTTCAACGACACCTCTTCCGGTACGGTCAGCGTAAACGCGCTCTTTTCTTTTTTGATATCAAACGCGCCCGTAAGCTCTTTTGCCTCCGCATACGAATACACCTTCCCGCCCGCATTGAACGTGAGATTGAATTTTACGTTCGGCACGACCTTCACGTTGTAACCCTTCGACTCGGATTTTCCGCTGTCGAAGGTATACTTTACTTCGTATCGGTAACTTTCTCCGCGAAGAAACGACCTTTCCGTTTCGCTCGTTAATATCTGCTTTCCGTCCTGTTCCAGATAGAACGTCTTGAATTCCTCATTGAACCCGTTCGTGAACTTGAAGATAAGCCCCACGGCGAGCGCGGCGATCAGCACGATAATAACACCCGTAATTACTTTTGCTGTTTTCATACGCGCCTCCTTCCGTTAAAAGGTGTAAGACCACCGATCGACGTTCATCCCGTTAACGGGGGAAATATTCGTGTAGTTCTGCATACGGAAGTTTGTTTCCTTCGTAACCGTTCCGTACACCGTATCCCCAGCTTTCGATTGCACCGTTACCGTAAGCGTGAACATATCGTTTGCCGTATTCGTGTAGTGGATCATGTTTCCCTCGAACTGCTCAGGTCCCTCGATCATCTCGATAACGCTTGC
>CAJUOP010000032.1 GCA_910588465.1 uncultured Christensenellaceae bacterium | reverse complement strand
CGCACTATATGCACGAAACGGAGAGCGGCGGAATGCGCCAACCTGTTTGGAAAGGTTTGCGGGACGATAAATAATGGTTTACGCAATTTTATGATTGACACAAAGCTAATTTTGAGGTTTCATAAAGAAATTTTATCGAGAGATGCATGAAATAGGAATGCCGCCTTTATTCGAGGACGGCATTCTTTAGTGCTTTATAAAAAAGTAGTGGACTATTTGTCGAGACTTTCGATCCTTTATCGGCAGAAAACGAACTTGCGGAAGTTCGTTATAAAATATCAACGAGTTTTTCCGAAATTTTTGCGGTAGGCGCGGTAGAAGCTCGAAGCGCTGTTGAAGCCGCAGGAGAGCGCAAGCTTAAGAATGGGCGTATCGCGGTAAGCGGGGTCGGCGTTCATTTCGAGAACCTTTTCGACGCGGACGCTGTTGATAAAATTGCGGATATCCATTTTCACGTATTTACCGAACATATGACCGAGCGAACGCGGCGCATAGCCGAACTGTTCGGCAAGGCTTGTAAGGGACAGATCCTCGGTGTAATGATCGTAAATGTATTGAATAATTTCCGAAAAAATAAATCTTTTCGAGCCTTTTTTTGCAACCTCTGTTCCGTACGCTCCCACGATATGGTGAATCAAGAGATTTGAATAGCTCATGCTTTCGAAGGCGTCAAAGTCGTCATACTGTACCGCAATTCTATCAATCATCTCCAAAACAGGCTTGTTCGCGTCTTTATCGAATAAAAATTCGGGGAGGATTCGTTCGGGATACAGCGAGTTGAATAGTTGCAGATAGTTAGATCCTATCAATAAGAAAGAAACGATAGTTCCCTCGCTATTTTTATAAGAATGAATCTGCATGCTGTTAATGACGACGGCTTGTCCTTCGGTTAAATCGTATTCGCGTTCGTTGATTGTGACGTGCGATCTGCCTTTTACGACGCAGTATACTTCGATGTTGCGGTGAAGATGGTCTTTGTAGCCGATGGATTCGTATTTTTCGGCGTGGAAATATGAAGGAAAATCGCGGTTGGTTTCTTGTGAACTGCGCATCCAATTGCTTGAAACGTTGGTTCCCATAACTCTATTATAAGATTTTTGCGTATAAAGTCAATTATGTGCAGCGGATTTTTATAAATTTCAGTACGCTTTTGACACAAAATCATGCCTTTTTGCGTCGAAAAAGGCAATCATAAGTGATAAAATATAATTGCGAACAAAAAATGTGGTTTTTTTTCGTGAAGGGGTACCCCTTCATTTCTGTTACGTGATATCGTAACAGAAAAACAATTAACAGGATGCCGAACGTAAATCTTTTTTGTTTCCCCCGACGGAAAGATTTACGCTTGCCCTGTTTTTCAAAATATGATCAGGGAAAAGGAAAATACGGTTATGAAAAAAACAATTTGCAGTGTTTTAAGCTTACTGATAACGTTGTCCGCGGTTTTTTCGCTTGCGGCGTGCGGAGAAGATCCGTCTCAAACGGGACATACGCAGCATGAATACGATACGAAGTGGAGCAGCGACGAAACGTATCATTGGCACGCTCCGCTCTGCGACGATACGACGGAACTCAAAGATAAAGCCGCGCACGATTACGACGCAGATCATGTGTGCACCGTCTGCGATTATGCGCAAAAGGGTCTCGGCACGCTGACCGTTGCCGACGTGACCGCATGGACGGACGTAGAGAGTGAATTTCGGCTTGTGTTTGCCGACGCAAGCAAGACGGAGGCGGTGACGTACGAATACGATCGGGAAAAGATCACGCTCAATGCCGAAAAACAAACGGTCAAAGCCGCGGCGGACGCGGTCGGTCCGGTTCAGGTGAAAGTGCGTTCCGCCCGCCACAAGACAGCGACGTTTACGGTTACGTGCAATACCCTTCCCGCCGCAAGCACGCCGAAATACACCGAATATGCCAAAATGCTCGGCAAGGGCGTTTTGGTCGACGATAACGGGAACGCCACGGGCGCGACGGTTGCGGTGAACGAGAAAACGACGGTGTTTATCGGGGATTCGTTCTTTGACAGACGTTGGTTTTGGACGGATTTTTACACCGACGACTACAACGGCAAAGACGTGTTTTTAGCGGGCATCAGCGAGGCGACTACGAACGATTGGGAACAGTATATGAACACGGTGTTTACGGCGTTCGGCGACAAAGCGCCCAAAAACATCGTCATTCACCTCGGCACGAACAACATCGGCACAGGACAGTCGGCGGCGGAAACAGAAAACGGATTGCAGCACTTCTTAACGCTGTTGCACAAAAAATTCCCGCAGACAAATCTGTATTATTTTGCGATTACTTCCCGTTGGGACGACGACGGTTCGCACAACAAAGTCATCAATTCGGTCAACACGCAGACCAAAACATGGTGCAGAGATAAAGATTGGGTGCGTTATATCGATACCGGATGGATGATCACGAAGGATAAACTTAATCCAAACCACGGCGGTTCGTATATCCATCCGTTACTCGAAACATATTCGATTTTTACCGAACAGTTGCAAAAAGCGGGCTGCGTAATCGAAGAGAAAGCTTAAAGGGAAAAGACGGCGACGTTTCATAGTTTCAAACGGCACATTCTATGTGGATTTCGCGGCAGTGGCAACTTCGGTGTTAAAACTTTACGGTTGCTATGCGCAGGAGAAATAACAACGGCAATCCGGAACTCTTCTACGTGAGTTCCCTGCAAATAAAATAGGTAAGGAGTGGAAAAAGTGAAAGGCAAATTCAAACATCTTGCGGCGTTCGGCGTTCTTGCGGTTCTTGCGGGATCGGCAGTTGCGGCAACGGGGTGCGGACCGAAAAAACCGGAAGGGGCAGGCAATAGAACGGTGGTCATGTATCAGGCGGCATTCGACGATACGGATACGCGCGCTTATTATAACGAACTCGTAAATACGTACAACAGCGGACAGGGCGTAACGGATAACGTTTTCGTGCAAATGGTAACGGGTAGCGGCGGCGCGATTTCGGGACTCGATAACGCGCTGATGTCGGGTTACCCTTACGACGTTGTACAGATCGGCGACACGCAGATCAAGGGACTTGTTTCGACGGGCAGAAAGTTTTTTGTGGAGCTTGATCAATACCTGACCGCCGACGTGAAAGCGAGCATGGAATACGATCAGATTCCCGCGGGGCTTAAAAACCGTTTCTGCATGAATCAGACGACGGAGAACAATAAGTACCTTGCGGGCGAGGGTACGGCGACGCTCGGCTTGCCGATGACAAATGTGCCGCACGTGATGTGGTATAACGTTGCGGCGATGAAAACGGCGGGCATCAACGTCATTTCCGTTTCGGAAACCGAACTCGAAACGAGCGAGCAGTATGCAAAGGTTCAGCCGCACGGCTATGCGGAATATACCGAATCGCACAAACCCTTCGAAGGCGCAAAGACGTCGAAGAACGAGGCGGGGCAAATCGTGTATAAAGTGTTTAACGACCGCATCGCCATGAATTGGGAAGAGACGCGTTGCCTTTCGCGCGCGTTTATGACGCAGTACGATTTCGAATACGGCTACATTTCGGAGTGGTGGTATAACTACGGTTGGTCGGTCGGCGGCGATTGCGTCGGTTGGGACGAAACGGCGGGTGCCTATAAGTTTACGATCGGCGACGATCAGGACAATTATCTTGTCCTTGCCGACGTCACGGTGAACGGCAGAAAGTACAAGGCGGGCGACGTGCTCCTCTACGAGGATAAAGCAAAGGTCAATTCCGACGCTACGCTTAAAACCACCCTTCAAAATTCCCTGCACGTACTGCCTTCCATGCGCGACGCAACATTGGAATTCAACCGCCTTTCCATTCCGACTTCGAAATACGCGGATACCGGATTAAACGGCTACGGCGTTTCGGCAGAGAGTTTGGCGAACAGAACGAGTAAATTCACTTCGGGGAAGTGCCCGTTTTACAACGAGTCGTACGAAAACGCAAACACGTTCAAAGCGTCGATGCCGGGCGGCGTGGATATTGCTCCCTTAACGCAGTGGCGCGAATATCAGGGCGGCAGCACCTATCAGAAGAACGGCGCAAGCGGCTTTGCAAACGAATACCTCAAAGTCATCGGTGAAACGTATAAGAACGGCAAAGGGGAGGACGAAATCTACACGGGCGAGCTTAATAAGGACGAAACGACGGGTACGCCGTTCGTCGGCAGAGTGACCGCCGATACGGTTGCCTCTGCGCTCTTCCTTCCCAAAAACACGCGAAACAAGAATTACGACGCGGCGGCAAAATTCGTCGTTTGGGCGGCGAGCGCCGACGCGCAGAAGATCCTTGCCAAGAGCGGCGTGCTTACGCCCAATCAACTCGATGCGGGCTTGGGCGAATGCGCCGCTTATGAAACGAATGTTTTGAAAAACAGTTGGGCGGCGGCTTACATGACGCAGAATTGCGACATCGGCGACTTTGCCTACTTCCTCGGCAATACGTGGATTACGCCGTGGTCGTCTGTGTTCAACAACGAAGTCAGAAAAGGCGATAAAACGCTTACCGACTTCCTTTCCGAAAAACAGAGCGATGCAGATAAAGCATTGGCAAACATGCGTATCCGCATGATGGGGAGATAAGCATGGAACGGGCAGAAACCGCCGCGTTTGCGGAGGAAAAACGCAAAAACAAGAAAAAACCCTTGCAGGTGGGGCGGGAGCGTTGGGATAAGCACGCCGTGATTGCTTGTATTATGGCGATCATCCCCCTCATCGGATTTATCTTGTTCAGTATCTTTCCGCTTGTCATCTCTTTCCTTGCGCTGTTCTGCAACGTCGATTTATACGATCTTTCGAATATAAAATGGAATAACTTCGAGGGGTTCCAATCGGTTTTCGTGCCCGGGCATGCATTCGATTTGTTCGGGTTCGACGTTGCGACTTATTTTTATAAGGCATGCGGTATTACCCTTTGGGTGGCGAGCACGCAGTTCATCACGTTGGCGATTTCGATTGTGATAAGCGCGTTTTTGGCGCAGAAATTAAAGGGTTCGCGCTTATTTCAGGTGTTGTTCTTTATCCCGTACATCTGTTCGGGCGTTGCCGTGGCGATGATGTGGCGGTGGGTGTTCGCCGATACGGGCATTCTCAACGCGATCTTCGGTTCGAATGTAAAATGGCTGACCGACGTCAGAACGATGACGCTTTGCATCATCACCGCCATCATTTGGCAGGCGCCGGGGTACGGCATCGTCATGTATAAGAGCGCAATGAACGACATCAACGCCTCGCTTTACGAGGCGGCCGCGCTCGACGGGGCAAACGGATTTCAGAAGTTTATTCACGTCACCGTTCCGTGCATTGCGCCCACGACCTTCTATCTGCTTATTTCGGGAATCGGCGCGGGACTACTGACGTGCGACATGGCGCTCTTGATCGTTCCCGATTCGTGGGAAACGGTGGGCGGAAACGGCTCGATGGGATTGACGCTTATGCGGTTCGTCTATTATCTCATTCAGAACGACGTGAACAATCAGGACGCATTCGGCAACCGATATATGGTATCCTGCGCGGCGATCATCAGTTGGGTGCTGTTTGCTTTGACGGCTGTCTTTTCGGTCATCCTTTTCAAAAGACGCCAAAAGAGTATGGAGTGAGTTATGGAAGAAATCGTTACGGTTCAAGATCGGAAACGCAAAAAGTTTCCCGTTACTAAAATGATCGTCTATGCAGTGCTCGTCCTGTACTCGATTTTTCTCTTCGCACCAATTCTCACCATTCTCGTTTCGTCCTTTATACCTGGCGACGAGTTGGCGCGGGCGGAGTGGTACGTTTGGGGGACGGCGCATCCCACGTTCGACGGCTACGTCAAACTCTTTACCGAAGATCCCTATATCTTGAGCACGGGGATACCCTCGTTAATCCTCGGGATCATCAATACGCTGTGGATGACGCTCGTGCCGCTCGTGGTCGGGTTGCTCGTTTCGGGCTTGTCGGCTTACGCGTTTTCCAAACTGCGTTTTCCGGGCAGAGAAAAACTGTTCGAGGTCATGGTAATCATTTCCATGGTGCCGCTCGGCGCGTTCGGCGTCATTTCGTACATCTTCTATTCAACGCTCGGTTGGATCAACGAATTGGGTTGGATGCCTCTCGTGATTCCCGGCATGTTCGGGAGCATCAGCACGGTATTTTTCCTGCGCATGTATTTCGACGGTATTCCCACGGGGCTTTTGGAGGCGGCGAGAATCGACGGGGCGGGCACGATCACGGTATTCTTCCGTATCATGTGGCCGCTTGCTATGCCCGCGTTCATTGCGCAGTTCATCTTCGGGTTTGTAGGCGGTTACAACAACTACATGTCGGCATTGCTCTATTTAAACAACAATCCCGACTTTATCACGTTGCAGCTTGTATTGAGCAAGGTCACAACGCTGTTTCCCGGCGCGGAATACAAAAACGTATGGTGCGCGTCGTCGATTATCGGCATTCTTCCGCTTATCGTCATCTATTGTTTCACGCAGAAATATTTCCTCGAAGGGATCACTGCGGGCGGCGTCAAGGAATAATTTATCGGAAATTTTAAGGAGGAAAATAAATGAAAAAAGGCAAATGGGCAATCATGCTTGCGTGCGCGATGTTCGCGTCTACGGCTGTTCTCACGGCTTGCGGCGTGGAGGACGAAACGCAGTATGAAATTGCGAATTATCAAGGTCAGCTCGAAGCAGGGCAAACGAAGTCTGATTACAACAAGGCATTGTTCTACCGCAACGACAAAAAAGCGGACGGCGCCGATCCCTTCGTACTCGACAACACGGCGCGCGACGGCTATTACTATATGTACACGACCGCCGGTTCGTTCTATTCTTATCGTTCCAAAAACCTTTCCGATTGGGAAATGGTGGGCAACGCGCTTGACAATCTGCATTACGGTGCAAACGGCACGACTTCTCTTGCAAGAAGACTGACGAGCGACGCGCTGTGGGCGCCCGAAGTCGTCTACGATGCCGAAGCGGATAACGGCGAGGGCGCTTATTATCTCTTTTTCAGCGCCACGCCCGAAAAGGACGACAGCGTGGTGTCGGGCGGCGGCGCGATCGCTTGCCAACCGTATTATCAGCCTTACGTTGCCGTTTCCAAATATCCCGACAGGGGATTTCGGTTCGTCGACTTCAAAGATGCGAACAGTTGCGGGCAGGAAAATCTGCATACCTATAACGAGCAGCCCGGTATCGAAAAGGACGACGGCAGCGGCGATTATGAAGACGCGTTTACCGATTATTTTGCAAGATATATCTTCCTCGAACCGGGGAAATATTACGAATTCTGCAAAGCGGCGGGAATCGATACGAGCATCCGCGAAAACGACATGGGGCACTACATGGGCGCGATCGACCCGCACCCCTACGAAATCAACGGCAAAAAATATATGTATTGGGTCGTCGACTGCGGCAACAACGGCATCTTCGGCATGGAAATGGAAAATTGGCTCAAACCCAAATGGGAAACGGCGAAACTTCTGACCATGTCGCGCTACTACACCGTTGCCGATTATCAAAAAGCGTTGAACGGCGAAACCGTCGATGCGGTTTCTTACGAAGACGCCGGCAACGTCATCAACGAAGGCATGTGCATGACCGAGCATAAAGGGAAATATTATCTCACCTATTCGGTCAACGATTATGCGAACAATTCCTATCAGGTATGTCAGGCGGTTGCCGACAGTCCTTTGGGCGAATTCCGCAAGCTCAACGCAGAGGAAGGCGCGGTACTCCTTTCGGCAGGTTTGCAGGGCAGCCAGGACGTTTCGGGCACGGGTCATCACTCGTTCGTTACCGTAGACGGCAAGATGTATATCGTCTATCACCGCCACAACAGCGCCATCGTCATGGGCGGTGCGCGTAACCCTGCCGTTGACGAAGTAACGTGGATTACGGTGAAAGACAAAGACGGACGCGATCTGGACGTTTTGTATGCCAACGGTCCGACTTCCACCGTGCAGCCTTTGATTAAAGGGGAGTATCGCAACATCGCGGGCGAAGCGCAAATCAAAGGAACGAAAGATGCGAACTATCTCACCGACGGCGTGCTTTCTCTTTATACGCAGCACAACCCTGCGTTTATCGCAAACGTGAAAGAAACGGTCATTACGAAACAGACGACGTTTACGCTCGATTTCGGATCGGCGCGGACGGTGCGCGCGGTCATGGTATACAACTCCAAAGATGCGTCGACGATTTTCAAAGCCGTTAAACGCATCGAATTCGTATGCGAAGAGAACGGCAAACAAGTCGTGAAATTTATCAAAGATTTGGAATTCAGCAAGGAATATTACAAAGCGGACGATTTGTACGGCAATGCGTATTACGTAACGCCCGGTTCGTGCGTGTATGCGGAGTTCGAAGAGCTTAACGTGAAGTCCGTTCGGGTGACGATCGACCTTCCCGAAGGACAGAAGAGCGTCGGCATTTCCGAAATCAAAGTGTTAGGCAAATAAGGAGGAAGAGTATGAACAGAAAAAGAAAAACCGCAGTCGTAGCGTTGCTTTCGGTATTTGCGATGACGACGCTGTTCGCAGCCTGCGAGGCGTCGAAAAATATTACCGAAGTGCCGACGGATAAGGATTACGGTTACAACAACCCCGACCGCGTGTATGCGCAGCCCGACGAAGGGTTCAAAATCGACGGCAAAGCGGACGAGGAAGTTTATAAAAACAGTAAATGGGTGTATCTGCACAATCAAAACGGTACGAACACCGTTGATCTTGCCATGACGAGCCACTTCGGCGAAAAGGGCATGTATTTCGTCTACGACGTAACCGAAAACACGCCCATCTACGTCAACCCCGACCGCGCAAGTTACATTAACAGCGGAATTGAGATGTATTTCGCGCCGCAGGGCATTACGAGCATGTCGAACGACCACGTGTACGAGATCGACCTCGAGGCGACGGGCACGGTTTCGTTCAAAAAAACTTCGGGCTACGTCGGTTCTTGGGTCGACGTACAGTCGACGGACGCCATCATGGCGTATGCCGCATCCGAATTGAAGGGCGGCGAAGTCAACTCGGGCAACTGTTTCGGCTATACGATCGAATTCTTTATTCCTTGGGACTATGTGCAATGGCTCGGCATGAATCCCGCCACCATGAAGGAAGAGACGGTCAGCGTCAGCCCCGTGCACATTACTTCGTACAATTACAACGGCACAGATCACGAAATCGATCGTTATTGGTATCCGTTTGCGACGCAGCTCGGCGGCGACGGGTTCCACAACGTCGGGCAGTATTTCAAATTCGGTAAAGACGGCGTCGCCGGTACCGTACCCGTCTCATACGTTCAAGGCGATCACTGCACGGTTTCCGGTCCCGCGGCGGCGCTGCCCGGTCTGCCCGTAACCGTCACGCTCACGCCCGAAGAGGGGTACGCCGTCAGCGCATTTACCCGCAACGGCAACGATTATCTGAAATTTTTGAACTATAACGAAGACGGTTCGGCGACCTACACCGTCACCTGCGAAGAAGGTATGTCGTTTTCGGCGACTGCGGAACAGGTTGTTTCGGGGAATAAAACTCTGACGGGAAAGATCAACCTGAAAAAAGCGGGCGGCGATACGCTCAGCGGACTTTCCGCCACTTATGCCGATGTGGACGGCGAGCATACGCTGCCGCTTTCGGCGGACGGCACCTTCGAACTCAAAGATCTGCCGCAGGCTTATTATACGATCACGGCGGAAAAGAGCGGTTACGGAAGAATTACCCGCGGGATTTACCTCAACCGCAATATCGATACGCAGATCGATCTCGAATACGGCACGTTCGATATTGTGGAGGGATCGTGTTGGGATATCGAGAATGCGAACGAAGGCTATCTCATTAAGAAGGGTGGCAGAGGCGTCATTCTTTCGAAGAATATATACGATACGGTCTACGCGGAGGCGAGCCTGCATTACGACGATACGCTCGCCGCAAGTTCTAACGTTAACGACGATATAGAACAGCGTTCGGGCATCCGCATGAAGTTCTCGGGCGGCAAGAGCTGGTCGGTTACGCTCATTCGCAGCGGAGACGCCTACGGTGTCATGTATGCCAAACACAACAACGATTTCATCTTCGGGTGGAGTACCGTGTACGTCTTGAACGCCAAAGAGATTGCGAAATACAAGAGCGGCAACGGCATCAATCTCGGAATTCTGCGCGACGGCACGACGGCTTATATTTATCTCGACGGCGAAATCATTCATACCGAAAACCTTGCGCCCGAGGGCGTGAAAGCGGATGAAAGAGTTCAGATCGGGTTTGAAGGATTTTATTACAACACTCAACCGCAGATCATTCCGTATGCCATTCGGGACGACCATGCAAACGAAGTGGCGATCGTCAAAGATAAGGAAGAGGGCGCTACCGTTTCCGTTTCGGGCGTCAGCAAGGTAGGCGAGAACGTTACCCTCGTTATCGAGAAAAACAACGCCTCCCACGTGCTCTTGTCGTTGCTCGTGAACGGCGTCGAAATGAGCGGTTCGGTCAGAACCGATTTGCCCACGACAGATTATCTTATAATTGCGGAAAACACGAGCCTTACGCTCAACATCGAAGTCGTTTACGGTACGCCGCAGGAGATCACGGCGAATATCGCGGTGGACGGTGCATGGAACGCAAACGGCATCGAATTTACCTTCACCAACGCCGCTGACGAAACAAATGTGAAAACGGCGGTTGTTGCGAACAATAAGATGCGCATCGAGAACATGTTGCAGGGGCGTTGGCTTGTCACGGCAAACGTCTTCGGCAAGAACGTCGAGCTTGGCAGCTATTCAGTCGTTTCGACGGCGGAAAAGAAACTTGACGTGGAAAACGTGTTTATCGGCGGCAAGAAACTCGATCCTTCCGTCATCGATCTTTCTACGGGCAGCTTTGTCTATCACAGCTCCATCAACGAAGATTATTCCATCCGCATCAATGAAGCGGGCGACGCTTTCCTTGCGGCAAAAATTAAGCTCAGCGCAGAGGATAGAGCCAAACTATTAAGGGGCGGCGAGGTTTCCTTCGGTATGTATATGACGGTGGAAGACGCAAACGGCAAACCGACGACGCATTGGACGGATATTTGGATCAAAAACGTCGGAAACGACAATTGGCTGACGATCCGCACCGACTTCGGCTGGGAAGAAAAAATCTGCAATCCGTTTACGGCGCAAGTAAGTTCCAACGAATATTCGAAGGCGCTGTTCGGCAACGGACTTTACTTTGTACTTCAATATAATGCGACAACGGGCGCAATGGAAACTTATTTAGGCTCGAACGATTACAGCGTAAAAAGGTTGCGTGATTGGAAGGACGACGCAAATCTCTTCCCAGCGGGTGGTACGGTCGTACAGGCAGGGTTCCGCGACAATCTCGCTTGGGGCGAAACGGGCGTTTCTGCGCAGGTCGAAGGATTCCGCTACGGCAAGACGTTGTTAGCGGCGCTCGGCGTTGCGGGCAAAAGTGTTATCATCCGCGAATCGGCTGAAAACGGCACGGTAACGTGGGGGAAAAACTCTTATAC
>CAJUOP010000031.1 GCA_910588465.1 uncultured Christensenellaceae bacterium | reverse complement strand
ATCCTGGCGGGTGCGATATCGGGCTCCGTCCCATCGACTTGCATCTGAATGCGTTAAAGCGGCTCGGGGTGGAGATCACCGAACGCGACGGTTACATATTCTGCCGTTGCGACGTCTTGCGCGGCGCCGAAATTTCTCTGGATTTTCCCAGCGTGGGAGCAACCGAAAACATAATGCTCGCGGCGGTGAAGGCGGAGGGGACGACGGTGCTGCAGGGCGCGGCGAAGGAGCCCGAAATCGTCGATCTGCAAAATTTCTTAAACGCCATGGGCGCGCGCGTGCGCGGGGCGGGCACGGACGTCATACAGATCGAAGGGGTAAAAACGCTGAGCGGCGTTACGTATCTGCCCATTAAAGACAGGATCGAGGCGGGCACGTATTTGATCGCGGGCGCAATTTGCGGGGGAGAAGTGGAGGTTGCGGGCGTAAAACCCGAGGCTTTGGGAATACTTTTGCATAAATTGCGTGAAAACGGTTGCAAAATACATATCAATAATGATAAAATAAGGTTGGAAAGCGCGGGGCGGTTAAAATGTAACCGTCGGATCGAAACGCTGCCTTTCCCCGGATTCCCCACCGACTTGCAGGCGCAGGCGACGGCGCTGAACGCTACCTGCGAGGGCTGTTCGCTCGTTTCGGAAAATCTGTTCGAGACGCGCTTTAAATACGTGCCCGAATTGCAGAAGATGGGCGCGGATATCGAGGTAAAGGACCGTCACGCCGTGGTGCGCGGCGTAAAGCGTCTGCACGGCGCTACGCTGGTCGCGGGCGATTTGCGGGGCGGGGCGGCGCTGGTGCTTGCCGCGCTCGGCGCGGAGGGCGTTTCGGAAGTGCACGATTTGTCGCATATCGACAGAGGCTATGCGCATTTGCAGGAAAAACTGAAAAAACTCGGGGCGGACATCAGGCGCGTGCGCACGTAGCCCCGCGGGGGTTACAGATGAAAAAAAGAGCAATCATTGCAACGGCGGTTGCGTTCGTATTGCTCCTCGCCGTGGTCGCGGCGGGGCTCAATCTCGTATTTACCGTGTCGTATATGGACGTCGCCTTTTATGCGTTTTCCGAAACGGGAGAGCGGGAGGCGGTTTTGCTCAAAGAGGAGCTGGACGGCTTCGTGGGCAAGAGCACCACGTTTTTAAAACAGTCGGACGTGGAGGAAACGGTGAGCAAATATCCCGGCTTCCGTCTGGACGGGTTTCATAAAAAGTTCCCGCATACGGTGGAGATAAAGCTGAGCGAGCGCAGGGAAACGTACGCCTTCAGAAGCGCGGACGGCAAATACGCCGTTTTGGACGAGGCGGGCAACTTCCTTTATGATAAGGACGAAAACGCGAACCGCACGGGCGGAGAGAATATCCTGCTCGACGGATTTTCTTTCTCCGTATCGGCGGAGGGAAAAACGGAAGGGCAGTATGCCGAACGGCTTGCTGAGGTGTTTTCCGTGCTCGATAAAACGTTTACGGCGCCTCGGGCAAATGTGCTCGGGATCCGCTTGGAACGCCCCGCGTCCGATTTAAAGAACGATCTGTTCTGCTTCGTGATGCGCGAGGGGGTAAAAATAGACTTGCTGAACCCCTCCGAAAAGACGGCGGAAAAGACGCGCGCCGCGCTCGAAAAGTATCTTTCGCTGAAAGACGGCGAACGGATTTGCGGCAGGATTACGGTCGCCGACGCAGGCGGCGATATCAAAACGGAGTATTCCGACCGTATCTACGGGGAATAATTTCATATCAATTTCAAAGGCGTTCCGCGTGCGGGGCGCTTTTTTTGCTGCAAGCGCGGAAAATTACCTATAAGTCCTTGACAGAACGGGTGCGGTTTGTTATAATAATGTCTGTTATACGTTAACAGAACACAAGAAAGAGGGCTCGAATTCATGGGACGCAAAAGCGTAGCGGTTTTAGACGTCCGCTCTTCCGAAGTGGCGGTATTTCTCGGCGAGCGGGGCGTGAACAACACGTTTGTGTTTAAGGCCAGCAAAACGGAATCTTACGACGGATACGAAAACGGCAAATTTTACAGCGAAGAAAATCTCTCCTCTGCGATTTTCCGCGCGCTTTCCGCCGTGGAGCAGATTTGCGGCGAGCGGATCCGTACGCTGTTTATCGGCGTGCCGGGCGAGTTTACGGAGGTCGTGCCCAAGGAACAGGAGATCGGCTTTCCCAAAAAGAAGAAGATCACGCAAAAGGAAATTTCCCAGCTGTTCGAAAGCGGGAAAAAACCGTTAAAGGATCACCGCTTTATCCGTGCGACCAGCATGATTTACGTCACTGCGGACAACCGCCGCACGGTGGACCCGTTGGGGATCGTTTCCGCGGGGCTTTCGGGCGTGCTCTCTTATTTTTATTGCAGCCGATATTTTGCGGAGACGATGGAGCGGATTTTCGCGCAGAGCAAAATCGCGCTTCGCTTTCTTCCTACGCAGTTCGCCATGGCGGCGTATCTCATTCCCTCCGAAACGCGGGACGAGTGCGCGGCTTTTCTCGACGTAGACTATCTTTCCTCCACGGTGTGCGTGCTGTTGGGGAACGGCGTTTTGGCGCAGCGTACATTCTGGACGGGCAAGGGACAGGTGATCGTCAAGCTGATGGAGGAGTTTTCGCTGCCGTACGAAGCGGCGACCGCGCTTCTCGGCAAGGCGAATCTGTATTCCAAGGACACGGACGGGGAAATGGAATTCACGTTCCGCGGAACGTCTTACAAAATTTCGCTCGCCAAGCTGATCGACGCGGTGACCTGCGGGCTGGATATGATCTGCGAGGCGGTCGGCGGCTTTTTGGAGGAGTGCTCGGGCGGGGAGCTCGATTATAAGCCGCTCTACGTTTCGGGCGACGGACTGTCCGACGTGCGCGGCGCGTTCGACCACGTGTCCAAGCGGCTGAACCGTGTGTGCGAGCTGGTCGTGCCCGATTTGCCCTATTATAACAGACCGTCCATGAGCTCGCGCATCGCGCTGATGGACATGGCTTACGAGGACAACCGCAAAAGCGGAATCTTATATCGTTTTATCAACGGAATCGGAGGTTAAGGCAATGTTATTTGACGACAATAAATCTTATGAAGGCGGACTGTTCGAAAAATCGACCGCTCCCGCGGTGAAGCTTCCGCCCAACAACGGAAAGGCGACCATCCGCGTCATCGGCGTGGGCGGCGCAGGAAACAACGCGATCAACCGCATGATGGAGGCGAACATCACCAGCGCGGAATACGTGGCGGTGAATACCGACGCGCAGATTCTCGCGTGCAATCTTGCTCCCGTCAAAATTCAGATCGGAGCGCAGCGCACCAAGGGCTTGGGCGCGGGCGCGGAGCCCGAGATCGGCAGAGAGGCTGCGGAGGAGAGCAAGGACGAGCTTTCGCGCGCCATCGAGGGAACGGATTTGCTGTTCATCACGGCGGGCATGGGGGGCGGAACGGGAACGGGCGCGGCTCCCGTCATTGCAAAGCTTGCCAAGGATAAGGGAATTTTAACCGTGGCGGTCATTACCGAACCCTTTAATTTCGAGGGCAGACGCCGCCGCGAGAACGCCATAAAGGGCATCGACAATATCCGCAAATACGTGGATACGCTCATTATCATTCCCAACGAGAAAATAAAGGAGGTCGTGCCCAAGAACGCGACATTCCAGGAATCGCTCCGCGTGGCGGACGACGTGCTCCGCCAGGGGATTCGCGGAATTGCCGATTTAATTGTGACGCCCGCACTGATCAACCTCGATTTTGCGGACGTGAGAACGATTTTAAAGGACAAGGGGCTCGCGCACATGGGCGTGGGCGTGGCGAAGGGCGAAAACAGAATCGTGGAAGCCGTCCGCCTTGCCGTAAACTGCCCCTTGCTCGAAACGACCATTGAGGGCGCTTCGGGCGTGATCATCAATATCGTGGGTGGAAACGATTTAACGTTGAACGAGGTGGACACTGCGGTGGGGCTCGTGCACAGCGTGGTCGATTTCTCGGCGAATATCATTTTCGGCGCCTGCATCGACGAGAATATGTGCGACGAAGTGCAGGTAACGGTAATCGCAACGGGCTTCCCGTCGGTAGAGGAAGCGCGCGCGGAGGCTGCCGCCCGTCCCACTACGGACGTGTTCCGTATGCCTTATGCTCCCGCTCAGCCCGCTCCCGCGGCGCCTCAACCCGCCGCTCCCGTCGTTCCGCCCGTATATCAGGCGCCTGCGGCGCCGCAGGCGGCGCCCGTTCAGAGCGCGCCCGCGCCGCAACCCCGCGCGGAGGAGTCCGTCGCGGAGCCCGAAGAGGACGACGAGATCGTGGATAAAAAATTGCCTCCCTTTGTGCAAAGATTGCTCGGCAAAAAGAAATAAATAAGGAAAAAATCAAATGCGCGCAGGCACGCGCGCATTTTTTCTTTGCCTATGAAGATTTTAATCGTAACAATGACCTGCGGCGAGGGGCACAACGCCATTGCGCGCAGCATCGCGGAGGGCTTCGACGCGCGCGACGAGGTGAAAACCGTAAATCTTTACGCGCACCTCGGCAAGCGTGACAGGCTGGGGAAAGGGTATCTGCTCGCGGCGAAGTATATTCCGAATTTATATTCGGCGATTTGGGACCGCCTGCGCAAAATAAATCCCGCCCGCCGTTACCGCGGCGCGGCGATGGAGGGCGTAAGACCTGCGCTTGACGAGATGGAGCGCGTTGCCGCCGCATTTGCTCCGGACGCGGTGATTTGCACGCACCCTTACGCGAGCAACGTTTTTTGTTATTTAAAAATTCATAACCGTTACCGCGGCAGAATTTATTCGGTGCTCACCGATTACGTCGTTTGTCCGTACTGGCAGGGCAGCGTTCTTTGCGACGGCGTGTTTACGCCGCACGCAAAGCTTCATTCGCAGATGCTTGCGCGCGGATTTCGGGAAGAGCAGCTGCTGCCTTTCGGTCTCCCCGTGCGCAGGGAATTCGAGCACGGCGTTTCCAAAGCGGCTGCGCGTGCCGAGCTCGGGATCGCGGAACAGGAATTTGTTGTCGTTTCGGTAAACGGCGGACTCGGCGTGGGAAACGTCAGGGGACTTATCGCGCATACGGCGACCGTCGACGCACAGGAAAAAACCGTGCGCCTTTTCGTTGTATGCGGAAGAAACGAAAGGCTGCGCCGCCGCGCGGAAAAATTCGTCTGCGCCCGCGGATATGAAAACGTTACGGTTTTGGGCTTTACGCAAGAGCTGTCCGTGCTGTATGCCGCGGCGGATTTCGTGTTTTGCAGGGGCGGTTCGGGCGCCGTGACGGAAGCGGCAAAAACGGGCGTGCCCTTTGCCGTGCGCGAGCGCGCGGTCACGCAGGAGCGCGCGAACGCGGAATTTTTTAAACCGTACGGCTGTTATGCCATGAAACGAGTGAAGGAAGCAAGACGGATTTTGCAAGAGCGGCTCCGTATGAATACGGTCGGAAAATCGCGGGGGGGGTACGACTACCGGACTTCCTGCCAAGGGATAGCGTCGCGCAAATCGTCGCTTATCTCCGTATGCGCGTCGGAAAATAATTTAAAATATTACAGGAAAAAGCGTGAAGCGAATCCCCGTGCGGGGGGATCGCTTCGCGCTTTTTTTGCGTAAAAAAAGAGGCTGAACATGAAAAGATTGCATTTGGAAGAGATCCACCAAGCGCTTATCGGACTGCTGGACGAGTTCGACAGGATCTGCCGCGAACACAATTTAAACTATTCGCTCTCATACGGAACGCTGTTGGGCGCGGTGCGCCATAAGGGCTTTATTCCGTGGGACGACGACGCGGACGTCAATATGCCCCGTCCCGACTACGAAAAGTTCCTCGAGCTTGCGAAAAACGGCGCGCTCGGCGAGCATTTCTGCATTTCCAAGGACAGGGGAAAGGGTACCTACTATTCGTTTACTAAGCTTATGGACAAGCGCTATCCCATTCATTGCCCCAACCATATCGAAGTGAAATATCTGTTTTTGGATATTTTCCCCGTCGACGGCGTGGCGGACGACGTGAAGGAGCGCGAAAAGCAATTTAAACAGGAGCGCAAATGGGTGGTCCTTGCGGGCATCTGTCAATGGTATACCATGGACAGGTGGTGGGGATTTATCGCCTACATTATCGGATTTTGGTTTTATCCGCTGTTTATTCTGTTTGTCGGACGAACGCGCGCGGTGCGTAAAATGAACGAGTTTGCCGCGCGATATCCCTTCGAAACCTCCAAATATTGCGCGCAGCACAACTTTGCGCCGCCCAAAGAGGCGGTGCCCGTGGAAGTGTATCGGGAATATTGCGAAGTGGAGTTCGAGGGCAAAAAATATCTTGCCGTGCGCGATTGGGATCAGGTGCTTACGAATTGCTTCGGCGATTATATGCAGCTGCCGCCCGAAAAAAAGCGCCGTTCCCGCCATTTTATGAAGGTCTACCGAAAATAAAGTTTAAAGTAAAAACAGGAGCTTATCCGTTCGGATAAGCTCCTGTTTGAATTTTTCTTAATACATTCCGTCCATGCCGCCGCCCATCGGTGCGGGAGGAGCGGGAGGGGTGGGGATATCGGTAACGACCGATTCCGTGGTGAGCAGGGTAGAGGCGACCGAAGCCGCGTTCTGCAATACGGAGCGGGTCACCTTCGTGGGGTCGATAATTCCGCTTTCCACCATATCCGCATACACGTTTTTCAGTGCGTCGAAGCCGTAGTTGGGCTGGTTCTGCGTAAGGATCTTATCCACTACGACCGAGCCGTCGACGCCCGCATTCTTTGCGATTTGACGGACGGGTTCCTCGCACGCTTTCAAAATAATCGCGGCGCCCGTCTTTTCGTCGCCCGAAAGGGTGTTTACAAGCTTTTGCAGAACGGGCACGCAGGAAAGGAGCGCGCTTCCGCCGCCGGGCACGTAGCCTTCTTCCACCGCCGCGCGGGTCGCTGCGAGCGCGTCGTCGATGCGCAGCTTCTTTTCTTTCATTTCCACTTCGGTCGCCGCGCCTACGTTGATCACCGCCACGCCGCCCGCAAGCTTGGCAAGGCGTTCCTGCAGCTTTTCTTTGTCGTAATCGGAGGTCGTCGCCTCGATCTGCGCCTTAATGGACGCCACGCGTTCCTTAATGTCTTTCTTGTTACCCGCACCGTCGATAATGGTGGTGTTATCCTTGTCAACCTTAACCTGATTCGCTTTCCCCAGCATATCGGTCGTAACGTCTTTCAACTCGTAGCCGAGGTCGGAAGAGATCACGGTGCCGCCCGTTAAAACGGCGATATCCTGCAACATTTCCTTTCTTCTGTCGCCGAAGCCGGGGGCTTTCACTGCAACGCAGTTGAACACGCCTTTCAGCTTGTTTACGATGAGCGCGGCGAGCGCGTCTCCCTCGACGTCCTCGGCAATGATCAGCAGTCTTGCGCCCTGCTGAGCGAGGGGCTCGAGTACGGGAAGAATCTCCTGCAAAGCGGAAATTTTCTTGTCGGTAATCAGAATGTAAGGGGAGTCGAGCACGGCTTCCATCTTATCGGTGTTGGTTACCATATAGGCGGAAGCGTAGCCTCTGTCGAACTGCATTCCTTCCACGGTGGTAAGCTCGGTCGTCATAGACTTTCCTTCTTCTACGGTGATCACGCCGTCTTTGCCGACGATCTCCATCGCCTTTGCAATGAGGGATCCGACCGTTTCATCGCCCGCGGAAATCGCCGCTACCTGCGAAATCGCCTTTTTGCCGTCTACCGTTTTAGAAATAGACTGAATCTGCTTTACGGCTGCCTGCACCGCCTTGTCCATACCCTTTCTTAAAATAATGGGGTTGGCGCCTGCGGCAAGGTTTTTCAGTCCCTCGCGGATCATCGCCTGCGCAAGAAGCACCGCGGTGGTCGTTCCGTCGCCCGCAACGTCGTTCGTCTTGGTGGAAACCTCTCTTACAAGCTGTGCGCCCATGTTTTCGAAGGGGTCGGGCAGCTCGATCTCCTTTGCGATCGTCACTCCGTCATTGGTGATGAGGGGAGCGCCGAATTTTTTATCGAGCACTACGTTTCTGCCCTTGGGTCCCAAGGTAATTTTTACCGTGTCCGCAAGCGTGTTTACGCCCGTTTCCAATGCCTTTCTTGCTTCGTCTCCGTATTTGATCTGTTTCGCCATGATTTTTGTTCTCCTTAAAATTATTCTACGATTGCCAGAATATCGCTCTGCTTAATAATGGTAAACTCTTTTCCGTCCACCTTGAAATCCGTTCCCGCGTATTTGGAGCAGAGAACCTTGTCTCCCGTTTTTACCTGCATGGTAACTTCCTTGCCGTCTACCACTCCGCCGGGACCGACCGCAACCACAACGCAGGTTTGCGGTTTTTCCTGTGCGGAAGAGGGGAGAAAGAACCCGCTTTTCGTTTTTTCTTCGACGGTAACCGCTTCTACGACTACCTTATCGAATAAAGGTTTGATATTCATAACTGACCTCCGGAAATGATTATTTTTCAGCTCTGCTGATTTTCCTATATATTATAAACACATTCCCGCGCGGCTCAAACAAGTTTCAGGAAATTTTTTCCGAAAACGGGAAATATTTTTATTTGTATTTTTCGAAGCATTGACAAGGGCAAACCGATTGTGGTATAATCAAAGAAACGAGGTGTACGATGGATAAATGGGACGAGAGGTTTATGGAGCTCACCGAAACGGTGGGCGGCTGGGCAAGCTGCTTTCGCCGCAAGGTGGGCGCGGTGATCGTAAAGGACAACCGCGTAATGACGACGGGTTACAACGGCGCGCCTGTGGGGATTTCCTCCTGTATGGAGCGCGGGGAATGTCTGCGCGAAAAAAACAACGTTCCCAGCGGCACGCACGCGGAAATTTGTTATGCGGCGCACGCGGAGCAAAACGCGATCATTCAGGCGGCGCGCTACGGCATCAATATTAACGGCGCAACGCTTTACTGCACGCACCAGCCATGCGTGATCTGCGCGAAAATGATTATCAACGCGGGGATCAGGCGCGTGATATACAAAGAGGGTTACCCCGACGAATTCTCTTTGCGGCTGTTTGAGGAGTCGGGAACGGAAATTATAAAATTCGGAGAAGAAAAATGAAAAATCCTGTCGTAACGTTCGAGATGGAAAACGGCATAACCTTTCGCGCGGAGCTCTATCCCGAGGTCGCGCCCAATACGGTAAACAACTTTTTATATCTGGTAAACAAGGGCTTTTATAACGGGCTTATCTTTCACCGCGTTATCAAAGGGTTTATGATTCAGGGCGGAGATCCCAACGGGAGCGGTACGGGCGGACCCGGGTATCACGTAAAGGGGGAGTTTTTGGAAAACGGCGTAAAGAATCCGCTGAAACACGAGCGCGGAGTGCTTTCCATGGCGCGTGCCATGCACCCGGACTCGGCGGGCTCCCAGTTCTTCGTGATGCACGCCGCCGCAAGCTATCTCGACGGCAGCTATGCGGCGTTCGGAAAAGTGATCGAGGGCATGGAGACGGTGGACGAGATCGCGTCCGTAAAGACCTCGCGCGGCGACCGTCCCGTAACCGAGCAAAAGATGAAAAACGTGACCGCAGAGACGTTCGGGGTCGAATATCCCGCGCCAGAGCGCATTTAGGAGAGTACTATGTCAGACAAACTATACTATGAAAACCCCTTAAACACCCGTTACGCCAGCCGTGAAATGCAGGAAAACTTCGGCGACGAAAAGCGCTTCCGTCTTTGGAGAAGGCTTTGGGTCGCTCTTGCGGAGTCCGAAATGGAGCTCGGGCTGGCGATCACGCAGGCGCAGGTAGACGAACTGAAAGCGCACGTCGACGATATCGACTATCGCAAGGCGGAGCAGTACGAGCGCGAGGTGCGGCACGACGTAATGGCGCACGTCAAGGCGTACGGCGACGCGGCGCCGTCGGCAAAACCCATTATTCATTTGGGGGCGACCAGCTGCTTTGTCGACTGCAATTCCGAAATCATGATCATTCGCGACGGGCTGGATATTCTGCTTACCAAGCTTGTGAACGTCATGGAGAAGCTGAAAAACTTCGCGTTGAAATACAAGGACGTTCCGACGCTCGGATATACGCATCTGCAGCCTGCCCAGCTCACCACGGTGGGCAAGCGCGCCACGCTGTGGCTGCAGGATTTACTGATGGATTACGAAAACCTCGTCAATCTGTATTCGCATATCAAGCTGCGCGGGGTTAAGGGAACGACGGGCACGCAGGCGAGCTTCCTCGATTTGTTCGACGGCGACGAGGAAAAGGTGAAAGAGCTGGAAAAGAAAGTCGTGAGCAAGCTCGGCTATGACCGCATTTACGGCGTCACGGGGCAGACTTATCCGCGCAAGTTCGACTATAACGTTTTGTGCGTGTTGTCGCAAATCGCCCAGAGCGCCTATAAATTTTCCAACGAAATCCGCATTTTGCAGAACATGAAGGAGATCGAAGAGCCCTTCGAAAAGAGCCAGATCGGATCGTCCGCCATGGCGTACAAGCGCAATCCCATGCGGTCGGAACGGATGGGCTCTCTGGCGCGCTATATGCTTACGCTTCCGCTCAACTCTGCCGTAACGGCGTCCACGCAGTGGTTCGAGCGCTCTTTGGACGATTCGGCAAACCGCCGTATCGTCAACGCGCAGGCGTTTTTAACGGTGGACGCGATCCTCAACATATATATGAACGTGGCGGAAAACCTGGTCGTGTACGACAAGGTGATCGCTCGTCGGGTTGCCGCCGAACTTCCGTTCATGGCGACGGAAAACATTATTATGGAGTGCGTGAAGGCGGGGCAGGACAGACAGGAGCTGCACGAACGGATCAGAGTGCTCTCCATGGAAGCGGGCAAGCACGTAAAACAGGAGGGGCGCGAAAACGACCTGATCGACCTGATCCGTGCGGACGACACCTTCAAGGTCGTGCACGGTCGGCTGGATGAAATTCTCGACATGAAAAAGTTCGTGGGGCGCGCGCCGCGCCAGACGGAGGAGTTTATCGGGCGCGAGATCATGCCCGTGCTCGACCGCCACAAAACCTTGCTGGGCGCCAAGGGCGACGTTAGCGTTTGATTTTTTGTCGAAGCGGGGCGTTTCGGGGCGAAAAGGTCAATAAATGTCTGAAACTCGACAAAATGTTGCTTGCATTTTCAGAAAAAAACGAGTATGATATTTGTGATAAAAAAGGAAAGGAGTAAAATTATGAACGTACTTGTAACGGGCGGCGCGGGCTATATCGGTTCGCATACGGTTTTAGAGCTTTTGAACGACGGCTTTGGCGTGATCGTCGCCGACAATCTGTGTAATGCGAGTGAAGAGGGACTTCGCCGCGTGGAGAAGATCACGGGGAAAAAGGCGGCGTTCTATCCCGTGGACGTGAGAGACCGCGAGGCGATGCGGAACATTTTTACGGAGCATAAAATCGACTGGGTCATTCACTTTGCGGGCTTAAAGGCGGTGGGTGAAAGCGTGGCGAAGCCCATCGAATATTACGACAATAACTTGATTTCCACCCTTGTACTGCTCGAAGTTATGCGGGAATTTGGCGTGAAGAATTTGATTTTTTCCTCTTCCGCGACCGTTTACGGCGATCCCGAACGGCTTCCGCTCGACGAAGAGTGCAGCCTGTCCACGACCAATCCTTACGGTACGACCAAGCTGATGCAGGAGAATATTTTAAAGGACGTCTGGGTGTCCGACAACGAGTGGAATATCGCGCTGCTTCGTTATTTCAATCCCGTGGGCGCGCACGAAAGCGGGCTGATCGGAGAGGATCCTAAGGGGATTCCCAATAACTTGATGCCGTACGTGGCGCAGGTGGCTACGGGCAAGCTGCAAAAAATCGGCGTGTTCGGGAACGACTATCCCACGCCGGACGGAACAGGCGTGCGCGACTATATCCACGTCGTCGATCTGGCGCGCGGACACGTGGCTGCGATCAAGGGCTTAAAGAAGGCGGGGGTGCATATTTATAACCTCGGCACGGGAAACGGGTACAGCGTGCTCGATATGATCCGTGCGTTCTCGAAGGCTTGCGGCAAGGAGCTGCCCTACGAGATCAAGCCGAGAAGGGCGGGGGATATTCCCGCGTGCTACGCGACCAGCGCCAAGGCGGAAAAAGAGCTCGGCTGGAAGGCGGAGTATGATTTGGATAAAATGTGCGCCGATCAGTGGAATTGGCAGAAAAATAATCCTAACGGATACGAAAAATAATTTTTGCGAAGTATTATGTGTGGCATAATATAGGCTTGCGGCGCGGTTTTGTCCGTGCCGCTGCGCATTTTCGGAGAAATATATGATTTTTAACAAGGGCGAAAGGATTGTTTTTGCGGGCGATTCGGTGACCGACGACGGGCGCGATTATCCCGTGGGCGAGAGCGTGGGGGTAAACGGACTCGGTAACGGCTACGTTCGCCAGATCGCGGTGCATCTGGCGGTGGACTATCCCGAGCTGCTGCTCCGTACCGTCAATATGGGGATCAGCGGGAACACCACCCGCGACCTGCTTTCGCGCTGGGATTCGGACGTGACGGCGTTCGAGCCCGATACGGTGGTGCTGTGTATCGGCTTTAACGACGTGTGGCGGCAGTTCGACGCTCCCGCGCAGACGGGGCGGGCGGTTTCTCCCGAGGAGTACCGCGCCAATTTAAACAAGCTTGCGGACAAGACCTCCGCC
>CAJUOP010000030.1 GCA_910588465.1 uncultured Christensenellaceae bacterium | reverse complement strand
CGGGACAGCAAAGCTACGCGCAGCCTGCTCCTCAGCCCATGCAACCCCAACAGCCGCAAATCATCGTCATCGACGACGACGGCGCCCACTTTCAATAACGTAGGTTTATAAAAAAACAAACATCCACCGACGATACGGGTGGATGTTTGTTTTTTATTTCGTTTAGTAAATGGGGGAAAGCTTAGTCTCTGCGGTCCTTTCCCATAAAGAAGAGGGCGATCGTTCCCGGTCCGATATGGGCGCCCGTGCACAAATCGTAATATTCCATAATGACGTCTGTTGCGCCCATGGATTTTATGGTTTCGGCAAGCGCGAGGGCTTCTTCCTCGCAGTCGGCATGGGTAATGGCTACCGTCTGGTTTAACGGATTGGCGCGTTCGGCATACGCCGCAGCAAGCGCGGAAATCGCCTTTTTCCGTCCGCGTTCCTTTCCGCTGAATACCAGCTTGGGAACTTCGCCGCCGTCCGCCTTCAATACGGGTTTAATGTTTAACAGCGTTCCCGCAATGGCGAGGGGCATGGAAATTCTGCCGCTCTTTCTCATATATTTCAGCTCGTCTACCGTCACGTAGCTGTTCAGTTTATAGATATTGTCGTCCAGCCATTTCGCACAGGCTTCTAGACTCTCGCCCATTTCGCGCAGGGCGGCGACTTTCAGCGCCAGCAAGCCCTCGCCCATGGAGGCGTTCGCGCTGTCCTTTACGATAACGGTGCGGTCGGGGAAAGCCTCTTTTAACGCCGCTTGCGCTTTCAGCGCCTGCTGGTGCGTTCCGCTGATGCCCGATGCGATCGTTAAAATTAAAACGTCCTTTCCGTTCTGCAAAGAAGGGGTTACGGCTTCGATAAAGTTATCTTCGCTGACCAGCGAAGATTTTACGTCCGCGCCCGCTCGAACTTCGGCGTAAAACGCCTTTGCCGAATCGGTAAAGGGGCGGGTTTCTTCGAAGCAGAGCCGTTCTTTTCCGTTTACCGTAATGCGGTAAGATATCATGTGTATGTCGTTTTTGATACGTAAATCGTCCGGAAGGTTTGCCGAAGAATCTACATAAATATCAAAGTTATTCATCTCATTCACCTCTTGCAGAAAGATAGCCGTCTTTTTTCGGCGATTCCAAAATTTTACATAAATAGCATAACATATTATATGCCCGTTTTCAAGCTTTCAAACGGGGGAAGTAGTCTATGCTTTAAAAATTGGACTCTACCGAAAAAAATTCCCGCTCTACTCACGGTAGAGTGGCGATTTTCGGTTTACTTTTTGCGATATAAGCGATATAATAGAACCATGAAAAAAGTTTTGGAAGTGGAAGGAATGTGCTGCAAGCGCTGCGGAGAGAGGGCGGAACGAAAGCTGCGGCTTTTAAACGGCGTTACGGGCGCGCGTGCGAACGTAAAGAAGGGCTTCGTTTTCGTCGAAAGCGAGCTGTGCGACGAGGACTTATCTGCTTGTTTGGCGGAGGCTGGCTTTACGGTGACGCGGATCCGTCCGAGGAAAGGGCTTTTCGGTTAGAATCGCTTGCGTTTTTTTTGTGCAAAACGCTTTACTTTTATATTGTACTTTGTTATAATAAAAACAACTTCATATTAAAAGGCGTTTACAAAGGACGCGTCCGCAGAACGGTAGACTTACAGAGAGCCTCATAAGCTGAGAAGAGGCAGTCGGACTTTTGCGGGTATCACCTTTCAGCCTGCGGGGGGAAATTGCAGTAACTCCGCACGGGTTCGCGGTCCGTTATCTTCGCGGCAAATGATTGTTTGTTTTGGTGGTTAAAATACCTTCGCGTATTCCGAAACGCGGGGGTTTTATTTTTATTCGGGAGGGCATTGAAATGTACAAGAAGGTAGAAACTTCGCTCAATTTCGTGGAACGTGAAAAGGAAATTATCGCGTATTGGAAGGAGAACGGGATTTTCGAGCAATCGGTGCAAAAGAACGAGGGCGGGGAGGAGTTCTCCTTTTTCGACGGTCCGCCCACGGCGAACGGAAAGCCGCACGTCGGGCATATTTTAACGCGCGCCATGAAGGACGTGGTGCCCCGCTACCAGACGATGAAGGGTAAGCACGTTTTAAGAAAGGCGGGCTGGGATACGCAGGGACTTCCCGTGGAGCTCGAAGTGGAAAAAACGCTCGGTTTAAACGGCAAAAAGGGGATCGAAGAATACGGCATCGCGCCCTTTAACGAGCAGTGCCGTAAATCGGTTTGGAAGTATCAGAGCGAATGGGAAAAGATGAGCGACCGCGTGGGCTATTGGGTGGACATGGAAAACCCCTACGTGACCTATCATGACGATTATATCGAATCCGAGTGGTGGGCGCTGAAAGAAATTCATAAAAAAGGTTTACTGTACAAGGGGCATAAAATTGTGCCCTACTGCCCGCGTTGCGGGACGGCGATATCCTCGCACGAGGTGGCGCAGGGCTATAAAACGGTAAAGGAGACCTCCGCCGTGGCGCGTTTCCGCGTGAAGGGGAAAGAAAACACCTTTATTCTAGCCTGGACGACGACGCCTTGGACGCTCCCTTCCAATGTGGCGCTCTGCATGAATCCCGCAGAGGATTACGTGGAGATCGAGGCAGACGGCGCGCGCTACATTCTGGCGGAAGCGCTGGTTGGTAAGTTCTTCGAAGAGTTCCGCGTGATCGAGCGCAAGACGGGCAAGGAGTACGAGGGAACGGCTTACGAACCGTTGTTTTCGTATGCGCAGGGCGATTTACAGGCGAGTAAAAACGACTGGAAGCGCGTTTACGAAGTAGTATGCGACGCATACGTTACCTTGACGGACGGCACGGGCGTGGTGCATATCGCTCCCGCATTCGGTCAGGACGACTATAACGTGGGCAAAAATTACGCTCTTCCCGTGCTCTCGCTGGTGAACGAGCAGGGCGAGTTCGACATGCGCTGCCCCGAGCTTGCGGGCTTGTTTATGAAAAAGGCGGATAAGGTTATCCTCGAAATGTTAAAGGCGCAGGGGAAGCTGTTCCGCGCGCTTCCGTTCGAGCACGACTATCCGCATTGCTGGCGGTGCGACACTCCCTTGATGTACTATGCACGTTCGAGCTGGTTTATCCGCACCACGGCGGTAAAGGAAGAGCTGATAAAGTGCAACCGCTCGGTGAACTGGATCCCCGAAACGATCAAGGACGGACGCATGGGGAACTTCCTCGAAAACGTGATCGACTGGGGACTTTCGCGCGACCGTTATTGGGGAACGCCCCTGCCCGTTTGGGTGTGCGGCGACTGCGGCGCGTTCGAGGTGATCGGCTCGAAAAAGGAGCTTTGTGAAAAGTGCGGCGCCCCCGAAAATACCGAGCTTCACCGCCCTTACGTGGACGGGCTTACCTGCAAATGTCCTAAGTGCGGGGGAGAGATGAAGCGCACGCCCGAGGTGATCGACTGCTGGTTCGATTCGGGTTCGATGCCCTTTGCGCAGTACCATTATCCGTTCGAAAACAAGAGCGTGTTCGAAAAGACGTTCCCCGCGGATTTCATTTCCGAAGCCGTCGATCAGACGCGCGGCTGGTTTTATACGCTGCTCGCGATCTCTACGATTTTGTTCGGAAAGGCGCCCTTTAAAAACTGTATCGTGCTGGGGCACGTGAACGACGCCAACGGCGTAAAAATGAGCAAGCATAAGGGCAACGTGGTGGACCCTTACAGCATTTTGGATAAGCAGGGCGCGGACGCCGTGCGCTGGTATTTTTATACGGGAAGCTTCCCCTGGATCCCCACGCGTTTCGGCGAGGAGGCGGTTTCGGAGGTGCAGCGCAAGTTTCAGGGTACGCTGTGGAATACGTACGCGTTCTTTACGCTTTATGCCGAGATCGACGGCTACGACCCTTCGAAGTACGAGCTGAAAAAGTGCAAGCTCACGTTAATGGACAAGTGGGTGCTTTCCAAGCTAAACACCTTAATTAAAAAGACGGACGCGTGGCTGGCGGAGTATAATGTTACGGACAGCGCGCGCGAGATTCAGGAGTTTTGCGACGAGCTTTCCAATTGGTACGTGCGCCGCGGAAGAGACCGCTATTGGGGCTGCGCAATGAGTGAGGACAAGGCTGCGGCATATACCACGCTCTATCACGTGCTGGTCACGCTTGCCAAGCTGATTGCGCCCTATACGCCCTTTATGGCGGAGATGATGTATTTGAATCTTGTTCCCGCGTTCAAAAAAGACGCGCCCAAGTCGGTGCATCTGTGCGAGTTCCCCGTCTGCGACGAAAGCGCGATCCTGCCCGAGCTGGAGGAGGGCATGGCGAACGTGCTCGAGGTGGTGGTGCTGGGCAGAGCGGCGCGCAACGCGGGCGCGGTGAAAAACCGCCAGCCGCTTGCCGAAATGGCGGTGGCGAGCGAACGCAAATTGGGGCTGGATCAGGAGCTCGAAGCCGTCGTTTTAGACGAGCTGAACGTGAAAAAGCTTACGTATTCAAACAGCGCGGAATCGCTGGTGAGCTATACGTTGAAGCCGCAGTTAAAGACGCTCGGTCCCAAATACGGCAAAAAGTTAAAGGCGATCGGCGAGTTTTTGGCGAATTGCAACGCAAACGAGGTGGTGAGCGCGGTGCGCGGCGGCGGAAGCTATACGGTGGATATCGGCGGCGAGGTGACGCTCTTCGAGGAGGATCTGCAAATTTTTACCAAGTCGGCGGAGGGATACGTTTCCGCTTCGGATAAGGGGATCACCGTGGCGCTGAATACCGCGCTTACCGAGGAGCTGCTGTTCGAGGGCTGCGCGCGCGAGCTGGTCTCCAAAATTCAGACGATGAGAAAGGAAGCGGGCTTCGAGGTGACCGACCGCATCAAAGTGTATTATACCGCGGAGGGACGGGCGGAGCGCGCGCTGAAAAACGCGGCGTTCAAAGAGGACGTGCTCGCCGTATCCGTTACCGAGGGCGCGGGCGCGGGCTTTACCAAAACGCTGGACGTAAACGGCGATAAGGTAACGCTGACGGTCGCAAAAACGGAAGCATAACGCTGCGTCAAGATTCCTTCGGTCGTTTCACTCCCTCTGAATGACAAAATGACGGAAAATGAAATAAAAGCTCCCCGTACGCATTGCGCGCGGGGAGCTTTTGTATTTTAGTTACCAGAGTTTTACGGGGTCGAAGCCGTAAACCTGCACCACCTCGAAGAGAGGGGAACGGGAAATGTCGCGGGCAAGGCAGATCCCTCCGCCGTTCGCGTCGATATCGTATCCGCAGTTGCGGAAGGCTTGCCAAACGAGGTGCGAGCAGTGCGTCGCTTTGGGGTTCCGCCCCAGATCCTTTTTGGTAAAGACGCCCACCACCAGCGAATAGGGCACGTTCACGAGCGTTTCGCGCGCCAGCTCGGCAATGCGCTTGCCCTCGCTTATAACGTCCGTTCCCTCGGGGACCGCTTCGGGCTTTAACCGTAGCACGATAAAGTTGGACGCCGAACGGAACCAGTTGACGCCGCTTGTGGAAAGTCGGCTGGGCGTGCCGAGCGACATGGATTCGAGCAGCGTGACGGGGCTTACCGCAAGCGCGGCGTGTCCGTTCCGCCAGCCGTACGTGTGGCAGGAAGAGGACACGAGCACGTCGCCCGGCTGCAAGTCGATAAGAGGCGCGGAGTAGCTCCGCATTTTGTCCTGTTTGGTGGTGAAGCTCACCTGAACGTGAGTGACTTCGCCGCGGTAAAAAAGGGCGTCCTGAAACGCGAGGAGCATGGCGCGCCGATCTTTATAGGAGTCGAGCGCGGATTTGCCCAGTCCCGTCTGCAAATACAGCGTGCGGTAATCCTCCTCCGACCATTCCTCTTTGAATACGATTTCGTTGATCTCTTCCCGCGCATAGGAGGGAAGCACCCGCGCGTAATTTTCGGAAATGCCGTCGGCAATCAGGAGCCCCGCGCCCAGCGCGAAGAGCAACGAAAGGACCGCGACAAGTACCGCGCACGTCCGATAGAGCCGTTTGTAATGTTTGTTCATAAAAAACTCCGTACCCGCATGGGTACGGAACTTAGTATATACGATTTTAAAAATTTGTCAAGCCGTTTCAGTCGCTTTCGCGGCGGGCGAGCGTTTCGCCCGTTTCGCTGTCGAGTAAAAGCGAAATGGTGTGTCCCTTGCCGTCGACAATGCCCACGTAATAATAGTTGGCGTCTCTGCGGAGCAGGCGCACGTGAAATTCGCCCATAAAACAGCCGTTCTGCATTAAATTTTTTACGGCGTCGCGTTCGGCTTCGAGCGCGTGCTTTAAGGCGCTTTCGGGGGAGATCGTCTTTTCGTTCTTCACCGAGGTCGCGGCGATCTCCTTTACGTTTTCGCCCCATTGCACGCGGAGAGACACGCTGCCCTCGGGAAACTCCTTTACGCCCTGCGAATAAAAATAGTCGCCCCGCGTGTTGCGGTAAGAGGTTTCGCCGCCCCATTCCTTTTCGCCGCCGAGCACGGTTACAGTGAAGTTCTCGGAGGACTTCTGCGCGGGGATTATGGTGATTTCCGCAACGTTGCTTTTGGGGGCGGCGATGCCGTCGAGCGAGTAGGGGTATTCGCGCGAAATGCAGGCGAACGTCAAAGAGAATTCTTCCGTTTCGGCGCAGAACAGGTCCGAGCGCACCTCGGAAAGGTGTTTGGTATAGTCGTACCCGCCGCAGGCGGCGAGCGCGGGAAGCAGTGTAAGAGTCATAAACAGGACCGAAAGATATTTTTTCATGGTCTATGAATATGAAATTTCTGCGTGCGTCATGACTTTTTTGTAAAAATTGTTGCAATTTCCGCGGAGATATGATAAAATATCTAAAATTATCCTTAAGTACGATAACGACGGCGTTTATAACGGCTTTTTGGCGGAACGGAACGCCTGCGGAACATGGAATCTATGAAAAAACTGATTTTTAAAACGGCTTTTATCACGTTCGGCGTCGCGCTGATTTTTTTAATAGCGATTTTCGGGATCGTTTCGTTTTCCGCACCCGTCGCCATGATGGAGTTTACCGCTTCGCTTGGCTTGGACGGGATCAGCGGGGATTACGCTTATCAGGCGTATGCGAGCACCGCAGGCGGGGAAAAGCTTTCCTATCTGGTCCGCGCGTTTGAAATTTCGGTGGAGAACGGGAACAACCGCACCGCGCGCAGTCGTTTCGAGGAGCTGTTCGGCGAGGACGGCTCCGAACGCAGAACGGAGTTCGAGGAGTTTTGCAGGGAGTGGAAGCCGGGCGAGGACGGCGATGTTTCGGTTCCCTTTCAAAATTATTCTTACCGCGGGTACCTCTGCGGCACGGCGGCGAACGTGTATTACCGCTTGGCAAAGACGGAGGAGGCTAAGGCGAAGGCGTTCGAATTTGCGTTCGCGCAGACGCCCGCGCTCGATTGCGGAAACTCTCCCGTGCGTTATCTTGCTTTAGAGAGCGCTTTGGCGCACGACGCGGAATTTTGCGTGGACATTTACGAGCGATTGCAGTCGGACGAATACGAACGCAACGAAGCTTACGGGCAGATAGAGGACATTTTAAAACAGTGCAAAAATTTTGACAAGATATTAAACGAAAGGAGCGAAAACGAATGAGCAGAATTGTGAAAGAGGGTCTTACGTTCGACGACGTGCTGCTGATCCCGCAGGCGTCCGACGTGTTGCCGCACGAAGTGGATTTGCGTACCAAGCTGACGGACGATATTCTTTTGAATATTCCCATTATTTCCGCCGCGATGGATACGGTGACGGAAAGCCGTCTTGCGATCGCCATGGCGAGAGAGGGCGGCATGGGCATTATCCACAAGAACATGACGATCGAGGAGCAGGCGAAAGAGGTCGACAAAGTAAAGCGTTCGGAGCACGGAGTGATTACCGATCCTTTTTTCTTGGAGCCCGAGCAGCTCGTGCGCGACGCGGTTTCGCTGATGGCGCGTTACCGTATCAGCGGCGTGCCCATTACCAAAAACGGAAAGCTTGTGGGCATTTTGACCAATCGCGATCTGCGGTTCGAAACGAATTTCGATCAGCCGATCGAAAATATTATGACCAAAGACAATCTCGTCACCGCGCCCGTGGGCACTTCGCTTGCCGACGCGCAGAAGATTTTGGGCAAGCACCGCATCGAGAAGCTGCCCATCGTCGACGGGAAGGGCTATCTGAAAGGTTTGATCACCATTAAGGACATCGAGAAGAGCATCCAGTACCCCAATTCGGCGCGCGACAAAAACGGCAGACTGCTGGCGGGCGCGGCGGTGGGGACCGCCGCAAATACGATGGAGCGCGTTGCCGCACTGGTAGAAGCCAAGGTGGACGTGATCGCGGTGGATACCGCGCACGGACATTCCAAAATGGTGCTTCAAAAGGTGAGCGAGATCAAAAAGAAATACCCCGAACTTTCGGTTATCGCGGGGAACGTCGCCACGGCGGCGGCGACCAAGGCGCTGATCGAGGCGGGCGCGGACGTGGTAAAGGTCGGGATCGGTCCCGGTTCCATTTGCACCACCCGCGTGGTCGCGGGGATCGGTATGCCTCAGCTTTCGGCGGTGATGGACTGCGCGGAAGCGGCGGACAAGCTTGGCAAACGCATTATTGCCGACGGCGGAATCAAATATTCGGGCGATATCGTAAAGGCGCTCGCGGCGGGCGGCAGCGCGGTAATGATCGGCTCCATGCTCGCGGGCACCACCGAGAGCCCCGGAGAAATCGAGCTGTATCAGGGCAGAAGCTTTAAGGTTTACCGCGGAATGGGTTCGCTGTCCGCGATGGCGGCGGGCTCTAAGGACAGATACTTTCAGGAGAATGCGCAAAAGTTCGTTCCCGAGGGCGTGGAGGGCAGGGTGCCTTACCGCGGAAGCGTATCCGACATTATCTATCAGATGAAGGGCGGATTGCGTTCGGGCATGGGCTATTGCGGAAAGAAAAACATCGAGGAGCTGCGCAAGGATTCCGAGTTTGTCCGCATTACCAACGCAGGGCTTTTGGAAAGCCACCCTCACGATATTTCCATCAGCAAGGAAGCGCCCAACTATACTTCGAGAAATTAACAAAAAAACGCCCGCGAGGGCGTTTTTACCATACAGAATATAAAGGATTATTTATGGAACATGAAAGAGTGCTCGTCCTCGACTTCGGCGGGCAGTACAATCAGCTGATCGCCCGTCGCGTGCGCGACTTAAAAGTTTATTGCGATTTAAAGCCGTGCACGATGACCGTGGAAGAGATCCGCGCCTATGCGCCCGTGGGCATTATTTTTACGGGCGGACCGAACAGCGTTTACGACGAAAAATCTCCACAGATTGAAAGGGCGGTGTTCGATTTGGGGATCCCCGTGCTCGGGATCTGTTACGGCTGTCAGCTGATCGCCCATACGCTGGGCGGAAAGGTGGAATCGGCGCCGTCGAGCGAATACGGGAAACGCGAGTTTTCGTTTTGTAAGGACAGTCCGCTTTCGGAAGGGATCCCGCAAACGAGCGTATGCTGGATGAGCCATACCGACCGCGTGACCGCCGTCCCCGAAGGATTCGAGATTTTTGCCGCTACTCCCGACTGTCCCGCAACCGTGTTCGGCGATCTGCACCGCAATATTTACGGCGTGCAGTTTCATCCCGAGGTCGTTCATTCTCAGTACGGCAATAAGCTGCTCGAAAACTTTTTGTACGGCGTCTGCAAGGCGAAGGGCGACTGGACGATGCATAATTTCGTATCCGAACAGGTCGCCCGATTAAAGGAAAAAATCGGCGGAAAAAAGGTGCTCTGCGCTATGTCGGGCGGGGTCGATTCCGCCGTTGCCGCGACTCTCGTGCACAGGGCGGCGGGCAATTTGCTCACCTGCGTGTTTGTCGATCACGGGCTTTTGCGTAAGGGCGAGGCGGAAGAGGTGATGCGCGTCTTTCAAGGGCAGCTGGGCATGAACCTGATAAAAGCCGACGCGGGCGGGCTGTTTTTAAAAAAGCTGAAAGGCAAGCTCGACCCCGAAAAGAAGCGCAAAATTATCGGGAAGCAGTTTATTAAGGTGTTCGAAAAAGAGGCGAAAAAAATCGGCAGCGTCGACTTTTTGGTGCAGGGCACCATTTATCCCGACGTGATCGAGAGCGGAAAGGGCGAAAGCGCGGTAATCAAATCGCACCATAACGTGGGCGGTCTTCCGTCCGTGGTGGACTTTAAGGAAATTTTAGAGCCCCTGCGCGATCTGTTTAAGGACGAGGTGCGCCGCGTGGGCACGGAGCTCGGCTTGCCCGAGAGCGTGGTGCAGCGCCAGCCCTTCCCCGGTCCGGGGCTTGCCATTCGCATTATCGGCGAGGTGACCGAGCAAAAGCTGGAAACCTTGCGCGAGGCGGACTTTATCTTCCGCGAAGAGATCGCCAAAGCGGGCTTGCAGCGGGAAATATGGCAGTACTTTGCGGTGATGACAAACTGTAAAACGGTGGGCGTGCAGGGCGATTTCCGCACGTACGAAAACGTGATCGCGCTCCGCGCAGTTACCAGCGTGGACGCCATGACGGCGGACTGGGCGCGGATTCCCGCAGACGTGCTGGAAAGGATTTCCACGCGCATTACCAACGAGGTAAAGCACGCCAATAAAATCGTATACGATATTACCAGCAAACCGCCGTCTACGATTGAATGGGAGTAAATGTGTTCACAATTTTTTCTGTTGGTGAACACAGAAAAAATTCGTGAGATTTGGGGCTTCTCGCCCCCGTCGCGCGAAATTTCAAGTGTCCTCAGTTTACTTCGCGCGACTTCCCCTCGGTGAGCCGCTCACGCGCAAATTGAGTCCCGCTGCGGAAAAGCGCGGTTTTCCTTGCGGAAGCGATTTTGCAACGCGCCGTAATGCGTAATGGCGGAAAAGCGCGGTTTTCCTTGCGGAAATAAGTTAACGCGCCGTAATCGAGACTTTTTGCCATTCCGAGGTGCGGCGAAGCCGCGCCGCGAGAATCTTGAAAGCGAACGACGACGCGAAAATAATAAAACCAATGAAAGGAGAAATATAATGCAGAATAACAAAAGACCCGAAAATATGGAGAGAATCACTAACGAAACGCTTGCAAACGCGTTCATCGAAGAACAGTTAAAAGAGCTTCGGGCGCAGATCGGCAATAAAAAAGTGCTTTTGGCGCTGTCGGGAGGGGTAGATTCGTCAGTCGTTGCCGCGTTGCTTATTAAAGCCGTCGGCAAACAGCTGGTGTGCGTGCACGTCAATCACGGACTGTTGCGCAAGGGCGAGCCCGAGCAGGTCGTCGAAGTATTCCGCAATCAGATGAACGCTAATTTGGTTTACGTGGACGCGGTGGATCGTTTCCTGGATAAACTTGCGGGCGTTGCGGAGCCCGAGAAAAAGCGCAAGATTATCGGCGCGGAATTTATCCGCGTATTCGAGGAAGAGGCGAGAAAGCTGGAGGGGATCGAATTGCTTGGGCGCGATCACGCGGGATCGGCTGGAAGCGGTGCGCGAGTCGGACGCGATCCTGCGCGAGGAGTTCGCCAAAAACGGATTAGAGGGCAAGGTGTGGCAATATTTTACCGCTGTGCCTGATTTCCGTTCGGTGGGCGTGAAGGACGGCAAGCGCACGTACGCATTCCCCGTGATCATTCGTGCGGTGAACACGAAGGACGCCATGACTGCCACGGTAGAGGAAGTTCCGTTCGCGCTGTTGCAGCACATTACGGCGCGAATCACCCAAGAGGTGGAGGGCGTAAACCGCGTGCTTTACGACCTTACCCCCAAGCCCTGCGGCACAATAGAGAGCGATAAAAAGGAATTTGAAACGGAGTTTTTATCATGCTACAGGTTGTTTTTTCTGAAAGTGAATGGGGAACATTGAAGATGGCCACGCATTGCAGGCCGTCCAGTTGGGATGATGGGGTGATTGGATTTATTTTCGGTGACGGAGAGAAAGAACCCACTCAGGAAGAGAAAGACCAAGTTATGGCCCGGTTCAAGGCCAAACGGGAGAAGGAGAACCGCCGGGCGCAGCCTGTGGGCGGCAATCCTGGAGATGTACTATGCCCATGCGTGGGATTGGACATCGGCCCCCTCAGCGGCCCTGATGCGGAGAAGGCCCGGTTTGATTTGCTCACAGCTTGGCTGGGGGGCGACTTTCCCCTCCCGGACTGCGCCCCGGACGATTATGCCCAGCGGGATATGCTTTGGGAACAACGCCAGCGGGACAGAGAGCGGCTTTTAGAGGGCGGAAAACATGGCGAGGCTGTGCGTATTTGGTATAGCAATGCGCCTTACTCCCTGTGCGGATTTTATGATGTGCTTTGGCAACTGCGGGACTGCGATTGTCCCGTGACCGCTTTGGAGATGCCCCGGTGGATGCCGCTGGAAGATAATACGGTGCAGTCCTGTTTGAACTGGGGGGAACTGTCTCCGGGGGACTGGGCGGCGTATCTGCCGCTGGAGCGGGAAATCCCTGAAAATGTCCGCAGAGCTATCGCTATGGAGTGGTCACAGCTTCGAGAGGAAAATTCACCCCTGCGTGCTGTTGTCAATGGCCGTTTGCACAGTGTAGGGGAGGATTTCTACGATCCATTCATTCGTGCCCAAATCCCTGATGGAATTTTCCGGGTGGCTCATCTCATCGGTGATGTATTGGGGCGGTATCAATTGGGTATCGGCGACTGGTGGATTGCCAAGCGTATTCAAGCTATGGAAACCCAAGGGGAACTGATTACAGTGTCCAAGGGTGACGGCTTCTACCGGAACGAAATGCGTCGAGCGCAATAAAAGAGAACTTCCGATATATCAGGGTGTTTTCTATTGCTGAATAGCCTGGGAAACGGTGTAAAAGGTAGTTGTATTCTCCTGCTTTTTGTGATACTATTTTGATACTAAAAAAATTAGCGGCCAAAAATAGCGGGTAAAATATTAACAAATTTGCGAATGTTATGACTGTGAAAGTATAGGAAATACAGCCCCATATAATAGGATTTGTCGAGTGGGAATAATATATAAATACGGCAAAATCCAAACCGAGGAAAAGCGGTACGGGATATTCCTTACCGTTTTTTAGTTTATATTTTGTTATTTTGCAAAAATCAGGCGTATTTTTTCGGAAATGTATTGCAAAAACGTTAAATTTGTGCTAATATTATAATAGTATATATTAAGCAATAAACGGATATGCCCAAAGGAGAGATAAAATGAAACTCGGTTACGAATCGCTTTTGGCGTTGTCGGATATGACCAATAAGCAAATTTTACTCATTTTAATGGGAGTGCTGATCGCCGTTATTCTGGTGGTTACGGTTTTCGGGGTCCTGTTCATTACCGTACTGAAAAAGCGCGCGCCCGTTGTAAAAGTCGTGATGACGGACGAAGAGAAGAAGGAGCCGCAGGCGGAAGAGCTCGCCGAAAAGCCGAAAGAGACGGAGGTTATCGATGGGGTCGCGGCGGAGCCCGAACCTGTCGAAGAGCCCGCACGGGAGATACTAACGGAAGAAGTTGCAGAGCCCGAACCCGAAGAAGAACCGGAGGAAGAGGTCGTCGAAGAGCCCGTTAAGTTTGCCGAAGAGATCGTAGAGGAAGTCGTCGAGGAAATAGAGGCGCCTGCCAAAGTTACGGAAGAACCCGTTCCCGTAGAGGAACCCGAAGAGGACCCCGTACAGGAACCGGAAGCCGAGGAAGAGGCGGAAGAAGCGTTCGACGAGGAGACCGCGGAAGAATTCGAAGAGACGGAAGAGGAATTTGCGGAGGTTGCGCCCGCCGCTGAAGAGCTTACCGTGGGAGAAATGGATGAAGCCACCAGAAGCGCGCTGGGGATCGAATCGGTAAGTGAGGACGAGGCGGCGGTACGGTTTGTCATTCGCTATCATTACAGCTTCCGCGCCAAGCTGGCGTTGTCCGCCGAAGAGGTAAAGGGATATTACATCGCGTTATCGAACGAGATCGCCTGCTATAAAAAAGTAAAGACGCATATTTCCTTTAAACAGGAGCGCGTAAGCAGCGGCAGAACGCACCTTGCCGTAATGCTGTTTAAGGGAAAAAAGCTGTGCATCGCGTTTGCGCTGGATCCTGCCGAATACGCCGAAACGAAGTATCGCGGGATAGACGTTTCACAGGTGAAGCGGTTTGCGCGCACTCCCATGCTGTTGAAAATTTCTTCGCCCCGTAAGCTGAATTACGCGCTCTATCTGCTCGGACAGCTGGCGGAAAAATACGGTTTGGTGAAGGGCGAGCCCAAAGAAGTGATCGACCATGTGGATTCGGCGACGAAAGACGAGTTGATCGCGCAAAAGCTTATCACCGTAACGGGAATGAAAAAATCGGAAGAAAGCGAATACGGAGCGTTTGTCAAATCCGTGGAAGAGCCCGCCGAGGAAGTCGCGGAAGAGGTGACGGAAGAGCCCGCCGAGGAAGTCGCGGAA
>CAJUOP010000029.1:7533-15525 GCA_910588465.1 uncultured Christensenellaceae bacterium | reverse complement strand
CCAATGCGACGTTTCGTCGCTCACCCACCCCTGTTCGTAATAATGCTCGTTGCCTCCTGTTCGAAGCATAAGCAAGAGAATGTCTTTCACGTTCTTTTCGAGCGTTTCGCGCGAAAGAAATCCCGCTTCGTACGCTCTGAATGCCTGCGCATAATCCGCATTGTCGCACTTAATGTTGTTGCCGGCGCCGAGCATAGCGGCATGATCGCTGAAACAAAACCAATCAGAAAAGACAGCGCCGTCGAATCCCCATTCCTCGCGCAGAACGTCGGTAATGAGCTCTGGCGTCGCAGCGACGTATTCGCCGTTCAAACGGTTATAAGAACTCATGATCGCCCAAGGCTTGCTTTCCTTTACGATAATTTCGAACGCCTTTAAGTAGATTTCACGAATCGCGCGGTTTGATACGCAGGAATTGCTCGTAAATCTCGTCGTTTCCTGATTATTGACGGCAAAATGCTTCACACAAACAGCCACATGCTGCGTTTGCGCGCCTCTGACGGCAGCCGCTCCGATCTTACCCGCCACAACGGGATCTTCGGAATAATATTCGAAATTTCTGCCGCAACGGGGATTCCGATGAATATTAACGGAAGGCGCAAGCCAAACGTTGAACCCAAAACTCGCCGCCTCTTCGGCAACCGCCCGACCGTATTGTTGCGCCAACTCCTCGTCGAACGTCGAGGCAATCAGCGTCGCGCAAGGAAACCAAACAACGTTGCCCTTACTGCTCAGCCCCACGCCTGCGCCCGCATCGGTCGTATAAACCCGCGGAACGCCTCTGTCTAATTTTCCGTTCCACGCGCCGTTCCCCAATGCGCCCGCACCGCCATAGCTGAACCCGAGCGGCCGTTCCAAGCCCGTAAACGCGATCAGCTCTTGCGCAGACAGAGCGCCGACAAATGCATCCATATCGATTTTGCCGCTCGCAAGCTGTGAATATGTTACCGATGCGTTATACGAATCGCTTTTAATGGGACTGTGAACACCGTCTGTATTATCCGAAAAAGCATATTCGGGCGCGCCGCATTCCGCAGGATTGATTTCAATCGCATCCAAAGCGTAAAGATTGGCATCCTTCGTTTCAATCAAAAGTTCTGTTTCCCCTGCGGGAAGCGTAACGCTAACCGAGTTGGTATAGGTAAACCGATACTTATTCGCCTCCTGCGAGTAATCATCCAAAAACGAGGTGCGCATCAACGAAAACGCCCCGATCTCTGTTCCGCCGACGGAAAGAGCCGCCGTCTGTTCCGAAGCATTCTTTACGTTGGAAGCCTTTAATCTTACGTAATATTCGCCGGCTTTTTCCACATTAACGGGAACGGCAATCTTTTTATTTGCAGCGTTTACTACCACCGCGCCGTTATCGCCGTAGCATACGGATTCCGCACCGAGTGTTTCCGCCTCGATCACCGTGGTCGCATCGGGAGAAACGGCGTTATTATAAATCGTGAAAAAGTCGAGATTCGAAAATTGTCCGCTTTTATTTTCCAGCCGAACGGTAACCTCGCCCGCAGGCAGGGAGAGCTTCCCCTCCGCCGCCGCATAAGTAAAGTTAAGCCAATCGTGGGAAACATAAGTATACTTCACGCTCTGCTTTACGCCGTTTACGTAAAACGTTACCGCGTCGACAAACCGTCCGCCGCCGTTGTTTGCATTTGCCATGGCAAGCCCCACGGAATACTCTCCCGCCTTCTCGACGCTCACCTTATAATCGAGCCACTCCCCTGCATGCCCCTGCATCTGTCCGACGAAATAGAAATTATTTACGCCGAGATTTGCCTCGTTTGTGGAAACGTCGCCATTACGTGCTTCATAAAGGTGCGCTTTTTGATTAAAATTTTCGCCTTGAATCGTAGTAGAACCGTAGGGCGCGATTTTTTTCATCCCTACCGTTTCCTTCTCTCCGTTTGAAAGCAAGCGCTCATCAAGCTGTGAGGCGGGAAGCGCCGTTAGTTTTTCGGAAACAGCCGTCGTTTGCGCCACCTTATAAGGCTGATATCCCGCAAAATCATTGTCGGCATCCCTTACGTTCGTACCCAAATAAAATTGATAATCACCCGCAAGTAATTGATAGGTATCCGCCTCGATTTTTCCCATATCGTCGTATACCGCCATATCGTTCACGGAAAATTTGATACTGATCGTTTCGCTTTCGTTCGGTTTCAGCGAACGGGTTTTTTGAAAACCGCCCAGCTCGCGCGCGGGCGTGCCGAAAAAGACGTTTTCCTCTCCGATTTGTACGGATTCGGGCGATTGATAATAGAGCTGTACGACCTCTCTGCCCTCTACACCACCGACGTTCGTCACTTTTACACGCGCCGTCACGTCATCACCCTCAACGGAGATCGCCTGCTCGCTTAAAGTAAATTGCGTATAACTCAATCCATAGCCGAACGGATAATTGACTTTTTCGTAATTCGGATCGAACGTGGAAAAATAGCGGTAGCCCACGTAAACGTCCTCGGTATATTGAACGTTGTTCTGCACGCCGAACTCACCGACGGCGGCAGAGGGATAATCCGTATAACTCGCCGCCCATGTATCTACCGTTTTTCCCGAAAAATTACTTTGCCCCGTGAGGCAGTCGGCAAGCGCCGCGCCCGCCGTGTTTCCGCCGTAATACGCAAGAACGATTGCGCCCAAATTCAGATTTTTCAAATACGTCGTGTCCATCACGCTGCCGACGTTCAGCACCACGATCACGTTTTCCGCGCCGAACGTTCCGCACGCCTCCGTCAGTCTGCTCTTTTCGGCGGACGAAAGATTGAACGTGCTCGCAGCAATATCTGTGTCCTCTTGCGAAGCACGCGAAATAAAAATAATGCATTTGTTACCGTCGCCGCGAATGGAATCGGTATAAGAAGCTATCAGCTTTTTTTGCGCGGCTTCCTTCAAAGCGTCGGAATATGAAATATGACGGCGCGACGAAGAAACAAGCCCCGAGCCCGATCCGCCGTAAACAATCTGACCGAGACTGTTCCCCACAACGCGATCGGCAGAAGTTAAAGGCAATGCGCCGCGGTTTTCCAATAATACCATACCGCTTTTTGCGATTTCCTGCGCCAATTCCTCGTGTTGAACGAGCGCCGTTTCGCTAAGCGCGGCAGACGCCGTAACTTTGTTTGCCCCCGCCATGCCCGTTAACAGCACTGCAACCGCTAACGAAATAGAACAAACTTTTCCTGCTTTCACTTTTATCACAATTTCCCTCCAAATCTATTAGCATGGTTTCCGTTGCGGAACGCAACGGAAAGGGGCATGCCCCTTTCCCAACACATAAAAATTATACCATTACAAAATCCTAATTTCTACACAAATAGTCCGATCTTTTCACTAAATAGTCATATTTCATTGTAAATTTTAGAAAATCATGTTATAATTTCCAAGCTATGGAAAATTTGTTCTTTTGTTTTTTCAAACATGAAAAGCTACCCGTTACGGAATATACGCACCCGTATACCAACCCCGCTCCAATGCACACCCATAATTTTTTCGAATTTTTAGTTCCGATCGAAGGAAATATAGAAAATATTTATAAAGGAACAACGCAAACACTATCGCCGGGCGAACTTCTTCTGTTGCGTCCGAACGATGAGCACGCGCTATCGATCCCGAACAACACAAAGCATCTGCATCGGGACGTTTACGTCTGGCCCGAAAAAATGCAAAAAATCTGCGCTACCCTTTCCGCTGATCTTTACGATAAAATCATGTCTGCCGACGAGCCGCTATATTTCAACATTGGTATGAAAAAACTGCAAATCCTGCAAGAGCAACTCAATCAATTCGATTCAGAAAAGGCGGATATCATTGACTACGAAAGTTATCACACCTGTATCGTGTTCGAATTACTCGGCTTTTATATCGACCACCAGATTCAACATATATCCTCTCTGCCTGAATGGCTGCAAACCCTTCTTTCCCTGCTCAATCAACCCGAAGTCATGGCGTTGCCGATCGACGATATCATCGCCCTGACAAATTACAGCCGCGGCTACGTTTACGATTCATTCAAGCACTACACGGGAAAATCAATCGGAAGATATCTTACGGAAAACAGAATGAACTATTCCGTGATTTTGCTTGCCGATACCGATATGCCGATATCGAGGATCGCCACAAAGCTCGGATACGATTCGCAAAACAGTTTTACCCGTAACTTTCAGGAACAATTCGGCATCACTCCCGCAAGCTGGCGCAAACGCAACCGTTCCAAATCGTCCGGCAATAAAAATATTTTTTCATGACGGAATTCAAAATTTATTTCGAGTATCAGAACAAGAATAGTCCCGCACATATACAGTGCGGGACTATGTTTATAATGCGTTGAAAAAATTGCAAAAACTTTTATCGTAGCATACCCCAAAAATGGTTTTCCCGTGGCTATTAGGTGAAGGGCGTAAATGCTCTAACTTAATCAAGGGAGGTCAACCATGTTGACGTTAAAACAAATTCGGAATGATCTGAAAGACATTCGCTACTACCATTCGCGCAAGGAAGCCTTCGAGCAGGGTTTCCGCGTGGTAGGCACAAACGATATCGTAAGCAAAACCAAACGCTACAATACCGCCATGCAATCCGCACCTACCAGACTGTACGATATCTATGTCGGTTTGTACGCGTGAAATCTCACGCAGGAGGCTCTGTCGATTGAGATGTGCTACAGCCTGAGTATATCCAGATACTCAACAAGCGGCTGTTGCTGTACTTGCAGAGAACTTTCCGCTTATTTCTCTTCCCTTAAAAACAGCCCGTCGTCGCCGCGATCGAGTATGATCACCGTGCCCGCCGCGGGATTACTGCGAACGATATATTTTGCAATGAGGGTCTCCGCATGGGACTGCAAATACCGCTTTAACGGTCTTGCGCCGTAAACGCCGTCGAAACCGTTGTCCGCAACGTACGCCTTAGCCCGCTCCGTTACTTGCAGATTCAGATGTTCGCCTTTCAGGCGCTTTATCAAACGGTCGAACAAAATCGTAACGATCTTGTCGATATTGCCGCGCGTAAGCGGTTGAAACATGACGATCTCATCCAGACGGTTTAAAAACTCGGGACGGAAGCTCCGTTTTAACAGCCCCTGCACCCTATCGCGGGCGGAGGGCGTAATTTCGCCGTCCTCGATCCCTTCGGCGATAAATTCCGCGCCCAGATTAGAGGTCAAAATGATAATCGTATTTTTAAAATCGACCGTTCTTCCCTGCGAGTCGGTCACTCTGCCGTCGTCGAGAATTTGCAGCAGCACGTTGAACACGTCGGGGTGTGCCTTTTCGATCTCGTCGAACAGGATAATCGAATAGGGCTTTCTGCGCACCGCCTCGGTAAGCGTGCCGCCCTCCTCGTAGCCCACGTATCCGGGAGGCGCGCCCAACAGGCGGGAAACGGAAAACTTTTCCATATATTCGGACATATCTATCCGTACGATATTTCTCTCGTCGTCGAACAGATTTTCCGCAAGCGACTTGGCGAGCTCGGTTTTGCCCACCCCCGTAGGACCCAAAAACAGGAAGGAGCCGATCGGGCGGTTGGGGTCGGAGATGCCCGCGCGGGCGCGCAGAATCGCTTCCGAAACCTTTTGCACCGCCTCGTCCTGCCCCACCACGCGGCGGTGAAGTTCCTCTTCGAGATTCAATATTTTTTCACGCTCGCCCTCCTTTAAACGGGCGACGGGGATTCCCGTCCAGCGCGACACGATCTGGTCGATCTGATCCTTGGTCACCTCGTCCTGCAACAGCTCGTAGCCGTGTCCCTTGCCCTTGATCTCTTCCAGCTGCTTTTCGAGCGCGGGCAGCTCGCCGTAACCGATCCGCGAAGCCGTTTCCAGATCGCCCCGCTGCATGGCGGATTCCTTTTCCGCCCGCAGATTGTCGATTTTTTCCTTTAATTCCTTTTCGGCGTGCACGGCGCCCTTCTCTTCCTTCCACTGCGCCTGCATGGCGTCGAATTTTTCCTTTAAGTCGGCAAGCTCCTTTCTTAAATCCGAAAGCCGCGTTTCCGACAGATTATCCTTTTCCTTGGAGAGCGCGTTCTCCTCCACCTCGAGCTGAACGATCTTGCGGTGCATGGCGTCCATCTCCGAAGGCATGGAGTCGATCTCGGTGCGGATCATCGCCGCCGCCTCGTCGACCAGATCGATTGCCTTATCGGGCAGAAAGCGGTCGGTAATATAGCGATTGGAAAGCACCGCCGCCGCCACGATCGCGTCGTCGTGAATGCGCACGCCGTGGAATATCTCGAACCGTTCCTTGAGTCCGCGCAAGATCGAAACGGTGTCCTCCACCGTCGGCTCCCCGACGAGCACGGGCTGGAACCGCCGTTCGAGCGCGGCGTCCTTTTCGATATATTTGCGGTATTCGTCCAGCGTGGTGGCGCCCACGCAGTGCAGCTCGCCCCGCGCAAGCAGCGGCTTTAACAGATTGCCCGCGTCCATGGCGCCCTCCGTCTTGCCCGCGCCCACCACCGTGTGCAGCTCGTCGATAAACAGCAATATCTGCCCCTCCGAGCGCGTCACCTCGTCCAGCACGGCTTTCAGCCGCTCCTCGAACTCCCCGCGGTACTTCGCCCCCGCAATCAGGGCGCCCATGTCGAGCGAAATCAGTTTCTTATTCTTCAACCCCTCGGGCACGTCGCCCTTCTCAATGCGCTGCGCCAGCCCCTCGGCAATGGCGGTTTTGCCCACGCCCGGTTCGCCGATGAGCACGGGGTTATTCTTCGTCTTGCGCGAGAGAATTCGAACGACGTTGCGGATCTCCTCGTCCCGCCCGATGACGGGCTCCAGCTTATGCTCCCGCGCGCGCTTGGTCAGATCCGTTCCGTACTTTTCGAGCGCCTCGTAGGTATCCTCGGGGCTGTCGCTTTGCACCGTCTGATTGCCGCGCACCTCCTTTAACCCCTTTAAAAACGTTTCGCGATTTACGCCGAAGCGGGCGAGCACGGCGGACAAGTCGCGCTCCGCGTTGTCTAAAAGCGCGAGAAACAGATGCTCGACGGAGATGTAGGAATCCTTCATGCTCTCGGCGAGCTGCTCGGCGGCGGAAAGCGTCTTTTGCAGGGCGGCGGAAGGATACGCCTCCCGCCCGCCCGAAACGCGGGGCAGCCGCTCGAGCTCCTCTTTGACGGCGCGCTGCAACCCCTCCGCGTCGCGCTCCGCGCGCTTTAACACGTGCGCGGCAAGTCCGTCCTTTTGCAAAAGCGCGCTTGCAAGGTGCAGCGTTCTCAGCTCTGCGTTGCCGTATTCGAGCGCGAGCGCTTGCGCTCCCTGTATGGCGGCAACCGATTTTTGCGTAAATTTATTGGCATCCATGTTCAACCTCCCCCGACGGCGTTTTAGCCCCTTCGCCGTCCCTTTTTCTTTTGCTTCTATTATACCGCCTTTTTAAAAAGTTTAAACAACGCCGCAACGCTACGGCGACGGGTTGTTCCGGCAGCACTCCCCCGTTTCCTCCGCCGCGCGCTCCTGCGCTTTCAGCCTTCGGCTTTCCAACCAATAAAACAAGATCGAAAGCGCCGTTGCGATCACCCAGCCGATCGGCCACGCCAGCCAGATCCCCGTTGCGCCGAAGGGAACGGAAAGCGCAAACGCCAACCCGATACGCAAAATCAAGTCGATAAAGGTTGCCGCCATAAACTTCGCCATGCGCTTTGCACCCCTCAGCACGCCGTCGGCAACCAGCTTGGCGGCAACCACAAAATAAAAGGGCGAAACGATCAGCAAAAACATTTTCCCCGTCTCCACCGCGAGCTCCGTTGGTTCGTTGATAAAGAAGGCGACCAGATATTTCCCCGCCGACGCATACACGAGCACGAACGGAACGCAGACGAGCCAGACGAGCCGTAGCCCCGCCCAAAATCCGCTGCGCACGCGCTCGGGTTTTTCCGCGCCGAGGTTTTGCGAGGTATAGTTGGAAATGCCGTTGCCGAGCGTTGTTAAAGACGTGATCATCATGCTGTTCAGCTTGACCGCCGCAGAATACCCCGCGATGACGCTTG
>CAJUOP010000029.1:0-7523 GCA_910588465.1 uncultured Christensenellaceae bacterium | reverse complement strand
CGATATTCCCCACCGAAACGAAACTTTGCTGCAAAATGCTCGGCAGCGCAATGAGGGCGATCTCTTTGAGCAGCGTTCCCGAAAACAATTTTGTCCTCCCCTCCGAGGGAATTTTTTTCAGCTTTAAAATCAGACAGAGTACGGCAAGCACGCACGCAACCCCCTGACAGAGAAAGGTCGCCCATGCAACGGCGGAGACGACGTTCCCGAACGCAAAGGCAAACGCGACGTCCATGCCGATATTGGCAAGCGAGGAGCATACCAAAAACAGAAAAGGCGTGCGCGAGTCGCCCAAGCCCGCAAATATCCCCGACGACACGTTGTATAAAAAGACGAACGGCAGCCCGTATAGGTAGATATAGAGATATCCCGCCGAATCGGACATCAGCTCCTCGGGCGTACGGATCAGCCTCAGCAGCGCCTTGCAGGAGCACAGCCCCGCAACCATAAGCACCGCGCACAGCACAAAGCTTGCGATAAGCGTCGTATAGACGGCGGTCTTCATTTCGGCATTTTTCTTTGCTCCGAACAGCCTTGCGGCAACAACCGACCCGCCGATATTGCAGCCGAATGCAAACGCTATCAAAATAAGGGTAACCTCGTACCCGTTCCCCACGGCGGCCAGTGCATTTTCGCCGCCGAACTTCCCCGCGACGAAGCTATCCGCCAAATTGTACAGCTGCTGAAAAACGATGCTCCCGAAGAGCGGCAAACAAAACTTCCACAGAACCGTAGAAGGCTTTCCTACCGTCAAATCTTTTTCCATATCTACTCCAACCGATTGACTTTTGCAACGTTTTCCATTATACTATGTCTGAAATAATATGTAAAATATATATTTTACATGTAAATCATATCACAAGAGCATAAATATGAATATCAGCTACGATTATTACAGAACGTTTTATTTCGTCGCCAAGCACAAAAGCTTTACGGCGGCCGCCGAAGAGCTGTTTGCGGGACAGCCGAACGTCACGCGTACCGTAAGAATACTGGAAGAGCAGCTCGGCTGCGCGCTCTTTGTCCGCACCAAGCGCAAGGTGGAGCTCACCCCCGAGGGGGAAAAGCTCTTTCAGCACGTACGGATCGCAATCGAACATCTGATCCGCGGCGAGGAAGAGCTGATGCGGGAGAAAAATTTACAGCGCGGCGCCGTCACCGTGGGCGCAAGCGAAACCGCCCTTTACGGGCTGCTGCTGCCCGTGCTGAAAAACTTCCGCGCCCGCTTCCCCGAAATTCAACTCCGCATCGGAAACTATACGACCAAACAGGCGCTCCGCGCACTGCGCGAGGGGTTCGTAGACTTTGCGGTCGTCACCACTCCCTTGGAGCAGGCGGAAGAATTTACCGCAAAGCCGCTTCTCTCCTTCCGCGAAACCGCAGTGTGCGGACAGAATTTTTCCGAGCTTGCCGCACGCCCCGTTTCTTTCAAAAGGCTGACGGAGCTACCCATGGTCGGGCTGGCGCGGTCCACCAAAACGTATGAGTTTTACACCGAGCTGTTTGCAAAGCACGATCTGTTATACCGTCCCGAAGTGGAGGTAGCGACGGCGGATCAGATTTTGCCCATGATCGAAAATAATCTCGGCGTCGGTTTTTTACCCGAATTTTTCTTAAAAGCGGAAAGCCGCACCCTCCCCGTTCTCTTGGAGGAGCCCTTGCCCGAACGGACGATCTGTCTGGTAAAAGCAACGGACCGCCCGCTGAGCATCGCGGCGCAAAGATTGGAGCAGGAAATTCTGCAAAGCCCCTTTTGCCCTATCCTCCCGTAAACGGCAAAGAAAAAAGCTCTCGGATCATTTCCGAGCGCTTTTTTCTTTGCCTGAAAGTTTCATTTATTCGATCGGAAAAGGGAAATAATAACCTTCTCCCGAAGTAATTTTTGCTCTGCCGTTCACACAGTCGTTCAGCTCTACGCAAAAGCGATCCGCTTCCCGCTCCCGCACCGCTACCCGAAAATGAACGCCGCTATCGAACTCGCGCAAGAGCACGGTTGCGTTTTTTGCGGTAAAAAATTTTAACAGCGCGTTCGTTGCGGCATATTCCGCCCGAATATCGAGCGGCACGCAAACGGCATATTCGCAAATTTCGGCAAGCGCGACCGCCTCCGCCGCCGAAGTCGAATAGGCGCGCGTCAGTCCGCCCGCGCCCAGCTTGATCCCGCCGAAATACCGCACCACTGCCACCGCCGTTTCGTACAGCTTCTGCGCCTTGATCACGTTTAAAATCGGCATGCCCGCAGTGCCCTGCGGCTCGTTATCGTCCGAAAAGCGCTGCAAATTTCCCGTTTTATCGGCGACGAAGCCGTAGCATACGTGCGTTGCCTGCGGGTGCTCCGCCCGCACGCGGGATAAAAACGCCCGCGCTTCCTCCTCGCCCGCAGCGTGCGCGCAATAACCGAGAAAGCGCGATTTTTCCACAATGCGTTCGGTGCGCGCTTCGCCCGAGACCGAACGGTAATTCATGCGCCGCGCACGACCTTTAAACGCACTTTTTTGCCCTTGAACAGCGTAAAATCGCCGTCGGGCAGGGGCGCGTTGGCGTCCTCCGCCTTTTCGCCGTTTACCGAAACTCCCCCCTGCTCCACAAGCCTGCGCGCCTCTCCGTTGCTCTTGCACAGCCCCGCCGCGACCAGCGCGCCCGTCAGCGTGGTAACCGAAGCGGGGATCGCCTTTTCGGGCATCTCTCCCTCTCCGCCGAACGCCGCCTTCGCCTGCGCCGCCGCCGTTTGGGCTTTTTCTTCGCCGTGGACCGTCCTGGTCAGCTCGTAGGCGAGCCGTTCCTTTGCCGCGTTCATGCGCTCGTCTTTATATTTGCAAAGCTCCTCCACCTCCGCAAGCGGAACGAACGTGAGCAGCTTAAAGCACTTTTCCACGTCCGCGTCGTTGGTGTTGCGCCAATACTGATAGAATTCGTAAGGGCTCGTCTTGTTCTCGTCCAGCCAAACGGCGCCCTTCTGCGTTTTGCCCATCTTCTTGCCTTCGCTCGTGGTAAGCAGCGTAAAGGTCATGGCAAACGCGGGCTTTTGCTCCTTGCGGCGGATGAGATCGGCGCCCGCCAGAATGTTGCTCCACTGGTCGTCTCCGCCCAGCTCCAACGAACAATGATACTTTTGATGCAGCACCAAAAAGTCGTATGCCTGCATGAGCATGTAATTGAATTCGAGGAAGGAAAGCCCCTTTTCCATGCGCGAACGGAAGCACTCGGCGGTGAGCATCTTGTTCACCGAGAAGTGCACGCCCACGTCGCGCAAAAAGTCCACGTAATTGAGGTTTAACAGCCAGTCCGCATTGTTCACCACGATCGCGCCGTTTTCGCCCTCGAAGCGCACGAAGCGCGCCATCTGCTTTTTAAAGCACTCCACGTGATAGGCGACCGCCTCCTTCGTCATCATCGAGCGCATGTCCGTTCTGCCCGAAGGATCGCCGATCATGCCCGTGCCGCCGCCGATCAAAATAATAGGCTTGTGCCCCGCGTCCTGCATATGCTTCATGGCGACAAGCTGCATAAAATGCCCCACGTGCAAGCTGTCCGCCGTGGGATCGAATCCGATATAAAAGGGTACGCTCTCTTTGCCCAGCTTCTCGTACAGCTCTTCCTCGTAAACCGTCTGTTTGATAAATCCCCGCTCGCGCAGGGTGTCCATTACGTTTTTCATGAAAGTTACTCCTTATGCGGCATTATACACCGCATAAGGAAAAATGTCAATAAATTTTTCCCGCCCTTTTCATGAAACGAATCAAACGGGGACGGGGGCTTCTCGCTCGGCGGCGCACCGGGGACCGAGCGCAAGCAAAACAGCGAACAACTCGTCCGCCGAACGGTTTTTTATCAGACGAGCTTTTAATTCCTCGTCCTGCTTTCTTTGCAGCTCCTCGCGGTATTCCTCGATCAGACGTTCCGTATAAGTCATTACTTTCATCCTCCTCCCCCGATTATAGCCATAATACTTGACAATATTTGTCATATATGATAAAATTTTTTTACAAATATATAAATTTTTTGGGAGCATTCTCATGAAATACCAGATTATGATGGGAATTTTATTTACGTTACTTTCCAGGCGCAAGGTATTCGCAGGCGAGCTTGCAGGCAAATTCGGCGTTTCGGTGCGAACCATCTACCGCTATATCGACGAAATGACCTGCTGCAATATTCCCATAGACGTCTCCCGCGGACCGCAGGGCGGGATATACATTTCCGACGCGTTCAAGCTGCCCAAGGGACTGATGTCGAAGGAAGAGTACGCCCGCGCGACGGACGCCATCTTTGCCGTAAACGAGCAGCTGCACGACCCCGTGCTGGAATCCGCCCTCGAAAAGCTGCGGGCGCAGTTTAAAGCGGAGCAGCGCGAAACGTTCGTAACGGGGAATTTACTCATCGACGGCGGGACCTGGGGAGACGAACGCAAATTTTCGGACAAGCTTGCCGTGCTCGACAGGGCGATCACCGAAATACGCGCGCTCGAAATCGAATACGTCGACCGCGGCGGCGAACGCTCGCACCGAAAAGTGTTCCCTCATCTGCTCATTTTAAAACAGAACGTGTGGTACCTTTACGCCTATTGTACCGCGCGCAAGGCGTTCCGCACCTTTAAGGCGGGAAGGATTCGCACCGTAATCGAAACGGAGGAGACCTTTGCTCCCGTCGCCTTTCAACGCGAGGAAATCCCCCTGCGCTTCTGGACGGACAGTGAACGCACCGTAGACGCGCTGTTCGAAATTTCCCCCTCCGCGCTTCCGTTCGCCGAGGAATGGCTGGGCGTGGAAAACGTGTTCGAGCGGAACGGCAAGCATTTTGCCGAAGCGACCTTGCCCGACGACGAATCGCTGGTTGGAAAGATTTTATCGGCGGGCGGCGGATTTTGCGTCGTCTCCCCCGCTTCCCTCGCGGAGCGGGTAAAAAAGGAAGCCGATCGAATCGCAACTCTCTACCGCTGAGCGGCGCGCTTCCGCCCCTTCGAACAGCGGCGAACGCGCATCGTCAATAAATTTGCGCAAACGGAATATACTGCCTGTATATGAAATACATTCTGTTTACGGGCGGCGGAAGCGCGGGGCACGTCGTCCCCAATCTCGCATTGATGAACGAAATCAAATACTCGCACCGTCTGGCATATATGGGCACGGGCGGGATTGAAAAAGGGCTTGTCGAACAGGCAGGCTATCCCTTTTTTACGGTAGACTGTCCCAAGCTGATACGGTCGTTCACTCTGAAAAATTTAAAGATCCCCTTCGCGTTGAACGCGGCGAAAAAGCGAGCGAAAGAAATTTTAATGCGGGAACGCCCCGACCTCGTGTTTTCCAAGGGCGGCTACGCCAGCTATCCCGCCATCTGGGCGGCACATAAACTGGACATTCCCGTGCTCACGCACGAAAGCGATCTTTCCGCAGGATTGTGCACCCGCCTTGCCGCGAAGAAATGCCGCTACGTGCTGACCTCTTTCCCCGAAACGGCGGAGGCGTTCCCCAACGGGAAATATACGGGCTCCCCCGTGCGGCGGGAGGTCTTAAACGGCGAACGCACGCGCGCGAAACGGAAATATTCCTTTACGGACGAAAAGCCCGTTTTGCTGATATTGGGCGGCGGTAGCGGAAGCCGAGCCATCAACGAGGCGGTGCGTGCGGCGCTCCCCGTTCTTTTGCGCAGCTTTCAGATTTTGCACCTGTGCGGCAAGGGCAACCTTTTGCCGAACGCCCCCGAGGGCTACGTACAGCGTGAATTCGAGTCGGACATGGGCAGCGCTTACGCCTGCTGCGATATGGTGCTTTCCCGTGCGGGGAGCAATACGGTGTTCGAAATTCTCGTTTTAAAAAAGCCCGCACTGCTTGTCCCGCTCGCTCGCGGCTCGCGCGGGGATCAGGTGGAAAACGCCGAATATTTCCGCCGTCGAAATCTTTGCCGAACGTTGCCCGAAACCGAGCTTGTCAAGCTCCCCTCCGCCCTTAGCGAACTGCTCCGCGACGAAAAACTGAAAGCCGATCTGCTCTCGTGCGGGGTTGAAAGCGGAACGAAACGAATCCTTTCCGTCATCGAACAAGAGAGCGGGAAATCTATTTAGAGGGCGCAAGCGTATATCCGTTCCCGAAAATATCCATTTGCAAATAGGTGTCGGGCACCTTTCCCAAAAGCACGCTTTCGCAGATGAGCACCTCGGTCAAGGAGGCAAAATTGCTCGTCCCCGACGGCATGATAATGGAGATATCGGCGACGATTTCCAAATAAATGGAGTGCTTTGTCTGGTTGATTCCCGCCTCCTCGAAATGTGAAACGAATCGGCAGGCTACGTTGGATATGGGGATAATTTTAATGTTCACGCGCGGTCCGAAGCCGGACCACGCCTCCACGCCCGTAAACGCCCCCAGCGGCACTTCGATGCCGTCCTCGCTCATCTTCGTCAGATTTTCCTGCGACATATATGCGGCGTCGCGGGCGATGCGGTTTATTTGAAAGGAATTTGAAGTGATGGCAAGCACGTTCCCCTCTTTGTCCCTGCTTACGTTTACCAGATCTTCGTAGCGCACCTGATCGGAAAGCGTGTAATAAATGGCGTCGTTTACGGCGACCGTCGTAATCGAACGCATACTCGCTTCCGCGATCGACTTTAACACTACGGTCACGTTGACGTGCACGAAAATCACAAGTCCGATCAGCAAAAACGCGATAAGCGCAAACAAGATTCTGCGCTGTAATTTTCTTTTCGGGGAGCGGTAGCGTTTCACGGTGTATTGTATGAAGTTGTCCCGCCTAATTATGAGCCCGCTCCCGCTTTTTAACAAAAAGGTCACGTTTCGCGCCGCAAAGGCATAACATAGAACATGGAAACGTTTGCATACGACCGCAACTCGGCGGTTCAATACGCCAAAAAATGGGCTTACCGAAGAAACCCCGCTTTTTACGATTTCAGCAAAATCGGCGGAGACTGTACCAACTTTGCCTCGCAATGCATCTTTGCCGGTGCGGGAATCATGAATTTTACCCCCGTCTACGGCTGGTATTACCTTTCGGCAAACGACCGAACGGCTTCGTGGACGGGCGTGGAGTATCTGTATCATTTTCTCACCCGAAACGAGGGCGTGGGACCGTTCGCCAAGGAAGTCCCGCTGTCCGAGCTCGAAATCGGAGACGTGGTTCAGTTAGGACGGGAAACGGGCGACTTTTATCATACGCCCTTCGTCGTGGGCTTCCGCCGCGGACAGATACTGGTCGCCGCACACTCGTACGACGCGTACGATAAGCCGCTGCAATCCTACTCCTTCGACCGCGTACGGGGTTTACATATCCTCGGCGTTCGCATGGACGGATAAATCTAAGCGGCAGGAGCGCCCGCAAAATTTTGCGGGCGCTCCTGCCGCTTAGAAAAAAGTTTTATTTTTTTGCAAATTATTCCGATTATCGCTTGACTTTGCAAGCGGTTTTTACTATACTGTTAAAAGTAATTGCATTGATTATTGTCGCAAACCGCTGTTATGGCTCAGCAGGTAGAGCACGTCCTTGGTAAGGAGTAACAAGGCTAAAATCTG
>CAJUOP010000028.1 GCA_910588465.1 uncultured Christensenellaceae bacterium | reverse complement strand
GGCTTACGCCCTATTATCTGGAAAATAATCCGGAGGACGCCATGCGCAAGCGCATGGACGAATACCGAGCGATTTTCAAAGAGGTCGCAAGGGAACGCGGCTTTCTGTGTGTAGATTTGCAGGAGGCGTTCGAGGAGCTGTTAAAGCACTATTATCCCGCGTATATCACGTGGGACAGGGTGCACCCGGGACCGGTGGGAAGCCTTGTAATTGCGCGCGCGTTTTTGCGCGCCGTCGGCGCGGAGCGCTCGGTAAAAATTTAGGCGGAAAAGTCCGCAGTACGTTCGCCGTGCGAAAATATTTTAATTTTTTGTGTTTCGCGTCGAAAATTTCTTGACGGAACGGAAATATTATTATATAATGAAACTCGCACAGGGGAGTAGCTCAATGGTAGAGTTGCGGTCTCCAAAACCGTCGGTTGCGTGTTCGAGTCGCGTCTCCCCTGCCAAACGGTATCATAGAGATATGATGCCGTTTTTTGTTTCTCATAAGGAGTTAGCTGTATGGGCGAAAAAAAGAGCGTAACGCTTTATACGGACGGCGCGTGCTCGGGCAATCCCGGCGCGGGAGGATGGGGCGCCGTGCTGCTGTTCGGCGAGCATAAAAAGGAGATTTCGGGCGGAGAAAAAGAGACCACCAACAACCGCATGGAGATCTCCGCCGTGATCGAGGGGTTAAGGCAGCTGAAATTTCCCTGTAAGGTGGACGTTTACAGCGATTCCGCCTATACGGTAAACGCCTTTACGGAGGGCTGGATTTACGGCTGGGAAAAAGGGGGCTGGAAAAAGGCGGACGGAAAGCGCGTGCTGAACGACGATTTGTGGAAAGCGCTCCTGTCCCTTACCCGCGTTCACGAAGTGACCTTTCATAAGGTAAAGGGGCATTCGGATAACGAACTGAATAACCGCTGCGACGAGTTGGCTCGGGGCGCGATTACGCTGCTTTCCGCGCAAAACTGATATATTTTCGAAAAAAACAGCTATAATAATGGATAGAGGATCTCGCTCAATCGAATCGGCGGAGAGGTTATGACGAAAAATCAGAAAACTGCCCTACACATTATTATTATGTTTTTGGTTGCCGCCGCGGCGGAGCTCTTTCTCGTGCTCTGCGTGCAATACTTCGCGGGCAGCTGGTCCAAACCGCTCTATTTGTTTGCGCTCCTCGGCGGAACCGCGCTGAACGCGGTTTTGCTTGCGCTCGATATTACCTTTTATATCGTCGGGAAAGAGGTCGTCTATAAAGCGTGTATTACCGCTTATATGCTGATTTTGATATTCGCGGTGATGTTCTATATTTTGTTGCGCACGGGATTTTTCGAGATCATGCAGGATAAGGAGGAGTTTTCCAACTTTCTCGAGCGTTCGGGCAAGTGGATGGCGGTCGTCTTTGTGACCCTGCAATTTTTACAGGTGGTCGTTTTGCCCATTCCGAGCACCGTTACTGTCGTGGCGGGCGCGGCGCTGTTCGGTCCGCTCCTCGGTAGTATTTACAGCCTGCTCGGGATCGTGCTCGGTTCCTTGGTTGCGTTTTTCGTGGGGAGATACGCGGGGTACCGCGTCGTCGCTTGGCTGATCGGAAAAGAAACGCTCGACAAATGGCTGAAAAAGATAAAGGGGAAGGATAAGCTGCTCCTTTCCGCCATGTTTTTGTTGCCCGTATTTCCGGACGACGTACTGTGCTTCGTTGCGGGGATATCGTCCATGTCCGTATGGCTGTTTACGGGAATAATCCTCGTCTCGCGCGTGCTTGCCATTTTTACCACCTGCTATTCGGTTACGCTGATCCCGTTTAATACCTGGTGGGGAATCTTGATTTGGGCGGTGCTGTTTGTGCTCGTCACGGCGCTGTTTGTGTTTTTGTATAAAAAGTCGGACGAGATACTTGCATGGTTCGCCAAGAAGTTCCACCGCGAGCTGCGCGTGGAGCAAAAGAAGAAAAAGGACGAATTTCAGGTGGAGATCGTCTCGCCCGACGGCATGATCGTTTCCAAGGGCGTACCGAAAAAACAAGACCCGCAGCAACGGCGGGACGAAACGCAATAAATTCATATCGTTGAGCCGCACGTCGGGTGCGGCTTTTATTTTGTGAAAAAACGATAAAATTTCCGCAAAAATATTTGACTTTTTCTCTTGCTTTTTGCACAAATGTGTTGTATAATGATATTTGTAGGAAATTTGGTTTTTAAAAGTATTACGTGAGGTTAGTCCATGGACAAAATTAAACAGTTAAGGGAAAGGAAGGAACGTTTAAAGGCGCTCGGCTCGTCCGTACGCAATGAGATTTCCTTACTTGCCGACGCGGACAGCTTTGTAGAGCTTGCCGCATTCAGCTTTTCCAAAAATGCGTTTTATGATGAAGCGGATGCCGACGGAGAGGGCGTCGTAACCGGGTTTGCGACGGTCGGAGGGTATCCCTTTTATATTGTAGCGCAAAATTTTGCGGTGCGTTCGGGAGGGCTCTCCAAGGCAAATTGCGATAAAATCGCAAAGACGCTTTCCGCTGCGGAAAAGAACAATACCCCCGTGATTTATCTGCTGCACTCGCAGGGCGTTCAGGTAGGAGAGGGGGTCAACGTGCTCGAAGGGATCGCGCAGCTTTTGTTAAAGGCGACACAGTTAAAGGGCACCGTACCTCAGTTTGCGATTTTGGAGGGCGAGGTTTACGGCTCCGCCGCCGCGCTCGCTTCGGTGTGTGACTTCGTGTTTTTCCAAAAGGAGAGCGCGCTTTGCACGGGCAGTCCGCTGGTGCTTTCCGCCAAGGCGGGCAAGAATTTAAAGAAAGAGGAAGTCGGCGGATATCAGGCGCTGAAAAACGCGGGGCTGCCCGCTCTGCTTGTGGCGGACGTCAAGGAAGCCGCCGTTAAAATCATGGAAATTTCCGAGCTGCTGAATACGGCGGTCGTAGACGAGGAGCTGAACGAACCCGCTCCCGCGCTCAATGCGGCGGTGAATGCGGAGGCGCTCGTCTCCGTGCTGGAAAAGGGCGTGGAAATCGGCGCGAATTGTTGTCCGGAAGTCAAAACGCTGTTGGCTCGCGCGGGCGGGATCGCGGTTGCGGCGATCGTATTCGACGGCGTGGCGTTAAACGCCGCGAACGTAAAGAAGATCCGCGGCTTTGCCGAGCTTGCCTGCTGCTATTCGCTTCCGCTCGTGCTGTTCGTCGACTGCGTGGGGATCGAACCCTCGCTCGCCGTAAACGACAGCGCGGTATTAAAGGAAATCGCGGAATATCTTTCAATTCTCGACGCGATCGACACGGCGAAAATTTCCGTCGTTACAGGGAAAGCGGTGGGGATCGGCTACTCGCTGTTCGCGGCGAAGTCGGTCGGATTCGATTATAACTTCGCGCTTGCCTCCGCGCAGATTTCTCTGTTCGAGAGCGGCGCGGGCGCGCAGATCGAGTTCGCGCAGGAAAAGCACGCCGATGCGGGCAAGCTTGCAAAGCTGTATGCGGACGAAACCGCAGATCCCGTGAATGCCGCGAAGGAAGGCTATCTCGACGACGTGATAGAACCGCAGTTTATCAAACAGTATCTCATCGCCGCGTTGCAGACGCTCGGTTAAGGAGGAGTTATGCTCAACTTGCTTGCTTGGTTCAAATTCGACGTGGGCGAAGGCGCGTTTTATGCGGTATTCGGATTTTTGTTCGTATTTTTGGGGATCGCGTTGCTGGTCGCGTTTTTCTCCGTTCTCGGACTGATCATGAAAAAGGTAAACGCCCGCAAGCCCCGCGTGAAAAAGGGGAAAAAGCCTCAGACGGAAACGGTTGCGGCATCGGACGGAGAGGAAACGCTCTCTCCCCAAACGGTTGCGGCGATCACCGCGGCGGTCGCGATGTATTTCGAACAGGAAAACGTGAAGTGCGATTTTGTAGTGAAAAGAATTAAAAAATTATAATATAAAAATTTTAAGGAGTACCTTATGCGTAATTTTATTATCACGGTAGACGGAAAGCAATTCGAAGTGGGGGTAGAGGAAGTGGGCGCGACCCAATCGGCTCCCGCGGCACCCAAAGCTGTTATGTTGGAAAAACCCGCGGCGGCGCCTGCGCCCGCGGCAAGCGCGAACGGCACCAAGCTGCTGTCGCCCTTCCCCGGACTGATTAAAAATCTGTTGGTTGCGAACGGCGCGCAGGTGAAAAAGGATCAGCCTATTCTCGTGCTCGAAGCCATGAAAATGGACAACGACATCGGCTCGCCCTGCGACGGTACGGTCACCTTTCAGGTGGCAAAGGGCGCGAACGTGGAATCGGATGCGGTTCTCGCGGTAATTTCTTAAAGCGGAGCGTTATATGCAGAGCAATTTACTCATAGATTTCGGAAAAATCTTTTCCGATTTGTGGGGGTCGATGGGGCTCGCGCAGGGAGGCTGGCAGAATTATGTAATGCTGCTTATCTCCTTTGTGCTGATGTACCTTGCCATCGTAAAGAAGTTCGAGCCCATGCTCCTGCTTCCCATTGCGTTCGGTATGTTCCTTATCAACCTGCCCGGAGCGGAAAAAATTCTTTGGGGCGTTTATCCCGCCGATACCTCGTTAAAACTGGGGATCGAGGGCGACGTCGAGAACGCGGGCGTGTATATGGATAAGGCTTCCGAAGCGCTGATTTATATTCGCGACGGATACCTCAACGGCGACGTCGTCACGTATTTTTCTTCGTTCGAGAATTTGCAGCAGGGCATTTCGCAGACGATGAGCCTTGCCGATTTCAACAGCCTCTATTCGCTGAGCGGATACGTGCAGGGCGCCGTTTCGGAAGGGGTAACGGAATTCGCCCGCAACTCCATCGTATTGCAGGAAGCCTACGAATCCGTGCAGGGGCGCGGGCTGCTGTGGTATCTGTATTACGGCGTGGATAAAGTCATTTATCCTCCGCTTATCTTCCTCGGGATCGGCGCGATGACCGACTTCGGACCGCTGATCGCCAACCCCAAGAGTATGTTTATCGGCGCGGGCGCGCAGCTCGGTATTTTCGTGGCGCTGTTCGGCGCGGTTCTGCTCGGCTTTACGGGGGCGGAAGCGGCGGCGATCGCCATTATCGGCGGGGCGGACGGTCCTACCGCGATTTACGTTTCTAAAACGCTTGCGGAGCACCTCGTGCCCACGATCGCGATCGCGGCGTATTCGTATATGGCGCTGATTCCCGTGATTCAGAAGCCGTTAATGCGCCTTCTGACGACCAAGAAGGAGCGGGCGATCCGCATGAAGCCGCTCCGTCAGGTTTCTAAGGTGGAAAAAGTGATTTTCCCCGTGGCGGTCACGCTGGTGGTGGGCTTGCTGCTCCCCGACGCCGTTCCGCTTTTGGGAATGCTGATGCTCGGAAACCTGTTCCGCGAATCGGGCGTGGTGGAGCGCCTTTCCTCGCAGGCACAGAACGGGCTCATCAATACGATCACAATCTTTTTGGGGCTTGCCGTCGGCTGCAAGGCGAAGGGGGAGATATTCCTCACCGCACAGACGCTGGGCATTATGCTTACGGGTGTGATCGCGTTCGTACTCGGCACGATCGGTGGACTGCTCGTCGCTAAGCTCATGTGCAAGCTTTCCAAGGGCAAGATAAACCCGCTAATCGGGTCTGCGGGCGTTTCCGCCGTGCCCATGGCGGCGCGTATTTCGGAGGATGTCGGACGGGAAACCGACCCGAGCAACCACCTGTTGATGCACGCGATGGGTCCCAACGTGGCGGGCGTTATCGGTTCGGCGTTGGCTGCGGGCGTATTGCTCGCCTGCTTTGGCGCGTAAATTGAAGAAATTTTCGGAGAAATGTTATGGCTAAAAAAGTAATGATTATGGATACGATCCTGCGCGACGCGCACCAGTCCCATGCGGCGACGCGTATGCGTACGGAACAGATGATTCCCGTGTTGCAGCAGCTCGACGAGGTAGGCTATTATTCGTTGGAGGGCTGGGGCGGCGCCACGTTCGATTCGTGTATGCGCTTTTTGAACGAGGATCCGTGGGAACGGCTCAGAACGTTGCGCAAGTACCTAAAAAAGACGCCCATTCAAATGCTTCTGCGCGGGCAGAACTTGCTCGGCTACCGCAATTATGCGGACGACCTGGTAGAAAAAGTGGTGGAAAAGTCCATCGAAAACGGAATCGGCGTAGTGCGCGTATTCGACGCGCTGAACGATCCTCGCAACATCGCTGCTTCCATGAAGGCGATTAAAAAATACGGCGCGGGCGGAAAATGCGTTTGCGAAGCAGCGATTTCCTATACCACCAGCCCCGTGCACACGCTCGAGTATTTTGTAAAGCTTGCAAAGACTTACGAGGATATGGGCGCGGATAACATCTGTATTAAGGATATGGCTAACCTGTTGCTTCCCTTTGAAGCTTATAACCTGGTTACCGCGTTAAAAAAAGAGCTTCGTCCCGAAACGAAGATCCATTTGCACACGCACAACACCACGGGTACGGGCGATATGGTAAATCTGATGGCGATTCAGGCGGGCGTAGACATTGTGGACACCGCGCTTTCGCCGCTTGCCAACGGCACCTCTCAGCCCGCGACCGAGCCGCTGGTGGCTACCTTGCAGGGAACGGAATTCGATACGGGAATAGACCTGAATAAGCTGATCCCCATCGCGGCACACTTTAAAAAGGTTGCCGCGGAGCTGGAAAAAGAGGGCTCGCTCAATCCCAAGGTGCGCCAGGTGGACGTGAATACTCTCATCTATCAGGTGCCGGGCGGAATGCTTTCCAATCTGATGAACCAGCTGAAAAAGGCGGGCAAAGAGGATAAACTGCCCGACGTACTGGCGGAGGTCCCAAACGTGCGCCGCGACTGCGGCTATCCTCCGCTCGTTACGCCCAGCTCTCAGATCGTCGGTACGCAGGCGGTCATGAACGTGGTAATGGGCGAACGCTACAAAATGGTGACCAAGGAAACGCGCGATCTGTTCGCGGGAAAATACGGTCAGCTTCCCATGCCCGTCAACGAAGAGGTTGCGAAAAAGGTTTTAAAGGGCGAGAAGCGGATCGATTACCGCCCTGCGGACGATTTGGCGCCCGAATACGAGTCTCTGAAAGCGGAGGTCGTGGCGAAGGGTTATTACACACAGGAAGAGGACGTTCTTTCCTACGCCTCCTTCCCCGAGGTTGCCGAAAACTTCTTTAAATGGAGAAAGGCAAAGAACGAGGGCGTGGACGGCGACCTCGCCAAGACGGGTGTTTATCCCGTATAACATCAGGACGATAAAAGACGAGGGAAAGTTTTTTCCCTCGTCTTTTCCGAAAGAGGATTTATGAAACGGGTTGCGGTAGTGGGCGGAGGAGCTTCGGGCTTGATGGCGGCGTATGCCGCCGCGAAGAACGGAAACGAAGTGATTCTGTTTGAAAAGAACGAGAAGCTCGGCAAAAAAATATATATCACGGGAAAGGGCAGGTGCAACGTTACCAACGATTGCCTGCCCGACGAGTTTTTGCGCAACGTTGTTCGCGGCGCAAAATTTTTGACGGGCGCGATTTATTCCTTTCCGCCGCAAAAGCTTGCAGAGCTGCTTGAATCGTTTGGGCTCTCGTTAAAAACCGAGCGCGGAAACCGCGTGTTTCCCGTCAGCGACCATGCCAGCGACGTGACGAAAACGTTAGAGTCTGCGTGCGTCGGCGTCGGCGTATCCGTGCACTGTAACGAATATGTGACGAAAATAGAGACTATAAATAGTAATGTGTGCGGCATAAGGACGAATTTGGGGCATTATCCGTGTGATTGCGCGATTATTGCGACGGGTGGACTGTCGTACCCCGCCACGGGTTCTACGGGCGACGGCTATCGCTTTGCGCAGGAGGCGGGGCATACGGTGACCGAATTAAAGCCATCGCTGGTCGGGCTGAATTGCGGAGGGGATATTTCTGCCGTACAGGGGATCTCGTTAAAAAACGCGGTGCTAACGGCGCAGCGGAACGGAAAAGTAATATTTTCCCGTATGGGCGAATTACTGTTTACGCATTACGGGATCAGCGGACCGCTCGTCTTGTCGCTATCCGCCGAAATCAACCGGATCCCGGTCCGCGAGCTGTCACTGTATCTCGATTTTAAGCCCGCGTTGGACGAAAAAAAGCTGGACGCGCGGCTGCTGCGCGACTTTTCGGAGCGAAAAAACGAGCAGCTGAAAAACGTTGCACGCGGATTGCTGCCCGTATCGCTCGCGTTGCTCGTATTGAAACGGGCGCAAATCTCGCCGACGAAACAGGCGAACGCTGTCACGAAAGAGGAGCGCTGCAACCTCGTGCGCGCGTTAAAGGAGTTTCCGATATATCCGAGTTCGCTGCGCGGCTTCGAGGAGGCGGTCGTGACGTCCGGCGGGGTGGATCTGAAAGAAATCAATCCCAAAACGATGGAAAGCAAAAAGATTAAGGGGTTATATTTTTGCGGGGAAACGCTTGACGCGGACGCTTATACGGGCGGTTTTAATTTGCAAATTGCTTTTTCTACGGGTTTTGCGGCTGGAAACTCCATAAAATAACGATTTTGCATAGTAATATGTATGACATAGTATTTGATTTATTTCTGAATTCGGTTGCTTGACAGAATTTTCGGAATGTGTTATAATCTCAATATTACTCAGGAGGACGGTATGGTAGTAATTCGCGGAGCAACGACGATTGCGGAGGACAATGCGGAAGAGATAAGAAAGGCGGTAAAGGAGCTGCTGTTGCAAATCGAGAGCCGCAACGGCATTTCCCGCGACGAGGTAGTAAGCATGGTGTTTTCGAGCACCTCGGATATCCATTCGTTTTATCCCGCGAAGGCTGCGCGCGAAGCGGGGTTCGAAAGCTCTGCGCTGTTTTCCGCGCAGGAGCCCGAGATCGACGGCGGGTTAAAGCTCTGTATCCGCGTGATGCTGTTCGTAGAAAAAAACATTACGCCGCGCCATGTGTATCTGGGCGGGGCGAAAGTACTCAGAAAGGATTTAAGCGGTAAAATGAATATAGCGATAGACGGTCCCGCGGGGAGCGGAAAATCGACCGTAGCAAAGGCGCTTGCGAAGGAATACTCGATTTTGTATCTCGATACGGGTGCGATGTACCGCGCGTGCGCGCTGAAAGCGCTCGATAAGGGAACGAATCTCGACAGCGAAGAGGAAATCTGCGAGCTGATGCGCGATTTGCGCCTTACGGTGGAATATGAGAACGGGATGCAGAAAACGGTGCTGGACGGCAAGGACGTTTCGGAGGAGATCAGGCAGCCGCGCGTGTCGATGGCGGCTTCCACCGTTTCGAAATATCTTTCCGTGCGGTTGCGTATGGCGGAAAAACAGCGCGAGGTCGCCTCGAATATGTCCTGCGTGCTCGACGGCAGGGATATCGGAACGTTCGTACTGCCCGACGCCGACTTTAAATTCTTTTTAACGGCAAGCCCGCAGGTGCGCGCCAATCGCCGCTTCGACGAGCTGACGGCAAAGGGATATACGGTAAATTACGAGGAGCTGAAGGACGAAATCATTCGGCGGGACGAGCAGGATTCCACGCGCGAGATCGCGCCGTTAAAACAGGCGGAGGACGCGGTGCGGATCGACACCTCGGAGATGACAATCGCGCAGGTGATCGCGGAAATGAAACGTAGAATTCAGGAGAAAATCTGATGCAGGAACAGCAGCTTGGCGCCGTGCCTACGAAAAGAGAGCTGAAAAGGCAGGAAAAACTGAAAAAGAAAGAAGAGAAGCGAAAAAAGAAGCGCGCGTTAAGACTGATTCCCGCAAACAGAAAGGGAAAGCACGTGATGCATCTGATGAATTTGCTGCGCGTTTTCGTCTATCCTTTACACTATATAATTTATCCCTTTAAAATGTACGGACACAAAAAGGTGGGAAAGGGCGCCTGCATTTACGTGGGCAACCATTATTCGCTGTGGGATATCGCCTATCCCGCGCATACCACGTGGGAGGGGATTCATTATATTACCAAAGAATCGGTTTTGCACTTGCCCGTCGTCGGATATTTCGCAAGAAAAGTCGGCGCGATCGCCGTGATGCGCGACGGGTCGGATATCCGCGCGCTGATGGACGCGATGAAGGCGTTGAAAAACGGGGAGAAAGTTTCGCTCTACCCCGAAGGGACACGCAACCGCGGAGACGGCGAAGAGTTTTTGCCCTTTTACAGCGGCGCCGCGCTGATGGCGATCAAGACGCAGACGCCCATCGTTCCCATCGTGATTTGTAACAAACCGAGGGTCTGGCACAAAACGCACGTGCGCGTGGGCGAACCGTTCGAGTTGACCGAGTATTACGGGAAAAAGCTTTCGCAGGAGGAATACGCCGAGGCGGATAATTCGATCCGCGACAGACTGTACGAGCTGCGCGAGGAGCACAGGGCGGAGCAGCGGGCAAAAAAGGAAAATCGGAAGAGGAAATAATATGCAGGTGATCGTTGCCGAAAACTGCGGATTTTGCGCGGGCGTGCGGCGCGCGGTAGACACCGCCATGGAGATTCCCGCGGAAAACTGTTACGTGCTCGGGGAAATCATTCACAACGGCGACGTGGTGAAGCGTATTTCGGAGCGCGGCATTATAACGGTTGAAACGCCGGACGGGGTGCCCGACGGAGCGACGCTCCTGATCCGTTCTCACGGCGAGGCAAAGGACACGTTTACGCGCTGCGAGGAGCGGGGGATCCGCGTGGTGGACTGCACGTGCGAATTCGTAAAGCGGACGCAGGGCATCGTCGCGGAGGCGGGCGCGCAGGGCAAGACGGTTGCGATCGTCGGGATCCGAGAACACCCCGAGGTAAAGGGGCTTATCGGCTGGGTGTCGGGCGAGGCGTACGTGTTTTCCTCCGAAGAGGACGATTTTACCGTTTTAAAGGGAAAAAACGTCGTTCTCGTTTCCCAAACGACCTTTTCCGAAAAAAAATTTTTAAAAATAAGTAAAATTATCCAAAAAGAGCACGCGAAAACAGTTGAGATTTTTCGGACGATTTGTTATACTACTATACGAAGGCAGCGGGAGGCGGAACGGCTCTCCCGTATATGCGATGCAATTTTGGTGATCGGCGGGCTGAACAGCAGCAACACCAACAAACTCTGTGAAATTGCGTCGGCGAATTGCAGTCGGGTGATCCGACTGGAAAATGCGGACGGTTTCAAATATGAAAATATCAAATTTTGTAAAAAGGTCGGCATCATAGCGGGCGCGAGCACGCCCGATTGGCAGACCCGGGAGGTTCTTTTCAAGATGGAAGAAAACAGCACGGAAGTTCAGGCAACGACAATGAAGGACGTCGTTGAGGATCTCGGCAAGAGCGAGCGGTACAGAAAGGGTCAGATACTTTCCGTAAAGATTGTATCTGCTACCGACGAAGGCGTTTACGTTTCCGCTTCGGGAAAGCTGGAAATCTTGCTCTCTAAGGAAGAGCTGGACTGTGCGGAGTATACGCGCGAGCTTTACGCTCCCCGCGTAGGCGAAGTGATCGAAGCGATGGTCCTCGAAGTAAGTCCCAAGGTAAAGCTTTCGGAAAAAGCGGTAAAGAAGATCCGCGAGGAAGAGGCGATCCTCGGCGATATCGAGAGCGGCAAAGAATTCACCGTAGTTTGCACGGGCTTTAACAAGGGCGGGCTCACCGCCGAGCTCGGCACCTATCCCGTGTTCGTTCCCGCCAAGGAGATCCGCACCGGCTACGTGAGAGAACTCGACAAATATACGGGCAAAAAACTTCGTTTGAAGCTGATCGAAATCAGAAAAGAACGCAGAAAGGAAATTATCGCATCGCAGCGCGTAATTCTCGAAGCGGAGAAGGAAGCGCGCGACGCCGCGAAAGCGGAAAAAGAAGCGGAGTTCTTAAACTCCGTGAACGTGGACGACGAAGTGGAGGGCAAGGTAGAGCGCGTTACTTCGTTCGGCGCGTTCGTTTCGGTAAACGGGTTCGACTGTCTTGCGCACATCTCCGATTTGAGTTGGACGGGCGTAAAAGAAGTGACCGACGTGCTCGAAATCGGCAAGACTTACCGCTTTAAGGTTCTGAGAGTGGACCGCGAGCACAAAAAGGTTTCCATCGGCTACAAGCAGTTGCAGCTTCAGCCTTGGGATCTTGCGGCGGATAAATACGCAGAGGGCGACGTGGTGCACGGAAAGGTCGTGCGTATCGTACCGTTCGGCGCGTTTGTAGAGCTGGAAAAGGGAATCGACGGTCTTGTGCACGTATCCCAGATCACGCACGAATGGATCGACAACCCTACGGGTATTTTGAATATCGGCGAGGAGGTCGACGCAAAGGTGTTGGTGTTCAATCCCGCGGAAAGAAAAATCACGCTTTCTATTAAGGCGTTGCAGCCCCGTCCCGAGCAGGAGCCCCGTTTCGAGCGCAGCGAGCGCGAGGGCGGCAAACCTCAGAAGTCGCGCAAGGGCGGCAGAAAGAACTTCGACTTCGACGATGCGGAAGCGTACAGAGAGTGGACGGACGAGGGGGGCGAATTCGGCGGCGCGTCGATTGCCGATCTGCTTCGCGTAGACGAAAAAAATAAATAAAAAATATCGTGAAAAATCCGCTTAACGGCGGATTTTTTTGTTTATATAAATACCGATAACTTGTTTTAAGGAGAAAGACAGATGGAAAAGACGGGCAATATTAAAATTTCAAGCGAAAACATGATGCCGATCATTAAAAAGTGGCTGTATTCCGAAAAGGACATATTTTTGCGCGAGATCGTGGCGAACGCCGCGGACGCGATCACAAAATTTCGTAAGCTGGTCGATTTGGGCGAAGCGGAGAACGGGGAGCCTTATAAAATTACCGTAACGACGGATTCCAAGGCGGACACGCTCACCGTAGAGGACAACGGGATCGGCATGACCGCCGAGGAGGTGGAAACGTACATTACGCAAATCGCCTTTTCAGGTGCGGCGGACTTTGTGGCGAAATACGAGAAAGCGGGCGGCGAGGGGATCATCGGACACTTCGGTCTCGGCTTCTATTCCGCTTACATGGTTTCGGAGAATATCGAAATTTATACGAAGTCTTACCGCAAGGACGCTGCCGCCGTCCGCTGGGAATCGGACGGAAACAGCACGTATACGCTCGGCGAGTGCGACAAGACGACGCGCGGAACCAAGATCGTAATGCATATCGCCAAGGAAGAAAAGGAAATTTTACAGGAAAACGAAATCCGGAAGCTTCTGAAAAAGTATTGCTCGTTTATGCCGTACGAAATTTTCCTCAATCCCAAGGACGGCGAGGAGAACAAGCCGCAGAACATGACGGTGCCGCTGTATGCCAAGCAGCCCAAGGAGTGCACGGAAGAGGAATATAAAAATTTTTACCGCGATACTTTTTCCGACTTTCACGAACCGCTCTTCTGGATCCATCTGAATATGGAATATCCTTTCCGCTTAAAGGGGATCCTCTATTTCCCCAAAATAAAAAAGCAGGTGGAGCTGGAGCGCGGACAGGTGAAGCTGTATTGCAATCAGGTTTACATTGCGGACAATATCAAAGAAGTGATCCCCGAGTTTTTAATGCTCTTGAACGGCGTAATCGACTGCCCCGATATTCCGCTGAACGTCTCCCGTTCCTTCTTGCAAAACGACAGCCAGGTGCAGAAAATTGCCAAGCACATTACGAAAAAGGTGGCGGACAAGCTGACCGAGCTTTCGCGTAACGACAAGGAAAAGTACGAATCCTGCTGGAACGATATTTCTACCTTCGTCAAGTTCGGCTGCATCAAGAACGACGATTTTTACGAGAAGGTAAAGGACGTTATCGTCTATAAAAATCTGGCGGGTGAATATACGAAGCTTTCGTCGCTGTTCGGGGAAGAGGTTTCGGAGGCAGACGCCAAGGAGGGCAAGGAGCCGCAGGCGGTTTATTATGCGTCCGATCTCAACAAGCAGGCGCAGTATGTTAAAATGTTCCGCGACGCGGGGCTGGACGCGATCGTTTGCGACGCCTATATCGACCCGCACTTTATCAGTTATATCGAGTATAAAAACCCGACGCGCGTTCGCTTTTTGCGCATCGACGCCGACGTGGACGGCGCGTTAAAGGACGGCGCGGGCGAGGATAAGGAGATCGAAGAGATCTTTACGGAGTGTCTGAAAGACAAGGGCGTAAAGGTCAAGACGGAAAAACTGAAAAACGCTTCCGTGTCCGCCGTGGTGAACGTCTCCGAATTCATGCGCAGAATGTCCGAGATGCACAGCTTCTATCAAATGGGAGAATCTCCCGCGGACGTCACGCTCATCGTAAATACGGCAAATTCCGCCGTGCTGGCGTTAAAGGGCGCGGAGGAAGGGCGGCGCCGCCTTGCCGCCGAACAGATCTTTCTGCTTGCGCTGATGAACTATAAACAGCTGTCGCCCGAGGAATCGGAAACATTCGCCGCGAATAATGCCGCGCTGCTTTCCGAATATTTAAAAAATTGAAAATTTTTCAAAAAATTGCTTGTAAAACAATGGAATATTGTTGACAAATATGCGAAAAAAGGATATAATTAGTATTGGTATTGGGACAAAACCGCGCGTTGCGCGCCAAGCCATTGGAGGATAATTTATATGAACGGAACTGTTAAATGGTTCAATGACGGAAAGGGTTACGGCTTTATTTCCAACGACGACGGCGGCGACGATATTTTCGTACATTTCTCCGCGATTCAGACGGAAGGATTCCGTACGCTGAAAGAGGGTCAGAAAGTAACGTTTGAAACCGAGCCTGACCCTAAGGACAGCGGCAAGCTTCGCGCTGTGAACGTTGTACCCGTTTCCTGATTGGGATCCGAGTATCACACTGAGAAAAGACGCGCCTGAACGGCGCGTTTTTTTTGTGCGGATTTTTTGGGCGCGCCGTCACCTTTTTTAACGCGTATCCGTATGATGAAGTATGTTTTCCGAATCGAATTATTACTTTATCGGGATCGGCGGAGTGAGCATGAGCGCGCTGGCGCTGCTTTTAAACAGCTTCGGGATACCCGTGCGCGGAAGCGACGCGAAAGAAAACGGATTTACCGCTCGGCTGAAAGAGCGCGGCATTCCCGTTCATATCGGAGAGAGCGAAGAAATAACCGAGGAGACCGTAGTGTTTACGGGAGCGGTATTAAACAGCCACCCGCAGCTTTCGGCGGCAATCAAGGCGGGAAAACGCATTGTGCCGCGCGCGGAACTGTTGGGGAGAATTGCGGAGGAATATCCGCACGTTCTCGCCGTTGCGGGGTGCCACGGAAAAACTTCGACAACCTCTATGCTGTCGCACGTTTTCGCTGCGGGGAGACGGAAATTTACCTGCCATATCGGGGGAGAGGACGCCGTGTTCGGCAACTTTTACGACGGAGGGAAGGACTATTTTTTAACCGAGGCGTGCGAGTTTCAGCGCAGCTTTCTTTCGATCAAAAGCGAGGTCGCCGTAATTTTAAATACCGATCGCGACCATACCGACTGCTACCGCAGCGATACCGAGCTGTTAAAGGCATACGCGAAGTTTGCGGCGCAGGCGCAGAGAGTGGTGGTAAACGCGGACGACGTGCGGGGAAGGGAAATTCCTCACGCGCTCAGCTTCGGGTTTTATTCGGGGGACGTGCGGGCGGAAAATTTATATTCGGACGGCGAAAAATACCGTTTTACGGTGGTGGAAAAATCGCTGCCGACCGTGCGGATCGGGTTGAAGGTAACGGGAAAAATGCAGGTGCAGAACGCGCTTGCGACGTATGCCGCGGCTCGGCTGTGCGGATTCTCCGCCGAAGAAATAAAACGGGGGTTGGAGAGCTTCCGCGGAGTAAAGCGCCGTTTCGAGCGCGTGGGAACGCTGTTCGGCGTGCCCGTCGTGTGCGATTACGCGCATCACCCGCACGAGATCGCGGCAACGCTTTCCACCGCGCGGAATATGTGCGCGGGGACGGTCCGTCTTGTGTTTCAGCCCCATACCTATACCCGTACCCGAGACTTTTTAAAGGACTTTACAGAGGTGCTTTCGGAAGCGGACGCGCCGATCATTTATAAGACGTTCGCCGCGCGGGAAGCGTACGATCCTGCGGGGAGCGCGGTAACGCTTACGGGAACGATTCCCGGGGCGCGGTACGTGCAGTCGCCCGAACAGTTAAAAAATCGGTTAAAGGAATCCGTTACGACCGAAGATCTTATTCTGGTTTTGGGCGCGGGAGATATTTACGACGCCGTTAGCGGAATTTTAGACCGATCGTCGGCGGAAAACTGATTTGAATGCTTTTATCGCGGCTTTTCCGAAAGGAAAAGCCGTTTTTTTATTGTAAAATAATGGAAATTTTTTAAAAAACAAAGAAAAAATTGCAAATGGGTATTGAAAGTTGCTTTATAATATAGTATAATAATATAGGAAACGAAAGCTTATGCTTTAACGACCGAAATTTGCGGATAAAGGAGGAACGAATGAAAAAAAATACGGAGCTGAATCCGCAAAACGAATCGGATTTCCCTTTGCATTTGTATCATCACGGCAAGAACGACAGAATTTACGAAACTTACGGCGCGCATAAACAGATATGCGCCGGGAAAGAGGGATATATATTCCGCGTTTGGGCGCCGCACGCGCAGTGCGTTTCGGTTGTGGGGGATTTTAATAACTGGAACAAAGAGAGCCATTATATGCAGCGCATGGTCGACGGGGAGTCGTTCGAGCTGTTTATAGAGGGGCTGAAGCAATACGATACCTATAAATACTGTGTAACCGCGCAGGACGGCAGAAAGCTCTTGAAAGCCGACCCCGCGGCTTTTCATGCTGAGACCGCGCCCGCGACCGCTTCCAAGCTGTACGATTTGGAAGGGTACGTTTGGCACGACGAGAAATTCCGCGAGGAGACCAAAAACAAAAACGTGTTTTCTTCGCCCATGAACGTTTACGAGGTGAACCTGCTTTCCTGGAAGCGGCACGCGGACGGAAATTTTCTTTCCTACCGCCACCTTGCCAAGGAGCTGGTGCCCTACGTAAAGGAGATGGGGTATACGCACGTCGAATTTATGCCCGTGACCGAATTCCCGTTCGAGGGCTCCTGGGGATATCAGGTGACGGGATATTTTGCCGTAACCTCGCGCATGGGCACGCCGCACGACTTTATGTATCTGATCGACGAATTCCATAAAGCGGGAATCGGGGTGATCCTCGATTGGGTGCCCGCGCATTTCCCCAAGGACGAACACGGACTGTACGAATTCGACGGACAACCTCTTTACGAAAGCAGCCAGTGGGATAGAATGGAGCACAAGAGCTGGGGAACGCGCCGTTTCGATTACGGCAGGGACGAGGTGCTCTCTTTCCTGATTTCGAGCGCGTGCTTCTTCTTCGAGAAATATCATATCGACGGGATTCGCGTGGACGCGGTGGCTTCCATGCTCTACCTCGATTACGACAAACGCCCCGGCGAGTGGGTGCCGAATATTTACGGCGAAAATAAAAATCTGGAAGCGATCGCCTTTTTGCGTAAGCTGAACGAGGCGGTGTTCCTGCGCTTCCCTTATGCGCTGATGGTGGCGGAGGAGTCTACCGCGTGGGGACTGGTTACGAAGCCCGCTTCGGTTGGCGGGCTCGGCTTTAACTTTAAATGGAACATGGGATGGATGAACGATATGCTCTCTTATGTTTCGCTTAATCCGTTCTTTCGCATGAACAACCACAACAAACTTACGTTTTCGATGATGTACGCTTTTTCCGAAAATTTCGTTTTGCCCATTTCGCACGACGAGGTGGTGCACGGGAAATGCTCGCTCATCAATAAGATGCCCGGTCTGTACGAGGATAAATTTGCGGGAGTGCGTTCCTTCCTCGGCTATATGACGGCGCACCCCGGCAAAAAGCTTAACTTTATGGGCTACGAATTCGGTCAGTTTAAGGAATGGGACTATCACGAAGGGTTGGAATTCTTTTTGCGCGACGAATACGAGCTGCACGGAAAACTTTCCGTCATGGTAAAGGAGCTCAACGAATATTATAAGTGTACGCCCGCATTTTACGAGGTAGAGGACTCATGGGACGGCTTCGAGTGGCTCGCGCCCGACGACGCGGACAGAAACGTGGTTTCGTTTATCCGCCGCGACAGGGCGGGCAACGAGGTCATCGCGCTCGTCAGTTTTTCGGGGGCGGACACGGAGGACTATCTGCTCGGCGTAAACGAGAAGGGAAAGTATACGATCGTGTTCAATACCGACGATAAGAAGTACGGTGGAACGGGTTCGGTGAAGAAAAAGACGCTTACGGCGGTTGCGCGTCCCAGCCACGGAAAACAGTTTTCCATCCCGATAGATATGCCGAGGCTTACGTGTATCTATCTGGTAAAGGAAGCGGAAGCGCCGCGCGCAAAAAAAGCGGCTGCGCCCAAAGCGCCCAAAGCGGCGAAATAGAAGAGGGAATGAACGGACCGAAAGGTTCGGAAGAAATAAGGGGAAATTTATGCAAAGAAAGAAAGAATGCGTTGCAATGTTGCTGGCGGGCGGACAGGGTAGCCGTCTTTACGCCTTAACGAACAATATTGCAAAACCCGCGTTCAGCATTGCGGGCAGGATATTTTTGCCGAAGTCCTTATCCGATTCGG
>CAJUOP010000027.1 GCA_910588465.1 uncultured Christensenellaceae bacterium | reverse complement strand
TAATGACGACGACGACAACGACGACGATAGACACGACGCAGAGCGGAAAGGACGGTAAGACGATGGAATACGGAAGCGAATACCGTTACGGCGGCATTTACGACAAGGTGAACGGCAAAAATTAAAATTACAAGCGCCTATCAAATAGGCGCTTGTTTTTATTTGACATGATTAAAATTATGCGTTATAATAGAACAAATTTAAATTATTTTTTCGTAAACGCTACCGAGTGTTTACAAATGCAAACAGCATTTTGACTATATCGTCAGGTCTTAGCAGATATAGCCGAAGTGCTGTTTTTTTGGAGACGATATGTTAAAATTTTTTAAAAATATCAGCTTGGCGGAATGGCTGATCTGGAGCGTGAGCGTAGTCGCTTCCGCCGTCTGCTTTTTCGTCTTTCATAACCGCCAATATCACTATTTGATCGGTTCGGTAATCGGTTTTACCGCTTTGGTGTTTTCCGCCAAAGGGCATCCGATCGGGCAGCTTCTCTGTATCGTGTTCAGTATTTTTTACGGGATTATATCTTATTCCTTCCGCTATTACGGAGAAATGATAACCTATCTCGGCATGAGTGCGCCGATTGCGGTATGGGCGTTGATTTCCTGGCTGAAAAATCCTTTTCACGGGAATAAGAGCGAGGTGGAAATAAAGTCGCTTTCCAAAAAGGAATGGGGGATTTTTGCGGCGCTGTGCGCCGTCGTAACGCTCGCGTTCTATTTCATTTTAAGGGCGCTGAACACGCAAAATTTAATTGTGAGCACCATATCCGTATTAACGTCTTTTGCCGCGGTGTATTTAACGGCGCGGCGAAGTAAGTTTTATGCCGTGGGATACGCTCTGAACGACGTGGTGCTGATCGTTTTATGGAGTTTTGCAGCAACGGAAAATCTTACGTATTTGCCCATGGTCGTTTGTTTTTCGGCGTTTCTGGCGCTCGATATTTACGGATTTATCAGTTGGAGCAGAATTCAAAAACGACAGTCTCGCGAGGTCAGCGAATCTGAGCAAAAGGGGAGTTAATCGTATATTCATGAAAAATCGAAAGGATAAAACTAACGCTTGAAAACAGATTGCATAAACAATGGAAAACGATTGCTATGCCGACATCTTTCTTTTTGTAAGTTACAATATAAGCGACGACAAATATAATGTCAATATTCCTTTTTCGTATGTATAGTTCGAGCAGTTTTCCGTGCGCTTTTCCTCGAATTCTATTCCCATATCGGTAAAATAGTACAGCGAAGTGTGCCATCGTGTTTCCCGCCAATATTAGTAGTGTCGTCTGTAAATGTGCAATCACAATAATCTTGGAGTTTGTTATGTTTGTAGGTTTACGAACACACCTACAACGGCGTTTGGTGCAAGTTCAAATAACAGAGTTTCAACAACGCCGACAATAAGCGTACATTTACTGTTAAGAGCTAAAATCTGAAAAAAATACAAGCCGACAGCAGAGCAATAAGCCTTCCTTAACGGAAGGTTAATTTGCTTTACTCGGCGTTTTAACCGTTCCGTACCTCGGCGGCGTATTGCAACGCTGTCGAGGGCGTTTTTTATATATGAGGCGTGCGCCGATAGCGATTTTTAACGAAAATCAATATCGGAGGGTTTCATGGCGTTCATTACATACCGATTCGCGAACGGTACAAGGGAAGAAGTCGGAGTTACGGAGGGCTTTGCGGCAGAGTATGCGGAAATGGAACATAAATACGCTTTATTAATTAAGCGGAAGGAAACGCGGCGGCATCTGTCGTTCCGTTGCTTATCCGTTAGTTTATGTAACGCTTTCCGTATTTCTTCGGATAACTCCCTCCTCTCGATTTCTTCCGAAACATTTGCTTGCGGGTCCGGAATATCAAACCCGTGTTCCAAGGACTTGTTTTCTTCGGGGCGGCGTTCCCCGTAATGACCGCCAGCGCGCTGCTGCCCCTTTCGCAGTTCGGGCAGGACAAGGCTTCGGGGGCGGACGGCGCGCTTTCGGTATGGGACAAAAACAAGATGGCGGAAAAGACGCGAACAACGTTTTTTTGGCGCCCCTTGCGGGGTATACAAACTAGATTAAAATCAGAATCAAAAGCAATGCGTTAACTTTCTTTATTCGGATAGGGCGGAATTTTTTGATATTTAAGATCACGTTGTGAAATTTTTTTTAATTCCGAAAGATTCAAACCGTAATATTTTTTGAACATACGGGAGATATAAGATTCGTCGTACAGTCCCATGCTTTCGCCTGCCTGGTGGATGGATAGACCGTTGTTGATGACAAGATTTTTAATGTTTTCCAACTTTAGTCGATTAATATAATTTACAATCGTCGTGCCCGTCGCCTTACGGTAGAGAGTGCACAGGTATTGCGGAGTAATGTTGAGAGAAGAGGCAATTTCGTCGATACGGATGCTGCGGTTTACGTTTTCGGCAATATATTTTTTCGCCCGTTTTACATAGAGGAGATTGGCATAAGAACTTTCTTCTTTGATGCTTACGGAATAAGAATCGATAATTTCAAGAATTCTAAATATTAGTGAAACACATTTTAAGCTGTTTTCGCCGTTTACGTGGTATTCGATAATCAGCAGGTCGATCAGTTTTGAAACGTCGCGGCAGACCGCGTCGTCGCAAATTTTCGGGGAGAAAGAAAAGGAAAAAGTATGGTTTTCCTCCGTTCCCGGCGGGTAGAGAATGGAAAATGTGTGGTGTTCGTGAAAACCGTCGGTAAAAACCTTTTTAATATTATTAAATTCGTTAATAAAAATCGTGCCTTCCGTCATGTTTTCCTTATGGTTTTCCTCGTTGTCGTAGTACGCAAGAGAACCCTTTTTTAAGTACGTAATTTCCAGGGTGTTGGGCAAAAGGTCTACCATGCCGCTGTAAAAAGGGGCGGAGAAGGTATGCGCAAACCAGATTTTAGGCATGCCATCCATGTGAACCGTATGAATTTTCATATTTTTATTATAACAAAAGATATTAAAATTGTCCATACATTTTATGATTGTCTATTGATTTTTCACTTAAAAAGTAAGAAAATAAAAAAAGAAAAGGAAAAGAAGGGCGGAAAGGTGTTTTTAAAAAACGACAACTTGAAAACAGACAAACGGAAATTTTTTAAGATAAAGCAGGAAGATTTGCAAAAACACATTTTTGTGTTTTCAGTATTTCTTATTCCTACCGTTTCATTCGTGGTCTTTTGGTTGGTTGTGAATATTCAGTCCGTGCTGAACGCGTTCCGTCTTGAAATCGGCGGCGAACTTCAATGGTCGTTTCGGAATTGGCAATATTTTTGGCGGGATTTAACGACGTCGAGCGGTCTTGTGGATATGGGGATGATCATCCGGAATACGCTGCTCTATTTTTTTATCAATGTCGGGGTAATTCTTCCGCTTTCGTTCGTGTTTTCTTATTTCTTATACAAACAAATCGCGGGCTATAAATTTTACCGCATTATCTTTTTCGCTCCTAATCTGATTTCCGCCGCCGTATTGGCTACGTTGTATAAATTTATGTTAAATCCTTCCATAGAGGGGATCGTGCCGCAGATTTACATGTTGTTCACGGGTTTGCCGTCTCCGAATTTTTTAATGGACGAACGTTACGCGCTCGGCGCGGTGCTCGTGTACTGTCTCTGGACGGGATTTTCGGTGAATCTCGTCATGTTTAACGGCGCGATGGAGCGAATTCCGCAGGAAGTGATCGAAGCGGCGAAACTTGACGGCGTAGGAGTGGGACGGGAACTGTTCGGTATTATTTTACCGATGATCTGGCCGACGATCAGCACGCTGTTGATTACCACGACTTCGGGCATGTTTATGGCCTCCGGTCCGCTGTTGCTTTTAACGGGGGGCGCATACGGTACGAACAGCCTTTCCTTCTGGATCTACCAGCAAGTGCAGGCGCAGTCGGCGCCGTACTATCCCGCCACCGTCGGATTTATATTTACGTTGGTGGGAGTACCCATCGTGCTCGGCGTGAAAAAGTTGGCGGAAAAGATTTATCCGGAGGTTCAATACTGATATGAAAATATTTGCTCGAAAAAAAGGATTGCACCTCGGTTTGAAAAAGCGGAGTAAAAAAGAACGCATCGTCTTTATTTTCGTGTTCATTATTTTTGCGCTGTATGCGGCTACGTATTTATATGCGTTCGGGTGGGCGTTTATCGTGTCGCTGCGCGACCGGCTCGAATTTCTGCACAAGCCGTTTGCGCTACCCACAGTCTGGCATTTTGAAAATTATATCAATGCGTTTAAGGCGTTAAAGGTGGGGGACGCAAATTTGCTTGTCATGTTTGTAAACACCATTTGGTACGCTTCGGGGGCGACTTTGCTCAATGTGTTCATGTCGAACATTATGGCTTACGCTATGGCGAAATACCGTTCGGCGTATACGCGTTTTTATTATACGCTCAGCATATTTATTATGATCATTCCCGTCGTGGGCGCCTTGCCGCAGCAATATGCGCTGTACGATACCCTCGGACTGATTGATTCGCCGCTCTTTTTAATTATTTATCTGGGCGGTGTGGGGTCGCAAATTATACTCTTTCACGGGTTTTACCGCGGCGTATCGAACGATTATGCGGAGGCGGCAAAGGTGGACGGCGCCGGTCCTTTTACGATATATTTTCGGATCATGCTGCCCATGTCCCTGCCCATGACGCTCGCGCTCGGAATTATCTCGTTTATCGGGTATTGGAACGATTATATGACCGTACTTCTCTTCCTGCCCAAGTTTCCCACGCTTGCAACGGGGCTGTATCTGTTCCAGTCGCAGCCCGAAATCCGTTCGCATTATCCGCTTTACTATGCCGCCATTATTATGGCGACCATTCCCGTTGTCGCCCTGTATGCGGCGTTCCAGAACAAGATTATGGTGAACACCGTGGCGGGCGGGTTAAAGGGTTAAATAAAAAAATAATATGGAGGAAATATTATGAAGAAAAAGAGACTGTTAAAAGGACTTGCGCTCGCCGCATGTACCGTGCTTTGCGTCGGTTCGTTTGCCGCATGCGGCTCCGAAGATACGGACGCATTGCAGATCAACTGGACGATCGGCGGTTACGGCAGAGCGTACTGCCAGCCGTTGATGGATGCGTTTACGGCAAAGACGGGGATTGAATGTACGGCGACGTACGACAACAACGCTGCAAGCACGGTCGTATCCAAAATGGGATCGGTAAAACGGAACACGACCGATTTATTTTTCGCCATGGTGCCGCTTTTCAGCAATATTGCGGCGCAGAAAAATAAGAACGGATACGATAATCTTTATCTCGAACTCAGCGATTTATACGAAACGAAAATCCCCGGGAAAGACGTTACTTTAAAAGAGCACTTAAATGGCGGCATGTATATGGCGCAGCTTACCGACGAAGGAAAAGTATATACCGTTCCCTGGATCTCTCCCGTAGACGGGCTTGTTTATAATAAAAAAGTGCTCGACGCGTTCGGCATCGAGACGCTGCCGAGAACGACCGACGAGTTTGAAAGCGTGCTGAAACAGATCAAGAGCGGACTTTCGTCGGACGGGGAAGTGGTTACCACGGAAAACGGACAAAAAATCAGCGGATTGATTTCCGCAAACAACGCCGCGTACTGGGAATTCGTCTGGCCCGTTTGGTGGGCGCAGTACGAAGGGGCGGAGCAGTTCCGCAATTATTTTATGGCGAAACCCGCGGACGCGACGGAGGATTATATTCCCGATTGGAATGCGTTAAAACAGGACGGAAAGCTGTACGCCGTGGAAGAACTTAACCGCTTTATCAATAAAAATAACGGGTATATGTCGCCCGATTCGCTGAACCGCAGCAACGAGTTTTCTCAGATCGACTTCCTTGACGGGAAAGTTGCGTTTATTCCCACGGGCGATTGGTTGGAAAAGGAGTCGGCGAATTCTTATCGCGAGCAGGGCATCGACATAGACGTTCGCTTTATGAAAACGCCCGTTACGAGCCGTCTTGCCGTAAAGCTGAACATTACGGAAAACGAGCTTCGCAGTGCGATCGATTACGTGGACGCTCTTTCCGAAGGGCGGGAAGCGGAAGCGCCCGTTTATGCGGGCAAAGACGCCGCGACCGCGCAAGCGATTACCGAACGGATTCGGGAAGCGCGCCTGATCGTGTCGTCTACGCAGTCCGTGTCGGATCGGGCGGTAATCCCCGCATATTCGAACAATATCGATGCGGCGAAGCAATTCCTTCTTTTCTACGCGAGCGACGAAGGGCAGGAGATCATGGCGAAGTATTCGAACGCGACCAGTCCGTTTCAGTATAACCCTTCGCAGGAAACGATGAACGAGTTTTCGACGTTGGTGCAGTCCTGCTACGACATTGTGGGGCGCGATGGCGTGAGCTATCTGATTCAGGACATCAAGGCTCCCATTGCATACAAGGGCGGACTTTTAATTACGTATTGGAACTCCATTAACTATCAGCGCGGATTCGAAGAAGTGCTGTACAACGGATCCAAAACTCCCAGACAGGTTTACGATACCGATTGGGGTTCGTACCGCGATTGTTGGGACCGTATGCTGTCGCAAGCGGGTTTTTAATCGGCTTGGCGTTTTCGATTAAATAGAAAGGAGAAAATCTATGAAAAAAAGAGCAGTTACGATAGCGGCGCTTTGCGCTTGTACCGCGGGTTGTCTTGTTTTCGGCGCTTGCGAGCAGTCCGATCCCGGCGAGAATCTGCCCGCGGCGCCCGTATCTGTCAACAACGGATTCGAGCAAGAGGGGGCGGAAACGTTGTTCGAGGGGTCGGCGGGGGTAACGGTCTCCCGAAACGGAAACGTGCAGTTTGTAAATACGGGAAGCGGTTCCTGTAAAATTTCCGTCAACCGCGTGCCGACGCCGAAATTTTCTTTTTCCGATCTCACAATCGAAAAGGATATTTCGGAATACGATTATCTGAGTTTCTGGGTATATCTCGACGGCGATGCTCCCGTGAGCCTGTCCAACACGGCGAACGACGGGGATTATCAGGGCACAATCGTGTTAAACCGCTATTACATTAAAGAGTCGATTCAGCCGCGGATCTGGACGAAAGTGAAAATCGAAAAAGGGAACGCCTTTTTCAATAATATGATGTACCACCTGCCTTACGGCAAATTCATTCTTTGCGGGACGGGCGATAATTTCAATGCGCCCATGACCTACGATTTTTACATTGACGACGTGCGCCTGTACAAAAAGGGCATGGCGGGCGAAACGGAACTGATTGCGGTGGATCGGGAAACGGATGAAACGCTTACAAAACTGCCCGACGGCGCAGTGGGAGCGGCTTACGAACTTCCTAAATTCATCGTTCTCGGCGCCGACGGCGGCGAGTTGTACGGCGAAGAACCGACGTTTACGGTGACCGACCCCGACGGAGAATCCGTTCGGCTCGATAACCGTGCGTTCACGGTATCCGAAGCAGGTGAATATATCCTTTCCGCGCGGTACGAAAAGGACGGTTTTGTTGGAAAGTACGAGGGGAGAATCCAAATGCGTTTCGTGAGTGTAGAGGAAACGAACACGGAGCTTGCGACGCTCGGCACGGCGTATGCACTGCCAGACCTCGTTTTAAAAAATCCCGCGAACGGAGAAGCGCTCGAAAACGCCTCGGTTACGATAAAGGTGCAATACGAATCGGGCGAGGAAGTCTCCGTGAACGGCGGAAGTTTTACACCGACGAAAGCGGGTTGCTATACGCTGCACTATACGATCCGGAAATCGGAATCGGGTACGACGAACGAAGAGACGTACGAAAAATACGTATGGGCGAACGGAGTAAGCGGGCTTATTTCCGATTTTACCTCCAATCGGAGCGCGGAACTGTTTTGCTCGGTCGACGAGTCGTCGAAAATCTCGTTCTCGCAGTCGAAATTACATGCGAAATACGAGGAAAGCGGGAACGCGTTCTCGCTGATGTGCGAAATCAACGGAATCAGTTTCCCTTCCGTTCGTTTCGGCAAGATGTTCCCTTATGTGAATATGAAGGATTCGGGAATCGAATACATCAGTTTTTGGGTATACAATGGCTCGGTGAGCGACTTGTATCTGGTCAGCTCGGGCAACATGCTCAATCGGCAGCGATTATCGTCCGAGACGTGGAGTCGCGTCGTATTTTCTGCGGATGAATTTTCTTCCGGCTTCCGTTGGAGCGAAAACGAGTTTACCGTGTACGGTGCGAACGATGCTTCCGAACGGATCACCGCATCCTTGTACTTTGACGATTTGCGCGTTTATCGCAGCGGCGATGCCGAGGAGGTCGACTTTTCCGCTTCGGTAACGGAAACGGATTTCAACGCGGCGACGGGCGAGGGCGTGCGGTTTGCTCTGAACGGACGGTATACGCTCGATACCCGCGTGTACGAGCACGGCGGCGAGGAACTTTCAGGGAGGGCGACCGTGAATTGGGTGAAAGATTCCAACGGCGCGGACGTCCCCGTAGAGGAGAATGTTTTCGTTCCCATGCGGGAAGGGTGGCATACGGCGGAACTGTATTACGAAAAAGACGGCATCACCAATTCCGTCGTAAAAAAATTCTTTGTGAGACCGCAATTGGAATTTAATCCCGAAATCGACGCGAAGGACGCGGTAATGCCTTACGGGGTTGCGGGAACGGTTTACGACGCGTCCGCTTTCAAACCCGAGCTTTGGAACAAAGGTTCGGTGGCGGTTGAAACCGACGTCCGCTATTCCCTTACGGTAACGGACGAAAAAGGCAAAAAAATCGAAACGGACGGCATGACGTTTACGCCCGCAAAAAAGGGGCTTTATACCGTTTCTTTCTATGCGCAAGATCCCGAAACCAAAGAGTTTGCGACGTATGCTCTCAAACTCGGCGTGTTCGAGGCGGGAAAAAACGGCGTCGCTTACGATTTCGAGGACGGAGACGTTTCCGTCGTCCGCAGTACGTTCTATTATTACGGCTGGGTGAACCAAACCGTGCTTTCGGAAGAGGACGTCGGCGGGAACACGACGAAAAAGGCGAAGATCGAAGTCACCGACGAAACGAGAAACGGCGGAAAGGCGCGCGAACCTATGTTTTATCTGACGGAAGTAAATCTTTTGCAAAATATTTCTTTGACAAAGTCTTTCAGCTTCGATATTTACATCGAGGATACCCAGGATCGTAGCTTCAATCTCGGGAAGGTACTTTACTTCAACTGGAACAACCAGGGACAGACGCCGTTGCATCAGGGGAGCTTGAATCAACGGATCAAGTCCAATCGGTGGGCGACGATTACGGTGGAACGCGCAGATTACGAAAGCGTGCTGGGCGGATATATTTTCGGCGGTTCCACGCTGTCGCTCGGCGGACAGATGTGGACGGAACTCGACACGAGGCTGATCACCGGCTTCTATCTGGTGGACAGCAGGGGCTATCGCGATATCAACGGCGGAATCAATATCTATTTGGATAATTTCAGGGTGGAGGTTTAAAATGCGCAAAAAACTGATTGCGGCAATCGCCGCCGTACTGATGCTTGTTACTTGTATTGCGAGTTCGGCTTGCGGAAGCACTTCCGAGGAACCGCCCAAACAGTCGTCTGCGAACGAATTTACGGACAATCGCATGATGATGGGAATGTACCATCTTACGCCCGTGCTCGACAGTGTAAAAAATCAGATCAAGTTTCAGGACGCGATCGACGGTGACGAATATAACGTGTTTCTGATGGGACGGCACGAAATTCCCGACGAAAAGCAATTCGACGAATATTGCACCAAAATTTACGAGGCGGGAAAGCGGTTCTTTCTGTTCGATTCCACGCAGCTGTGGAATGGTTCGGCGGGGTATGCGGTGCATAAGGACATTTACGTGCGCTTGCATCAGATGAAGGAAACACTTCGCTCCAAGAGCTATTACGATGCGTTTCTCGGCTATTACGTAGACGAGCCGCTGCTGCTCGGCATACCGCTTACGGAGCTTTACGAAGCGAGCAAAGCTTTCCGTACGACGTTCCCCGACAAACGGTTTATGGTCGTGTTCTCGGCGGCGGGGATCAGCACCGAATACGACATCGGCGCGGGAAAAGATCGGCTTACCCGCGAGGGCGGCGAATATATCACCGATATCGGCTTCGACATTTACGGCGCGTTCGGAGATTACTGGAACGATATTTGGGACACCATGACGGAAATGTTCGAAGGACAGGATAAGAACTATTGGGCGGTGCCCATGGTGATGAATTACCGCGGCAGGGTAACCGAGGACGACGCGATCGGCAGTTTGGAAGGTTGCTGGAACGTGGTTAAAAACGCCAAAGGCGGCATGGGCATGATGCTGTACAACGCGTATACCTATCCCGCCGAGGTGGAGAACATCGGAAATATCGGCTTCTGCGATATGGCTTATACTTCCAAAGAAGAATTTATGACCTGGAAGAATAAGGGCGATCCGTGGAAGAAATATTACAATAAATTTTATACGGACGACGGCGCTCAGGTCACCGAAGGGGTGGACTTCGTTCCCTGGACGAGACTGGACGAAAAAATCAAATCGCTCTCGGCGGAGATCGCCAAGCTCAACGAAAACAAAATCGTGAAAGCGGAAACGGAAATCGTCTGTGCCGACGGGCAGAGCTTTGTATACGATTCTCTACCGCACACTCCCGTGCTCGGGGAATACATTCCGAATACGGTGTGCAGATTCGCACAGGGACAAAGCGACGAATGGACGGATACCGCTCCTTCCGCCAAGGGAAGCTATCGGATGAAGGTAACCGTGGAGGAGAGCCTTTACCGCAAAGCGGCGGAAAAAATCATTTCGTTTACGATCGTCGAATCCGCCGAAACGATGGTCTCCGCGAATCTGATTACCGAAGATTACGTTTCCGAGAAAAAGACGGTACGTTTTAACGTGGAGGGCTATACCGTTTCTCTGAACGGAATCGACTACGTTCCTTACGGGCGCAACTCCGAAATCGACGTAACTTCCATGATCGGAAACGGAGGACGCCCCAAGTACGTATGGCTGAAGGAGGGGAACAAGGCGCCGTTCGGCTATCGCGTGAAGCAGTACGATCGCATTATGATTCAGGATTTCGAAAAGGGTACCGTGCCCGCCTATTCCAATTACAAGCCTTCGGGTATCGTGCGGAAAGAGGGGAATTATTCGGGACAGCTCGATTTAAAATACAACGCTTCCGAAGGAAAGTATACGAGCGAACTGCGGTTTATCGACATGAATTATCCGATGAACGGGCAAAATCTGTATTCGATCGCGGGAAGCACGCAAGTCGAATTCTGGATGTATACGGATAAGGAAATTACCGTGACCATGTGGCTGATTGCGGACAACTGGAACGCCGCTGCAACACTCCAAACGATTACGGTAGAGAAGAACACCTGGATGCGCGTTACCTTCGATTTCGCCCGTTTTCAAGATATGTCGGCAACCGTGGAGTATGCCATGAGTCACATGCTTCAATTTACGCTCGTCATCGGCGGCGAGCCGAAAAACGTATTTATCGACTCGCTTTGCGTAGTCGGATTAAAATAAGGAGGTTTCAATCATGTATTTCGGCATATTTCATACGGCGAAAAACGTTTATCCCGACGTATTCGACGAACTGTTGCAAAGCGATTACATAAACGTGTTTCTTTCGGAGAGCAGTCCCGAAGACCCCGTTTCAATCGATATGGTAAAGGAAATCGCCGCAAAGGGGAAAAAGGTTTACGTATCCTTTTTTCAATGGATTTTCCGCCACGTAAAATTCCAGAAGATGGTGGACGTCGGTGAGGAATACGACGTAAAGTGCGTGCTTGCGGATGAATGGCAACAAATCGTCGACGAGAAGGTCGCTTTCTTAAAGTCGCTCGGCTGCGACGAGGCGATCGAGGGTTTTTACATCGATGAACCGCTTTTGAACGGGATCACGCTCGAAGACTTTAAAAAAGCGACGGGATATCTGGCAAAGGCGTGGAAGGGCAAACGGATTTTTTGCTGTTTCTCGGTGGCGGGCGTTGCGCCCGATATTTGGACGACGGGGAATGTTCTGCCCGTTACGCCCGAAGCGGGGAAGTATTTAACCGACGTTGCGTTCGATATGTATCACCCGTTCGATTGGAAATACGAGCATATCGCAACGCAGATGAAAGAGCGGCTCGGCAACCGCGACGATCTGCGCGTTTGGTATGTTCCGTGCGTAATGAACTATCGAGGCGATAAAGACGAGCAGCACTGCCTGGATCACTTGCGCGGTTGTTACGAGTTACTGAAAAAGGAAAAGAATCCGGGAGGATTGATGTGTTTTACTTACTATACGTTCCCCCGCGAAGTGGAAGCGCTGGGGAATATAGGACTGGATCACCTTTTCGGACAGGAAAAAGGCGATGTCAATTGGACGGAATTACGCAACGAAATTCATTCCATCGGGAAAGAATGCGTCGGTAAAAAATAAAAATAAGGGGTAAATTATGAAAAGGAACAAGACGAAGAAGGTTGCCGTGCTGGGAATGGTTGCGGCGATGGCGGTAACGGCGGGTGTGTTTGCCGCCTGCGACGGGGGACCCGAGGTAAAAAAGGATTTGTCGGTTACGGTGTCCAGCGCGCAGAACGGCGCGGTGAGCGCCACATACAGCGGCGCGCCGATTGAAGTGAACTACGCGAGCGAGCAGGACGTTGCGTTTGCGGTAACGTATGTCGGAACGGACGGAACAGTTTACGAAGAGAGCGCGACTGCGCCCACCGACGCAGGCAAATATACCGTGAGCATTACTTATGCGGGAGACGAAACTTATAATCCGTATTCCCTGGAAGTTACGCTCGTGATTGCCAAGGCGGAAAATATCTTTACGGTTACGATTGCCGGTTACGTGTTCGGCGGAACCGTTTCCCAACCCGTGGTTACGGGCAACAAAGGGGGCGAGTTGAGCTTTGTATACGAAGGAACGGGCGTTACCGACTACGAAACAAGCGCAACCGCGCCCACGGAAGCGGGAACGTATCGGGTTACGGCAACGGCGGCGGCAACCGAAAATTATCTTGCAGGATCCGCGACCGCCGCATTTGAAATAACGCTGCCTCCGCGTACAGACGTTCCTACCGAGGCGCCCGTACTCGATTCTTCGGTGAAAGTATTAAACGATTGTTTCCGGATCGTGCCCGAGGCGGATACCGAATACCGAGTTGTCGATGAGGACGGCGCTGCGGTTTCCGATTGGCAGACGGAAGCGGAATTTACGGGGCTGAAACAGAACACGACTTATTTTGTAGAAGCGAGAAGATCTGCCGACGCCGAGCACAGCGCTTCGGCCGCGGGCGAAAAGAAGCTGGAAGTCAAGACGATGAAGGGCGGTCTGCTCGAAGATTTCGAACGCCGCACGAACGGCGAAGGCATGGGCAACTTTATTGCGAGCACCGAACAGGCTCACAGTGGAACGTTTTCGCTGAAAACGCGTCAAAAAGACGGCGGCGGATATATTCTGCACCCTCAGTTTTTGGTGGAGCGGGACGATAACGGCAATCCCTACGGCGGTTATTGGCAGGAAGGAAGTTTCGATCATAACTGGGTAGACCTTACCGGCTATCGCTATTTATCCTTTTGGATTTATTTCGAAAAGAATACCGAAAGCGTTACGTTCAACGGCGGAACGCTTGAAATCTGGAACGGAAACGACGTATTTAACTGTTGGCTCGGAGAAAAGACGATTCCTTGCGGTTCCTGGCAGAGGATCGTGGTCGATATGACGAAAACGGAAGTTTTGCGCGGCGATTTTGACGGAATTTTGGAACAGATTACCAAAATTTATCTCAATTTTAATCCTTACGGCATTGGCGGTTATGACGTAGAAGAACAAATCGGTACGTTCTATCTCGACGATATCGAAGCGCTTGCCGACGTGGAACTGGAAGAAAGAGAGCTTGTCGTAACGGGCGAGGAGAGCGGCGCGATAAACGCCGTGTATACCGGTTCTCCGATTACGCTTACGGTGACGAAGCCGCTGGGCGGCGGAACTCTTAGCATTACCTATGCGGGGATCGACGGCACCGATTATGCGGGGAGCCAAACCGCTCCTACGGGCGTAGGCAAATACGCCGTTTCGATTACGCTTACGGGCAACGCGTTTTATCGCGTACCCGTAAAAGAGGCGACGCTCGTAATTGCCAAGGCGGCGAACGAGTTTACCGTGACGATGGAAGATTTCCGCTTCGGCGAAACGGCTACCCAACCCGTGGTTACGGGGAATATGGGCGGAAATGTTACCTTTACGTACGAGGGCACGGGAGAAACCGAATACGAACCGAGCGAAACGGTTCCTTCCGCCGTGGGCACTTACAAAGTGACGGCGACGGTGGCGGCAACCGAAAATTATCTTGCAGGGACGGCGTCGGCGGAATTTATGATTGTCTCCGCTCCCCGCACCGACGTTCCCACCGAGGCTCCCGCGCTCGATCCTGCGGCGCTTGTTTTGGACGACGGGTTTACGCTTGCAGCGGAGGACGATACCGAATACCGCGTGATTGACGCTTCGGGCGAAGAAGCCGCGGTATGGCAGAAGGACGCAGCCTTTACGGGGTTGGAGCCGAATACGACCTATACCGTACAGGCGAGGAGACCGGCAAAGAACGGGCAGGCGCCCTCTGCGGCGGGCGAGCAGACATTGAAGGTAAAAACCGCGGAACGCTTTGTATTGGACGATTTCGAAAAGAAATCCGTCGGCGATACGAGTTGCGGGAGTTTTATCGTTAGCGACGAGAAATCCCACGGGGGGGTGTCTTCTATGAAGACCGGTGCTCCCGATGGCGCGTATGGGTATATTTTGCAACCTAATTCTTTGCTCGATAGCGGAAACGGTTACTGGGAAGCGGGCGATTATGCTCAAAACTATATCGACCTTACGGGCTACCGTTATCTTTCGTTCTGGATCTACTTTGACAGCGAAGCCGATAGCGTAACGTTCGGTGCGGGTGGATATACGATAGAAATTTGGAAAGAGAATTACGGCGACGTCTTTACTTGTTGGCTTGGCGCTCAAACTTATACGACGGGCAAGTGGCACAGAGTCGTAATAGACTTGACGGAAAATTCTGTTTGCAAGGGAACATATGAAGAAATTCTTGCGCATATTGCAAAGATTTACATTAATTTCAATCCTACGCAGGCATCCGATATCGGCACGTTCTATCTTGACGATATTGTGTTATTAAAGGACGAAGAAGCCTAAACTGATTGCAGCCAAGCCGTCCGACCTGCGGGGAGCAGGGCGGACGGAACTTTGGGAAATGAGGAAGACAGAAAAAATATGGGTTATCTTGCAGTCGTTTTCGCGTCGGTTTTCAATGCGGCGTTCAGTGTGGGAGGGGAATGTTACAACCGTAGAGTAAAACAACCCAATCCGTTCTGCTATACGCTTTTGGTGTCCGCCGTTGTGTTCTTCTTCTTTCTCGCCTACGGAAAATTTTCTTTTTTCTATGATCCGCTCACCTTTATAACGGGCGCCGTTTACGGAATTTGTTATTGCATGAGCGTTGCGTTGCTTCTGTCGGCGTTGCGTACGGGATACGTTTCGCTGGTTTCGCTGATTATGGCGTATTCGCTGTTGATTCCTACGCTGTTCGGTATTTTCTTTTACCGCTCTTACCCAGGCGCTCTTTTTTACGTCGGACTGGCTCTTTTAATCGTCGCCGTGTTTTTAATCGGCAAAAAGGACGTAAGAGCTGCAAATACCGAAGCGGCGCGGGAAAATTCCGCCGAAGCGAAGGCGGGAAGGAAAAAAGGGTTTTTATGGGTGATTTTTGCGCTTTTGGCAATGCTGAGCAACGGCGCGGCGTCCGTGCTTCAAACCTATCAGCAAACCGCTTCGGAAGGACTGTACCGCAGCGAATTCATGATGGTAGCCATGATCGTCGTGTTTGTGTTCAGCGCGGCGGCGGTGGCGGTATCGTTGAAAAACGGAAGGGAAACAGTCGCGTTCAATTTCAGACGCGGTTGGTGGATCGCGCTTTTGTGCGGGGTTGCCAATGCGGCGTTAAATCTTCTCGTGATGATTTCGGTAAAATTGCTGGCGGCGCAAATTGTCTTTTCCACGATATGCGGAGTCAGCCTGGTGCTTACTTTTTCGGTTTCGCTCTTCGCGTTCCGCGAAAAGTTGAATAAATGGCAGATCGCGGGATTTTTCGTAGGTCTTATTTCTACCATTATTATGAATATATAAAAATCGCAAATAAAAAGAACGTCGGACGACACGGCGGGAGGAATCAATGGAAAATATTTTAAAAGATTACGACATTCTCGTGGGAGAGGCGCGGAAAACCGTTTTCACGAACGAGAAGGGAATCTATCAGGACGGCACGCTGCCCATGTACCGCGATAAGGACGGCACGCTTTGGGCAATCAGCGGACATACGCATGCAGGGCATATCGGTATGTTTAAGGGGACTTGCTTCAACGACTTGCGGGAGGTATATGCCATCCGTACCGAATTTAAAACGGGCAAAGCAGGTGAGGCTTTTTGCGGGATCAAATATCCCGAAGGAATTCAATCCCGCGGTTCGATTTGGCCCATGGGTCTGTATATCTGCCCGAATACGCATCGCTTTTTTGCTTTTTTCCATAACGAAACGGGTTGGAACTGCCAGGGAAGCGGATACGTTGTGCGCGGCGAGGGGGAAGGAGAACCGGACTTTCGCCATATCGGGCTGATGTATTCGGACGACGAGGGGAAAAACTGGAATTTCTCCCGTTGGGTGCTGACTGCCGAACAGGTCTGTTTCAGCAAGTACTTTAATCCCGACGGCGTAAACGTGATCGGGCAATTGAATCAAGTCGTATCGCTCGGCAGCGGGGATTTTACGCTGTTCGTGAACGAGAAGGACGGCTTTATGTATCTGCTGTATAACATTGTGTCGGTGGACGCGCAGACCGGCGAGGCAGAGCGGTGCGACCTTTATATGGCGCGTAGCCGTATTCGCGAAGACGGCGTAATCGGCGATTTTGTAAAATATTACAACGGAAGCTTTTGCGAAGCGGGAAATTTCGGCAAAGAATCTCCTGTCGTGGAATACGCTTGGCATGCACGGATCGTTTATTTCGAATCGATTAAGGCGTACGTGATGACTTCCACGAACGTGCGGCGGGGGCAAAATCCCGTAAACGAGTTCGTGGCGGATTATGCGGAATTCCGTACAGGCGAAGATTTGTTGCATTGGAGCGATCCCGTACGGATCCCGTACAAAGGGAAGAGCGGATATTTCGGCAATCATTACATATCGCTGGTGTCGGACAGCAAACGGCTGTCCGTGAACGAGTTGAACGGTAACGTTTCCGCGTTGTTGAACCATAACGCGACGGATGTCCTGGAATATCCGCTTACGTTTCACAAAAAGTCGCCCGACAAGAGCTTGCGGGCATAATAAACGTAACTGCGCTTTTGCAGGAGGAGACCATATGGACTTTCAATTCGGATTTCTGCGGTTCCGCGTTTCGGGCGACAGTATCCGTTTTGCGGAAGGATGCGACGAAGGGTTTGCGGAAGTAAACGTTGTCGGCGGAAACAGAGACAGTCATTTCGGGAATAAGATGATTTGCTCATCGGAATCGTTTGCTTTTAAATACGTTTCGCACGAAATCCGCGGGAATCAGCTTGTCATCGTGCAGCGTAGCAAATCGGTCGAAGCGCGCACGCATTTCTTTACTTATCGCCAAAGCGGCGTCGTGCGGATCTATACGGAAGTGGAAAACATTTCCGATCGTCCGATTATGCTGGACGAGGTTTCGTCCTTTGTTTACTCCGGATTTTGCGGAGGATGCGACGATGCGGAAAATATCTATTTCTACCGTTTTTTACAGAGTCACCATGCGGAATGTCAGCCGCGTCGAGCTTCCCTTGCCGAACTCGGCGTCACCGACGCGTTTGCCGTGGGACAGAACAGGATCGGCTGTTCGAATATCGGTAGCTGGTCTACCAAGGAAGAACTTCCGCAGGGGATTTTGGAATCGCACGGCAAGTTTACGATGTTCCAGATCGAAAGCAACGCTTCCTGGTATTACGAAATCGGCGATCGAAAAACGGGCGAAACAAAATCGCTCTATCTGTACTTGGGTGGGGCAAACGGAACGTTCGGCGATTGGACAAAGACGCTTGCTCCTCGGGGAAGCTACCGCTCCGTTGCGGTCGCGCTGTGCGTTTCGGATAGCCTGAACGGCGTGATCGGCGAAATGTCGGAATACCGCAGGCTGATTGCGGGAAAAAGCGCAGCGGACGCCGATTTGCCAATTATTTTTAACGAATATATGCACTTGTCTTGGGATAGTCCCGCGGAAGAGAATACGAAAAAATACATTCCCGCTGTTGCGAAAACGGGTGCGGATTATTATGTGATCGATTGCGGCTGGCACGATGAGGAAGGCGGAAAAGTTATTTATCCTTACGTAGGACGCTGGAAGGAGAGTAAGGCGCGTTTTCCGCACGGGGTCCGCGCCGTTACCGATGCGATCCGCGCGCACGGCATGAAGGCGGGGCTTTGGATCGAGCCGGAAATCGTGGGATATCTGTGCAAAGAGATGCTCGACTATTACGGCGACGAATGTTTTCTGCACCGTCACGGCAGAAAGATCTGCGTGATGGGTAGGTATTTTCTGGATTTCAATCATCCGAAGGTGCGAGCGTATCTCAACAAAACGATTCGTCGCATGACGGAGGACTACGGCGCGGACTATATCAAGATGGATTACAATCAGGATATCGGCGTCGGCGCGGACGTTGCGGACGGAAGCTTCGGCGAAGGACTGGAAAACGACCGCCGCGCCTATCTGGAATGGATCGATTCGATTCGGACGTCCTATCCGAACGTGCTGATCGAAACCTGTTCTTCTGGCGGAATGCGCATGGATTATTGCACGCTTTCGCATTTTTCCATGATTTCCACTTCCGATCAGATTGATTACCGCAAATATCCGTACATTGCGGGAAACATTCTCTCTGCGGTGCTTCCAGAGCAGGCGGCGGTATGGAATTATCCCGTAGCAGGCTTCGGCGCCCCCGGCGATCCGTTCGATCCCGACCGCGCCTGGGTGGAAGAACACATCGACAGAGAGCAAGTCGTGATGAACACCGTAAACGCGCTTCTGGGCAGAATGCACCTTGCGGGGCACGTCGAACTTTTAAACGAAGAAAAGACGGAGCTGTTACGGGAGGGGATTGCGTACTTCCGCAAGCTCACGCCTGTAAAAAAAGTCGCGTTGCCGTATTTTCCGTTGGGGTTTACCCGCTTCGGGAGAAAATATGCGGCGAGCGGTCTGCGCAGCGGGAATCAAATATTCCTTGCCGTATGGAATCTGGGCGGACAGGGGGGGCTCACGATTCCGTTTTTCCAAAAAATTGTGTCCGCCCGAGTGGGCTATCCCAAAACGCTGCCAACCGAATTTTCGGTTGCGGAACGATCGTTCACCGTGCGATTTACAAGCGAGTATCAGGCGCGCTTTTTCGAAGTGGAGCTTTCGGATTGAACCGAAACCCTTTGTAATTCGCGCATAATCAATAAAAGCCACCGATATAATTTGTTCTATCGGCGGTTTGGCGCTTGAAATCGGTGATGATGCTAAAAGCCCAAAAAGCAAAGCGGCTCGCATTGATCGGTCTAACCGAAGCGGATTTAGAACCGCAGTACATATGCCGGAAGT
>CAJUOP010000026.1 GCA_910588465.1 uncultured Christensenellaceae bacterium | reverse complement strand
CCCGCATACGGGCAGCAAGCGGGAGCGCCTCAGCCCAACTACGCGCAGCAGACGGGCGGGCAACCGAATTACGGGCAAGCGCAGCAAAGTTACGGGCAACAGCAAGGGTATCAGCCGCAAGCGCAGCAGCAACGGCAAATGCCGATGCAACAGCCCATGCAGCAACCGCGTCCGCAGGCGCAGCAACCGCAACAGATGCAGCAGCAACAGCCGCAAATCATTGTGATAGACGACGAGGGGGCGCACGTGCAGGGCAGCGGCAATTACGGCGGACAGAGCTACGCGCAGCCCCAGCCCCGACCCGCGCCACAGCCGATCCCGCAACCCATGCAGCCGCAGATCATTGTAATAGACGACGAGGGAGCGCACGTACAGGGTGCGGGACAGCAAAGCTACGCGCAGCCTGCTCCTCAGCCCATGCAACCCCAACAGCCACAAATCATCGTCATCGACGACGACGGCGCACATTTCCAATAATTATAAAAGCCTTTCCTAAATACGGGAAAGGCTTTTGTTTGAAATCCGATATTAAAACGTGTCGAAAAATATGTACAACTCGAAAATAATGTGGATTTTTGTAAAAAATATCGAGAAAAAAATTGACTTTCGTATCATTAGGATTTATAATAATCTATGTTAAATGTTAATCAACCGCGTATAATAAAAGAAGGAAATGCGATTGATTCAATTTGGTTCACGGGAGGGAACTATGTGGAATATTTTGTTGGCTGATTCAACGACAAAGACGATGTTGTTTGTGTTGATCGGTGTGTTGTTGGCTTTTATCGTGCTGTTAGTTATATTGGGTACCGTATTCATTGTTTCGCTTCGTAAACGCACGCCTGTCGTAAAAGTTGTAATGGCACCGTCGTTAGAGGAGGAAAAGCCTGAGGAGAGGGAGCAACTCGAGCAACAAGAAGAGACAATACAAGAAGTTGCGGAAGAGCCCGAAGAGGCTGAGGTCGAGCAGGTAGAGTTGACCGAAGAAGTCGGAGCGGAACCCGAGCCCGTCACGGAATCCAAAAAACGGGAAGAGGAAATTGTGGTTGCCTTGCCCGAAACGGCGGAGGAAGAGGACAACGATAGCGAAGCGGACGAAAGCGACGTCGAGTATGGGGAGGAAGGAGGCATTCACGTTCGTTACGAAAAGAGCTTTACCGCAAAATTGACGCAGTTGAAAAGCGAGGTAAAGGACTGGTACTCGTTGTTGAAAAACGAATTGTTGTCCTATAAAAAGGTGCGTTCGCGCATGAGCTGGAAGCGCGAATCGTTTCGTTTGGGAAGAATGACGGTCGCGCGGTTCGTTGTGCGCGGAAAAACGCTTTGTTTGCTGCTTGCGGTAGAGCCCGCGGGATATGCCGGTACGAAGTATTCGGTAGAGGATGTTTCGTCGGTTGCAGCCAATGCCGATACGCCTTGCCTTTATCGTATCAAGAATGCGCGCAGGGCGAAATATGCGGTAGAGATTATTGCGGGGCTCATGAAAGAATTGAAGGTTTTGAAGGACGCTTCGTTTGCGGAACAAAATTACGCGATGCCGTATGAAGACACTGCTGCGCTTTTGGAGCAAGGGCTCGTGAAGCGTGTTGTTACTGCGGGAAATTCACCGTTTGCGAAAATAGGCGCGGTGGAAGAGCTTCCGATTGCGCAAGACGAAAATAAAGAGCCGAACGGGGGGAACCATGAGTAAAAAAAGCGAATTAAAGAAACAAATAGCGGATACGGAACGCGAGATAGAAGCTTTGGAAAATAAGCGCGCGCGGTCGCAGTCGGCATTGATGCGGGCAATGCTCACCAATCAAAAGCCCGATCCGATGGATGAAAAATACTTTAAAGTCTTTTCTAACTTGATCGACGAAGAACGGGAAAAGCTGCGCAAGCTGCTTGCCGAGTTGGAAAATCTTTAATTGTTGAGCGAGAGACGGAAACGTTTCAGTTAAAAAGCGACGGACTGCCCGCCGCTTTTCCGTTTATGATTACGGAGGGGGCGCAAATGCTATATTTATCCGAGTTTCGGTTTCCCGATTACGAAGCGGAAGTTTCCGCGCGTATGGATGAAAAGAGAACGTGTTATAATACGATGTATCCGTTTTTCGTGCTTTCGCGGCGCGCTTTGGAGCGGTTGGATTTTGAGCCCGTTACGATTTTATACGGCGGTAACGGATCGGGAAAATCGACCGCTTTAAACGTAATTGCGGAAAAGCTGCGTTTGGAGCGGGATTCGCTCTTTAACCGTTCTTCGTTTTTTGAAAAATATACGGCGCTTTGTCGTGCGAAAACCGCTAGAGCCGTCCCCGAGGGCAGCAGAATGATTACAAGCGACGACGTATTCGACTTTATGTTGAATTTAAGAGGGTTAAACGAGGGGATAGACAAAAAACGGGAAGAACTTTACGAAGAGTATCTCGACGCGAAGTATTCGAAATTTACAATGACTTCGTTGGACGATTACGAACGTTTGAAAATGGTTTGCGACGCGCGAAGCAAAACGACTTCCCGTTACGTGCGCGGTCGGTTATCGGATAACGTGCGCGAGCAGTCGAACGGGGAAAGCGGGTTTTTCTATTTTACGCAAAAAATAACGGAAGAAAGGTTGTATTTGCTTGACGAGCCGGAAAACAGTCTGTCGCCCGAGCGGCAGAAGGAGCTGGTTGAGTTTTTGGAAAACGCCGTACGTTTTTTCGGTTGTCAGCTGGTTATCGCCACGCATTCACCTTTCCTGCTTTCGATGCGCGGCGCGAAGATTTACGATTTCGACGAGGATCCCGTCGACGTAAAACGTTGGACGGAGTTGAAAAACGTGCGAATATACTACGATTTTTTTAAGCAATACGAAAAGGAATTCAAATAAAAAACGCCCCGAAAATTCTCTCGGGGCGTTTCGCGTTTAAAAGTTATTTTTTACGCGAAAGCTCATTTAATGCTCCGTTCAAAAAGTATTCCGCCGTGGAATTCTTTTTTATCAGCTCGCGCGCTTCTTCCAAAGAGCACCAACGGGCTTCGGCAAGCTCCTCGTTTAAAACGGGCGTTTCCTCGTCCGCCGTTACGATAAAATTCAGCATGAGCACGTCGTGCTCGCCGTGATAGCGCGAGGAGTAATACCGCCACTTGATTGCGGTCAAGCGGGTTTCTTCCTTTAATTCCCGCGGAATCGTCTTTTCCGCGCTCTCGCCCTTTTTAACGTATCCCGCGATCAAAGTAAACGCTTCCTCGTCGGCGTGCTTGGCAAGCAGAATTTTATTTTCCGCACGGTTGACGACCGTCATCGAAACCGCAACGGGAAAGAAGGGGAACTTAAATTCGGCACATTTATCGCAATAGGGAACGAGTCCTTCGTTTTCTTTAAAACGAAGCGTTAATTTTTCTCCGCAATTTCTGCAAAACATAAATCTTTACTCCTTATATTGTTTTATTTTACGCTCATTTTGCCGAAAAGTCAAGTATTTTATGTGAAAATAATGTAAAAAATTGTAATATTTTTACAAGAAACGTGAAAGATAAATAATAAAACCGTCCGACGCGGTCGCGTCGGACGGAATTCCCTTTTCGGGGATTACGGAATCGGATTCAAAACTTTCTGTTAGCCGTTGCAGCAGCCGCCGTGACCGAACAGAGAGGTAAGCGAGCCGTTCTTTCCGAAGCAGTAGGCGAGCGCTACGAGGACGGGCCAACCGCACCCCGTAAAGAGGCTCGAAGAGAATACGTTCCCGCACGTACCCAGTATGAGCAGGATAATGAGAATCCAAAGACAGCTGTTGCCTTGTAAGCAATTCATGGTTTTTCCTCCTTATTTGCCGCAGAGTATGTAAGATTTTGCTTTTCTGCGGTTCTAATAAATCTTATGCGGGGGGAGCAAAAAAATGTTACGGTTATTTCGTTCAATCAGTTGCGAAAAAAATGCGGATTTGTTATAATAAAAAAAGGCTGTGGCGAGCGAAAGGCACGGAAACGGTTTTATCGCAAAATACCGTCCGCAGTCAATACATTTTTTTCACGGATATTGCAAAGAGCAAATCCGATGGAGGTAACTGAATATGGAAAGGAAGAAGTTCTTTTCAGCAAAGAATATCGCGTATCTTGCGGTATTGCTCGCGCTTGTAATCGTCTTGCAAGCGGTCGGCGGAACGATTACGTTCGGCACGGTAAGTTTAAACTTTACCCTCATTCCTATTGCGCTCGGCGCCATATTATTCGGCGTTTGGGGCGGTGCGTTTCTGGGGCTTGCCTGCGGGATCGTGGTGCTGATACAGGTAATCATAGGGGGCGGGTTTTACTCCGTTATCTGGCTGGGAAGTCCCGTAATTACTACGCTGACCTGTTTGGTAAAGACGACCGCGGCGGGCGCCGTGGCGGGCGTTATGTACCGTCTCGTCGCAAAAAAGAACAAGTATGCGGCAACGTTCGTTGCTGCGGGATTGGTACCTTTTATCAATACCGCGCTGTTTATTATCGGCTGTCTTTGCATGAGCGATGTGCTTACGGCGGCTTACGGGGTGAGCGGCGGCGACTTGTTGGTATTTATTTTAGTACAGCTTATCACTTTTAACTTCTTTATCGAGTTTGCGCTGAATATGCTATTATCACCCGCGATCCATCGCGTGATCGCCGTGGTGGAGCGCTCGATCATCAAGAGAACGGGGAAGGGGGCGGGAAGCGCCAATGCGGAAGAGCCCGTTTCGGTGGAAGAGGAAGGACAAGGGGAGGACGCAACGGAGCGTTCGGAAGATTAAGGGGAAGCATGATTATTTGTATCGACATCGGGAACACTAATATCAAATACGCCATTTTCGATGGGGATTCGTTAAAGTTTTCCTTTCGCGTGGCGACCGATTTCAAGCGCACGTCGGATGAATACGGCTCGCAGCTGATCGGGATGCTTGCGATCAACGGGGTTTCTCCCGAAGAGATCAAGGGCGGGATATTTTCCTCCGTCGTGCCTTCTCTCGATTACACCATAGACCATATGTGCCGCGTATTTTTGCGCGTGACGCCAATGCAAATCGCTCCCGGACTGAAAACGGGATTAAACATCAAGGCGGATAACGCCAAGGAAGTTGGGGCGGATCGAATCGTAAACAACGTGGCGGCGCTCAGAATGTACGGAACGGGCAAGCCCGTCATCGTAGTGGACTTCGGCACCGCGACCACGTTTAACATTTTGAATGCAGACGGCGATTTTATCGGAGGAGTGATTTCTCCCGGGATCAAGGGCTCGCTCGACAGTTTGGTGAGCGGGACGGCAAAGCTTCCGCGCGTGGAAATCGAGGCGCCGAAAAGCGTGATCGCAACGAATACCGTTACCAATATGCAGGCGGGAATCGTGTTCGGGTTTGCAGGGCTGGTAGAATTCATCGTAAGAAAAATAAAAAAAGAACTGAAAACGAACGACGTATTAACGATCGCAACGGGGGGATTTTCCGAGACGATCGCCAAGGAAACGGGATGTATCGACGTGATTGATAAAATGCTCACGCTGAACGGATTAAAATATTTGTACGACTTAAACTGCGGAGGCAAGCAATGAAAAAAGTAGGGGTGGCGATTCTCGGGTTCGGAACGGTAGGGAGCGGAACGTATCGCATCCTTACCGAGCATAAGGAGTTTTACAAGGAAACGCAGGGCGTGGAGATTACGGTGGAGAGCGTGCTCGAAAAGGACAAGCAGCGCGCGCTGGACGCCGGCGTGCCGAAAGAGGCGATCGCTTCCAACATTGCGGAGGTGATTTGCGATCCCGACGTGGGAATCGTGGTAGAGGCGATCGGCGGGATCGGGGCGGCGCGCGAATACGTGCTCGCCGCGCTCAACGCGGGAAAAACGGTCGTCACTTCCAATAAAGAGCTCTTCTGTAAATATTCGCACGAGCTGGAGCGCGCCGCCAAGCGCATGAATGCGGGGCTGTATTTCGAGGCGAGCTGCGTGGGGGGCGTTCCGATCATCAGAACGCTGCTCGACGGCTTGCAGGCGAATAAAATCACCTCGATGATGGGCATTATTAACGGAACGACGAATTTCGTTTTGACGAAAATGACGGAGAACGGCGCCTCGTACGAAGAGGCGGTAAAGGAAGCGCAGAAGCTCGGGTTTGCCGAGCTCGACCCTACGGCGGACGTAGAGGGCTTCGACGCGGCGTATAAACTTTCGATTCTCTCTTCGTTGGCGTTCCATACTAAGGTGCCTTTTGCCAAGGTGTTCCGCGAAGGGATAACGGAAATCACCAAACAGGATATCGCCGACGGAAAAGAATTAGGCTACCGTTTAAAATTGCTCGCCATCGGCAAACAGTCGAACAGCGGGATAGAGGTGCGCGTGCACCCCACGTTTGTGCCGGAAGTGCATCCGCTTGCCGCGGTAAACGACAGCTTTAACGCCGTATTTTTAAAGGGAGATTCGGTGGGCGATATCATGCTTTACGGCAGGGGTGCGGGCGCGCTGCCTACGGGAAGCGCGATCGTAAGTGACATTATTTACGCCGCCACGCATACGGAAAACCGCTACTCCACCTTTAAGAATACCGCAAATGCGGATAAGGACGTGACGTTTATCAGCGATTTCAGGAGCGCGTTTTATCTGCGCGTAAGCGCTTCGGATAAGTCCGGCGTACTCTCCAAAATTTGTGCGGTACTTGCGAAATTTAACGTTTCGATCGAGAAAATGGCGCAGCGCGACGAAGGGGAGGGAAAGGCGACGCTTACCTTTGTAACGCACGAAACGCGCGAGCTTGCCGTGCGCAACGCGATCGCGCGCGTTAACGCGTTAGGCTTCGCGCAGGTACAGTCTGTTCTCAGAGTGGTTTCTTAAAAGTTTGACAAAACAAAAAGGAGGGAGGATTTCTCCCTCCTTTTTTGCTGTAAAATAGTATTTTTTTAAATTTGAATAGTATTATGCGTGACATATTACGGTTAAAAGTAGCTGTTTTTGCCGATAAGAACCTTTTGCCGCACTCGGGAATAGTATGGGAAAGAACTTTTTTCGGAGGTGGCAGTATGATGTTACAGGCGGATGTGCCCTATCCTTCTTTGGACGGAATCGGAGAGGACTTGCGGACGCTTCGCATTATTTCACCCGCATATGCGGGGCGCGAAGGCGAGCTTACGGCAGTGTTGCAATACGTGTACCAGGCGATTTATCTCGGCGCGACGGGGGAAGAAAAATCGGCAAAAACGCTCATGAGCATCGCCGTTGCCGAAATGCATCATATCGAGCTTTTGGGAACGCTGATCACCAAGCTGGGCGCGCCGCCCGTGTTTGCGTCCTGTCCGCCCTATCCCGTGGGGTTCTATTCGGCGGCTTGCGTGAATTACGTTAAGGAAAAACGTGCCATGCTTTGCGCCGACATTGCGGGAGAAAAGAGTGCGATTTGTTCGTACGAGCGTATGCTCTGCATGATGGAAAATCCCCGCGCCGCCGCGGTGATCGAGCGGATCATCGAGGACGAGAAGGTTCATCTGAAAGCGCTTCAAGCGATGCTTGCGGAGACGAACGCATAAACTCGGGCATAAATTTCCAGTAGCGCACGGGCATATATCCCCGCATCTGTTTTAACCGTTCGCGAGAGGGAATGTTCACGCTTTCGTAATACCGCTTCCATAACTTTTGCCATTCGGTTTCGTTTGAGGACACCGCGATTTCCGCCCGTTCGAGCGGGGCGAGAAACATATGCTCGCCGTCGTAAACGGCGGCTTTTTTGCGCGATACGTCGTGTATAAGAAAAGGAAGCTTTCCGAGCCGCGCTTTAAAGTGCGGAACGAGCATATCGCAGATATCATTGTCGGGAGAAAAAGCGGCGTAAAGAGCGCCGCTTTCGCATTCGAGAAAGCGCAGAAAGCCGCGGAAGTGTTCGGTTTCGTGCAATACGCGGCGAATACATTCCTCGGCGGCGATCACCGCAGGTTCGGAAAACATATCGCGCACAGGTCGTTTTTGTTCCGCGATCAGTTTAAAATAGCGAAAAGCCGTCATGTCCCGTCCGTGGTCGCCGCTGCGCAGCATTAAATTTAAATCGTGCAGGCACCCCTTGTCGAGCGCGGCAAACCGTCGCTCCGCTTTTTCGGCGCGTTCGCGGTCGGTATTTACAAAGTAACATTCTTGCCCCAGCAAAAGCTGTTTCTGTCCCGAAGTGAGCAGGGCGTCCTTGTCGCGGAAAGCGAGCAAAAAGGCGGTAAAAAACGCCTCCTTCGTGCCGTCGTAAAAATAAATCATAATTCCCCCGTCAGCGCGGAGAGGGCGTCGGAGCCGAATAAGGACAGTTGTTCCGCGTTTTTGTTTGCTTCTCCGCCCGCAAGCAGGGCGCGCACGGCAGCGGGGCGGGCGCCGAAGTATTTGCCTCCGCAGGTGATAAAGTGTCTGGCGCGTTTCAGCACCACGCGCATTTTGGCAAGATGGTCGAAGTCGAGCTTCGCGTATCGGCGCGCCTGCATGATTTTGTAAGCGCTGCGCGCGCCGATCCCCGGCACGCGCAGCAACGCCTCGAGGGGTGCCCTGTTTATCTCGATGGGAAACAATTGCGGATTGCGCAGCGCCCAGGCGCACTTCGGGTCGAATTCCAGCGAAAGATTTTCGCCCTCGGGCGCGATTTCCTCGGCGTCGAATCCGTAAAAGCGCAGCAGCCAGTCCGCCTGATACAGACGGTGTTCGCGCAGCTCTCCGCCCGCGGTTTCGGGCAGAAGGGGATCGTGCACCACGGGCACGTAGGCGGAATAATAGACGCGTTTGAGCCCCGTTGCGCGGTACAGGCTCTGTGTAAGGCGCAATATCTGTCCGTCCGGTTCGGGAGAAGCGCCCACGATCAGTTGGGTGGTCTGTCCCGCAGGGAGAAAATATCCCTTGCGTTTTTCGGCTTTGAACAGCGCGGTCTCGCGCGAAAGCTTTTGCATGGGAAGGAGCAGGCTCTCTTTGCTCTTTTGCGGAGCGAGCAGCTTTAAGCTCTTTTCGGTGGGGAGCTCGATATTATAGCTCATGCGGTCGGCGTATTGCGCCGTCATGCGGACAAGCTCCTCGTCCGCCCGCGGGATTCCCTTTACGTGCACGTAGCCGTGGAAGCCGTATTCCGTGCGCAGCTTTTTCACGGTCAGATAGAGTTGTTCCATGGTGTGGTTGGGCGAGACGTGCACGGCGGAAGAGAGAAACAGCCCTTCGATATAGTTCCGCTTGTAAAAATCGAGAGTAAGCGCACAAATTTCATCGGGCGTGGCGGTTGCGCGGGGGACGTCAGCTTCCTTGCGGTTAACGCAGTAACGGCAGGAATAAAGGCAGTCGTTGCTGAGCAGAATTTTAAGCAATGACACGCATCTTCCGTCGGGCGTGAAGGAATGGCAGCAACCGGGCGCGTATCCGCTGCCCATGCCGTTTGCGTTTTTTCGTCTGCTTCCGGAGGAGGAGCAGGAAACGTCGTATTTGGCGCCGTCGGTTAAAATTTTCAGTTTCTCTTCGGCAATCATAACACCATTATATCATGCGGTTTTTACATTGTCAAACATTTGTTTGTGTTTTTTAAAATGTTTTTTTCTTGCAAATCGGGGGCATATGTGGTATAATAAAAACATCTGAACGTCCGTATTTTCATGAAATTTTCACATAATCGTAAAACGGCGTTTAAATATCCGATATATAATAAAAAAATTCGGAGGTGCGTTATGAAAGTGTTGATCGTAGACGACGAGGAAATGATCCGCGCCGTGCTCCGCGAATACGTGGAGTTCGAGGGGGGAGAGGCGGAGGAGGCGTGCGACGGAATGGAAGCGGTAAAGCTTTGCCGCGAGAACGATTACGACGTGGTCTTAATGGACGTGATGATGCCCCGCCTCGACGGGTTTTCCGCAGTCAAGGAAATTCGCAAATTCAAGCAAACGCCCGTTATCATGCTTTCGGCGCGCGGAGAGGAATACGATAAGCTCTTCGGTTTCGAAATAGGATCGGACGACTACGTGACCAAGCCGTTTTCGCCCAAAGAGGTCATGGCGCGGATCCACGCCGTTGTCAAACGCGCGGCTGCGGGTACGGAGCGGAAGAATGCGGAAGTGATGGAATTCGAGGGGCTGAAAATCGACATGGCGGGACGGAACGTATACGTGGACGGCGTAAAGGCGGAGCTCACGCCCAAGGAATACGAGCTGCTGTTTTATTTTGTGCAAAACGAGGGGGTTGCGCTTACGCGCGAGCGTCTCTTGAATAAAGTCTGGGGTTACGATTTTTACGGGGATGACCGCACGGTGGATACGCACGTGAAGATGCTGCGCGGCAATTTAAAGGAATACCGTAAATTTATCGTAACGCTGCGCGGACTTGGTTATAAATTCGAAGCGTAAGGAGCGTAAGTTTGAAAGGGGTGTGCAATGCGGCTGCGGCGAATAACAGGGGTGCGGGCAAGAGCCTGAACCTCGTTTTGTGGTTCGCGTTTTCGCTGTTTGCGCTGCTTGCGCTCGCCGTATTCGTTCTGGTGCAAAACCTGGTCGTAAGCAGAGAATACCGCGAACGCGCTGTCGATATTTTGAAGGAAGCAGGGGCGGAGATGACGACGGTTGCGGAGGATGCGGCGAACGCGACGGGCGGCGCGGAAAAACGGCTTTATTCCATCGCAAAGTCTTACGGCGTAAACTACGTGATAATAGACGAAAACGGCGAAAGCGTATTTCAAACTTTGAACGATCAAAAATATCCCGCTTTGGCGCAGACGCTGAAAAAAGAATTGCAGGAGAAGGCGGATTCGGTGTTTTCTTTCGATTCCGAGCTCGCTTACGCGCGCGAGGTGGCGGTGGGCGGTACGCGGTGCTTTTTGTGCGTGTCCATTCCCTTTGTGGCGGTCGGAGAGCTGGACGGCGATTTGGGCGTGGCTTCGCTGGCGATCGCGCTGTTTGCCATTGTGCTCGCATTCGTTGCGAGCGGGTTCGTCGCCATGCTCATTACAAAGCCCGTGACCGAAGTTACGGAATTTGCCAAAGAGATTGCGCGGGGGAATTACGATTTGAATTTCAGAACGGATTATTTCTGTTCGGAGATGAACGAGCTTTCCGAATCACTCAGCTATGCCTGCGACGAAATCTCCAAGGCGGACCGTATGCAGAAAGAGCTGATCGCCAACGTTTCGCACGATTTAAAAACGCCGCTCACGATGATCAAGGCGTACGCCTCCATGATACGGGAGATCTCGGGCAACGACGAGGCAAAGCGCAACGCGCATACGCAGATCATCATCGATGAGAGCGACCGTCTTGCCGCGCTGGTGGGCGATCTGCTCGATTTGTCGCGGGTGCGAGCGGGGCTCGAAGGCGATTTTGCGGTGTTTAATCTTTCGGAAGAGGTCTATAAAATTACCGAACGCTTCCGCTATCTTAGCGAAGCGCAGGGCTACGCGATCGAAACGGAGGTGCAGGACGGTTTATACACGTTAGCCGTACGCGCCCGCATCGAACAGGTGCTGTACAACCTGATCGGCAATGCGGTAAATTATACGGGCGAGGATAAAAAGGTGACCGTTCGTCTGTTTAAAAAGGGCGAAAACGCCCGCTTCGAAGTGGTCGATACGGGAATCGGGATCCCGCCCGAAGAGCTTAAAACCATTTGGGACAGATATTACCGTTCGAGCGAAACGCATAAGCGCCCCGTAAAGGGAACGGGGTTGGGGCTCTCGATCGTCAAGGGAATTTTGTCTGCGCACGGCTGTCCTTTCGGCGTAGAGTCGGAATCTGGCAAGGGGAGCTGTTTCTGGGCGGAATTTCCGCCGCCGCCCGACGAGCGGGAGGAGTCGCCTCCCGAAAAGCCGAACAGAAAAGAGGGCAAAAAGTCGTCGCGCGAAAAAAGGAGGGAAAAGCGTGAAGGGAAGTAAAGGAGTATTATTACTGTTGTTTCCGCTGCTGTTTGCAGGCGCCGCGCCCGCCGTGCAGGCGAAAGCGGGATCGGGCGCATACTGGAAAGGCAGCGACGCTTCGGGTCTGATATTAACGGAAGAGGACTGTCCCTTGATCGTGGAACACGAGGAATTGACCGTTCGCATTCCCGAATTTCCCAAGTGCGGTGGAAACGAGGAGGATTTTAAAGGTTATTCGGCAGCCGCGGAAGCACGCTATACCTTTTACAATCCCGAAAGCTACACGGTTTCGGCAAAGCTGCTGTTTCCTTTCGGCGCCAACCCTTCTTATGCGCCGCAAATCCAGACGGTGAGCGAGCCCGTCGTCACGGCGGACGGAAAAAAAGTGGATTTCGACTTCCGCCACACCTATCGCAACGGCGAGGACGATCTGGACGGGGAAACGAAGCTTGTTTCCGAAGAGCGGCGCAAGGACGCGTTTTACGAAGCGGATTTGCCCGTGACCGAATATGAGGTCACGGTTTATATCCCCGAAACGGAAAAGAGCGTTTATTTTAATATGTCGTTCGAATGTAATCCGTTAAGGACCCGTCTGTTGCTGCGCGACTGTCCGTTTGCGGGCATTAAAAACGGGTATGCGGCGCTGAGTTACCGTTTTCCTGCGGGGGAGCATACGTTTTCTTTTTATGCCGTCGGAGAGGAGGTCGGCGTGGCGGCGAAGTCGGTTTCGTACGAGAAGAACTGCGATACGGTTGTAGAAGGCGGGCGCGCGGAGGTTCGCGGCATTTCCCGAAAAAGCTTTACGGAATTTGTAGCGTCGCAATATCCGCAGGGCTGCGGTATGAGCGAAACGGACTGGTATAACGGCTACGTCGATATGCTCAACTGCGGCAATCATGCGCGCAAGGGGCTCGAATTTATCGTATGCAACTGCGCCGTCGGCGCGGAGAGCTTTAAACGCTGGTGCGAGTATACGCTGGTGATCCCCGCGGGCGAACGGGTGGTAAGCAGCGTGACCGCGCCGCTTTTTCCTGCGATCGACCTTTCGGGCGGAGCGCGCTATCTGTATACGTATCTGCTTTCGCCCGCGCAGAAATGGGCGGATTTCAAAGAGATCGAAATCGCGATAGAAACTCCCTATCATCTGGAATCGAGCTCGCTCGAATTTCAAAAGGACGGTAACGTTTACCGCTTCCGCAGGGATGCGCTTCCGCAAGGCGAGCTTTCGTTTACGCTTACCGAGGCGGAAAATTCCGCTACGGGCGCCGCTCCGTTTAAAACGACCCGCATTATGCCGCGTATGCAGCGCACGATCCTTGTTTTGACCGCCGTGGTCGTGATTGCGGTTGCGGTCACCGTCGGGTCGCTGGCGAGCGTGAAAATGAAACGCCGAATCGATAAAAACAACGAAAAAAAGAATAAAAATTAAAAATCCCCCCCCTGTTTTGTTGACAAACGGGGGGGGTACGCTATAATAGAAAACATGGAAACTTTCATTGAAAATACGGCGGGCGAAGAGATCCTTCGTGCCGAGGGGCTGAAAAAGACCTTTACGCTTACCCGCAAACAGCAGAAGCTGCAACGCACGGGCGAATCTAAAAAAATCGCCGTAAACGGGCTGTCCTTCTCGGCTTACCGCGGAGAGATCTACGGACTGCTGGGACCGAACGGCGCGGGAAAAACAACTACGCTGAGAATGCTCTCCACGCTGATCAAGCCGGACGCGGGCGACGCCTTCGTCTGCGGCTGTTCGATTATAAAAGAGCCCGCCAAAGTGCGCGATAAAATCGGCTTTATGACGGGGGAGCTCAAGCTGGAGGGATTCTTTACGCCCGATTATTTGTTCGGGTTTTTCGGAGAGATGCACGGCGTGTCCAAAGAGCTCGTCCTTGCCCGCAAGCAAACGCTGTTCCGCCGATTCGGCATCGACGAATTTGCGCACACGAGGATCAAAGACCTTTCTACGGGGATGTCGCAGAAGGTGTCGCTCGTCGTCTCCATCGTGCACGATCCGGACGTGATCATTTTCGACGAGCCGACCAACGGGCTGGACGTGATTACGGCGAAAGTGGTAACGGATTTCCTGCTCGAGCTGAAAGAGATGGGAAAAAGCGTGATTCTTTCCACTCATATCTTTTCGCTGGTGGAAAAGCTTTGCGACCGCGTGGGGATCGTTATCGACGGTAAGATGATAAAGAGCGGCACGCTTGCCGAAGTTACGGACGGGATCTCGCTCGAGGATCGCTTTTTCGGAATATACGAAAGCGTAAAGGGGGAAAGCGTATGAAATTATTAGCTCTCATGCGGAAGGAATTCGCGCGGTTTTTCCGCGATCCGCGTCTGATCGTAACGATGATTTTCCCCGGAATTTTAATTTACGCCATTTATTCGATTCTGGGAAGCGCGATTTGGCAGGAGGAAGAAAAGTATACCTATCGTGCGTACGTTTCGGGCGAATCGCAGCTGGTGGCGCTGATCGAAGCTTCCGTGGAACAGGAGGGGCTGTTTACGCCCGTAACCGATTTGGAAGCGGCGAAAAAGGAAGTGGAGGAGGGCAAGGCGGATGCGCTCGTCGTCTTTCCCGAAGGATTCGACGAAGCCGTAATGGAATATACGCCCGCGTTGGGGACGCCCGCGCCGCGCGTGTCCGTCTATTACCGTTCTGCCGACGAGCAGAGCGCCTCGTTTTTTGCGATCACAAGCGGGATTTTGAGCGCGTTCGAGGATTCGCTGTCCAATAAATTCGACGTCGCGGGAGAAAACTTTTCGTCCGAAAAGGATATTGCCGCAATGATGCTCGGCGGACTGATCCCGTTTTTAATCGTCATTTTCGTGTTCTCCGCGGGAATGAGCATCACGCTAGAATCGGTGGCGGGAGAAAAGGAGCGGGGCACACTGTCTACCGTTTTGGTGACTTCGGTCAAGAGGTCGTCGGTCGCGCTCGGCAAGGTGATACCGCTCGGCTGTATAGCGGCGATCGGAGCGGCTTCCAGCTTTTTGGGCGTGGCGCTCTCCATGCCCAAGCTGATGGGCATGAACGTGGGCGGCGTGCTTGGCGGATATTCCGCGGGTAGTTATCTGTTGCTGTTTATGCTTATTTTAAGCGTGGTGCCCTGCATCGTGGCGGCGATCACCGCGGTCTCTACGTATGCGAAATCGGTTAAGGAGGCTTCCGCCTATACCAGCGTTATCATGATATTTATAATGGTGCTTTCGCTCGTTTCCGCATTTATCCCGGGAATCGGGGAATGGGTGGTCGCGATTCCCTTGTTAAACGCCGTTATCGTCATGCAAACGATTCTTGCCGGCGGAATGCCCGTGTGGCAGTCGTTCGTTTCGTTGGGCGTGAATTTGCTGTTTACTGCCTTGATAGTATGGCTGGTTGCCTGGATGCTGGGCAACGAAAGAATCATGTTCGGAAAATAAGCACGTTTTTCGTTGCTTTTTCCCAAGGAACGTGCTATAATACTCTCGCCTGAACCGAAAGAGAATTCTGACGGCAAAGGGGAACGAAATAAAGGTCAGTCTATCCGCGGTCGTCGGGCAGGCGTAGCCGTGTTTCACTTCGTAAATTCCCCCTTTGCCGATATCGGGCAAAGGGGAATTTTTATGCAGGAAGAAAAGCGGATCGCCGTGCTCTCGGTCATTGTGGAGCAGAGAGGAGCGGCGGAAAAAATCAACGGATATTTATCCGAATTCGGGGAATACGTTGTGGGCAGAATGGGAATTCCTTACAGGGAGAAGGGAGTCTCCGTCCTTTCCGTGGTGCTCGACGCTCCCGCCTCCGCCGTGAACGCGCTCACGGGGAAAATCGGCTCGCTGGCGGGCGTCAGCGCAAAAACGTTGTTCAGTAAATTTTAAGAGGTGGTTTTTATGAAAAAATTTTCGGCAGGTATTTTGGGCGCGGCGGTGCTTTGCGCCTCGCTCGGGCTGGCGGCTTGCGGCGGCAAGTCCGAAAAGCTTTCCGTTTACGCGCCCGACGGCGCGACCGCGCTGGCGTTGGTAAGCGCGATAGCAAGCGAGGACGAGCTTTTCGAATATCACGTGGAGGACGCCTCCACGATTCCCGCCTTTGTTACGGGCAAATCGCCCAAGGCGGATTTTTGCGTGCTGCCCCTGAATGCGGCGAGCAAACTCCTCGGCACGGGCGAAACCTATCGGATGCTCGGCACCGTGACGAACGGCAATTTATACTTTTTGACGACGGGCGAGAAACCCGCGCTTACGGGTGAAAATCTCTCTTCGTTAAAGGGAAAAACGGTGGGAGTTGCCCAGCTGAACAACGTGCCCGGGCTTGCGCTGCAAATTGCGCTGAACGAGCACGGAGTCGAATATGCGATTATGGGAAACGACGGCGCTGTGCAGGCGGACAAGGTGAATTTAACGGCGATGGACGCTTCCAACATGACGCCCGCTTCGGGCTGCGATTATTACCTGATCCCCGAGCCCGCGGCAAGCACCAAGCTGGCGGCGACGGCTTCCGCTCCCAAGCCCTTTCAGCCTGCGGGCAGCTTGCAGGCGCTCTATGCGGAGGGCGGATTTCCGCAAGCGGTGCTCGTGGCGAAAAAGAGCGTGATAGAAAATAATGCGGCGGCTTGCGAAAAAATGCTCGCCTGTATGGAACAAAGCGAGTCGTTTTTAACCTCCGGGTCGCTTTCGGTCGACGATATTTTAAATTTACTTGCGGACAAGCGCGCGGCGGGGCTTACGCCCGCGTTTAACGCGAAAAATTTGACCGTGCAGGTCATTGAAAACTGTTCGGTGAAGTTTACGCCGAGCGGAGAGAGTAAAGAGCGCGTCAACGCGTTTTTGGAAAAGCTCATCGCCGTAAATCCCGACAGCGCCGCCAAGGTAAACGACGCCTTCTTCTATGCGGACTGAGCGGGGAAAAAATTTCATATTTTCCGCGCTGTCCGTCGTTGCACTTTGGCTGATTTGGATCGTCGCATATTTTGCGGTGGGGGACGACTACGTGCTTCCCTCCGCTTGGGATACGCTCGCGCAGACGGGAAAGCTTCTGACCGACGCGGAATTCTGGCGCGCGTTCGCAGGCACGCTTCTGCGCGCCTTTTCGGCGTTCGCGTTTTCCGCGCTTGCGGGGATCGCGCTTGCGCTGGCGGCAACGCTGTTTCGGTTCGTCCGCGCGCTGCTCGCGCCCGTCGTTTCCGTCTTGCGCACCGTGCCAACGGTGGCGGTGATCCTCATGCTGCTGCTGTGGACGCCGCGCATCGTTGCTCCCGTGATCGTCGCGCTTCTTGTGCTCTTTCCCGCAGTGTATGCGGCTGCGCTTTCCGAGCTGGATAAGATACGGGCGGAATACGGCGAGCTTACCCGCGTTTACCGCGTGAGCAAGGCGCGCGCCGCGTTTCGGATGTATCTTCCGCTCTCGTTGCGGGGGATGCTGGGGCAGGCGGGCGCGATATTTTCGCTCGGACTGAAAATCACCGTGTCGGGCGAGGTGCTCGCCTCCACCCATCACAGTCTCGGCGGGTTGATGCAGGAAGCCAAACTGTGGGATATGCCTACGCTGCTCGCGCTCACGCTGTTAACGGTGCTGCTCGGGTTCGCGATCGAGGGGATATTCGTGTTGATCGAAAAAACGGTCGGAGGGCGCAAATGCAATTAACCGAAGTAACCAAACGCTATGGGGGCGTAACCGCGCTCGATAAGCTTACGCTTACCGTTGCCAACGGGGAGACGACCGCCGTTTTGGGCGAGAGCGGCGCGGGCAAGACCACGCTGCTGCGCATTATCGCGGGGCTTACCTCTTGCGAGGGGGAAGTGAGCGGCGCGGGGCGCGTATCGTACGTCTTTCAGGAATCCAAGCTGTTGCCCAATCTCACGGCGGAGGAGAACCTCAGGTTTGTATTGCCCAAATCGGAGTGGGAGAAAACGGGAGAAACGCTCGATCGCGTGGGGCTGGGCGGAAAGCAAACGCGTTATCCCGCTCAGCTTTCGGGCGGAGAAAGGCAGAGGGTGTCGCTGGCGCGTGCGCTGCTTTTTCCGCACGACGTGCTTTTGATGGACGAACCCTTTTCTTCGCTCGATCTGGGGCTCAAAAAATCGCTTGTCGAGTTGGTGCGCGAGCTGCAACAAGAGCGAAAGGAAACCGTCGTTTTCGTCACGCACGACGTGCACGAGGCGGTGCTTTTGTCCTCCCGTGCGGTGGTGCTCTCCCGCGGCAGCATAATCTTGGATATCGCGATCGCCGCGCCTCCCGCGGACTTTTTTGCGCGCGGGGCGGAGGAAGAAATCCTCGTGCGCGCGCTCACGGGCGCGCAGGTATTATAATAGGGAAAAATTATTGTATTTTCCGAAAAATTTCACAATTTTATGCGTATAAATCGTTGACAGCGCGTCATAGAAATGTTATGATAATGTCATAAAATATCATGACATATAACCCGCGCTGTCATTTTTTGCGGTTACGCGAAGAAAAAGCGGCGGGTTGCAGATAGGATAGGGAGAATGGGTAAACAAAAAAGAATCCGCGCGCAGCGCCAAAGCGTTGCGGGAATGCACGAATTAAAGAGCAAGAAAATGCCCCGTGTTACCATAAACAAACGCAGAGGCAGAGTGCTTACCAATAAAAAGAAGCGCCGCGTGCTGAAAAGCGTTGCGGCGGTTTCCGTTGCCGTCATACTCGGCGTGGGCGTGTTCGCCGTTGCTACGTTCGGCGGGGAGGCAAACCGCAACGAGGTGGACGCGGGCTTCGTTACCGTATCCAAAGAGCTTCCTACGGACGGAAGCAAACCCACCGATCACGGCGCGCTCGACAATATCGCTTACATGAACTATGTATTCCACCGTCAAACCAACTGGTACAGCGAAACGCACGGGACCACCGTCGCGGCGGGTATCAGCCAATCGGTAAACACCTGGAAGCAGTACGATGACGAAATTCTCGTTATGGCGGATATTACGTACAGCTCGCTGGTGAATCAGGCGCGGCAGATTTGTTACGTCGGGGACGAGGTGCTTTGGCGCGAAGCCGCGAACAAAAATTACGACGGGCTGAATACGGAGTGGTCGACGAAGTTAAAGGGACATTTAAAGCTCGACGAATTCGTAAAACAGAACGGACTTCCCGGAACGGAATTTTGCGTTTATATCATCAACGAGGATACGCTGCTCAGCGCGGACGACGTGGTTGATCACGGCGACGGCACGTATTCCCAGACTTATTATCTGAATCCCGCGCGCGATAAGGCGCCCGCGCATTACATCAACCAGATGATTTTCACGGGCGGGATCAAGGACGCGGACTTCAACCATATCACCGTGACGTATACGTTCGACGAAAACTGGCGGGTGCTTGGTGCCGACGTCGACGAATCGTACTATGCGTCCATGGGGTTCTCCGTCACCTGTTCTTCCGGCTTTAACGTATTTTACGAATACGATACGGAGAAAGCGCAGTCGAACGCCTACAATGACTATTTCAGCCAATATGCGGGCCAAGAGATCGAAGGGGTGGTAAACGATCCCACGGCGATGGGCTGTCTGGGCGAAGCGTTCGGAGGCGTTTTAAGCGGACCTTCCGTGCTCGATTTAAAGCTCGATCTCAACGGAAAGGCGATCGACGGGAAAATTTGTCTCGATATTTCGGACATGAATAATATCGACGTGCGCGCGAAAATCGGCGATCTTAACGTTTGGTACGCAGATAATCGCGTGTATCTCAGCTATCAGGGCATGAAGCTGCGCTTGAGCGTTGACGAGTTCATGGGGATTTTCAACGAATTGCTTCCCGAACAGGAAGAGGGCGGGGGCGAAGAAAAGGATTTGCTTTCTTCGATTTTCGTCATTCCCGACGACGGGTTTACCTTCGACGAGACGAGCGCGCGCCTGAAAGCCCTGCTTTCGTTCAAAGAGTTGGGGGTCAATCTCGAGCTTCCCGTCGACTTTGCGTTCGCGCTCGAAAAGCAGACGGATTCCAACAACCGCGTTTCCTATAAGGTCACGTTGAAGGACGTAACGGCAAACGCCGTTTTCGGCGGTTTTACGATCGGAGCGAGCCTTGCGTTCGGCGAGGGCACGCTGCCCGCGCTTGCGGAGGGGGAAAAGGCGGAGTTTATCGAGCTGATGCCCTATGTAAATTCGTTGGTAGAGCTGTTGTCGGGCGAGTCGATTCGCGTTAAAGCGGATTACGCGCAAAACGGACTTTGTGTGAGCGGAGATCTGAACGTTTCGTTGCAGCCGCTCTGCGTTTCGGGCAAACTCAATCTGAAAATAAACGATATCGCGCTTGCCGCGGACGTCATCTTCGAAAACAATACCGTTTATCTGAAAGCGGGCGATTTAAAAGTTAAGGCGGGCGTGGACGAAATTGCCGAGCTTGTGAAAGACTTCGGTGTTCTTCCTCAAATGGAATTCGACCTGTTCGGAGT
>CAJUOP010000025.1:20525-24076 GCA_910588465.1 uncultured Christensenellaceae bacterium | reverse complement strand
ATATGAGATAGCCCGGAATAAGAATGTAAAGAATGGAAAACTTAAAAATCATTCTTATCATTGCAAGCCCTATCGAAATGCCGACCGCTACGGAGAGCGCAACGAGCATTTCTATTTTTTTAACGCCGCCGCCGGTAACGCCCTCTACCTGTTTGTTGAGTACGTGAACGGCAGGCTCCGCAAGCACTACCACCATTCCGAGCACAAAGCCGAAAACGACGAGCACGGCGGGGTGTTCCGCAAGCTGCAAACCGAGCTTAAAGCCGACCGGCATAAACCCCACGGTTACGGCAACCAAAAATATTACGAGTCCGAGAAAAGTGTAAATTATCCCCACGCCTATCTGCAACAGCTTTTGTCTGGGGAGTTTAAGCACTAAAAACTGCAATATTATAAAAAACAGCACTACGAGCCCGAGCGCGGTTATTACCTCGGTTATTTTGTCGAATACCAGTTCGCCGAAATTACCGCCGAGATATTCGGTTATTGAGTACTGCGTAAAATCGTATGCGCCGAGGTCGCCCTTGGTGGAAATACTTAAAAGCATTACCGCAATTATAGGACCTATAGAGCACATAGCGATAAGTCCGAAGCTGTTCTCGTTTGCGTTTCTGCCGCCTATAGTGCTTGAAATTCCCACGCCCAGAGCCATTATAAAAGGCACTGTTATGGGACCGGTGGTTACGCCGCCCGCGTCAAAGCCAAGCGGCAAAAGCCCCGACTTTCCGTTTTCGAGCAATATAGCGCACACCGCGAAGAGCATCATATAAAAGAACATCAGAAGAGTTGAAAGATCTTTTTTGAACGCTATTTTAACAACAGCCAGAACGAGGAAAATTCCCACTCCGAGTCCGACCGTTACCGTGAGCAGGATTTTACCCGCAGTTTCGCCGCCCGGCATTATTTCCTTTACCTGGTTTGCAAGCACCGAGAGGTCCGGCTCGGCTACGGTTATAAGCACGCCCATTACAAAGCAGACTAATATTAAAACGGATAATTTTTTGGATTTGGTGAGTCCCGCGCCGACGTGCTCGCCCATAGGAGTCATAGCAAGGTCCGCGCCGAGGTTAAAAAGCCCTATGCCGAGAATGAGTAAAACGGCGGATACCGCAAAAGACACAATTTCCACCGTTTCAAGATGTACCAGCCCCGTTAAAGGTCCGGTCAACGCCAACACCAGCACTATGACCGTTACAGGCAGCACCGATATGAGCGACTCTTTAAGTTTTTTCAGCAGTATTTTAGCCATATACTCCTCTTAATTTCATTTTGGCTAATTCAGGCGTTTTTTTGATTTTTTATCATCAGTTTTATTATTTCTTCGTCGGTCTGGCGCATACCGACGCGCGCAAGGTCGCAGACGTTATCAATAGTATTTTCCACGCCGTCCTCTAAAATTCCGTCGCCGCCGCAGAAATTGCATTTATTACGCGCCATTTCAAAGCCCATAAGCCCCGACTCAACAGCCGTTGCTATTTTAGCCGCGCAGCTCGATTTTGCGCCGTCGCATATTAATCCCGAATCGATTGCGAGCGCGTTTGTCACGGTATCGGATATTTCATTAAGCCCGCCGCCGTGCAGATAACAAATACCCGCGCCCGCGCCGCAGCCCGCGCTCACCGCGCCGCAATACGCGGAAAGTCTGCCTATGCCTGTTTTTAAATGTATGGTTATTAGGTTGGAAACAACGAGAGCGCGTATAAGCTTTTCGCGCGGGGCTTTAAGCTCTTTTGCATAAACTATTACGGGCAAAGACGTTGTCATTCCCTGGTTGCCGCTGCCGGAAACAATAACCACGGGAAGCGAGCAGCCGTTCATACGCGCGTCAGAACCGGCTGCGGCGGTGGCTTTGGCGAGGTTGTGCACGCCGCATCCGAACGCCGACAAAATTGTTTTGCCTATACGCGCACCGTAGTCGTTTTTAAGCCCCTCGGCGGCGATTGCCGAGTTATATTCTATCTGGCGGGAAATAACCTCTTCCACGTCGGATATATCAACGCAGTCGGCAAACTCGGCTATCCCGCGGACGGTAAGCGTTTTACGGTTTGCGCATACGGTGCAGTCGTCGTTGTCAACCGTGCAGTCTATTATTACGTTGCCGTCTTTTTCAAGGTGCACAACGTTGGTATGATGCCCCGCTATTCTGACAAAAGAATAGCTTAAACCGGCATATACCCTTAGGGCAATGTCAAAAATACAGCCCGAATGCGCTTGCGATAAAGTAAAGCGGGTATTTTGCATATACTCCGTTATACGCGGTCTGTCTGCGGGCGTTACGGACGATATTACTTCGAGCTTACGCTTTGCGTCGCCCGCGACTATACCTGCCGCCGCGGCTGCGTTTACGCCTTTCATACCGCCGGTGTTAGGCACTATTACGCCTTTTACGTTTTTGAGTATATTGCCGCTGACAGAAATTTCCACCCTGTCCGGCAACGCGCCGAGAGTGTCACGGGCGAGAGCTGCGGCATAAGCTACGGCAATAGGTTCGGTACAACCCATTGCGGGCAGGAGCTCTTCTTTTAATATACTTACGTAATTTTGGTAAATAGTCTTATCCATAGTAATATGCCGTCTTTTCGCGTTAATAATCGTGTTTTGTATTATAACATTTATTTTCAAAAATTTCAATATAAATTAATACATTTTAATAAATGAGTTGCAAATTTTAAAAAAAGCTGTTATACTGTAAACGTTTCGGGGGCATAGCTCAGTTGGTCAGAGCGTTTGCTTGACATGCAAAAGGTCGATGGTTCGAGCCCATTTGCTCCCACCACAATTGCCCGCGGGCAAATTTACGGGGATATAGCACAGTTGGTAGCGCGATACGTTCGCAACGTATAGGTCGCCGGTTCGAACCCGGCTATCTCCACCATTGGGGGCGCAGTCGAACACTGGGGGCTGTTTGTGTACAGTACCGGGTTCGTTGCATCCATACCATTACCGACGCCGTAAGGCGCCAAAAAGAAAAGCCCCACCGCGGAAGCGGCAGGGCTTTTTCTTTTGTGTTGATTTAGTAAGCGGTGGCGCCGTCTGCATAGAACACACGCCAGTCGAAGCCGAGCAAGAGCCCGATGCGCTTCGCCATATCAGGTGAAGGGGTTTTCTTCCCGCTGATGATATAAGTGAAGTATGAGCGGTCAACGCCTAAGATGAGCGCCGCCTGATTTTTGTTAAGGTTGCGCTGCGCGAGCCCGTTCTCGACTTCCACGGCCGCGCGGAACTTTACCGCGTCCTCGCTTTCGTAGGGTTCAGCTTTTACGAGAGTCACAAAATCGTCGCCTTCGACTTTAATATCGGAGACTGCGCTCGGGGCGGGTTGCTCTTGCTGTTCATCGTCAAACCATACAAACAGCGCATCGCCCGCCATAACAACAGCTTCCTCGAGTGTATCGGCTTCGGTTACACAGCCGGGCAGATCAGGAAATTCCACCCAGTAACCACCTTCTTCGGCTTTGTGAAAGACTGCAGGGTAAATTATATTTTTCATGTTTTTATCTCCTTATTTTTATTTTGTGCAGGTAGGGCTTATTTCAGCCCTGCCTGCTTGA
>CAJUOP010000025.1:4292-20515 GCA_910588465.1 uncultured Christensenellaceae bacterium | reverse complement strand
CTTGAGTATCGCTTGTTCGGTTCCTTTTTTCAGCTCCTTGCTGTGCATTGGCACCGTTGTCTGTTTTCCCGTTTGTGGGTTTCGCAGTCTCAGGTGCGAGGTTCCCGGTTGTCGAACTTCTTCGAAGCCGTTCGCCTTTAAGTATTTGACCATTTCTTTCGGTGTCATTGGCATCTGTTACCACCTCCTGTTTACATTCTTATTATACTACTTTGTTGACCGAAAGTCAACACTTTTTCGCAAGAAAATTGCGATTTTTTTAATTTTTTTGCAAAAAGAAAAAGCCCGCAGGACGGCGTGTATTTCCGTCTGCGGGCTTTGTTTATTTATTGGGTGTTTGTGCGTTGCCGCCGTCCGTAGGCGGTGTGGCGCCGTTCTGGGCGGTCGTTTCGGCATTTTCGTCATTTTGTTCGACGACAGGCAGTTCCGCCGCCGTTGCGCTGGTCTTTTTCTTGATCGCCGCCTTGAGTTTATCAAATAAGCCGCTTACAAGGTCGCCCGCGGGCGTTGCCTTAATAATTGCGTAAATGGCTTGATCAAGCGTAAAAATAGCAAGTCCGACCGCGGAGAACTGCCCCGATGCCGCCAGATAGATCGCCGACGCGATCAGCGAGAAGCCGATCGTGATCGTGAGATATAAGAAGTGGCGCCATTTTTCGGCGAGCTTCCTGAACACATTCCCGTATTTGAGGATGCAGAGTAAAACGACGCCGCCCAGAGCGATGAGCCCGAGCGGCAAGCCGTAGGTTTTGATGAAGTTGATGATCAATTCGTCCATGTGATTGTCTCCTTATTTTTTGCTTTTCTTCCGAGCAACAGGCGGATCGGCATAGATAGCCTGAACGCCCTGCTCCGTCAGGAAGTCCTTCAACTCGTGCTTTACGCGCTGGGCATAATCGAGCGCGGCGTGCATATCGCCGTTACAATGCGCGTCTGGAATGCGCTGAACGGCGCGGGCTGTCGCTTCCCCGAGCGCGATAGATGCGCCGATGGCGCGGATCGTGTTGAGTTCGTTTTTTTCGCGGGCTTCTTCGCGCTGGGCTTCGCGTTCTTCGCGGCGTGCTGCTTCTGCAGCCGCCTCCGCGTCGCGCTTTTCGATCTTGCGTTGTAGTCTCCAAAAGAACAGGCCGACAAGCCCGCCCGTGAATGCTGACGGCAGTCCGATTGCGAGAGCGAACTGCCAGACTGTTAGCGTCATGTGTTTACTTCTCCTTTTTTGAGTATTTGAACTGCGGGCGGCAATTCGGTTCCGAGCGTTGCGTTATAGGTCGTTTGAGCGGCAGCGATCCGCTCGTAAAGATCCACGTCGTCGCGCTCGTTAAGCCTGATTGCCATGTCCCTGATAATTGCGTTCTGGAGATCCACCAGAGCGCAGAGCTTTGCGATGAGTTCCGTATTCATTGAGCCTCCGATTTATTCAACCGTAAACGGCTCGCCGATGAACGTCTCGTATTGCTCGGCGGTAAGTATGCCAGCGGCAACGTCGTCGCGGGCGATCGTCTTAACGTCGGGCTTCAGTTCGGCGGGTATGCTCGCAAAAGTGCGGGCGCCGCGCTGAATGCTGCGCCAGTAACTGTAGGCGATAGTTTTGACTGCCATCTTTTAACCTCCTATAATTTGTTCGTAGATCTCGATCAGGGCTTCGTCCTGCTGCGCTAAACGCTCATAAAGGGCGATCGCCGTCTCATCCGATTGCGCGAGTTCTTCGGCTTGCTGTGCGGTTTTCACGCGCAGCTCCGCGACTTCCCCGCCGCCGTCCGTTTCGACAATGAGAACCGTCTCGGCGCCGTCGATAGCGTTCTGCCCTGCCAGATTGTAGGGGGAGCCTTTGAAAGCTATGCCGACGGCTTCGTCTTTCGTCGATTCGATAAAAGAGCCTTCGGAACTCACTTTAATAAAACGGACGGAGTCGGTCATTCCGAGCTCCGTCCCGCCGGTCGTAATGATTTTGAACATCATGCACCTCCTTCGATGACTTTGAGAATATATTGCAACGTCGCAATGTCCGCATTAAAAAATGCGTGATTCCATAACCAGTGGTCGGGATGCTCACGCATTTTGTAAGGCTTCAATTTTTCGTCGTCCCAGATTCGGTTCCACGCTTCGAGGCGTTTCGCTTCGTCTTTCGGATTGGGTTTCGGTCGGAGTCGGCTCTGGATCTCCTGTGTAAGTCGCCCGCGCTCGATTCCGTGCCCGTCGTCGTTTCGCGCCAAGTATTGGTGGGCGTTTTCGCTCATTACGAAAAAGAGCGGTTTGCCGTCTTTTTCGAGGATCTCGCCGTTCAGGGTGCAGAGCGTTCCGAACGGAAGATTGACGTCGCCGCTTAAGCTCTTACAACGTAGTCGTCTGTGAACCACATATTGCATGGCTGGATGTCCTCCTTAAAATTTTCGATTTTCTCGGCTGAAAAGCCGAACAGCTTGTAGAATAACCGCCGCAACGACAAGACGCGGTTGTGGTCATCGTAGTTCTCGAAGTATGCCAGAGAGCTCTGTGTGAGCGTGTATAGATCTTCGAGTGTTTTCTCTTTGTTCTCGATTTTTCTTTTGAACGCCTTCAGCTTTCTGCGGAACCTGTAAACGCTTTGACGATTGCCGTGAATGACAACGCGACCGGTTTCGGTAAGCTGGAACTTTGCCTTGCAGAACTTGAAGGGCTTCGTGAGTGGCTGGATACGCGTTTTCGCGAGACTGACCTTCAGCCCGATGCTCTCCGCCTTTTTAACGAATTGCGCGAGCACGTCTTTCGGATCAACGTCTGGCGGAACGAGTATCGCATAGTCGTCCATGTGATGCCCGGCGCCTTTCAAATGAAGTTGACATTTCAGAAAATTATCAACCGGGGACGGAAGCGCAACCATCTCCATTTGACTGATCTCAACGCCGAGCGGCAGTCCCTTGCCGCCGGGTTCAAGAAAACGGTCGGCAAGATCCCGAATGTTGGGATGCAGTAGGATTCGTTCGTGTCGTTGATAGATCGCCGAATGCGGTGCAGAGGGGAAGAATTTTTCAAAGTCGGTCAAAATGATCCAGCCTTCTCTTCCATAGTGGCGGAAGTGCCACCTAAGTTCGTCTGCGAGCGCGTGAAGTGAAAAGTGGAAGCCTTTGCCGGGAAGATTGGCGCCGTTGTGGCTAATCATGTCGGGCGTATATAACGGCATCAAAGCGCGCTGATTCAGGGTTTTATGTACTTGACGATCCTGTATTCTCGGCGCGCTTATAATGCGCTTTTTGCCTCGCTCATTCAACGGGAAAACAACGTACTTCCCGGGCTTCCATTTTTTCTCGAACAGCAGTCTGCGGCATTTTGCAGTTTGCGAAAATAGGTGCATCTCGAAGCGTTGGACGCTATTCTTCCAGCGCACACCGTTGCAACATTTTCGCCCTGCCTTAAACATCGCGTTGTAGGTAAAAACGCGAGCTAAACCGCCGACCGCTCGGGCGCGGTCTTTTCGGCGTTGCTCACGTTTTGCTTTGCGTCGTTGGTACCTTGCTTCGTGCCGTTCGTCGCTTGTCATAATTTTCGTTACCTCGCGCGGCTGTGGTGTAGGGTGCGTTCTAAGCCGCTTTGATCGTGCACATGAAACGGGTTACGCACATAGCCCGCCATGCAAGAAGCGTCCGTGCACGATCGTCAAAGAACAGTTTTGGAATTTCTTCCGGGAAATCATCTCTCCTTTCGCATCAGTCGGTTCACATAAAGTTACTTTTTTCGACTTTCTACCTTCTCAGGGAGAATGCGAAATCCGGCGCCACCGCCCGCGAATTGTTTGTATTGTTATTGTTCGCGCCACCGCTCGACCACACACAGCAGAAATTGTTGTTATTATTGTAATAGGGGGAGCGCGACCACCACACAGCCGTCTGAGAGACGGCTGAATGCCGATATTTTACTTTCGTGTTGCCGTTCGCAAAATAGGCATATTGGGCTTGATAATTCTGCTCTGAACTGTTCGCGTAAGTTCTTGATCCGAAAATTTCTTTTTCCGCTAACAGCGGTAGATAATCAACCGATGCCGTTACGTTGCCTGCGTCATTTGTTCCGCCTCCTATGTTGTCGGTGTATTTTGTGATCGGCTTCATAACCGCACGGAGATCCGCGGGAAGCGCCGCCATAAGCGTATTGGAGACGGGTTTCAAAGCGCAGGTCGCGCTCGCATCGTACCCGACGTCACCCGATACTCGTGCCGAACCGTAGTTCTGGGGCGACTTATCGGTCGAGCCCAGTATATCATAACGGGCATCACAGGCTTTCCAGCCGCCGTAATTGTAATAGCCCCAATGGTTGAGATTGAAGCACTTCCTTCCATCAGTATAGTATTTTCCGTACTCATTGTCAATTAAACCGACGTCCGTCCCGCCCGATTGTGCGGTTTTGAAGGTTCCGAAGTGTATTTTGTTGTTGCCTTCGCGGGCCGCGTTATGATTGAAGCCCAGAATATACACCCATAGCTCTGCATCGATTGCCTGCGCGCCGACATTGCCCTGCACCTTGACTTTTTTCGTTGCACCGACAGACCAGATCGAAGCCGCGAGTCCGTTGTCGGATGCATACCGAATCTGCTCCCACGAGTTGTCGTTTAGAACGCTCGGGAATATCGTCGCCGAGACAGAGATCCTGCAGGTTGCCGCTTGGTGGTTCGTTCCAGCCGCGACCGTAACCGTTATGACCGCCGAGCCGGAGCTCATTCCCTTAATAGTCAACGTGGTGCCGCTGAGCGTAACGTCTGCGACTTCTGGCGCGCTGCTTGCGGCTATAATCGTTCCGTTACCCGAACGACTGACGGTTACCGTCGTCGTCCTTCCAGCGGCTCCGATAACGCTGACTGCCGACGAGCTCACGCTCACGGATCCCGCCGCCTTCGCGATCGTCCACGATTTGGCGATAGAGCCCACATACGCACCGACTCCCGTGATAACAAGGGTGTAGTTCCCTGCGTTCGTTCCGGTGTTTCCCGAAACGATATAGTCGGTACCTTCCGTCAGAGTTTTCCCGCCGACAACGACGGAGCTGACGGCTTGTGTTTTTACGGATCCGGAATACGTTTGAGAAGCCCCGAGCGTTACCGTCGCGCCTGTGATGGACGTCGTATTTAGCCCCAGAGCTTTGTGCAGGTTTTCCTTCGAGATCTTTTTCGCGGTGCCGTCCGCAACAACTTCGATGGGAATGAAGTCCGTCGCCGCGAGCGCAGTCGTTTCGGTCAGATCGTCGAAAAGCTGTTTTTGCGTTACTTCGTGCGGGTTCTCCTTGTTGTTGGTGTGCTCCTCAAAGTCCGCCCGCGTAACGATCGCGCTTTTGTCGACGTTGACGACGAGCTCGCCGCTGTTCGACATTTGGATCGTCGCGTAAAACGTGAATACATAATCGGGCATTTGCTCAAACGTCGGAACGCTGATTCCCGTGTTGTCTTGGAAGATAGCGATCATTTTTGCATCGCCGTCGCCGAGCTTCGCCCAGATGCCGATCTGGTTGATCGTATAGGCGTTTGTTACACCTTCGCTTGTCAGTTGAAGCTGAAGGCGCCGTCCGCCGCCGATGTTCTCCGCCTTGACAATGCTCATATTTTGCTTTTTGCTTACGAGCTCGGTCTGCCCCATGAGCAAACTCGCCGCAACGGTGCCCTGACCGGTCGCGGCGCTGTCAATGACAAGTTCGCCGCCGCCGAGCCATTGCGCGAGCAGTTCTTTGCCCGCGTTCGTTACTACTGCGTCATTCCACATAATTGTCTCCTTAAATGTTTATAGCGACGCCCGCCGCCTTAATATCAACGCCGATGCTTGCCGTCGCCGTGAAGGCGCTCGTCGCGCCCGAGTGAGCGAACTCGATGGAATCGAGAACCGCCCGACAGGGTTTTGCGACTGCGACCGCCTTCCTGAATTGTTCGATGATGTCCTGCGTTTCGAGCGGGTAATCTGTGCTTACCCGAAAATGAAAAGGCTGACCGTTATAGTCATACCATTCCTTTACGGTGCCGCTTCCGAAGGTGTCGATAAGAACCTGCTCGACCGCCCATTTTGTGCCGCGACGGCTATGAACGAGATCGGCAGATTTTACAAGCGCCCGCTTATTTTCGAGCGGCAGGTCTTTGTCGTACCAGTCGATGTCGAGTTCATACGCGAGTTCGTCGAGCTGGGCATCCGTTAGTCGGTCGATTTGATCCCAGACGCGGGCGGTTTTAATTCTGGCGCCCGGCGCTTTGATGAGCGAATTGACGGCAGCAGCGAGCCCTTGAACCGCCGCGTCGTTCCGCATAAATTCGGGAACGAGTTTGAGAACGTCCACATCGTCGAGCTTAATCATTTGACCACCTCGTGTTTGATCGTTTTTGTTCCGCTGAATTTGGCGATCGTCGTGTCGTTCAGTTCCTTAAAGGTGGGGCTCGTAATAACAACGCGGGAAGCACCGACGGCGCCGTCGCCGGACGGTGCGAGAATCAACGCACGGAGCTTGTCGGGGTTTATATCGCGCCCGAGCTCCGCGCTTTGCCATTTGTTGAACTGATCAATCGCGCCGCCCGCGCCTTCTACCGTAAGGATGCAGTCGCTTTCTTCTGCTGCGGTCGTGTAGTAAGTCAGGACGACGTCATATTCTTCAACCGTCGGAGCTTCGACTTTTACCCTGTCCGTCAGCGGACGAACTTCCGAAGCGTTGACGGCAGCAAAGACTTTCTCGAGAACGGTGTCGTCGGGGATCTCTCCGTCCGCACACATAGGCACGATTCTGACGACGCCCGCGTTTGTTGTGTCGATCGATATTTTAACGCTGGACGCGCCGGAAAGCGCGCCACCGCTCGTTAGCGTAATAGTGAGAAGCCCGTCGGTATATTCCGCCGTATAATCGCCGTTTTTAGCCGCTGTGGCGCCGTTTGCCTTGTAGACGGTCAATGTATCGAAGAGAAGCGTGTCGCCGCCCTTGAACGCTTTCCCGCCGCACACGGGCAAGTCGCGCGTGATTGTCTCCTGCTCCGATTTGACCGTAACGTCGACGATCTTCGAGTCCGCGCTCATTGCCCAGTATTTATAGCCGTTTATCGGGCCCGCGGTCGAGAGTTTGGAAGGTGCGGCTTTGATTCGTTCCCGATAGCTGTCGTCGGTTTCTTCGTCGCCACCGCCCGACGTTTCCGTCGTATTGCTCACGCGGTCGACGTACACAACGGGATCAACGAGAGAATTGATCCCTCCGATCGGGATCCCGTTATATGCCGCACCGCCGTCGACGCTTTTCGCGTCCACGTCGATAAACGTCTCGCCGACTTCGATAACCGCCGCGGCTGTCGTTTCAAAATAGTGGGTGCTGTCGCTTGTGGCTCTGGTTCCCTGCGGGATCAATACGTTTTCCCCGACGGGTTCCGATAAAGAGAATCGCAGCGTTGTCGTTGCCGACGTCGGTGCGATCCTTGCAACACCGACGCGCTCGCCGAGTGCATCGAGTACGGATCCCCGCGCATATCGGAGCATTTTCTGCCGCGCCGCGTCGTTCAGGGAATTGTACATAGAGACGAACACCGCGACAAGAGCTTCGGCGAACATCCTGCGCTCGTCGCCCGGGTAAAGCGGCCCGCCGACGGATGATTCGAGTTCCGTGATTATTTCGTCGCGGATCAGTTCCGCGTCCGTTGTGATAAATTCGTTCATAGGTCTGTTGCCCCCTGCGTTGATATATTTGCCTTTATCGTGAAGCGACCGTTCTGCGCGTCGTCAGGAATGAGCTGAACGCCGTCAACCTTTGCGCGGGGTTCGTAAATCGAGAGCATCCATTCTATGTCCTCGATCATTTCCTGCCCTGCAGTCGACGCGGGCCCGTCGAGTAATGAAAAGTTGACGCCTTTCAGTCGCTCGTAGGGAACCTCGCCGCGCGAAGTTTTGAGCAGATTATTCACGCAGACGGCTATATCTGAATTGCCTTTGCTTAACATAATAGCCTCCTTATACCGTAACCTGCGATGCGCTTACCCAGCCCGCGACATCCGTCGAGCCGTCGACGCTGACGAGAAAATAAGGGTGCGGGGCGCTTTTTGCAAATTTGGTTACTTTTGCAAGCCCCGCCGCCGAGTTCTTGATAACCGTCGAGCCGGTGCTCGTTGTGTATTGCGCGCCGCCTGTGAAGCGAACGACGTCGCCCAGCGCGATGATGAGCTCGCTGCCCGTCGTCTTTTTCAATAACTTAGCAAGGAACGGGTTCGGCGCTTTCTTGGCGGTTACAAACGCCGCGGGCGGTTGAACGCCGACCGCCGACTTTGCCGCTTCGATTGCCGCTTCCGCTTCTTCGATGTCGTCGACGGTGGTGTCGTCGCTTTCTTCAAAAGTGAACGCCATCTTGAAACTGCGCCAGCGCCCGCTCGGATCGGTCTGAATATTTGTAGCTTTCGCGCCGGTAAGGAGCCAGCTATTCGCGCCGAAGCGTTCGCCGCCGAAGCGGAGAATGCCGGCAAGTCCCACCCATGTTTCCCAGCTGTCAAATTCCGCCCGAACGTCAAAGCCGAGAGCGGCGTGGAAGTTGGACGAAAAGCTGATTTGCTTCTTTTTGAGCCCGCGCTCGTTTGTGAGCGGGGATCCTTCGACGGCGCTGTTGTTGTCGGCTTCGAGCTCGAAGCCCGTGCTCAGCCCGTCAATATCGAGAACCTTGCGCGGGGAGACTTCCCACGTCTTGGTTCCCGCGGTTGTTCTGAATGTTGCAGTTACTGCCATGAGTTGCCTCCTTTTAAGAATCGGGCGCGAAGATCTCGCCGTCCGCACGGCTCAGTATAAGTCCCGACCGATCGGAAAACACAACGAACACGACAGCCGTTCCTTTTTTAAGATTGCCGGCGTCGCCGCGAAGCGATGCGTGAATCGTCAGCGGCTTCGTTACGGAACCGTCAACTTGATCGGGCACAACGCGCGCCGTGTTGCCTTCGATTGTGCTGATATAGCCTTTTTGCAATTCCGCCATCAATACACCTCCAGCGTTCGCCTGAAAAATATCTTGCTTTCGCCCGTGATAAAATTGTTGCGCGTCCGAGTAATGAAGATCTTGCCGTTCCAGCTCGGTGCTTTTTCCGTTTGCAGGTTGAGAACGCTACCCGCCGCATATTCCGCTGTGAATTTACGCCGGAAGTGTCCCGTGTAAGCGTTCTTGTTCGCTTGCCGCAGGATCCCGCGCGCAAAACGCTGGGCTTCCGCGTCGCTCATACATTCAACGGGCGTTGCGGGCTTCAGAACACGCGCGGCGGGAGCTGCCGAATCGGTAAACGTACCGCGGAAACTGCCGCTCACAAGTTCGATAGAGCCGTAAGACTGCGAGGAATTGTCGGTGTAACCGAATCGCCCGTCGACGCCGATTTTAACCGTTGCCGACGCCAGACTTCGATCGCGTTGCAGTTCGTCGTATATCACAAGCGCGCCGTCGTAAAATAACATAGCGCAGCCTTCCATTTGGAGCAGACGGTTCAGGAATACGAAGTCCGTCATCCGCGTTTGCTGTATGTACGGATAGAGTTGATCGGTTACGCCGTATATCTTAACCGCGAGCCCGTGCTTTTTTGCTATATCGTTGACGAGCTGAAAGAGCCGCACGTTTTCCCACGATTGGCTGTTGATATTCTCGCCCGTCGGCGGCATAGCGGTCGCACGAAGGGAGAACAGCCCGTTCTCCGGCGTTATGCTCGTTATGAACATTTTGCCGGTGCGGGCCGCTCCGTCGTTTAGTTGAATTGTGTCCCCGCAAACGGGGTGCCATTTGTCCCAGTTTGTCGCCGCGTCGCTGAAACGCAGAAGAAGCTGGTCGGCTTTGTTTTCCGCATAAGTTTCGGCTTCGCAACGGTTGATTGCGACTTTCGTCGTAATATCGACGCCTTCGTATATCAAATTCATGAGCCGCGCCTCCACGGTGCAAGCGTTTCGGGCAGAACGATGTCATCATTCACGGGGATCGTCAATACGGTGCCCGCGTCAAACGTCAGTACGTCGGCATAATCGGGGTTTGCTTCGATTAAAAGGTGCGCCTTTTTTTCGCTGTCGTACACCTGCAGGGCGAGCTCGTCGAACGTGTCGCCCTGCCTTGTGGTGTATTTAATAGACTGTAACGCGGTCATATCTGCCGACCTCCTTCGTCCTGATCCAGTTCTCGAGCCAGTCGAAGAACTCGCTCTCGTTTTCTTTCAATGCTTCGAGGACGTCCTCTTTCTTTTCCGATTTTACGCCGTTGACGGTGGGCGACCATGTAAAGCCGCTGAAGTCGTAATAGATGATCGTCGTCTCGGTAAGTTCGCCGAGGCTGAAGCCGTCCATTTCAATGAGCTGTCCGGCTTGCGCCAGTTGCGGCGATTCCGCTTTGGCGTTTTCTGCGGCGAGAAGTTCGACGGAAGCGGCGGTCGCCGCCTTCGCGCTTTCGCTCACGTCTAAGGTGCCGACCACGCCGAGTAGTTTGCCCGCAGCTTCCCACGTTTCAATGTTCCGCTTCCTGTATGCAGGATCGAACGAGATGACGGCTTCGGTGCCTTCCTCGCCCGCTATACTTACGCCGTCGGTAAAGCCGCCGGTTGCAAGTCGTGGAAGCGAAAGGAGCGGGATCTCCGGGATCGCCGGAATGCCGAGCCACGTCCACGCTTTACTGAGCCCTTGCGTTAGCCCGTTGATCATTTTGATGAGGAAGTTGATGCCCGTCTCAACGACGGTTATAAGTCCGTTTATCGCGCCCTTGCCGAGTTCTTTGATGCCTTCCCAGACGTTCGCGAACACGTCCTTGATATTTCCCCACGCCGCCGACCAGTTCCCCGCAAATACGTTCTGCACGAACTCCATGAGCCCGCCGAGAATATTCGTGAACATTTCAATAAGCGGACGCAGATATTCCAGCGCGCCGCCGAGAACGCCCGAAAACAGCCCCGCGACCGCTTCGATGATAGGCTTCAGCGGTTCGAGAGCTTTGGTTATAAGCGTTTGGATCAACGAGATGATCGGCTTCAGTATGGTGTTTATGAGCTGAAGCAACGGCGTCAGAATTGCAAGCACGACGTCGAGGATCGGATCCAAAAGCGAGAATACGATGTCGAGGATCGGCATTAGCGTGTCGAGCAAACTGATGAGCAACGGGAGCACCGCCTCGACAATCGACGTTATAATCGGCATAACCGCCGCCAGAACCTTCTCGACGAACGGAAGGATCTTGCTGAGCAGTTTGCTCACTACCTTCATAACCGCCGACAAAAGTTCCGCGATAAGCGGAAGCACCGCGCCGAGCATTTCAAACACGGGCTCGACGATAATCGCGACCGCATCCACCAGCTGAATGACAACGGGAAGAATGTCCGTTATAATTCGCACCAGCGGCGGGATGATTTTCGTCAGAAGCGAGTCCGCGATTTTTACGACCGGCGTCAGCAGCTCGGTCAATAGCGGCGCAATTTCCGTCACAATGTTGTCGATGAGCGGAACGAGCACCTTAACCAGATCGTCGATTATCGGGATCAGGCTCTCCATGAGTTTCCCGACGACGGGCATCAGTTCGTTCAGCGCGTTGAATAGCGTCGCCGCGATAGGTTTCAGCGCGACTTCCGCCTGCTGTTTGAAAATTTGAAGCTGTTCCGCGAAGTCGTAAGTGTCCGCCGCGCAGGCGTTAATCGTTTCTTGATTTTCCTGTAATGCGGCAGTCAGAGCGGCAATGTCAAAAGTCCCGTCGCGTATTGCCGCCGCCATAGTTGACGCGGCTCGGGTTCCGAACGCTTCCGCGGCGAGCGCGGTCGCGGTCGTCATATCTTTCGCGTTCGTTATGGCTTCGACGTATAGATCGAGTCCTTCCGCCGCGCCGATGCCGTGCTGTGCGAGCGTAGCGACCGACTTTTTCATCGCGGCAAGAACTTCGTTTGTATTGACGCCCGCCTTTTCGAGTTGCCCGATCATAGCCGTTGCTTCCTCGAAAGAATAACCCATTGTCTGGAACTGGGCGCCGTACATTTGCAAGTCGCTCATTAGTTCCGAGAAGCCGACGCCCGTCGACTGGCTGGCTTTGAACACGAAGTCCATCGCACCGCCCATGTCTTTGGCGTCAATGCTCCATTGTTGGAACGCCTTCGACGATTCCGCGACGACGTCGCCGACGTCCTCGTCGAGCATACTCGCGACCTGTATCGCTTGAATAGATAGATCCTGAAGCTCCTCGCCCGTTAAGCCGAGAAGCGTGTTGTAGTCCGCTATAACCGCCGCCGCATCTTCCATCGCGGTAGGGATCGCGGAATATACCGCAGAAAAATCGTTCATAAGGGCATCGAGCGCGTCGCCCGTTGCCCCTGTGCCGATCCTGATAGTGTCCTCGACGTCGTCGAAACGAGTGCCGAGGTTTACGAGATATTTGCCGGCGGAAAATATCGCTTTACAAGCGACCGCGACGCCGCCGGCGACTCCTGCCCCGACAGCGAGCGCCTTCACGTTGAGCTTGTCGAGTTTGCCGATAGTGTCCTGAATAGAGGATGCAAGCGTCGGGCTTACGTTGCCCGCGATTTCAACGACGGCTTGCAGTATTTTGTTTTTAGCCGCCATGTGGTGTTACCTCCTGCGCTTGGCTTTGCCGATTTTTTTCGGCGCGTTCTTTTGGCGCCGTTCTGCTTCCCGCGCGAGATCTTCCGCCGCTTCAGCGTAGTCGACCATGAACTCGGTCAGGCGTTTTTTCTCAAGGTCTACTATGCTTGTGTGGTAGACGCGGGCGAAGTCTCGGATGCATTTTCGGATTCCGCGGCTTCCGAGTCTCCCGCCGCCGAGGCGATTATAAAATTTCTTCCGATCTTCATGACGCTCATCACGTCGGGCCCGCTGATCCTTTGCAGGTCGTTGTAGTCGTACTGCGGATTCGCGGCGATAATTGCCGCAAAGCCGAGATAAAGGTGCATCGAATAGTCGAGCTCGACGGCGCCCGCGTTGGGCGCGCCTTTGGATCCCGACGCTTGCGACTTTTTGAACTCGGCTTCCGCGAAGCCCGCGGGCGTGATTTCGTTGATGTCATAGGTCAATTCTTCGACCTTTGCCCCGTTGATAGTAAGGGGTTTCTTGAGCTTTATGCTTTCCATGTGATTTGTCTCCTTATAAAAAAATTACCCCGGAGGAGAGTTTCCGCCGGGGTTGTTCGCTCTTAGAGCATCGACGCGATTTTTTTGTAATAGTCGACGCCGCGAATGCGGCAGATCTGGCTGAGCCTGTCAATGCAGAGAAGCTCTTCGCCGGCGACGTACAGCTGATAGCGCGAAACTGCGAGCGAGATCTCGCTTTCGATGTTGCTGCCGACTTCGATCGCAGTCTGGGGGATGCCTTTCGGAACCGCCGTCAAAAACGCCTTGCATCCTTCGGGCTTGGCGGTGCCGTCGCCTTTGGTTACGTTCTGGACGTAGCGGAACTCATAGTTGTGTTTTTCGGGCGTGAGCGCGCGGCTCAGTCCTTCGTCCTGTCCGACCTTCGTGATCGACGCTTCCATTGCTTCGAGAAGCCCGACGAGCACGACGTCCATCGAGCCCATCGCCTTTACTTCCGACGTCAAAAAATTGACCGCCGGCAGATTGATGGAGACGTCTTTCGCGACGAGAACATTGTCGCAGTAACAGGTATCTGCGAGTATAGCGTTTGCTTGATCCATTATGCTTCACCTCCGAAGTAGGTCGAGAAGCCTGCGTCGGTATAGCAGACGACTCCCGTCGCCGATTTAAGCGGCGGCGTGTTGGTTGCGGCGATGTCCCAGCGGAAGTTCCCGTTGAGAATTTCACTCTCTTCGTTATTGCTGTCGAGGAACTCGACCTTCGGGCTTCCGATAAGCGCGCCCTGCGCGACAAGCCCGTCGAGCTTTTCCTGCTCGCGGTTCAAAATCGTATCGCGGAGCGCGGTCGTCATGGGCTGGTCGATAGTCGTTCCCCATTCTTTTTGGAAGCTGTTCGCGATGTAGAACAGCATAATCATGTTGACGTCGAAGATCTCGCGGGCTTTGTGGCTTCCGCCGAAGGTATAGGCTGCCGTGTGATCTCCCCACGTTCTCCAGTTGCCTTCCCAGTAGATCGCCGTCGAGATGCCGTGAGCGGTCAGTTCGTTGGCGTCCTGCTTATCGAAGCCGGGGAGATTTACGCCGTCGCCGAAGTAAAGCCCCGTAACCGCGAGCGTTTTGTTGCCGTCGGTCTCAAAGGGGACGTTCCCGTTTTTCAGATCGCAGCGCAATTTTTCGACGAGCGCCAGCGTGGCGAGATGATAAACGTCGCCGCCGTTCTTCGCCTGCGGCCAGAATACTTTGGAATAGCCCGAGTTGTAGCTGTTGTCGTCTTTCCATTTCTTTGCCGCCGCGATGGTTTTCGTCGCCGCGATAGGAAGATCGGCATAAACGAACGCCGACCAGTGTCCGTTGATATTCTGCGATGCGGCGACCAGCGCGGCGTAAACGGCTTTCTTGTCGCTCCAGCCGGGCGCCGCGAGATAGGTCGGGATGACGTTGCAGGTCTGGTAAAGCAGTTTAAGCGCCGCAATACCCGTGATCTCGCCGTCGGTCGTTTCCCCGCCGATTACGGTCGTTTCCGTGATTTCGTCGTGATCGACCGTGTAATACGAAAGTGCCGCCGTTTCAATAGCCTGCTCGCCGATGTCGGTAATGGTAAGAATACCGGTGCCGAAGTCGAAGCTCAGCGTGTAGTCGGTGCCGAGAACTTTGTCCTCGATCGCGACCGTCGCGAGAATGATGTCGAGCGCGGGAAGCGTTGCTTTGCGGTTCGTGAAAGTGAGCGTTTTCGTCGTTGCCGCGGCGCTTTTGTGCTTGTCGGGATCGAGTACGTTGATAACGTAGATCGGGCCGACATTTCCGTTTGCGTTCGCAAAGTGAGCCGCCACCGCTTCGCATAGCGTGTACTTTGCCCACTTGGTAGAATCGGAGAAGTGTCCGATCTTTTTCACGGCGTCGCTCAAGTTGCTGATTTTAACCGGCACGTTTACCTTGCCGGAATAATCGGAGAGAAAATTAACGGGCGCGGTGCCGATATATACCGGCGCGGTGCCCGCCTCCGAAGCGTTCTTTGCAATATCGTCGCCGATCTTGCCGTAAACGCCATACTTGTAGTTGTCCATGTTATTAGCTCCTTATAAAAATTTTTTATAGGACTCCGCCGTTCGGGCGAGCCCTTTTTCGACGGTTAGAATCGCCCACGCTCCCCAGTAGGGGTAAAGGTCGACCAGCGCGTCATCTTGTTGGAATTGCCCGAAAGTGATGCCGAGCTCTTTGACGACGCGAAGCGCATCGTCAAAATATTCGGCGTTTTCGATTGTCTGAAGCGCATGATCGACGAAGTTCCAGACATCTTTCCAGCCGTCGGCGTTTCGCGTAAATTCTTTTGCGCCTTCCTGCGGGTGCTTTCCGGGGTTCCATACCATAAAGCTGAGCTGGATCTTCATCCGCGTGTTCGATTTAACCATATCGTCGGCGCCGTCGATAAGCTGTACGACGACCGACGGGATCTGGTATTTTGTTTGGGGCGGGGCTTTGCTTTTGCCGGGTTGAAAGAGCGTGTGAGCCACGGGGTTGACTTCTTCGTATATTTTGACGTCCTCGTCGTGCGGGGCTTTGAGCTTGATTTTGTCGCACACGTTGGTTTGGAGCCAGTCGGTTATCTTCTCCAGACTTTGAACGATGGTCATAGCTTGCCTCCTTAACCGAGATTTTGGAATATGAAAATTTTCGCTATTCCGTAGTCGTCGCGCCACGAAGCGATGAGATAGTCCCGCCCGTCCACGTTCAGGCTTTCGCCTGCCGTGCGTTGAGCGGGAAGATCTTCGCATTTCGCAAATAGAACGAGGTCGCCGCGCGTAAGCCCGAGATCTTCCGCCGTTTTGGAATCTGCCAGAACGGCTTCATCCAAAACAGCGGCGATTTCTTTGCCTTCAACGGTGTGCTGTTCTCCGAACTCGCCGAGATTCAGGAACACATCGCGGTCGGCTTTGAGCAATTCCTTAAAGTCAGTCGACGACATCGCCCGCACCGCCGACGGTGGGAAGTTCTTCCCTTGCGGCATCAATCGCGGCAATAATTTCCTTTTTGGTCGTCATTGCGGAAGCATCGACGCCGTATTTTTCGGCGATTTCTTTAAGCTCGGGGAGCTTCATTTTGTCGTTGTATTCGGGAAGCTCGGGAGCTTCCTGTTCGTCGGTTTCGTCGCTCGACGAAGGCGCGGGCGCACCGTCGGAATCGTTTACATATTCCGCGACGCCCAGCTTAACGAGACGGGCTTCCTG
>CAJUOP010000025.1:0-4282 GCA_910588465.1 uncultured Christensenellaceae bacterium | reverse complement strand
TTGCTCGGGTTGATCGCATTGATTACGATCCACGCGTCCTTGTTGTTGGGAATGCAGAGAGGGCACGACGTGAGATAAAGTTCGCGCGTGTTGCTTCCCGCGCTGCCGACGAATTTCGGGATTCTTTTCCCCGTGTAGGTATGGAACAGGTTATCTTCCTGCTCAACCTGCGAAACGGCGCCGTAAAGAGTACGACCGCATCCGGGCGCGGTAAGGATCGCCTTGCCTGCGGGAATGAAGCTGACGTTTTCATCGTCGTCGTTCGTGTAGGTGTCGCTATACTGAAGAACATCCACGACGTGTCCGTTGCAATTCAGGCGCGCGATTTTCGTCGCGCCGTTGGGAAGTTTCTCGGGATCCACACCGCCGATATTTATGTTCCGATTGTCGAGAAGTTTTTGGATCTCGGCATCGTGCAAAATAGTCGAGCCGACGTCGGGCGCAACGATGAGATCCGTCGCAGGCAGTCCTTTCGCCGCCAGATCGCCGCAGACAACGGCGATATCTTCGAGAATTGTGGCTCCCGCCGCGTTCCAGTCCGTTGCGGGCGTGTACTGCGCGGGGTTGGTTTCTCCGTCGTAAAAACGGATCTCTTTTTCTTCGGGTTTGCTGGGATCGTCGGTAATGTGATTCATGACGCAGCCGTTCGTAAGAAGCGTTTCCGCCGCCATAGCTTCTTCGCGGCGACTGATCATTTCGTCGAGATCCTCGAAGTCCTGCATCATAAGCGTTGCCTGACGCTGAGCGGGCGTCAGCTTCGTATAGAGCGCCTCGCCGAAGCCGCGCTTGTTAAGGTCGTCGATCGTCATGGTGCGCTTGGGCGCGATATAGGGCGGCGTGTAGCGTTCCATGTGATGACCTTTACGCAATACGGCGACGCCGCCTTTGCGGGGAGCAACGAAAGGCGCGAGTTTTTTGCTTCCGCTGCGATATTGCACGAGCACGTCGTCCGTTGCGAACAGATCCGTCGATTCGTTCGTCGGGAAGTAACGATCGCGAAGGAAGGTGTGCAGAGGGTTGAGCTCCTTAACGAGCAGGAGCATGGTATGCGTTTTGAAAATGTCTAACATGATTTTGTCTCCTTTTTATGCGTTGAGCGCCGTATCGAGAAGAATGCCGACTTTGCGAAGTTCTTCTTCGTCCGAGTGCGCGAGGGTGTAACCTTCCGCAACGATGAGTTTGTTGCGATTAAAGTGTCCGGTGCGATAAGCGACCACGATGCAGTCTTTCGTGCCGACGGTTACATCGTCGGAAAGGATGCAGTTCGCGGTCAGGTTTTCCGTCTTGGTGCTGGCGCCTTCTCCGAAGGTTTTCGCGGACGTGCCGAGCACGACAACCTTGTTGTCGGCGTCCGAAAGAGCGAGCACGGTGCCGCGCTTCAATATCGTTTCCGCCGCCTGAGCTCTGAGCGTTACGTTGAACACGTCCGCTTTGGGTTCCGCGCTGTTGATCAGCTCGTCGTATTCAACCGAGCCGACGTTTTCATTGAGTTTCGTCATCTTCTGGATCCTCCCGTTTGAGATTTGTAAGCGTCAACGATTCCCTTAAGCTCCGCAGCGTCGTCGCTTCCGGTGTCGCCGTTGCCGCCGTTAGGGTTTCCCGAGACGTCTTTCACGCCCGATTTCTCCCCGTCGGATGCGAGCGCGGTAAGGTGCGCCGCGCCCAGTTTTGCCTGTGCCTGCATAGCTTTGAGTGCGAGCTGTTCCGCGGTGCAGGCATTCGCGCCGTATTTGGCGTCTGCGATAAGCGCAGGATCGCCGATTTGCGACTCGATCTCTTCGATCGCTTTCAATCTGGCGCGCTCTCCGTTTACCGCGTCCGTGCGGGCTTTCTCGGTCGCCGCCGTCTCAATAGCGGCAATGATGTCCGGGAACTGTGCCCTGAGTTCTTTTTCCGTCATGGTTGTTTCTCCTTTGCCGCTGACGGGCGGCTCTTTTTTATTTACTGCTGCCGATTCGGCAGAAGCATCGGGTTTGACCGGGATCGTCCCCGGTATGTTGTGGAAGGCTTTCACGTCGTGGCGAACGCCCGCAACGAGAAGCACCTTCTTGTCTGCGCTCAGGCTCATACTCGGGCCCGCGTCCGAAAGCAAAGTATCCGCGAATTTCTTGTCGACGGCATCCTTGCCGACCATCCACGTTTCCGCTTTCATCATAGAGCGGAGGGATTCGATTTCGAGCCCCGTCTTTTCGTGGTAGATCTGCGCGATTGCGCTGTTTGCCGCCTCGAGATTTTTTGCGATTTTCTTGACGTCCTCGGCGGTCATAAAGTCGACCACGCAAACGGCGGCGCCGTGGATCATGATCATACTTCCGGCGTGAACCTGAACTTCGTCGCCGGCACAAGCGATCACGCTGGCGGCGCTTGCCGCAAGCCCTTCGATGATGACCGTCTTGTGTCCTTTTAGCGATTTGAGCGCGTTGTGGATGGCGATGCCGGTGTATAGATCGCCGCCGCCGCTGTTAATTTTCACGACGATTTCCGACTTGTCTTTGATTTGCGCGAGATCGTCGAGGAAGCCCTCGGGCGTTATGTATAAGCCGGGAGCGGGTTCGCCCGTCCACCAGTCCGTCGGTTGCTGACTGCACACGTCGCCGTAAAGCGTGATCTCTGCCGAGTCGCTTCCCGCGCCCGTGATTACGTTCCAGCATTTCCGCGCGGAGGCGGGGTTCGGGCCGTTTGTCAATTTGATCCTGTTCTTCATGTAGGATCTCCTCCTTGTTTGATTTGGTTTAAGATTTTAGGAATAAGCGCCGCGGCAAGCGCATCGAGTGAATCGCCCTGCTCGCTTTTTCCTTTTGTCTTTGAAAGTTGAGCGTTTTCGTCGGCAAGCTGCTCGACGTTGCCCTCGTAACTGCCGCCGTTAAGTTTGACGGTCGACTGTTCGCGTGTGCTGAATCCATTCTCGCAGGCAAGGGCTTCGGCTTGGATCTCTTTGACGGGATCGAGCTGTCCCTGCGACGGGCCGATCCATTCGGAACCGAGCCACGCGGCTCTGATAGCGGGATCGAAGAAGAAGCCGGGAGCGAGAATACGACCGCGAGCGACCGCTTCGGAAAGCCACACCTCGTAAAGCGGGCGGCAGAAGTCGTCAACGAACCATTCGCGCCACATTTTGAACGCTTTCCACGCTTCCAAAAGTGCCGCGCGGCTGGCGCTGTACGACGCATTGAACGCCTTAAGAAGAAGATCGGCAGGTATTTCCAAAGCCGCACCGACCTGTTTGCAGATAGCCTGAACGAATGCATCAAAGCCGCCCGCGGGGCGTTTGGGATCGCCGAATACGACATCCTCGCCGGGCTTCATTACGTTGATCTGACCGGGGCCCATTTCGTATTCGTTTTCGTCCGTGCTGATTCCCTGCTCGCTCTCACCTGTCGTACCGTCCTGAACCTCTCCATCGCCGACCTCATTAAACGGGAACGCGCTCGGATCGGACTCAGTTTTTATAAACGCCGTGAAAAAGCTCTCGACGACCGCCGCCGTAAGTTCGCTGTCGGTATAGCGCCGCAGTTGCAGAAGCGGCTCAATAACCTGTGCCAGATAGGTTACGCCGCGATATTGCTCGGGGCGTTCCGCCTGCATAATGTGGAGCACGTTCGGAAGTCCTGTCTCTTCGCCGTATGCCACGACGCGCACCCACTTCGTCTCTTTCGTCGTTTGCTCGAAGGGGTAAGTGTTGCGTATATGGTAAGCGACGATTTTTCCGTTCTTGTCGGTTTCGACGCCGTCGTAAATCATGTTGCCGTCTTTCGTCGTGCCCTGCGTCAGATAATTGAAAGCCGAAGATCCCGCGACCGTATCAATGGGCGTAGAAAGCCGATCAGCTTCGATTATATGGAAACGCAAGCCGTAGGGGTTGAGCGACGTCGGTTCTTCATGCTGTAACAATACAATGACATCGCCGGAGAGAAGCTGGGAAGAGAACGCGAGCTGTTGCGCCGTGTAAAAATTATTGATCCCGATCGCGTCGCAGTTGACCTTACTCGCCGCCCAGAGCTCGAACTCTTCCTCGGTTCGTTTTTGCCAGTTTTTCGCTTGATCTGCAGAAAGCCCGAGCCGCTCCCTGTTGATCCTGCTTTTGAGTTGCAAGCCGCAGCCGATGACATTCGTGCGATTCGTCTTGATCGCCGACGTCGCGAGCGGCGCCGCCATATAGAGCATACGAGCCCGCTGTCGAAGCGTTCGATTGTTCGCGTCAATATCTTCGTGCGCCGATCCGCTCGACGCGAGGAAGCCCTTCAGGGCTTTTTTGGAATAACTGGCGCCCGCGTCGCCGTAC
>CAJUOP010000024.1 GCA_910588465.1 uncultured Christensenellaceae bacterium | reverse complement strand
TCCGAACACAGAAGTTAAGCTCTCTTACGCCCAAAGTACTTAGCCCACCAAGGCTTGGGAGGATAGGTAGTTGCCGCCTTTCATTGCCCCTTAGCTCAGTCGGTAGAGCATGCGGCTGTTAACCGCAGTGTCGACAGTTCGAGTCTGCCAGGGGCAGCCAAGTAGGAATGAGTTGAACTCGTTTGTTCAGCTCATTTTTGCTATAATGACGTGTTTCAAAACAGAAAATCAGCCAACGAATTACAAAACCCCGACAATCGTCGGGGTCTGTTTTTTCCGTATAGAGATAAAAGATTTCAATTTTATCGTCATAAAGCACGATTTTATCAATTAACCAGTCAATCAGAACCTGTGCGGATTTCTTAATGCCTGTTCGCAGATATTGCATGATTAGTTCTCTGCTAATGCGATTTTCTAATTTTGATTGTTCTTTGGAAATTTGAAGTTTCAGCTCATCTGCTTTCATTTCTAATTCTTCTAATCTTGTTTTGGTCGAAGAAGTTATAATCCCTTGTTGTATTGCCGTTAAAAGATTTTCGATAGACCGTTGCGTTTCTTGTAATTCGGAAGTTAATAAATTCAAAACGGATTGTTCTTTTTTCTTGCTTTCATAGATTTTCATAATTTCGTCGGCAATCAATTCTAAATTGTTCTCTTGCTGAAACATTTCTACGGTTACATTTATTACTAAATTTTCTAAATCTTCTTTTCGGATATTCTTTTTTTGACACCCGCTATTTGCTTTTCTTCCTCCGCACTTGTAATACCGTTTTACAACGCCTGTCATTGAAGTGCCGCTCTCTGCAATGATTTGGTGTCCGCAGTAACCGCAATAAACTTTTCCCCGAAGCAAATAATTGACTTCAACGCTTTTTGTTCCGAATTGATTTTGCAGCATGAGCGCGTGTACTTTATTGTAGAGGGGATCGGGTAAGAGTTTCGGGCAGATATTCAGATATGTTTCACCGTTGTAGCGAAATACACCTGAATACTTTTCATTCACTAATAAATAGTACATTGTAGATCGTGTGAACGGCTTTCCTTTATTGAAAATACCTTTTTGCGTGAGGTCTTTGATGATGTCTTTTACAATAACGCCGGCGGCATATTGGCGATAGATGTATTTTACGACTTCTGCTTGATCCTCATCAATTACCAGTTTCTTGTCTACAACCTTGTATCCATAGGGTGTTTGACCTCCGAGCCAGTGCCCCTTGTTAAGACTTTCGATTTGCCCGCGGCGAACTTTCTGCGCAAGCTCGGCGCTGTAATATTCCGCCATGCCTTCGAGGAGTGATTCAAGGATGATACCTTCGGGGGAATCGGGAATGTTTTCCATAGCGGAAATGAGCCGAACGCCGTTATCGCGCAAGGTTTTACGGTGCATAGCCATTTCGTATTTGTTGCGTGAGAAACGGTCGAGTTTGTAAACAAGTACGATTTCCCATTCATGTTTGGTGCAATCGCGCAACATTCGTTGAAAGTCTTTTCGGTTGTCGTTCTTGCCCGTCATGGCGCGATCGATATAAGTACCGACGATTTTTAAGTCGTTTCGTTCTGCATAGTCGTTGCAAACGCGAAGCTGTCCTTCTATGCTTTGTTCCGTTTGTCGTTCGCTTGAATAGCGGGCATAGATCACGGCTGTCTTCATTTCGATTTCCTCCTATTACGAAGAATATTTTTGTAGCATTCATAACAATACTCTTGGATTTCGGCATATTCATCTTCTTGCTTGAAATATTCTTCGGTCAATTCAGTAATGGGGGTGATAATGCGTACTCCCTTATTTTTTAGATTTATGCGGTCTTTCATTTGTTCTGTGTAGTCTCGACCGATGCGCGAATAATCGTAAACGATTATGTAATCAAATTCTGGCTTTGAAATGTTAAGAATTTTGTCCCAAGCCAGCGGCTGACAGTGAGAGTTCAAGACAAGATCCCAGTAAATGTCGATAACTTGGATTTCGTTTTTTTCTGCGTATTCCTTGCAAGTAGAAACTTGCATCTCGATGGAATCGGACGCTTTTGCTCGTGCGTAGATAATTGCTGTTTTCATAAAAAACTCCTTTTAACGTTTTTCCGTTATAGTGAATAGTCGTTGCGCAGGTTTGTTTAACAACGATAAAAAAACGTGAAAACAAACGACCAACCAACCACAAAACGGACAATTCGTTTCCCTTAATCGAAAAACAAACAAAAAACATCAAAAAAAGACGAGCCGTCAAGGGAAATGCAAAAAAATTGCATGGCAGTTGCCATGCTGAAACAGTTGCAATATTTTTGCAGAGCCCTTGCCGTATTCAAGGTCGCAATTCTATTTGTCTACGGCATAGGATTTTTTTGATACCATAAAAAACCACCTAAATTGATTGGCTGTACCCTTTTAGTCACCATTTAGTTTTCTTTTTGTCCCCTACAAAAAGAAAAAACTCCCGCTATAATAGGGAGCAGGAGGGAAAACAACCATGAAAAAGGAAGAAAAAGAATTAGAAGTGAAAGTAGTTGGGAAACTTGATTTTCGTAAGTATCCCAAAGAAGTTTTTGATGCTTTTATCGCGGCATTAGAGGAAGATATATGCAATGCAGTAGAAAAGGAAAAAATTAAAATTAACGAAATAAGTTATTCCTAATTTTCCCTAAGAGAGAGCTGGGAGCAAAAAGAAAAACATAGGCTGTTTTGTGTCTATGTTTTTCTTTTATGATTCTGATAATTTCAAAAGTTAGTGATTGATCGTTGTAATTTTTATTTGTTGACTTTTTTCATCCGTTATGGTATAATAACAACGCTACATATCGTGAATAACTACCTATGGAAAGAGCATACTACGCCCGTAGTGTGTCTCTCTACCTTTCCATAGGGAAACGATATGTAGCAATATCGAGAGATACATGATATAGGGATACCGCTCTCGCAAGAGGGCGGTATTTTTATAAATTTTTATCTTTAAGGCAATAAAAAAGCAAAGCAATATTTTACATACTTCACGATGCTATTTGGCGATTTCTGACACGGATTATAGAAGATATGGCATTGAAGCCGTTTGGCAGCGATGATATAATATAATCAAGCCATAAATTGTCGAATTGCCGAGGTAGCGATAGCAAGGAGGATATTATGGATATTTTGCAGTTTTATGAAAGCGACGTGGAAAAAAAGATTTACTTCGACAAAGACGATTCCGATTTAACATGGACGTCAATGGCGCATTATCATCGCGCGGTTGAACTTTGTTTTCCCGTGAAAGATTCGCTGGTTTGCTGTGTGAACGGTGAAAAGTTTGAGGTTGAGGCGGGAGAGATAGCATTTATTGACAGTTTTGACGTGCATTATTTCGAAATATCAAAAGGAAGTTCGCGTTATGCCGTTGTGATCGGCGCAGAATTTTTGAGTAATTTTTACGAAATGTACGGAAAAAAGAACAGCAGAGTACGATTCCCCCGAAAATTATTCGATAAAGAGAAAAATAAGATTTTATTTACGATTGTTCGTGAGTGGGGAGAGCATTTTGAAACTTGTAACCGTTTGCAAAATTTGGGATATGTCAACCTGCTGTTGGGTACGATCGCGGAGCTTTACGGAATCGAATATAGCGACAGCGAAAACGATAATCTTATCGTTAAAATTCTGAGTTTTATTAACGAACATTTCAAAGAACAAATCGATTTGGAACTTTTATCTAAAACGTTCGGTTATAGCAAAAGCACCGTATCGAGGGCAATCAGTACCGCAATCGGGGAAGATTTGAGAACGTACGTAAATCTTATCAGAGCGAGAAACGTTCACAAGCTTTTGCAAAGCAATCCCGAAATGACGGTTACGGAAGCTGCGAACAAAAGCGGATTTAACAGTTTAAAGACGTTTTACCGCGCTTACGGGCAAGTTTTTGACGAAAACCCGAAAATCAAGGGATGAAAGCAGATACAAAACAAAGCTAAGTGATATATGAGGGGTAAAAATGAAAAGCAGGACACGACCTAAAAACAGTTTAAATCGAAAAATATTTATTGTAACGTTATTGGCGCTTCCCATTTTGCAGTGGCTGGTGTTTTGGCTTTACGTCAACATCAATTCTTTTATATTGGCTTTTCAGACGCCCAAAACTTACGAGTGGACGTTTTCAAATTTTCAACAGTTTTGGTACGAATTGACGAATGTGGGCGGGACGATCGGTCTTGCATTAAAGAATACGTTCCTGTATTTTTTGCTCAATATGGTTATCATGTTCCTGAACCTTGTTGTTGCCTACTTCTTTTATAAACAAATTGTCGGCTATAAAGTTTTTCGTATCATTTATTATTTCCCCGCAATCATTTCGGGTGTGGCAATGGTTGCGGTTTATACTGCATTTATCAATACAAACGGACCGCTTGGCTCTATACTGAGCGCATTTGGAATTGAAATGCGTCCGGAGGGACTATTGCATAATTCCGGTACGGCAACGCCGACCATTATGGCGTATTGCATTTGGACGGGATTTACGACCAACGTTTTGCTGTTTTGCGGCGCTTTTGCGCGAATTCCCGTCGAGCTCATCGAGTCTGCCCGCTTAGACGGATGCGGACCCACGCGTGAACTGTTTCAAATTACGTTGCCGCTTATTTGGCCTACCATGTCAACCATGCTTATTTTCTCGTTGACGGGAATTTTTGCGGCAAGCGGTCCGATTCTCTTGTTCGATCCCGAAAACGGATACGAGACTATGACGATTTCTTATTGGATCTTTTCACAAGTGTACGGTTCGGGTGCGGTCGGCGGTTCGGGTTCGTATGGACTTGTATCGGCCGCAGGACTTTGCTTTACGCTTGTCGGCGTACCGATTATTCTTTTCGTGCGTTGGCTTGTCGAAAAAGTGCCGACTGTCGAATATTGAGGGGGTGTACGGATGCAAAAGGAATATGCTTCGATCAATAAACAATTAAAGAAAAAAGGATTTCGTATTCATAAGAAAAAGGATGGGGATGCGCATATTCTCAAAGTGCGGAACAAAGCGGAAAGAATTGTGTTTTTCGTTGTATTTATCTTCTTTGTTCTTTATGCGGTATCTCTGATTTATCCGTTCCTTTGGTTGATTATCGCTTCGCTGAAAACGCCGACCGGATATATGCTCGATATGACGATGGGGCGTCCGTTTGCTTTTCCGAAGCCTTGGACGTTTGACAACTATATATATGCTTTTAACAAAATGGAATATAGGGGCACGAACTTTTTCGGAATGTTCTTTAACAGCTTATGGCAGTGTGCCCTCAGTTTGTTTTGCGGACTTGCGGCGTCGGGGTCTGTGGCTTACGTGCTTTCGCGGTTTCGTTTCCGCGGGAGAAATTTGATTTACGGCGTAATCATTTTTACCATGACCGTTCCCATTATCGGTAACACAGGCGGTATGTACAAATTGGTTACCGATTTGGGTATATACAATACGCCTTTTTATATCATCTTCACGTCGTTTAACTGTATCGGCTTGTCGTTCATGATATTATACGGCTTTTTCAGCAATATTTCGCAAAGTTATGCGGAAGCCGTATATATCGACGGCGGCGGAGAATGGACGGTCTTTCTGAAAATTATGATTCCGCAAGCAGCGCCGGCGTTTTTGACGCTCGCTATCGTCAATTTCATCGGCTGTTGGAACGAATATACGGGACCGCTTCTCTATTTGCCGTCTTTCCCTACGATTGCGTCCGGTATGTATTCCATTAAAGCATCGTTACTCAGGACGGGGCAAGATCCCATCTACTATTCTGCGATCGTGCTATCCATCATTCCCGTTTTGGTTCTGTTCTGCTGTTTCTCCGACGTTATCATGAAAAATATGTCCGTTGGCGGATTGAAAGGTTAAGTTGTATCAAAATTAGAAAAAAGCTTAGGAGGCTAAAATTATGGTAAGGAAAAAAGTATGCGCTTTGATGTTGGCGGGTGTGATTGCAGTTCCCGTGTTCGCAACAGCGGGATGCAGCGGCAGCAACATCGGAGACACCGAGCAATCGCTCGAGGTGTACGTTTGGGAAGCGGGTTACGGTTCTCAATGGATGTGGGATATGCTTGAAGATTTCTCAAAACAAGATTGGGTTAAAGAGAAATATCCCGAATTGGAGTACGATGTGGTGTCGAACGACCAGCAAACTTACGCTACCGACCGTATCAATGCGGGTAGGGCAAATACGATTGATTTGTTTGTATCGGCGGGCGTTTCAGCATTGTGGGAATCGGGCAATTTGCTTGATTTAACCGAATGTGTATTCAATCAAAAAGTCCCCGGTGAGGACGTGCTGTTCAAAGACAAAATGCCCGCAAGTATTTTGAAAAGTTTGGAAGCGCCTAAGCTGTCGGGTGACACGCAGTATTTTGCGGTGGCGGGACCTACGTCTATGGGCGGTCTCGTCTATAACGTTACCTTATTCGAAGAACTCGGTCTGGAAAAACCGAGAACGACCGAAGAACTGTTCGCCCTTTGCGATAAAGTTTATGATTTGGGCGGAAAGAGCGAGCATTACAAGAAAACGTTTACGTTTACGAGCAGTAAAGTTTCTTATTTAGGATATATGTTCCCCGTTTGGTGGGCGCAATACGAAGGCGTCGATCAGTACGATAACTATTACAGCGGCGTTTATTACGATGCGGTCAATAACCGTACCTTTGCCAACGATGTGCGTACGGTGAGCCAGACGGGCAGACTCAAATCGCTCGAAGTGCTTGAAACGATCTGGAAGGGCAGAAACGGGAAAGAATACATGAATAAGGCTTCTGCGAATGACGAGTTCATACAGGGTCAGACGAAGTTGTTCCTGCAAGAAGGGTTGATTATGGGTTGCGGCGACTGGTTCTCTACCGAAATGAGAGAGCGTGCCGCAGACTATTACGAGTTGGGCTATACCGATACGATGGGCTTTATGAATGCGCCCGTCCTCAGTGCAATCGTCGATAAATGTCCCTCGATTACTTCCGCTAACGCGCAAAAAATAGGACTTGCGAGCGCCGACGCTCTTTTATCGGCTGTTGTCGATGCCGTCGATAAGGGAGATAATACTCCTACGGGAGATTTGGCTACGGCAGGTGTTACGCAAAAGGACTTCGATACCGTAAAAAGTGCAAGGGGAGTCGTCTATTCGATTGCCGCTAACGAATGTACGGTAATCCCTTCCTACACCAACGCAAAAGAGCTTGCGACCGATTTCTTGCTCTATATGGCTACCGACAGCGCGAACAATATCTATGCCCGCAACAATTACGGCGCACAGCGCGTGTTTAACTATAAATTGAAAGAAAAAGATCCGGAATTGGATGCATCGCTCAGTAGAGATTACGGCAACACGTATCGGATTCAGCAGGATCGCGCTGCGATTTGGGAAAACGAAAATACTTATATTCTGCCGTATTGGATGAATTATCCGCTTTTCGTGTACGGCGGATTGAAACCGATTAACGGTTCGTATGAGTCTTATGAAGCGGCGTTTATCGACAGCGCCCGTACGGTGACGGCAAAGGACGTATTTGATTCGAACGTGACCTATTGGACGCAGGACAATAATTACAGATGGAACACGGCTTTGAAAAATGCGGGATTAAATTGATGAATCGGAAAAACTCGACTGTCTCCGTGCTTTCGTTTTCGGAATGGGCGGCGATTGACCGAAAAGCAAAAACGGAAACGAAAGAGGTAAAATTAACGGCATTGCGGGGTGCGCATATTTGCGAGCACGTTATCGTTCGCGCTAAGGATCGCGTCGTTGTTTCCGCTTATGTGACCGACGGGGTAGGAAAGACGGGCGCAGTATTTCAGGCAGAGAACGTTGCCCTATATGCCGAGAAACGCATTTCGATCGACCGTAATTGGCATCATAACGGTTTGCCGACGGGAGAATATACCGACGCGCTATTGCCCCTCGAAACTGCGGTGAACTACGGAGAAACGGAGACAAAAAACGGAAAAGCCGTTGTGTTGGCTGTGGATTTTTCCGTTCCCGTCTCCCTTCCCGCAGGAAGCTATACGGGAGAGATTGTTGTCTCGTGCGGAGAGGAAATCCGTCTGCCTTACGATCTGACGGTGCTTGAAGCCGTATTGCCCGAATGTATTACGTGCAAAAGCTTATTTACAATCAATCCGAATTATATGGAGCACTACGAAGGGAGTCGTTCGCAGGAGACCATGGATGCCTATATCCTTGCGTTGCTCGAACATAGAGCGGCGGCTTCGGGGCTGTTTGCTACGGAAGATTATTCGGACGAGGGACTTCGAAAGTTCGCCTCCGCAGCGGCGGAATGGGTTCGCCGCGGGATGCCGACGATCGGCGTACCCGCTTACGTAAAAAATGAGGAAGATGGGGAATATCCCGATTTCGGCGTGTTGGAACGAGCGGTTATTGCGCTTGCGGAAGAAAGTCTTGTAAGCGGGCTTAATCTGCCGTCCTATTGCGCATTTTACGATTGGCAGATCGACGAACCGTTTCTTGCGAAAATGCCCGACGGAAAGGTAGAGCGCTGCGTAAACGTTTTTCGGGATACAATCGACGGTATCGTGAAAAACCTTTCGGCTGACGAGCGTTTTCAAACACCGTTCGGAAAAGAAGTTGTAAAATCAATCGCAAACATTCCCCACGTTGTCACCGATTATTGCGACAGGCTGCCCGAAGTATTGCATTTTGTCGATACGCGGCAAAAGCGTGATAAGAACGGCAATCCCTATCACTATCCGATGGATAAAACGACGCTGTGTCCTAAATTCGACGGCTACGACAATGAATATTTGTCTGCACCGTACGGCGAGAATCCGCAGAAATGGTGGTACGGTTGTAATGCCCCGTCTGCGCCGTATATCGGCTATCATATGGACGACGCGCCTTGGAGCGCGCGATATATCGGTTGGCTCATGGCGCGGTACGGAATCGTCGGGAATTTGTATTGGGTCGTCAATCAGGGCATCGAAATCAATACGACGGGGAAGCCGCTGTATTTGGACGATCCTTACGGAACGGCGCACCGCGGCTTCGGGGCGAACGGCGACGGCGTACTCCTGTATCCGGGAAAACCTTACGGCTTGAAAAAGCCCGTCGGCTGTATCCGTTTGAAGGCGATTCGCGAAGGGAACGCCGATTACGAGTGGCTGAAAATTTTACGGGAAGGGTACAAAATCAAGGGCGTTTCCTTTGACTCTTTGTTCGATCGCCTGACCGCTCCCTTTGCACACGGCGTTCGTATTGATACGTTTGCACAGGGATTTGATCGGGCGGCGGAAATCTTGATGCGCTTGTACGACGCATTTCTGCGCTGCGGTTTGACGGCGGAATGCCAAGAAGAAAAGGGCAATATGCTGTTTCGATTTTCCGCGAACAGGGGAACAAAGATTTTGTTTGACGGAAAGACCGTAACGGGCGAAACAGAAATCAAATGCAGAGAATGTTATATCGTTTTAAGCGTCGAAAACGGGAATTATAAAACCGAAATACCGCTCTGGGTCGGCGGCAGACTGACGGTACTTTTGCACGAAGAACTTTACCGTAACGGTATGGTAACGTGCAAAACGGCAAAGATAGAACCGTTGCGGCACGATATATACCGTGAACTTACGATAAGTCCGCATACGTCAAAGACGACGGTGCAAATAACATTACCCGAAGCGGTATGTAAGGGGAAACGCAGAGCGGGATTAGAAATACGCGCTTACCGCGGCGCCGTCATCACGCTGAATGCGGGCGGGAAAACCGTCTGCGTTCGTCCGAAAGACGAGTGGGTCAGATTGGATTTTTCATTGAAGTCGAACTGTTTTACCGTTGCGTTTGAAGGCGATAAATCGATTGCTCTCGGCGCATTGTATTTACATTAAATTTGAAAGGAGAGGGAAAATAATGAACAAAAAAGTAATTCCTGCAATTTGTTTGGTCGCGGCGCTGGCGCTCGGCACCACTGCTTGCGGAGGAGGCGGCGACGCACAGGACGATCCTCGAAAAGTCGGGGCGAATGACGCCTTGATTTGGTGCGTGGACGGGAGCGAACAGGTGTTGCAAAACACGGCGTATGAGGATTTCGCACGGGAAAAAAGCAACGCTGTTGCGCTTTCAGCCGTGAGAAACGAATACGAGACGGCAAACATTATCGTCAGCGCGAAAAAGGATCTCGCGTTCGAGGTAAGCGTATCCGATCTCGTGCTCGAAGGGGATGCTTCGAAAAAGATTGGGAAAGAAAATGTGACGGTTTATACGCAAAAGTATATGGCTGTCGGTAAGACGTGGCACGGCGGCGCGGCGGTTTCGGGCGGTTATCCCGACGCGCTTGTTCCGCAGGAAAACGCGATCAAATACCAAGTCAATTACGTTGACGAAGGGAAAAACGGCGCGGCTTTTCTCGCTTTTTATATCCCGAAGGATGCGGCCGCCGGTTCCTATAAAGGCACGGCGACGGTGAATTTGGGCAAAGAAAGCGTTTCCGTTCCCGTTTCGTTGACCGTTTACGATTACACGCTGTCGGACGAAACGCATTCCAAGACGATTTTCACCGTCAATCAACCCAACGTATTTATCAACGAACGCGATAACCGTATGTCTATCATCGATAAGTATTCGGAGTTTATGTTGGATTACAGAATCGCTCCGAATATCGGATTTGTAGAAAATTCCGATACGGCGGTTGAAGTTTTTACGGAGAAAGCCTATCAATACGCGATGAAAGGATCGTCTACGATCGCTTTGCCGAGCATGGGTGTCGACCGCGGCGGATATAACGTGATTGACGCCGATTATTCAGCGGAATTCGTTGTGGCGCTTGCGGAAAAGAGCGTGGAAACGGGTATCAATTTAATCGACCGTTGCTCGTTTTTCAATTTCTGGATCGACGAGCCGTTCTGTTCTAATTATCCTGATACGGCAGTCGATGCTTCCATTTCGGCGTTTAACGGTATGCTTGATCTTTCCGTTCTCAATTTCCGCAATACCGCCGCGTACAAAGAAGCGACGGGCGAAAAACGGGAATTAGCGGATGAGATCGTTGAAAGCATCGGCAAAATTTCCAACGTCATAACCGATTATTACGACGACGATCACAATCTTGTGCATACGGGCGCTGCCGTCAACACCGATTACGACGGGAAAAACGTAACCGTTTGTCCCAAACCCGACGGCTACGAAAACGCCGACTATCGCGCGCTTTACAATACGTCGTTTGACGATGGCACGCCGCGTGAAAAATGGATTTACGGCTGCAATACGCCCGGTTATCCTTATGTGAGTTACCACCTTGACGATACGCTCGTTTCTCCTACGGCGTTCGGTTGGATGATGGCGCAATACAACGTGACGGGCAATCTCTATTGGTCGTGTGTGTATTGGTATAACGGCGAGACGGGCGAGTATCTTGAAGATCCGTACTCATCTTCCGATCACGGTGCGGGAGCTTTGGGCGACGGCGTATTGCTGTATCCCGGAAAGCCGTACGGAGTAGACGGTCCAATCGGTTGCACGCGTTTGCAGGCAATCCGTGACGGGCAGGAGGATTACGAGCTGTTCTACGCGTTGCGTCAGGCTTATGAAAAGGAAGGCAAAAATGCGGACGAGGTCATTGATTTTGTTGCGAAGAACGTGACTGAAAACGGCGCGCTCGTCGGGGACTGTTCCGACTACGCCTCGGCCCGGAAAATGCTGATCGATCTCGTGCTTGCTGCGGATTCGAAAGCGAGCTTGAAAGTGGACGACGTTTCTATTGAAGAAAACGCCGACGGCATGAAGGAATATACCTTTACCGTGTCCGTAGCCGAGGGGGCGACGGTGAAGGAAAACGGAACGACGCTGACGGCAGAGAACGGCATTTACATTGTAAAAAAACAGCTTACCGAAACAAAGAACTACGTGCGTCTGGAAGCGATGAAGGACGGGGAAACCGTTTCCGTAGAGTTCTATCTGGGCGGGAAACAGGAAATGTTCGGTGCGGACGGGTTCGGATCAAGCGATATCAATGCGAACGGCGCGCTTACTTCGGCATACGACGCGGCAAGCGGTGAATGGCAGATCACGTATTCTCAGCCCGAACAAGAGGGAGTTCTTCATTCGTTTGATTGGTTGCATAAGACGGTTGCGCAGATCGATGCGAATACGGCGGGATACCACATATTCCTGCATAACTACGGGAATGCGGGAAAATATAACGTGTACGCACAGTACGAAAACAGCGCTACGTTCTTTACCGTCGATACGGGCACGCTGGAAAGCGGCGTCAATGAAATTGTTTTAACGGCGTTTGCATCCAACCGCGGAAAAGTGAAACAGCTCATCTTTGAATTTGACGGGGAAATCGTTAAAGTCGGGATCGTAAGAGTAGTTGTGTACGGGGGATAATGAAAATGAAAGGGAAAACTTTAAAAGTATTGACGCTCTGTGGGATTAGTCTTACACTGGCAATCGCCGCTACGGCTTGCGGCGGAAAAGAACCGGAACAGGAAAAAGACGATTCGATTGTTTTGTATTCGTTTGAACAGGGCATTCTGCCCGTCGGAATGAACGGAAACTTCGGTTCGCTCGACGTCAATGAAAATGCGGACTATGTAAAAAACGGTGTGCGTTCTTTAATATTGCGTCCTGCGTCGGACGGCGCGAGCGATCCGCTCATGTACTTTCCGTTTGCGTCGGACGTTCTCGGTATCAATTACACGAACGGCGACAAAATCACCGAAGTGAAATTTTGGTGCTATGCGCCTAAGAAAATGACGGTCAATGCGGGACTGTACTTCTCGTCTTTTGCGGGGAAACGGAGCTTTGCTACTCCGATCGAACTCAAAGAAGGTTGGCAACAGGCGGTATATACGCTTGATCACGAGACGCTTGCCGTTGTAAACAATATGAAGAACGTGCAGGGATTCTACCTGTCGTTCCCCAAGGACGAAGTTCCTGCTTCGGAGGGCGTAACGCTTTATATCGACGATTTGTCGGTTAAAACAGTGAAGGAAGAACTCGTATACACGCCGAAGATCCCCGAGCTTATCAAGGAAACGGGCGACATTATTACGTTCCAAAACGTTAATTTCTCCGTCGTCGAACAGGAATCGGCGGGCGTAAGCGATTGGTACGAGGAATTCGAGGGAGCAAAAGGCGTGTTGCAGATCGAAGCTAATACGGGTTGGCCTTGGTACCGCAACCGCACGTTCTGGAAGTCCGCTTTCGAGCAGACGACCTATGCGGATTATCAATATATAGCAATTCGCGCGTATGCGACGGGTAACGCTCAGGCGTGGTATCAGCTTGAAGACCGTTCGGCAGAAACAGGCGGAATCATAGAATACCAAATGGATTTCACTGCCGATAACGTCGGTCGCTGGGTAGACTTTGTATACCCGATTGAAAAATTCAACACGTATTTCGACCGTTTCGGAACGGAAGGGCAATTCATGACCTACGCCGACTCGAAAACGAAAGTTTATATCGACAGTATCCGCGCATTCAATGAGATCGAGGGCGACTATGCTCCTGAAACGACCGAATATAAAACAGGCGAAAAAGTTGATTTGCGCGTTTCGCTCGGCGAAGGATACGAGGGCGCAACCTTTACTTATTCGGTAAACGGTATTGCAGTTGCCGATCCTTCCGAATATGTATTCGAGAAAGCCGGAATCTATACCGTGAGCATCGAAGGCGTCCTCGACGGAAAGCTCGTTCGCGGCAGTTACGATATCACCGTTGAAATTTTCGGCGAAGAAGTTGAATCCGACGGCAAGAGCGTGATGGCGGGCGGAACGGTCGATCTTGTACCATCAGTATTGAAAGAAGGCGAACTTGCAAACCTTACGTTTACCTTTACCGTGAACGGCAAACTCGTTTCCGATCCCGACGAATATACCGTTGCTTTGTCGCCCGGCAATTATGCGGTTACGTTTGAAGCGCGCAGGCAGGACGGGTATCTCTATTTCGGTAGCTATACGCTTACCGTACTTGTTTACGGGGAAGAAATCGTTGTCGATGATACTTCCGCAGGAGGCGGAGAAACGGTCAGTCTCGTGCCCGAAGGATTGCTTGAAAAATATTCCGACATTAGATTTACTTTTACCGTAAACGGCAAAACCGTTTCCGATCCCACGCAGTACACATTATCTACGGCGTCGGGCAGATACGTTGTATCTTTCGAGGGACGCAGAGCTTCGGATAACTATTTGTATTACGGCAGCTATATTCTTTCCGTCGGAAATAAAGACGAGGTATGGGCGGACGTCATGACGTTCGATGCCGAGACCACGTCGAAATACGATATTTGGGGCGGACCGATTGCCGACGGGGAATTTGAATGGCTGGATAACTACGATGGTGCGCAGGGCGTGCTAAAAATGCACGTCGGAGTGTGGAAGAACTATTGGAATACGCAGGAATGGAAACCGATTTTCGGTGGTTCCGTTTATCAGAACTACACTCATCTTGCGTTCCGTGTTAAAATTGAAGGGTTCGAAGGACAGAATGTTCAATTATATTTTAAAAATATAGATAATAACGCCACTCAGTATGAAATTATTTTCACGGACAACACCGACGGTTGGATGACGGTTTATATGCCGATCGATAATTTCAGAAACGACTTGGCAGGATTTACGTCTAAATGTGCATTCGTATTCCTCAATAATCCCGAATCGAATGAAGTGCAAACATATTTCTACATTGACAGTATCCGTGCGGTCAACTATACGGGCGTAACTTACGAGAAAGAAATTACGGGTGCGCAGACGGAAGATGAGATCGATCTGACCGTTACGGAACTTGCGACGGATTACGCGGGCGTCGAGTTTACCTATTTCGTCAACGGCGCAAAAGTAAATAATCCGAGTGCGTATGTGTTTGAAACCGCAGGTAAGTATACGGTGACTTACGAAGGCGTTTCGGGCGGTAAACTCGTCACGGGTTCGTATGAGCTGAGCGTTGCTCGCCACGGAACGCAAATCGACGTTTCCGCTCAAACGGCGCAAACGGGGCGCCCGTTCGATTTGCTGTTGCAGAAGTTGAAGGACGACTATGCCGGAATTAACTTTACGTTCAAAGTAAACGGCGTGGAAGTGGAAAATCCTTCCGCATACACTGCGCCTGCCGAGGTCGGCGAATACGAAGTGACGTTTGAGGGCACAGACGCAAGCGGTAATTTGTATTATGGCGGTTATACGCTGAACGTGGAAATTTACGGCGAAGAAGTTATAATAGCGGACATTGCAGCAGGAGCGGGCGAAACGGTCGATCTTACGCAAAACACGTTGAGCAGCGCTAACTATGCAGGCGTTACATTTACGTTTAAGGCGGACGGCGTTGCAGTAGATGATATAAGCAACTATACGGCATCTTTGGGCAGACATGAAATTACCTTCGAGGGGCGCAGAGAATCGGACGGCTATCTGTATTACGGCAGCTATCTTATTTCCGTCGGCAATAAAGATGTAGTGTGGGCGGACATCATGACGTTCGAAACGGTAGCGTCGAAGCCGAACGGCGGCTGGACGGCAAATGCGTCTTGGCTGAATACCTACGAGGGCGCAAACGGCGTTTTGAAACTGCGCGTCGGAAATTGGCAAGGCTATTCGAACGTAGCGAATTGGAAACCGGTCTTCGGAAAATCCGTTTACGATAGCTACACGCATATTGCGTTCCGCGTGAAGGTGGAAGGGTTCGTCGGAAAGGAATTTACGTTCTATTATCGCGCAGTGGGAGCGAAGAAAGAATATGAGTTGAAATTTACGGCAAATACGAACGGTTGGACGACGATTTATTGCCCGATTGCAACTTTCGTAAATAATATCGAGGGCTTTGCGGAAAATACGGATTTCCTGTTCTATAACGATCCGGGAAGCGACGATACGCAAACGTATTTCTATATCGACAGTATCCGCGCGGTCAACTATGTGGAAGCTGCGGAAAAGCCCGCCGTTTTAGAAGCGCAAGTCGGCGATAAAGCGAATCTCGTACCCGCGGAATACGCGAACGCAGGGTTTACCTATTTTGTAAACGGTGTAAAGGTAGACGAGCCGAGCGAGCACGTGTTTGACGCGACGGGCGAATATACCGTGACCTACGAGGGAATTTTGGAGAATAAACTTGTTAGCGGACAATATGTTTTCACCGTGAAAATCAAAGGAATCGAAGTAACGGTCGAAGATAAGATTTGTGTGCCGAACGAAACCGTAAACCTTGTTCCCGATGAATTAGGTGAATATTCCAATATTACGTTTACCTTCAAGGTTGGCGAAACGGAGATCGATAATCCTTCTTCGTATGTGTTTACCGACGAAGGGGATTACGTTGTGAGCTTTGAAGGGACTTTGGAGACGCAACACGTTTACGGAAGTTACAATGTAAAAGCGTATGCCGTCGGTCGGTTCGTGTTGATTAACAACAGCACTGTAAATTCGATGAGCGAATATTTGACCGAGTATCAGGGCGTTAAAAACGTTGTTAAAGTAGGCGTATCGTCCAATGAGTGGAGGCAGATTATTATGGGGGCGAAGTTTGCTTACGCCGCTGATTATTATGCCGACTATGATACGCTTGCCTTAAAGGTATGGACGGATACGGCTCAGACGTTTACATTCAGCGGAGCAAAATTAGACTTTGCAGGAAAAGCGTTAGGTCATGCGGAGGCGAATCAATGGGTTACGCTCAGTATCACGGATAAGGACATGATTGCGAAATTATTGCAGAGTGGAGCAGGCGAACGGGCGTTTGATTTTTATGGCGCGCAAGGAACGATTTATGTTGCAGACTTTATTCTTTCCACGAGCGCAGGATCGTTCGAGAACAAGACGAACGTGGCGTCCGATATTGCGACAGAACTCAGCCCCGCGGGACTTGAAAACGGCGATCAATATACCTACTACGTAAACGGCAGAAAAGTTGAAGGACATACGTTCACTTTCGCCGCCGAGAGCAGTTATGCGGTTTACTTCGAGCGTGTTCTGAACAATGTGCGTATGAGCGGTTCTTATACGGTTTCAACAGCGTATGTTGCAGGGCGGTTTATCCTCATCAACGACAGCACGGTAAGCGCTAATACGGGCAGTACGTATTTAAGCGAGTATCAAGGCGTAAAGAATGTCGCAAAAGTCGGCAAAGAAAACGGAGACACTTACGGCACTACTTGGCAACACGTTATCACAAATCCGCAGTTTGCTTTTTCCGATTACTCCGAATATGACACACTTACCATAAAGGTTTGGACGGATACGGCGCAGACGTTAACATTCAGCGGAGCTAAATTAGACTTTGGCGGAAAAACGTTAGGCAACGTAGATGGGGAACATTTGAATCAATGGGTTACGCTCAGTATTACGGATAAGGACATGATTACGAAATTGTTGCAGAGCGGAGCAGGCGAACGAACTTTTGATTTTTATGAATCGCAAGGCAATGTATATATTGCAGACTTTATTTTAACCAAGAGCACAGAATCATGAAAGATTTTTATTTCGGCGTAGCGACTGCCGCCACGCAGATTGAGGGCGGATACAACCAAGGCGGAAAGGGAAAAAGCATCTGGGACGATTATTCCGCGCGCGGGTTTATCAAAAACGGACACACCTGTTTCGAGGCTTGCGACAGTTATAACCGTCTCGACGAGGATTTGGCTCTTATCAAAGAGTTAGGGGTCGATTCCTACCGCTTTTCCCTTTCTTGGCCGAGGATTCAGCCGGGCGGGCGCGGAAAGGTCAATCCCGAAGGCATTGCCTACTATAATCGTTTGATTGACGGGCTGTTGGCAATCGGTGTTAAACCGTTCGTAACGCTCTTTCATTGGGATTTACCAACGGAGCTGAACGAGGCGGGCGGATTTCTGAACCGCGAGATTGTAGATCGCTTTGAAGAATACGCCCGTATCGTTGCCGAAAATTTCGGCGACAGAGTGGAACTGTTCTCGGTGTTTAACGAAGCGCTTTCGCTGATCGACTTTTTGTATTTGCGTCCCGTTGGCGGCGGCTGGAAACCGAAAACTTACCAAGAAGCATTCGAGGCGGTTCACAATCTGCTTTTATGTAACGGGGTTGCAACGAGCGCCCTCAGAAATTATGCAAAGGGCAACGTAAAAGTGGGCATGGTCAACTGTACCGACGTGAAAATGCCGAAAACGCCCGAGCTGACAGAGCTTGCGCGTGAGGCGACCTTTGCGGTACACGATGACTTTTATGAGAACAACACGCTGTTTCTCGATCCGCTCGTGTTCGGAAAATACGACGAACGGATTTTTGAAAAGCTCGGCATTACACCCTCCTTTATTCGTGAGGGCGATATGGACTCAATCGGCTGTTCTCCCGATTTTCTCGGGTTGAACGTCTATCTCGGCAAGACGGTGGAAGCGGATGAACACGGAAAACCGAGAGTTTGCGTGCCCGATCAAAATGCCGTTTACGGCGACATGGGCTGGGACATTGCGGGTTCGGCGTCATCGGTTTACTATGCGATAAAATTCATGAGCGAGCGGTATTCGCTACCCGTCGTCATTTCCGAAAACGGACTTTCTTTGCCCGATTGGGTGGACGGAGACGGGCAGGTAAACGACGGAGCGCGGAGCGACTATATTCATCGGTATGCCTCGGAAGCGTTGCGTGCAAAAAAGGACGGTTATCCCGTGTTCGGCTATTACGTTTGGACGCTGATGGACAATTTCGAGTGGTCGAGCGGATATACCCGCCGTTTCGGGTTGGTGTATTCCGACTATCTGAACAAGAAACGGATTAAAAAACAGTCATTCTATTTTTACAAGCGCTTTATAAAAGACGAGCATGAAAAGTTATAAACAAGAAAATTACATCAACGGAATTGAGATCATGCGCGTGTGTCCGTTAGGGCGCACGCCTTATCTTAGTAAAAGGAATTATTTATGGGTAAAATAAATTCGCTCGGCGTCATGCTTGATTGTTCGCGGGACGCTGTGTATACGGTAGAAACGCTTGGGAACTTTTTCAAACTGATTTCCGCTATGGGCTATTCGACTGTACAACTTTATACGGAAGATACTTTCGAGGTGGATGGCGAGCCTTATTTCGGCTATTTGCGCGGCAGATACAGTGAAACGGAGTTGAAAGAGATCGACCGCCTTGCCGCCGAAAACGGATTAGAGCTTATTCCTTGTATTCAAACGTTGGCGCACCTCGGTGGCGTTACCCGCTGGGAGGACGAATATATGTGCTGCACCGATGCGGAGGGCATTCTGTTGGCGGATGAGGACAGAACGTATACGCTGATTGAGCATATATTTGCATCTTTGGCGAAATGCTTTACTTCGCGCCGTGTGAATATCGGTATGGACGAAGCTCATTTAATCGGGTTGGGGCGGTATCTCGACAAGCACGGTTTTGTTGACCGCGTCGATTTGTTGCTCCGTCATTTAAGACGCGTGCTGGAAATTGCCGAAAAATACGGTTTTTGCCCTATGATGTGGTCGGATATGTTTTTTCGCCTTGTCAGCGGCGGCGAATATGAAAATTCAGCAAAAGAAATTCCGTCCGAAATTGCGGCGAAGATTCCCGAAAATCTTGATTTGATTTATTGGGATTACGGTAATTTCGACGAGGCGCATTACCGTGCCGTAATAAAGGCTCACCGTCGCATGAACAGAAGAATTGTTTTTGCGGGTGGATCCTGGACTTGGAGCGGCTTTGTTCCCGACAATGCGCTTGCAATCAAAGCAAGCGAAGCGGCGATTCGTGCCTGTATCAACGAGGGAATCGAAGAAGCGTTTGTGACCTGTTGGAAAGACGACGGTGCGGAATGTTCCCTGTTCGGCGCGCTGCCTACGTTGATGTGCGTTGCTGAGTTTGCAAAGGGCAATTTTGACAGAGTCGAAATCGCAAAAAAATTCAAGAACGTTACAGGCGTGGAATGGGACGATTTTGCCGCAATCGAACGGATGAATTTGAAAAACAAAATCGATACGCTCGCCAACCCGTGCAAATATATGCTGTATGCCGATCCATTTTTGGGAATTTTCGATACGACGGTCAACGGAACGGAAGCCGAAACCTTTGCGCAAATCGGGAAACGGTTAGAGACCGTAAACAATTTGAAATTCGGATATATCTTCGATACCTATATTGCTCTGTGTGATGTTTTACAAATAAAGTACGCAATCGGCGTAAAAACGCGCAACGCTTATACGAACAAGGATATGAACGCGTTGCTTTCACTGACGGAAGAATATTCGGAACTCGAAAGACGGGTGGAAACGTTCTATTTCAAATTCCGCTCGCAATGGGGGAAAGAATGTAAGCCGCACGGGTTTGAAAAGCATGATGTTCGGCTGGGCGGGCTTTTGTTTCGGATACGGCACTGTCGGGAAACGATAAAGGAATTTTGCGCAGGAGAACGGAGTGAAATCGCACAGTTGGATGAAACGATTTTGCCCTTTAAGCAAAAGATACCTGCGGGAAGTAGCATTTATTTTAACGATTGGCTGTATTCTGCAATGATTAAGCCGAAAATGTGAGTTTGCTTTTGTTTCGGAAAAGGATTTTACGGGAAAAAATATGTTTCAAAAATTTCAAACGATGGATTTGGGTAAAATTAAACCGTGCGGTTGGGTGAAAGATTTTTTGCTGACGCAGGCGGATGGACTTACGGGGAAATTGGCGCATACGGGGTATCCGTATTCGATTGATTTTTGGCAGGGCAAAAAGAGAGGGGAGGAAACTCCGCCTTGGGAAGTGTTCGAACAGAATGCTTATTGGATCGACGGTTCGTATTGTTGCGGTGTGCTTACGGAAAGGGGCGATCTCGTTGCCCGCGCCGACGAAAATTTCAAATATTCCCTTTCGCATATTGCCACGGACGGGTTCATCGGACCCGAGGCGTTACGGGAAACGGACGGCTGGCACCGTTGGCCGCAGGTCGTGTATTTCCGCGCGTTGATTGCGAAGTTTGAATATACGCATGATGAGAATATCGTGAGCGCTCTTTCAGACTTTTATTTGAAGGGCGATTATGATTATTCGACCATGCGGGAATTTTTACATATCGAAATCATGCTTTGGGTTTACGATAAGACGGGGGACGAACGGTTGCTCGTCCTAGCGGAAAAGACCTATCTCGACTATCAACGGAATTGCAAGGACGATAACTGCGAAGAGGTAATGCTGTCTGATAAAAAGCCGTACGCCCACGGAGTTACCTACGACGAGACCTGTAAAATCGGCGCGATTTTATATATGGCTACGGGGAAAGATCGGTATTTGCGCGCGTCCGTCAATGCATTCGAAAAGCTCGATAAAATGTTTCTGCTGGCGGACGGCGGGCATTGCAGCAACGAATTTGTGATCGGAAACGACAGTTTGCAGAGCCATGAAACGTGTACGATTTCCGATTATACTTGGGCGCTCTATTATCTGCTTATGGCAACGGGGGAAACAAAGTATGCCGACAAGATAGAACGGTGTATTTTTAACGCGGGAATCGGGGCGGTAAAAGAAGATTTTTCCGCAGTGCAGTATTTTTCGTGTCCGAATCAAGTGCTTGCCACGCAAAATAGCAATCACAATGCGTTTTTTTGCGGTGAGCAGTGGATGGGGTATAACAGCAAACACAATACCGATTGTTGCGTTGGAAATGCCAACCGCTTTATGCCTAACTTCGTGCGTCGGCTTTGGATGCAAAAAGGGAATGAAATTTTTGCAACGCTTTATTCTCCGAATACGGTAGAATTTTCCATAGAAGGAAATGCCGTAAAAATCGAAGAGAAAACGGATTATCCGTTCGAGGATACGGTAACGTTTCGAATCAGAACAGAAAAACCCGTTTCGTTTGCGTTTTCGTTGCGGATACCAGCATGGAGCCGCGGGGCAACGGTTACGGTGAACGGACGGGAAGAAATGATCGATCAGAGCGGAATATTTTTCAAAATCGAACGCGTTTTTGCGGACGAGGACGAAGTTGTTTTGCACTTAAATCCGCAAGTAAAGGCGGAAATGTCCTCCGACGGGGGCGTATCTTTTACGCGCGGACCGCTTGTATTCGCGTTGGGCTTGCCTTATAAAGAGGAGAAAGTGAAAGCGGAAAGCGGCGACGGAACGCTATGCAATTATAATTTGACGACCGCCGCGCCTTGGAACTATGGGATTGACGTAAAGGAAAGCATCAAAGACCTTCGCTTCGAACGGAAAGGAATAAGCGGAAATCCTTGGACGCTCGCCGGCGCACCCGTACAGTTGAAAGTGGCGGCGTACGAAATTAAAAATTGGCAGATCGTCCATGCAAAAAATGTAACGCAAATTTATAATCTATACGATAAACTTTCAAGAGAGAAAGAGGGTGATTTTACATTGACACCGCCTTTGCCGCAGGAGATAACGGAGGACGAAATCGGCAAATCGGAAACAATCACGCTCGTTCCCGTAGGTGCTGCAAAGCTCCGAATTACCGTCTTTCCGACAATCGTTGCAAAAGGTTAAGATAGAGGCATCGTTTATGAAACGGGAATATTTGAATTTTGCAAGAATCGGGACAATGCCGCCGCGGGCGTACTACGTGCCTTTTTCCGCGGAACAGGAGTTTGAAGAAAAGAACGGAATCCTCGACAGAGAAAAGAGCGACAGATTTGTTTCGCTTGACGGCGAGTGGGAATTCAAAGCGCATGAACGCTTGGCTACGGCGCAAATCGGTGAATCCCTCACGGAAAAAATAGCCGTGCCTTCGTGCGTACAGATGAAAGGATACGATCAAATTCAATATCTGAATTGCCGTTATCCCTTTCCGTTTGATCCGCCTTATGTGCCGACCGAAAATCCCGTATTTCATTATCGCCGCGCCGTTCGGCTTGATACGGTTACGGATAAATACTATCTTGTGTTCGAGGGGGTAGACAGCGCGTTCTATTTGTTTATAAACGGCAGAGAAGTCGGTTACGGACAAATTTCACACGCCATGAACGAATTCGATATTACGTCCTTCGTGAAAGCGGGCGAGAACGTTGTGGACGTGGTCGTGTTAAAATGGTGCGCTTCGAGCTATCTCGAATGTCAGGATAAATTCCGCTTTACGGGAATTTTCCGCAGCGTGTATTTGTTGCGGAGACCGCAAGAACATATTTCCGATTTCAAGATTGAAAGCGATTACGACGGGAAAGACGGATTTATCACATTGCATAATTTCAGCGAAATTCCGTTTTGCTTCTTTGTGAACGGCGAGGGTGGCGAGCTTGTCCCCGAACAAAGCGCAATCGTTAAAATCGAGAACGCAACGCCGTGGACGGCGGAAGAACCGCATTTATATGACGTTGTACTTTCCGCAAACGGTGAAAAGATTTTGCAGAAAGTCGGCGTCAGGCGCGTTGCGATTGAAAACGGCATCTTCAAAATCAACGGTAAACATATCAAGCTGAAAGGCGTGAACCGACATGAGAGCAATCCCGAAACGGGTGCTACCGTTACCGTAGAAGATACCTTAAAAGATTTAGAACTCATGAAATGGGCGAACGTGAACGCAATCCGAACTTCACACTATCCCGATATGCCTGAGTTTTATGAACTCTGCGACGCCTTGGGATTTTACGTTATGGACGAGGCGGACGTCGAGATGCACGGGGTTATTTCGGCACACGGCGGTTACGAGGAATTATTGCTTGAACGATATACCGATAACGGAATATTTGACGACGGCGTATTCGATCGGGAAGTCAATCTTTATGAACGGGATAAGAATAAAACCTGTGTGATTATCTGGTCTCTTGGTAACGAGAGCAGTTACGGTAAAATGTTTTATCGCGGTGCGGATTATATCAAAGCAAGAGATAATCGTCCTATCCATTACGAAGGAATTGCGCTTGCAGATAAAGAGAAATATTACACCAAGCGAATCGATATTGCGAGCAGAATGTATGCGCCGCCTGAATTTTTCGAGGAGTATCTACAAGACGAAAAAGAAACCCGTCCGTTTGTTCTGTGTGAATATTCGCACTCTATGGGCAATAGCAACGGCGATTTGAACGATTATTGGAAGAAGATTGACTCCAACGACCGCTTCATGGGCGCTTTTGTCTGGGAATGGTGTGATCATGCAGTGAAGGAGAAGGACTGCTTTTTGTACGGGGGCGATTTCGGGGAGGAGGAGCACGACGGCAACTTCTGTGTGGACGGGCTTGTCGCGCCCGATCGAAAGATAAAGAGCAATCTTTTGGAACTCAAAGCCGTGTACGGCGGAAAACGGGAAGAAAAATTTGTCCCGCCGCAAGCAAACTCTTTTGTATCCGTTACGAGCAAAGCGTCGACAAAAGTTGTGTGCGACGCAAACGGACGAATTTGTGCAATCGGCAAGAATGAGTTTACCGAACCGATAAGCATTCAAATTTTGCGCGCCTATCTTGATAACGATATGTTTGTAAAAAAGGATTGGACACGGTTTGAAGGATTTGCGCAGAAGATTTACAGCGCAAAAGCGTTGTCCGACGGCGGAACGGAATATTACGGTAAAATCGTAAAGAATACGTTCGAACCCGTTATGGAATTTACTCTTTCGGTAAAACCGTTCGACGGCGGCGTGGATATAGAATTTTCTTATAAGCTTGCCGATTACGTTTCTTATCTTCCCCGTATCGGCTTGGAATTTGCATTAAATAAGGCGAATCTACCGTTTGAATACGACGGATACGGAGAGACGGAAAGCTATTGCGATAAGCACATGGCAAGCAGCTACGGGACATACCGTTCGACGGCGGAGGAGAATTACGGGCATTATATGAAACCGCAGGAAAGTGGAAGCCATTTTGCTTCGACGCGATTGAAAATAAGCGGGTTGGAAATCACAGCAAAGAATCCGTTTTCATTTAACGTCTGTCCTTATTCCACGCAAACGTTAATGAACACGGGGCACGATTTTGAGCTGCCGAAATCGAAAAATACTTTTATCAATCTTGACATTGCCATGAGCGGTGTGGGAACGAATTCCTGCGGTCCCGTACTTGCGGAAAAATACCGCGCGCCTAAAAAAGGACGAAACACATTTCGATTTATTTTGAAAGAGGATATAATATGAGAGTATTGATTGCAAAAGATTACGACGAATTGAGCGCGAAGGCGTTTGAGGTGATGATGGGGATCGTAAAGAACAATCCCTATGCCGTGTTAGGACTTGCCACGGGAACTACGCCTTTGGGATTATATCGCCGTATGATAGAAGATCATAATGCGCACGGGACAAGCTTTGCGCATATCCGTACGGTGAATTTGGACGAATACAAGGGATTGCCGAAAGACCACCCGCAAAGTTATGCCTATTTTATGCGTGAAAATCTGTTCCTTCATTTGGATATTGAAGCGAGTAATACATATATTGAGAACGGCATGGCGCAGGACGAGCAAGCGGAGTGTGCATGTTACAACAAACTACTTGCCGAAATGCCGCGGGATATTCAGTTATTGGGCTTGGGAAGTAACGGGCATATCGCGTTTAACGAGCCGTACACGCCGTTCGGAAGCGAAACACACGTTGTCGATTTAACCGAGAATACAATCAAAGACAACGCCCGTTTATTTTCCGATATATCGGAAGTACCGAAAAAGGCGTTTACCATGGGTGTTAAGCAAATCATGCAGGCAAAGCAAATACTTATATTGGTAAGCGGAGCGAATAAAGCGGAAGCGGTATGTAAAACGGTTTGCGGAAAGGTTACGGAGGAAGTCCCAGCGAGTGTATTGCTGTTGCATCCAAACTGTATTTTAATTGCGGACAAGGAGGCGGCAAGTAAATTATGAGAGTAACGTATGTACCCGATGGAACGGAAGAAAAACAAGCGTTAGAACGTATTACGCATTTGTGCATTGCGGCTCACGAGGACGACATCGAATTTATGGCATATGCGCCCATTGCGGAGTGTTTCGGCAAAAAAGACAAATGGTTTTGCGGTGTAGTTGTTACGGACGGTGCGGGCAGTCCGCGCAACGGACTTTATGCGAACTACACGAACGAGGACATGAAAGCCGTTCGGATCGAAGAGCAGAAGAAGGCGGCAATGCTCGGAGAATACGGCGCGCAATTATTACTCGGACATCCGTCGAAACAGGTTAAGGATAAAAACGATACGGAAATTGTAAAAGAACTTGTTGAAATAATAAGAGCAACAAAGCCGCAGTACGTTTATATCCATAACCTTGCGGATAAGCACAAAACGCACGTCGCTACGGCGTTAAAGGCAATCAAAGCATTGCGGGAGCTTTCGCACGAAGAACAGCCCGAAAAAGTTTACGGCTGTGAAGTATGGCGTAATCTCGATTGGATCAACGACGACGAGAAGGTGTATTTAGATTGCAGTACGCACCCGAACTTATCGCGCGCATTGTCGTCAGTGTTCGATAGTCAAATCATCGGCGGCAAGCGGTACGATTTGGCGGCAGAGGGGCGCAGACTTTCCAACGCGACTTTTTCCGAAAGCCATGCTTGCGATACTTACACTATGCTTAATTACGCTATGGATCTAACGCTGCTTATGAAAGACAAATCGCTTGATATTGCCGACTACGTTGTTGGTTATATTAAGAGGTTTGAGAGTAATGTGCGTAAAACAATACAAAATCTAATGATATAACAATTTTATAATTTGGATGATTTTCAACGCCGGAGATTGAAACGGGAAAACACCAAAGAATTACATAGATAAGAACCTCGAAAGAATCCTCGACGGCGTTTTACTACGCTGTCGGGGATTTTTTATAAAATAATTTTTAGTGCTGTGAAATAAACTTGCGCAACGCTTATTCAGAATGGAGGCAGAAAAACGAAGAAGGAGGTGATATCGGGTGCGGGCGAACGAACGCAG
>CAJUOP010000023.1 GCA_910588465.1 uncultured Christensenellaceae bacterium | reverse complement strand
TTCGACTTGCATGTGTTAAGCACGCCGCCAGCGTTCATCCTGAGCCAGAATCAAACTCTTGAGTTTAATTGTTTAAAGCCGATACGCTGCTAAACGTATCAGCGGCTCTAACTTGAATAAATTCTCGTTATCTTTTTGCTGACTTTGTATTTGAGTACTATTGTTCTCAAAAAAATTGACAGAAACTGTTTCTTTGTGTTACAAAAAATCGTTTCTTTCTTATTCAATTTTTAAACTACGTTTACCGAACGACAGTTCGGTGCCCCCTCCGGCTGTTTTGGCGCGCAGAGAACATTGCCATTTTATCACAATTATTCTTTCGCGTCAACTGTTTTTAGGCACTTTTTTAAAAATTTTTAAAAATTATTTTTCAAACCCTTAAAAATCTTTTATCAGCGCCCCCTTTTCGGAGACAGCTTGGTTATTTTATCACAATCCTATATAGCTTGTCAACTGTTTTTTTGCATTTTTTTAAAAAATTTTCGATTTTTTTTGCATTTTTTTAAATTTTGATTTTGACCCCAATATGTTGTGTTTTCCTTTTGATTATGCTACAATAGTTACGAAAATATACCTGCACAAAATGAGGATTTATGAAAGTTTTGCAAGTTTCTTTTTGTATTTTAGCCTGTTTATGCGTTGCCGCCGTCGTTCCCGTCGGGATTTTTTTGGATTGGTACTGTCTGATCCCCATCGGCGGAGCGATATTGTTCGGCGTTCTGACGGTAGCCGCCAAAAACGGCTTTCGCAGAGAAAAGCCCGCGCCGAAAACCGATTTTATGAATACCGAAGAGGAAAACGAACAGATCCGAAAGAACGGATCCGACCGATAAGCAGAGCCCCCGCTGCCTTTTATTGCAGCGGGGGCTTTTCTATACATTATTATATATATTACTTTAAAAATACTTCGTGCGAAACCTTCCCGTAGGAATTCGCCATGAGGTTGTATTCCACGTGGAACTGCAAAACGCTGTGCGGCTTCACCGTTACGGTATAGCGGAAGGGTTCGAAAATTTCGTCTCCGTATTGGGTCGCCTTGTATTTCATGCTGTATCCCGCCGTTCCCTCGATCAGCTTTCCGTCCGCGCCGCGCACCAGCGTTGTGAGCGCGCCGCTGTTTTCGGGAATGATCTCGACCGTGATTTCCCGCTCGTTATCTCCCTGATTAACGAAGGTATACGTGTCGATATAGTCCTTCATCCAGTTTCCGATGTTTGCAAGCCGTCCGCTCGCATCGAAATAATGATTGCCGACCACGATTTCGCGCTTCCCCTCGTAAATGCTGTGGAAGTCGGTCATGTCCGTTCCGACGGCAAGATGATTGCTCTGCACGTTGCTGTGCGTATAGTACCGCCTGGCGGTCTGCTCGTGCGCGGTCGATTCGATCGCGGCAAACGGTTCGCCCGTGACGGGCAGCGGCTTACCGTCCTCGCCGAGCTCCGCTTCGGGGAAGTCTTTATAATAGTTGGTAAACGTAACGGGCAACGACTGCGCGGGCGTCGCGTCGTTGAATATCCACGTTGCCTGCCCGTCTACCATGGCGCCCTCGTCGATGCCGATGTTTTCCCGCTTGCTGTCCGCGCGCACGCCGTAATGAGAGGTAACGTCGTCTTTTATCTTTGCGGGATCCTCATACACGAAAAACGCCGCTTCCGCCTCGCCCGTTACGTGAAACAGCACGGCGCCGTTCTGGCAGCTTTCGTTCGTCTTTGCGTCCGCGCCCAACACGGTGTAATTGTTGTAGGAATCCGATTTGGTCCCGCCGAGCACGTACATATAATTTCCCGCAGGGATCTTATAGGTAGCGGGCTGATAGTTCAGGCTCTTGTATTTTCCCGAAAATCCGTACCAGGCGGCAAAGCTGTCGTGCTCGCCCTGCGACCATTCGCTCTTATCGGGCAGCTTAAATTCGGTATTGTAAAACTGCGTCCATTCCTGTTCGCCGTAAAACGATCCCGCGCCGTACACCTGCATCCCCGCGTTTTTTACGGTAACGTACATATCTTCCGTTCCCGTATTGCGCACCTGATAGCCGTAATAGGCGCCCGTTTTCAGTTTTCCCGTCTGATGCTCGAAGGTGAAAAACACCTCGCGGTCGGTAACGTCGTGGCGGATCATCGCGGTGTTGAGGCAGTTGTCCGTTAACGCCTCGGGCGCGTTGGAATAGGCGTAAAGCGTATCCGCCCGTTTTTTATAGGTAAGATTTGCGGGCTGAAGAGGATCCTCCGCGCCGCCCGTTACGGAAAACGAATCGGGCGAAGGAACGTTCACGGGATCGAACGGCAGCAGCGACTTGTTGGCTTTTGCGCTCACCTTTACTTCCACGCGCGCCTTTGCCGCCGTATATTCCGCAAATATCAGCGCGTCCTTTTTTAACGCCAGCTCGAACGGACGGGAACCGCTTGCGAGAACGCCTCCGTTTTCGTCGTATACCCTGACGCGCTTTACCTGCGTTTCCGCGAAATCGAACTTAAACGTGTCGTCGAAGGGCACGCGCATTTTTACCCTGTTCGAACCGTCGCCGTCCGCCGAGGCGTAAAAGGAGGACAAGCGGAGCTCGGGCAGGTGCAAAAATTCCTCCGAGGAAAACCCGCTATCCTTCTCTCCGCACGCGCAAAACGCGAGCAGGGCGAACGCCGCCGCCAGCGCAACCGAACATTTTTTAACCGTCATACAAAAACTCCCCTTATAAGATAGTTTCATATTACTACCGTTCGGGGAGTTTGTCAAGATTGTTTTTGAAAATATTTTTTATTTTCTATAATTATTTTCTGTTTTGCGCGAAAATCCTTTTCTTTTTTGTCGATTACAGCGTTTCGAGCAATTTATCTTTTACGATTTGCGGCAACTCGCTCTTCTGAACAGTCTCGACGAACGCCGTTTCCGATCTGACGGCAGCCAGCTTTCCGTGAAGAGTTTCTTTGACGGCGTTGGAGCCCTCCGCCTGCAGCAGTACGTGGAGCGCGTTCTCCTTTATCCGCTCCAAACGGGTCGGCTCCCGATAGGTAAGCGTCACGCAGTATTCCGTTCCCGCCTTTAACCCCTCCAAAACGACGGTGGGACGGTCGGCAACCGTTTCGCGGAACGCTGCGGGCGCTCCGCTTGCCGTAACGGAAACCGCACCGTAAGGCGCGTCGGCAAACTCCACGATGAGTTTACGGTCCGCAGGGATCACGCCCGCGTCTCCCGCGATCCCGATCTTTAACGTCTGCTCGCCCTTCTTACCCGCGTTGACGAACGTCGTGACCGCGCATTTTTTCCCGCTGTCCTCGTACAGCTCGAACATACCGTTGCCGCAGAACGCCTTGACCCTAAGCGTTCGGGGAAGCGGGCAGCCGTTGCCGGCGACCTCCTCGTCGAGCGGAAGCACCGCGCCCGCCCGTGCGAATACGGGAATATTTTCAAGGGTACGGCGCACCGTGACCGTTTTTCCGCCCTCGTACCGCTCGCCGGTAAAAATATCCGTCCAGACGCCCTTGGGGAACCAAACGTCCTTTTTCGCGTATCCGCCCGTGCCGCCCTTTTTCGTTACGGGCGCGACCATGAGCTGATCGCCGAACAGATACTGATTTTTCACGCGGTAAGCCTCTTCCTCGTCGGGATATTCGTAATACATGGGTTCGACGAGCGCCCGCCCTTCCGTATGCGTGCGGTAAGCCGCGGAATACAGATAGGGGACCAGCTTATGGCGGAAACGAAGATACCGCATCGCGATCTCTCCGCAGCCGTTCGGATAGTACCAAGGCTCCTTCGTCACCGCCTGATTGCAGGTGGAGTGCAAACGGTTCACGGGATTGAACACGCCGAATTGCAGCGAACGCACGTAAAGCTCGCCGTCCTGCACGCCCTGCATATGCCCGCCGATATCGTGGCTCCACCAGCAATATCCTACGTTCGAAGCGGTCAAAGTAAAATAAGGGAGATAGTCGAGCGTGTTCCATGAAATATACGTATCCCCCGTAAAGCCGAGCGGATAGCGGTGTGCGCCCGCGCCGCAATAGCGCGAGAGCACCAGCCCGTGGTCGTGATTGACCGCGCTGTCGAGATAATGATAGTGATTGAGCGCCCAAAGCGGATCGAGGCCCTTCATGCCGCTCGCCTCACCCTGCTGCCAGTCGATCCACCAGAACTCCACGCCGTCGCTCTCGTACGGCTTGTGCAAAATCTTAAAATACTGATTCATGAATTCGGGCGAGGTCACGTCGAAGGGGATCTTTTCGAGCGTGGATGCGTCGCGCCCGAGCGCCTTCGCCATTTCGTTATAACTGTCCTCGAACCAGCGCACGCCGTCCGCAGGGTGAAGATTGAGGGTGATTTTCAGATTCTTTTCCTGAATCTTCTTTAAAAATCCCTTATAGTCGGGGAAGAGGTTTTTATTCCAGCTGTATCCCGTCCAGCCGCTGTTTCCGCCGTAAAATTCGGTATTTCTGCCCAGCGCCGAAATCTGTTTTTCCTCGTCGATGTGCACCGAATAGTGCCAGTCCATGTCGATGGTGGCAACGCTCAGCGGAACGTTGTGCTCTTCGAATTTGTTTAACAGCTGCAAATAGCTCCTGTCGGTGTACACGTAGTAGCGGCTCCACCAGTTGCCCAGCGCATAGCGCGGGATCATGGGAGTGTCTCCCTCGACGGCGAAAAATGCCCGCAACGCCGCGCGGAAGTCTTTGCCGTAGGCGAACACGTACAGATCGAAGGCATTTTCTTCCCGCGCGCGGATCTCGCCGTTTTTATCCAGCAAAAGGGATTTGCCGTCGTCGACGATTGCAACGCCCGTTTTCGAACAAACGCCCGTGCCGAGCGTAATTTTTTCGGGCGTGCCGTGATACATGTACATATCGCCGTCGAATCCGTCCAGCGTGCGATAGGTGCCGAGCAAATTCCCCGCGTTACTCAGTTTGCATTCGCTACCTCCCAGCACCGCATAGCTTTGTTCGAATTTTTCCTTTAACACCAGCTTTACGGCGCCCGTATCCACGGTAAGCGCGTCCTCCGCCGCGGTCACGGTAAACTTGTTTTCCGGCATATCGCGGAACCACACCGCCTGCGTGGCCTCGTCCGTAAACCTCCCCTCCGCAGACCGCTCGACGCGGAACAGTCTGTCGAACAGCACCGTTACGCGGTAGTCCTTCCAGAACACCAGATTCTTCTCGTTTGCGACGGGACGGGTTTCCGCCCGCAAATGTTTGTCTAACATACCCTGATTCCTCTTGACTTTATTTATTCGGTATGATAATATTAACATAAATTTTGCGGAATAGTTCATAATTTTTGCCGTAAAACTAATAAATATTGCGATGTTTTATGAAAACGTACGGGAAAACGCCCTCTATTACAACAGCGAACGCGACTGCCTCTGCTCTCCGCATATCCATAAGGCGGTAGAGCTTTTATACGTGCTTTCGGGCGAAAAGCAGGTTTTGCTCAACGAAAGGCGTTTCACGCTGAACAAGGGCGAGCTTCTCGTGTGTATGCCGTTCGACGTGCACGCCTACGGAATTTCCGGAGGGATCCAGCGCTGCGCGGCGTTTCCCGTCGAATATTGCGGAGCATTCTTTTCCGCCGTGCGCAACCTGACGTTAAAAAACAACGTGTTTTCGGGGGAATTCGCGGAAGAGATCGCCGAATGTTTAAAGCGGTTTTCCAAACCCAGCAATCCCGTTTTAACGCGCGGCATTATCAATTACGCGCTGGGACGGCTGCTCGAAGAGGGAACGTTCGTTCCCGCAAGGGAGCAGGGACAGGACATCCTGCGCGAGATCCTCGCCTATATCGACGAGCATTACGCAGAGCCGATCACACTCGCTTCGGCAGCGGAACGGTTCGGCTATTCCAAATGCCACTTTTCCCGCCTGTTCAACGCCCGGATCACTGCGAGCTTTACCTCTTACGTAAACCGCGTGCGCGTGTTTAAGTCGCTGCCCCTGCTGAAAACGCATAAGTCCTCCGCGATATACGATATGTGCGGCTTTAACAGCCCGCAACAGTACTATTTGAACTTTAAAAAAGTTTTGGGAAAATCCCCCCGCGAATATCTCGCGGAAACCGATTAAATTTGCGGCATACAAAAAAGCGCCCCCTCATGAGGCGCTTTTGAATTATTCCTGCCGTTCGAGAATATCGAGAATTTCGCTGATCCGATCCAGATCGTCGCGGGTGTAATAGTCGATATAAATTCTGCCCTTTTTCTCCGTTCCGATCAACGAAACCTTGGTGCTGAACGTGTGGCGCATCCGCTCCACCAAATGTTTAAGCTCGGCGTTCGCCAGGGCGTTTTTCTTCTCCTTGTCGCGGGCGAGCACTTCGGGCGGATTGAGATACTGCTTTACCGCGCGCTCCGCCTCGCGGACGGACCAGCCGTTTCTAACGCATTCCTCCGCAAGCGCCGCCTGTTCCTCCTTGGGAACGGGCACCAGCGTGCGCGCGTGTCCGGAGGAAAGCTTTCCGGAACGGACCAGCTCGATCACCGTGTCGGACAGCGTTAAAAGCCGCAGCGTGTTGGCGATCGCGGGGCGGGATTTTCCCAGCCGCTCCGCCAGAACCTCCTGCGTCAGACTGTATTCCTCCATCAGCTTCTTCATGCCGTATGCGGCTTCGATGGGGTTCAGGTCCTCGCGCTGCAAGTTTTCGATCAGGGAAATTTCCTGAATTTCCTTTTCGTCGTAATCCTTAATAATGACGGGAACGCGCTCCAAGCCAGCCATCGTCGCGGCGCGGAATCTCCGCTCGCCCGCGATAATCATATATCTGCCGTTCTTGCCGCGGTTTACCACAATGGGGTTGATCACGCCGTGCTCTTTAATGGAGTTCGCCAGATCGTTCATCGCGCCCTCGTCGAACGCCTTACGCGGCTGATCGGGGTTGGGGTAGATCTCTTCGAGCGAAACCTCGGTCACTCCACCGCTTCCGCCCTCGCCCTGCTGTGCGTTACCATAAGCCTCCTCTGTATCGCCGAACAACTCCATCAACCCTCTTCCAAGACCTTTTGCCATTTCTTATTCTCTCCCTTCCGTTTTTTTCAAAAACTCTTCCGTAAGCGCGCTGTACGCCCGCGCGCCCGCACATTTGGGATCGTGCAGTAAAATCGGTTTGCCGTGGCTGGGCGCCTCGGAAAGGCGCACGTTGCGCGGGATCACGATTTCGTACAATTTTTTCGTGAAAAACTTCTTGATTTCCGCCGCGATCTGACGGCTGATGATCGACCTGCCGTCGTACATAGTGAGCACAACGCCCTCCACCTTTAAGCTCTTGTTCAGGTGCTGCCGCACGAGCGAAATGGAGTTCATCAGCTGGGAAAGCCCTTCCAGCGCATAATATTCGCTCTGAATGGGGATCACAACGCTGTCGGCAGCCGCCAACGCGTTAATGGTGATAAGCCCCAGCGAGGGCGGACAGTCGATCAACAGATAATCGTATTGCGATTTTACTTTTTCCAGCGCCTCTTTCAGCACCTTTTCGCGGTTCTTTTTATATACGAGCTCGACCTCCGCCCCCGCCAGATCGATATTCGCGGGCAAGATTTTAAGATTTTCGAGCTCGGTATCCAGAACGTTGTCTTTTACCGCTTCCTCTTCGATAAGTACGTTATATACGGACTTTTTCAGCGCGCCCTTGGAAAAACCGAGTCCCGTTGTGGCGTTGCCCTGCGGGTCGAGGTCGATAAGCAAAACTTTCCGCCCCTCCCGCGCAAGATATGCCGCCATATTTACGCAGGTCGTCGTCTTTCCCACGCCGCCCTTTTGGTTGGAAAAGGAAATAATTTTTCCCATAACGCATTACTCCTTATCGGATTTATCGCTCTCTTTTTTGTCCCCGTCCGATTTTTCGGATTTCTTTTCCTTGTCGGACTTCTCGGACTTGTCGGGCTCGGAGCGCTCTCCCTCTTTCGCATCGGCGGAGACCTTTTCCTCTTCCGCCTTCAAACCGAACGGGTGGTCGGGCACGTCTTTATCGTGCTGTTCCATATAGGCGAGCACCTCTTCCCAGCCCGCTCCCTTCATAAGCATATTCACCTCTTCAGTGTATATGGTTTCGCGCTCTACAAGCACGCGCGCCATGTTGTCGAGTACCGAACGGTTTTCGGCAAGCAGCTTTTTCGCGCGCTCGTACTGCGTGGTGATAATGCGCTTTACTTCCTCGTCGATAATCGCCGCGGTTTCTTCCGAATAGGAGGTGCGCTCCTCATAGTCGCGCCCGAGGAATACGGGACCGTCGCTCGAATAGCAGATGGGTCCCAGCCGCTCGCTCATACCCCATTCGGTCACCATTCTGCGCGCGTCCCGCGTGATGGACTGAATGTCGCCCGCAGCGCCCGCCGAAAAGTCGTGTATTACCAGCTCCTCCGCAACTCTTCCGCCCAGAGCCATACAGATATCGTCGTTAAGCTTGTTAACTGTGTCCTTGCGGTCGTCCGTCTCGGGACGGGAAAGCGTATAACCTGCCGCCATACCGCGAGGAATAATCGAGACCTCCTGCACCTCGTCGCAATGCGTGCAAAGCTTGGCGAGGATCGCGTGTCCCGCCTCATGATAGGCGGTATTCTTTTTATCCGCCTCGGTCACAACGCGGCTCTTCTTCTGCGGTCCGAGAATAACTTTGTTAATGCCTTCATAAATTTCAAGGTTTCCGATCGTGTTCTTTCCGGCACGCGCCGCCAAAATCGCAGCCTCGTTTAAGAGGTTTGCAAGGTCCGCTCCCGAAAATCCGCTTGTAATGCGGGCGATCACTTTAAAGTTTACGTCGGGAGCCAACGGTTTGTTTCTCGCATGGACCTTTAAAATTGCCTCTCTTCCCTTTACGTCGGGCAAATGCACGTAAATCTGTCTATCGAACCGACCGGGACGGAGCAAGGCGTTATCGAGGATATCGGCACGGTTGGTCGCCGCCATTACGATGACCCCCTCGTTGCTCTCGAAGCCGTCCATCTGAACCAGAATTTGGTTGAGGGTCTGTTCGCGTTCGTCATGACCGCCCCCGAGCCCTGCGCCGCGCTGGCGCCCTACCGCGTCGATTTCGTCGATAAATATAATGCAGGGCTGATTCCGTTTGGCAAGCTCAAATAAGTCGCGCACACGGGACGCACCTACGCCCACGTACATTTCTACGAAATCGGAACCGCTGACGGAGAAAAACGGAACCCCCGCCTCTCCCGCGACAGCCTTCGCAAACAGCGTCTTACCCGTACCGGGGCGTCCGACCAGCAGGACGCCTTTGGGAATTTTTGCGCCGAGATTCGAAAACTTCTTCGGGCTCTTTAAGAACTCGACAACTTCCTGCAACTCTTCCTTTTCCTCTTCGGCACCCGCCACGTCGGAAAAGCGTACTTTTATGTTGGTAGAAATCTTCGCCTTGGTCTTGCCAAAGTTCATTACCTTGCCGCCACCGCCGCTCGTTGCGCGCAATATCATAAAAAATGCAACCACACCCACAACCAACAATGCGATATAGAGCACGTTGCCCCACATACTGCCCGAATTCGGATCGTTGAATATGGTTGCAATACCGCGCTCCTCCAAACCTTCCTGACTGTACTGATAATCGGTGTTCTGATTAAACGGATTCGGTCCCACCGTCCAATACGCATACGAGCTACCCCTACCGTCTACGCTGGTATAACCGTACCATTTATAGCCGTCGAACTCCACTTTTACGATCCAGCCGCGCGCGGGGGGAGCAATCCCCTCCGCATTTTCGGGTTTCAGCATCTGCACAAATCCGGGATTTTCCGCCCCGCCCTGCGGATTCGAAAAATCACACTTTTTCTGGTTGTTGATTTGTGCGGTAATGAAAAAATATAACCCAACGCCCAAAACGGCAGCCAGAATAACGGCAATCACCGTTTTTACTGTTTTACTCAAATTCTGTCTCCTTATTTGTTGTTTTTTTGTTACCCTATTCAGTATGTGCGGATTAACGGTATTATTCTACCACAAAACCAAAAAGAAATCAAGCCTTTGGCGGAAATTTTTTCCGATTTTACAAAAATATCACAAATTCACTCAAAAAACACCGTTTTTAAGGCATTTTAAGTCGTTTTTGCCCTGTTTTTAGGCATTTTACCCCTAAAATGTTTCATGTGAAACACTCTGCCGACAAAACAGCCGTTTCTTAATGTTTCACGTGAAACATTTGCGTATGTTGTTTGGGTAGGTTTCATTGTTTTGAAAAGGTAATTTTAATTTTTTTGTGATTATAAAAACCGAATCGTTGTAAGGCAGTCTTTATAAAAAATACTGTTCGAATACGTAATATTATATTCTTTCATTTTAAATCGGTTTCCTTAATTTAGTATATCACTGCAAAAATATTCGGCGCATAAAAAATGCGCCATGTTTGTTTATGGCGCATTTTTTATTGTTTAATTGTTTAACAAAATAGGCGCTTTACAAAATAGATCACGGCTTCCGGATCGGGCGGCACGGCATTCGGATCTTTTACGATCAGCTTGGGGAAATTGATCGCCGTCTGAAACCAGGTCGACTCTACGATTTTCCCGACGATCGAGCTGGACGAAATAAACGTATGCATCGGTTCCCACGGGATCCACCAGCAAATGGCGAGAAGTAAGAACACAAACAGCGCCGCCTGCGCCAGCCCGAGCAATCCGCCGAAGATATGGTCGAGCACGCGGAAAAACTTCACTTTTCTTACCAGCGCCGTTCCTATCTTCCCTACGATCCAGGCAAGCAGCCTTACCAAAATTACCAGCGCCAGAAAACTGATGGCAATTGCCAGCCATTCTCCGACGGAATTGGCGATAGTTTCGCTCGGAATCGCGTTTGCCAGAACGCCTTGCAGCGCCTGCGTCATTTTCAGCCCGAGCGTTACGTCGATAAACGCCTGAAACTTTCTGCAAAACAAAATTCCGATTGCAAACGAAAGAAGGGTTCCCGCTATCTTACAAATTCCGCTGACAAAACCATTCTTAACGCCGAAAAAAAGCCCCAGCACTAAAATGACGAAGAACACGATATCGAGCGCCAAACTCGCCGTAACGAGTAAATTGTGCACGAAAACGAATCTCCTTTCTTATTTCATGGAGCTATTATAGCATATTTATACGGAAAAGTCAAAAAAATGTTTTAAAATTCGTAAAATCGTCAACAATGCAGTAAAATCAACTACATTTTGGGGTATTACATGGAATTTGCCTTTCATTATTACAATTCGATGGCGGATACGGGCTTGATGATGGCGCTTACGCGGATGCTGGGGGAGCTTACCGCTCCGCCCGTCGTGCTGTGCATCGGAAGCGATCTTGCCGTAGGGGACAGCCTGGGTCCCGTTTCGGGCACGCTGATTCGGCAGAAGGGAGATTTCGGCGGATACGTGTACGGTACGTTAAAGAGCCCGGTCACCGCCAAGGAAGTGAAATACGTAAACGACTTTTTGCGTAAAACCCATCCCGACAGTAAAATAATCGCCATAGACGCCGCGGTGGGGGAGGAAAGCGACGTAGGGCTGATCAAGGTGACGGACGGCGCGCTGCGCCCCGGCTCGGGCGCAAACAAGCGGCTGGGAAAGGTGGGGGACGTCTCCGTGCTGGGAATCGTCGCGCGAAAATCCGCGTTTTCCTATTCGCTGCTCAATTTGACCCGATTAAACGTGATTTACGCCATGGCGGAACGGATCGCTGCCGCCGTATCCTCGCTTTCTTTCGCAGAAATCGCCGAGCGCGCGTAAACGGCGAAAAGTTTTTCCGCAAATGCCGTTTCTCCTCACCTTTTTGTGAAACTTTCAAACAAATTTATCATATTGTTTAATGCGTAACGATTTTTATTGACGAAATCGTATTTATGCTGTAAAATATTGGTAAAAAGGAGAAAACACCATGATCAAGGCGACAAAGACTAAGACTTACGACACGGAAAAATCGACGGTTGTAAAAAAAGTAACCTGCGGCGTTTACGGCGATCCCAAGGGATTCGAAACGACGATGTACCAGACCAAGGAAGGGGACTACTTCCTTTACACCAACGGCGGCGCGGAATCTCCCTATCCCGCCGAAAAAATTACGACCTTTACCAAGGCAAAGGCGGAAGAGTGGTTAAAGAATAACTAAATGGAAAAGGGATACGTAAAAACTTATCCCTTTTTTATTCGGTAATACGAAAAGAAAAAACGTTCGCGCTTCTGCGCGAACGTTTTCATTATTCTTCGTCGTTTTGTTCCGTCGTTTCGGCACCGTCGCTCTCCTCGCGGGAGTTTCCGAGATAGGTCCCGAAAAATCCGCTGAATCCGCCCTTTTTAAAGCCGCTGCCCGAACCGCCGCGCAGGCTCGTTCCCGAGGTCTGCGGCGTGTCTTCTGCGGGAAGCTCGCGCTTAGGGTAGGGCTTTCTTTCGCCGTAGGGCTTGCGGTCTCTGTCGCGGCCGCCCCGACCGTCTCTATTGTCTCTGCCGCCTTTTCCGCCCCGTCTGTCGTCGAATTTCCGCAAATTCTTAGGAATAATCACCACGAAACGCGCGGGCTCCTTGCCTTCGCTCTTGGTCGTCACGTCGGGATTTTCCATCAGCGCGGCGTGAATGATCCTGCGCTCGTAAGGATTCATGGGTTCGAGCCTTAATTTCTTGCCCAAACGCACCGCTTTCGCCGCCATCTTTTCGGCAACGTGCTTTAACGTCTCTTCGCGTTTTTCGCGGTAATTGCCGTAATCCACGACGACCCGCTTATATTCCTTGCGACCCGTATTCGCGACCGCGCCCGCAAGCGACTGCACCGCGTCGATCAGTTCCCCGCGTCTGCCGATGATGCTCTTGTTTTCGGAAGAGTTAATGTTAATAAGAATTTTTTCGTCCTCGCTCTCCAAAACGGGAGTCGCTTCGATGTTAAGAACCTGAAACAATCCTTCCAAAAAGCGCACGGCGCGCTGACCGTCCGTCAGCGTCTCTTTCACCGTTATTTTAACTTCGGCGGGGGAGGATTTCCCTAAAAGCCGCTTTTTCCCTTCCTCCAACACCTCGATTTCCACGTCCTCGCGCGTGAGCGAAAGCTCCTGCAAACCGATTTCGATCGCCTCTTCCACCGTCTTTCCGGTGAAAACTACCTGCTTTCCCATATTACTTCCTCTTATTCCTGTCTTTTTTCTTATCGCTCTTGTTGCCTTTTCCGTTTTGCTGCCAAGGCAATCTGCGCGAATATTTTTCTTTGAGCATCTCTTCTTCTTTCTTTTTGAATATCGCGCCGATAATCAGGTTGGAAAGAAGCGTAACAATAATAGAGAGCGCGCTGCTCATTACCATATAAATGGAGAAAGCCGCACTGTACATAAACGCAAACACCGCATAGATGAGCGGCATTACGATCAGCATTACCTTTTGCGACATTGCGCCCCGTCCGTCCACGGTCTGATACTTGTTGGACTCCTTCTGGCTCCGCATGGAAATAAACTGCGAAAGGACCATCAGTCCGATCGAAAGAATAATTAAAATAAAGTAACCGTTCGGCGCCTCCTTTTCCGATTCGAGTTCGGCGGTGAGCGCGTCGTATCTGCCCTTGTCCAACACGTTGGAAAGGCTCTTTTCGTCGCCGTTTCTGGTAATTACCGTCGTGTTGAGCTGATCTTTGAACTTATTGTAATCCTGAATGGGATGGTAATACGAAACGTCGGCATACCATACGTTTTTTACCCATAAAAAGCTTGCGTTGTTCCCGTCTCGGTACCAATCTTTCACGCGCAGCGCGCCGATCCGCGCAACGTAGCCGATATACACGTCTTTCTCGGAAATTTCACTTTCCGCTCTCGCGGCAAGGTCTTTTTCCCATTGCTCGACGGCGTTTTCGTCTTCCGGCGCGTTTTCCGTTTCTTTTAACTCGTTTACGCGCTTTTCCACCATGATTTTGCGCTGTTCGGCAAGCTTTTCGGTAATTCCTTCCGTCTTTTGCAGCCGTTCCACGTCTATATTGTACTGCCGGTTCACGTAAGTCAACGTTTCGTCCAGGCTGTAGCTGTAAAACAAATACTTCGTTTCGTCTGTGGAAATAACTTCCAACCGTTTGGTGTTTCCGCTGTCGGGGGAATACATTTTGTATACGATTCCCTCGTTCTCCCAAGTTTTTCCCTCTTCCCATTCCACGATCAGCTCGGGAGAAATTCCTTCCTGCGCCAGACGGTAGTCGACGCCGTCTACGCTGTGTTCCAAAATGGCGGCGTTATACTGCACGGACATTTTCTCGTACATGGAAAGGTTGGCGTACTGGGAATAGGTACGGAAGCCCGTAAACGCGACGATTAAGATTACCAGCGAGAGGATCATGGGCAGACAAGCGCCCAGCATACTGTAACCGTTCTTTTTGTACAGCTCCATCATTTTCTGGTTGTACATCGTCTTGTCGTTCGCGTACTGTTTTTGCAGTTTTTCCAGATCGTCCTGCATACTGCGCATGATCAGCGTCTGCTTGCGCATTTTTACGCGCTGATAAATATCGAAGGGCAGAGTGATCGCTTTCAGCACAAGCGTAAATACGATAATACCGAGACCGATAATCCCAACGCCCTCGATAATTACCATTGCAAATTTTCCGAGCCAATTCAGCCCGATTTCGTATCCGCTTTCCAAGAGCCAAGGGAACGAGATGATATGTTCTAACAGATTCATAATCGTTTTTAAGCCTTATCGGCTAAATCAGCCACTTCTTCTTCCAAAAAACCTCGGGCGCAGGGTCGATCCCGCCCTTACTGAGAGGATTGCAGCGCAATATCCGCCACGCGCCCAGCAAGATACCCGCGATCACGCCGTAATTGTTGATGCAGCGCTTGGTATATTCCGAACAGGTGGGGGAATAAAGGCAGGTCCCGCGGGACAAATGATTTTGATAAAAGACGATCAGACGGATACAAAGCCCCTTTAAATAGGGTTTAAAAACGCGGCGGCGAAGATACATATAATTCGCCCGGATAAGCTCTGTCGCCTTAATCTTCAAGCAGATGTTCCTTTTTTAAAATTTTCCCGAGATCGCGGCGGAATCCCTCGTATGTGTAAGCTTCCGCAACTTTCGGAATCAGCAGCACGCTGCACGGCGCCGTATGTTCCGCATAATAGCGAAACGCTTCGCGCAAAAGCCGCTTGATGCGGTTTCGGCGCACGCTCTTTCCGTGTTTTTTCCCCACGCAAACGGCGACTTTCGTCCTTTGGGAAGGAACGTAGCAAACGGTGAGCGTTCCCGAATAGGCACGCTTTCCCTTGCCGAGAACTCCCGTGATCTCTTTCTGTTTTTTTAAACGCAGAACGCGCATAAGCAAGCCTTATGCGGAAATGTGTTTTCTGCCCTTGTTTCTTCTTCTCTTTAATACGTTTCTTCCGCCCTGCGTCTTCATGCGGTTGCGGAATCCGTGTACTTTGCTTCTTTGCCGTTTTTTGGGCTGATACGTTCTTTTCATAATATTAACTCCGAAAAAAGTGATTTTTTTTGATTATAAAGTTTTTTCCCCGTCAAGTCAAGCGATTATTGCGCGTTTCTTACGGGCAAAATGAGATATAAACTTTCTTTTTTGTTCGCATTTTGTAAAATAAAGGGGGAAATGGCTCCGTTAAAGGAAAGAGTCACCTTTTCCTCCTCCAAACCCTTTAACGCGTCGAGGAGATATTTCGCGTTCATCGAAATGCCCAGATCCAACCCTTCGGTCTCGGAACTCACGCTCTCCGCCACGTTGCCGTAATCGGAGACGGAGGAAATTTTTACCGCGTTTCCGCCGATCTCGAAGGTGACCAGATTGTTTTTATCCCCGCGGATCAAAATCGCGGCGCGCTCCGTGCTTGCCGTAAGCTCGCTTTTGCTTACCGTAACGCTGGTGGAAAATTTGGAGGGAATTACGTTTTCGCGCTTGATAAAGTCGCCCGTGTACAGGCGGGAAACGACCGTCATGCCGTCGCTTCTCACCAACAGCAGCCCTCCCTGCGTGTAAACCGTGATTTCTCCGTCCTCTTCGGTGAGCATCTTGGAAATTTCTCCCAACGTTCTCGCGGGACAAATAATACTCTGTTCACCGCTCTTGGAAAGAATTTCCGCCTCCGAATAAGCCAAACGGTATCCGTCGAGCGCCGTTACCGAAAGCACTTCCTTAAATTCGAGCAGGCATCCCTTTAAAATGGGGCGGGAATCGTCCTGCGCGCAGCAAAACGCCGTTTCCGCGATCACCTTTTTCAGCGCGCTCTGCTTCATGACAAACGAATTTTCCCCCACTTCCAGATTGATTTTGGGGAATTCCTCCGCATTCAGAGACTGGATATAGGACGCGCTGTCGCGATACTGTATTTTTACTCCCTTCTCCTCCGTCGAAACGGAAATTTCCTCTTCGGACAGTTTTCCGATAAAGTCGGCGAACAATTTTCCGGGAACACAGATCTCGCCCTCCTCGAACACCTCCGCCTTTACCGTTTTCTGAATAGAAAGTTCTCCGTCGGTCGCAAGAAAATTCACCGCGTCGCAATCCGCCTTTATTTTAATGCATTCCATAATCGGCGCAGTCGTGCGCACCGCGCACGCCTTGCTCACTTTTAATACCGCTTCCGAAAGCGTTAACCCATCGCAGATAAATTTCATGTGCCCCTCCGTAGATGATAAGATTTATATAAAAATATATTTAATAATAGTAATAACCCTGTGGACAATGTGGACAACCTTAAATCCACAAGCTTTTACTGCCTTATTATAACGGAAACGGGTGAAAAAAGCAAGTAAAAAGGGGGAAGAAACAAAATTATTTCCTGTGCAGACAAATGTGGACAGGCTGTTCAAAAAATACGGAAATGTGGAAAGAAAAAAGAACGCGGAAAGGAAGAAATAAAAAATTTCGTTCCGATGGAAAAGTTATCCACATAGATTTGGGAAAGGTGGAAAAAATCGAAAATGTTTTTTCACAGATTGTTGAAAAAACGGAAAAATCGTGTTATAATATAAAATATGAATCAAAAAGGTCCCGAATTTGAAAAATACGAACAGTACGTTCGAAAAACGTACGCGGAAAAGTTCGAACGTTATAAAAATCTGTTAACGGAGTATAACGGAAAATACAATCTTACCGCCATTACGGACGGGGAAGAGATCGTTTATAAACATTTTATCGACAGTTTGGCGGGGGAATTCCTCTTTTTAAGGGGAGAACGCGTTGCCGAAGTGGGCTCGGGCGCGGGATTCCCTTCTCTTCCGATCAAAATCGTGAGGGAAGATTTGCGTTTTACGTTGATAGAAAGCACGGGAAAAAAGTGCGAATTTTTAAAGACCGCAGTAAAAGAGCTCGGCTTGACGAACGTGGAAGTTTTAAACGGGCGGGCGGAGGAGCTGGCAAGAGAGGAGCGTTTTCGGGAAAAGTTCGACGTGTGTTGCGCGCGAGCGGTGGCAAGGCTGAATACGCTCAGCGAATACTGTATGCCGTTCGTAAGAACGGGCGGACGGATGATCGCCTACAAGGGGGACGCGGAAGAGGAAGTTAAGGAAGCGGAATCGGCGTTTCGTATCCTGGGCGGAAATAAAGGAAGCTGCGTAAGCTACGAGCTGCCGAAAAATTACGGCGCGCGCACGCTGGTGGAAGTATTAAAAATAAAGCAGACGCCCGAAAAATATCCGCGCGGAAACGGAAAAGAGAGGAGGAATCCTCTTTGAGCAGGGCGTGCGCGATGACGGGGCACAGAAAGCTTCCGCTTGAGTTTGATAAAAACGCCGTGTACGACAGGCTGGAAGAGCTGATAAGGTCCGGCTGCGACACGTTTTTTTGCGGTATGGCGGAAGGGTTCGATTTGCTCGCGTTGGAGTGTCTTACCGATTTAAAGCAGAAATACCGCATTTATATCGAAGCCTGCATACCTTATGCGGGGCAGGAAAACAAATTTTGTGCGGAAGAGCGGAAAAAATATCGCGAGCTGTTAAGCTGGTGCAATAAAAGGACGGTGCTTTTTCCCGCGTATCGCAACGGCTGCTTTTTGATCCGCAACAAATATATGGTCGATTGCTGCGACGTATTGCTGGCGTATTGCACCAAATCGAGCGGAGGCAGCGCGTTTACGGTGAATTACGCGAGAGAAAAGGGAAAAGAGATCGTCTTTCTCGGAGAGTGACACGGAAAACCCTGTTTTCGGTATCAACTCGGTTAAAAAAATAAATTTTGCGTTATATAATAGTATAAGGAGAAAATCATGACAAATTATTTGGCTGCGGGTTGGCTGCAATCGCTTTCGGTTACGGAGCACATATTTTTCTGGATCGCGGTCGTAGCTACCGCACTTTTGATCGTGCAAATTATATTGCTGCTCGTGTCGTTTGCGGGCGGCGGGGATATCGACGCCGACGGGGATTTCGATATGGACGGAGATATCTCCACGGACGGCGGACTTTCGCTGTTTACGTTAAAGAGCATCACCGCATTCTTTTCGCTGGGCGGCTGGTGCGGATTCGCCACGGCAAGCTTTATCGACAACGTATGGGCGCCCGTCTTAATTTCCATTGCCACGGGCTCGGTCGCGCTGCTCGCGGTGGGCTTTGCCATGAAAGGCATTTCCAAGCTGCAATGCTCGGGAAATCTGGTGGGCGAAAAGCTGGCGGGCATGAACGCGACCGTCTACGTGTCCGTCCCCGCGGAGCGCAAGGGCAGAGGAAAAATCACCCTTACGGCGCAGGGGAAATTTATGGAGATCGACGCCGTTACGGACGAAACGGAAAAAATTTCCGTGGACGAACAGGTGACTATCGTCTCGTATACCGATGATTTTGCTGTGGTCAGGCGGATCGGCGGAGATAAAATGAAGGAAACTCCCGACGGAGCGTCGGAAGAAATAAGAGAATAAGGAGAAAATTTTTATGCATCCTGCCATTATTGCGGCAATCGTTGTGGCGGTTCTTATCCTCGTGCTGATCGTTCTCACGATAGCGGTAAGATACAAAACCTGCCCGCCCGACAAAATCATGGTGATTTACGGTAAAATCAGACCGAACGCGGACGGCACGTACCGTTCGGCAAAGTGCGTTCACGGCGGCGCGTCCTTCGTGATCCCGTTTATCCAGAAGTTTACCTTTATGGATTTGACGCCCCTTTCCATTTCCGTGGATTTAAAGAGCGCGCTTTCCAAACAGAATATCCGTATCGACGTGCCCAGCATCTTTACCGTGGGTATCTCCACCGATCCTGCCATTATGCAGAACGCTGCGGAGCGGCTGAGAATGCTTACGCTCAATCAGGTTTCCGATCTGGCGCGGGACATTATCTTCGGTCAGCTCCGTCTGGTCATCGCGACCATGAACATCGAGGAGATCAACGCCGACAGAGATAAGTTTTTGGAAGCGATCTCCCGCAACGTGGAGGGCGAGCTGAAAAAAGTGGGCTTGCGCCTGATCAACGTAAACGTAACGGATATTTCGGACGAATCGGGCTATATCATCGCGCTCGGAAAGGAAGCCGCGGCAAAGGCGATCAACGATGCGCGCGTATCGGTCGCGGAAGAGGACAAAAAAGGTTCCATCGGTCAGGCGAACGCGAAAATGGAAGAGCGTATTCGCGTGGCGGAAGCTGAATCGGCTGCGATCGAGGGCGAAAACAAGGCGAAAGCGGAAATTGCGCACTCGCAGGCGACCCTGCGCGAAAAGGAAGCGGAGGCGTTAAAGCTTGCCGTCACGGCGGAAAAGGTGCAGGCGGCGCGCGCCCTCGAAGAGAGCTATGTTGCGGAAAAGCAGGCAGAAGTTTCGCGTGCGGCGAGAGAACGCGCCACCAAGGAAGCGGACGTCATCGTCGCGGCGGATATCGAAAAGCAGAAGCTCGAAATCGAGGCGGAAGCGGTTGCGGAGCAGATCCGTCGCAAGGCAAAGGGAGAAGCGGACGCGATTTTCGCGAAGATGGACGCGGAAGCGCGCGGTATGCGCGAAAAGCTTACCAAACAGGCGTTGGGTATGCGCGAGCTGGTGAAGAGCGCGGGCACCTCGGAAGAGGCGGTGCGGCTGCTCATCGCCGACAAGCTCGAGGAGATCGTCGCCGAACAGGTAAAGGCGATCTCGGGCGTGAAGATCGACAAGGTAACCGTATGGGACGGCGGACAGAATGCGGACGGGAAAACCTCCACCGCAAACTTTTTGTCCGGACTGTTAAAGAGCCTTCCTCCCCTCGAAGAGGTGTACAACATGGCGGGGCTTTCTCTGCCCAACGTCGTGGCACCGCAAAAGGCGGAAGAAGAGCAGGCGGAAGAGGAATAACCTTCGTATGGTCGCCGCCCGTGCAATTTTGCACGGGCGGTTTTTTTCATATACGGCAAAAAAAACGATAAAACGACAGCATCCGAGAAAAGTTCCCCGTGAAATAACGCATATAATATCATGAATACTTTCGCGGGAGAAATGAAGAAATGGCTTACGAAAAACGGGTGTGCGTTTTAAAACAGGTAAAAAAGGGATTTTCCGCGGACGGCGGAATGCTTTCGGGCGCGGTCTATGCCGAACGGCTGGGCGGCACGCTTACGCTTACGCCGAAAATCGGTAATCTTGCGCCCTTAAAAGAGGGGCGGTACGGGCTTGCCGTTTGGATCGGGGGAACGATTTTTTGCATGGAGCTGCACGGCAACCGACCGCTGAAAACGGAAGCCGCCCAGTCTTTAAACGACGGTTTTTCGGTGCTGTTGTGTTATTTAAGGGGGGAGAGCGAGCCGCTCGCGTACGGATATTGCGGAAAAGCGCCCGTCTCTTACGCGGCGCTGCTTTCCGCGTTTACCGCAGGAAATAACGCCGAGAGCAAGCGGGCGAAGCGCGCGCCGTCCGCTCCGACGGAAGCGCGGAAAGAAAAAGGGGAGGAGACGGAAGAAACCGCGATCACCTTTTGTCCGCCCTTCTGTTACGACGACGAGGCTATCGCCTCCGCCGACTATTATACATTCTCGGACGATGAAAATGAAAACGCTGAAAATAGCGGCGAAAAAAAAGAAAGAGCAGTCTCGGGCGGCGGCGATCCTGGCAAAGATGAACGCGCTGTCCATCCGATCGAATTCCCGCGCGGGAAGCTTACGTACTATCGGGAAGTGAGCGAGCGGATCGAAAAAGCGTTTGCCAAATTCCCCCGCGACGAACGGTTAAAGGAGGCGTTTCCTTATTCGGAATGGGTCAATTCGGACGGGGTTTTGCTCGGAGTGATTTATAAGGAAGGGCAGCCGCGCTATTTATGCGTGGCTGCGGAAAAGACGGAAGCAGGCGCGCCCGAAAATATGAAAGAGCAAGCGGTATTCGTACCCCTTTCTCCCTATTCGGAGGAGCACGGTTTTTGGGTGGTATTTCAGGACGCGGATACGGGGGAGTACGTTACGGTAGAAAGGGCTTAAAGGGAGTCCACGGCTTGTTATAATGTACCGTTTTTCAGCTCCGCGATTCCTGTCATTCTGAGGCAAAGCCGAAAGAATCTCAAATGAAGATTATCCCAAAGGGAAAGAGATTCTCGCGGTCGCTTCGCTCCCTCAGAATGACAAGCAATAATAAAATCCGTGTTCGGCATGCCCCAAAGAGGAAAGCCGTCCCGCCTGTCGTGTCAATCCCTGCCGCTCCCGTTGTTCTGTCCAACTGATTCGGTCGTTCTGAGGGAACGCAGTCCGCACAGCTTATTGGTAAAATTTCGTTTAAACTGGTTTCTAGTAACGTTTTTTAAGCGTACATTTGTTGCAAGCATAAAATGATTTTTAAATCATATAAATTATAGTCATATCCGCGCCAGAAAGGAAAATGCAAACAGAGTAAATCATCTTCAATAATTTCAAAGGCAAGTCCTTCATTTATTACATAATATCTGTTATTTTTTTTGCGGAAGTATTCTGTATTTTCGTTTATGTAAATTTGAAAACCGGTAATATTGCCCCATTCCGTCAGCGCTGTGTTATCGGTAAATATTTCGTCTAAGTTTTTTTCTATCGTTTCATTTGTAAGTTTATTTGTAATAATAGCCTTTTCAAACCCATAAGTTCCCGTTTTTAAAGTAAATGGAATATGGTCGCAAGCCGAACAGCAAACAGTTGTTATTAATAAACAAAACACTAACAATTTTAAAAGTATTCTTTTCATAATGTATTCCTAACAGATAATTAGTACCAGTATACGCAATGTTTAGTATAAAGTCAATAATTTAGTTTAAAATAATCATAATGATATTTATTAGAAAATTTTATATATTGTCACTGACAATCCTTATAAAGCGGATACTTTAAACTGAGAAGTACGAGGTAACCGCAATGAATTTAGATGAATTAACATTCCGTATAGGGTATTTCAGAAACAGAAAAAATCTTTCAGCCAGAGAATTAAGTTTAAGATTAGGGAAAAGCCCAACATATATCAATCAAATTGAATGCAGAAATTTCAATTTATCGGTGCCAGTGCTTTTGGACATTATCAACGTACTTGAAATTTCCTGCGCAGAGTTCTTTGCTGAAAACTATACAAGCTATCAACAGGACAAAGAGATAACGGAGATTTTGAACAAATTATCCGCCGACAGAAAAAGGTCTTTTTTGGATTTAATGAAAAATACAAAATAAATCTTCTTTGCGGGCGCCGAATCAAAAAATTTTAAAAACTTTTTTCCGAAAGGCTGTTTACTTTGACAGCCTTTTATGTTATAATATAAATGGGGAAATATGGGAGAACTTTTTTCGCTCCCGCAATTTGCCCCAAAACATTTGCAAATAAAACATTTCGGAGGTATTAACACATGAAAGCGCTTACAGAAAACCGTAAAGTGCTCGATTTCGTAAAGGAGAGCGCCGATCTCGCGCAACCCGACGAAATCGTATGGATCGACGGAAGCGAGGCTCAGCTTGCCGCCCTGCGCGAACAGGCGTGCAAATCGGGCGAGATGATCAAGCTCAATCAGGAAAAGCTTCCCGGTTGCTACTATCACCGCACGGCGGAAAACGACGTTGCCCGCGTAGAGGCGCGCACCTTTATCTGCTGCAAGAACAAGGAGGACGCCGGCCCCATCAACTACTGGATGGATCCCAAAGAAGCGTATGCGCTCTGCCGTGAGATTGCCCGCGGAAAAATGAAGGGGCGCACGATGTACGTGATTCCCTATTCCATGGGCGTGGTCGGTTCTCCGTTCTCCAAAATCGGTATCGAAGTGACCGACTCCATTTACGTAGTTCTGAACATGGCGATCATGACGCGCGTCGGGCTCGATTGCTACAAGGCGCTCGGCAAAGACGGCGACTTCATCAAGGGCTTCCACTGCAAGTGCGACGTAGACCCCGAAAAACGCTATATCATGCACTTCCCCGAGGATAACACCATTATTTCGGTAAACTCCGCATACGGCGGAAACGTGCTTCTGGGCAAAAAGTGCTTCGCACTCCGCATTGCGTCTTACCTCGGCAAAAACGAGGGCTGGATGGCGGAACACATGCTCATTCTGGGCGTTACCTATCCAGACGGCAAAAAGCGCTATCTTGCGGCGGCGTTCCCGTCCGCTTGCGGAAAGACCAACCTCGCCATGCTTATCCCGCCCAAACACTATCTGGAAAAGGGCTATAAAGTGGAATGCGTGGGCGACGACATTGCCTGGATCCGCGTAGGCGAGGACGGCAGACTGTGGGCGGTGAACCCCGAAAACGGATTCTTCGGCGTTGCTCCCGGCACCAACGAGAAGTCCAATCCCAACGCGCTGGCTGCTACCAAGAAGGGCACTATCTTTACGAACGTCGCCATCAATCCCGCCGACAACACCGTTTGGTGGGAGGGGCTCTCCAAGCCCGCGCCCGAGAAGCTTATCGACTGGCTGGGCAACGACTGGACGCCCGAAAGCGGCGTAAAGGCGGCGCACCCCAATTCGAGATTCACGGCTCCCGCGGTGAACTGCCCCTGTCTTTCGGAAATGTTCAATTCCAAAGAGGGCGTGCCGCTCGACGCGATCGTGTTCGGCGGAAGAAGAGCGACCACGACTCCCCTTGTTTATCAGTCGCGCGACTGGAACCACGGCGTGTTCGTCGGCTCGATCATGAGCTCGGAAACGACGGCTGCGGCGACGGGTGCGGTGGGCGTGCTCCGTCACGACCCCATGGCGATGAAGCCGTTCGCGGGCTATCATATGGGCGACTATTTCCAACACTGGATCGACATGGGCAAAAAGGTGAAAAATCCGCCTAAGATCTTTAACGTAAACTGGTTCCGTCAGGACGAGAACGGAGAGTTCCTCTGGGCGGGCTTCGGCGACAATATGCGCGTGCTCGAATGGATTTTAAAGCGCTGCGCGGGCGAAGTAGACGCGAAGGAAACGGCGATCGGCTTCCTGCCCTATGCGAAGGATATCGATCTTGACGGGCTGGATATGACGACGGAAGATTTGGAAAAGATTCTGTTCATCGACAAAAAGCGTTGGAGCGCCGAGGCGGACGAGATCAAAGAATATTACAAACAGTTCGGCGACAGACTGCCTAAGGAGCTTGCCGAAAGTCTTGCGACCTTAAAGAAGAATTGCGAAAACTAAGCGGTAAAGAAAGCCGCGCTTTCCCGAGATTCGGGGAAGCGCGGCTTTTTGTTGCGGTAAAAATGATTCGAGCACTTTTGTCAGTTTTTCATTCCTCTCAGCAAAACGAGCAGCGCGGCTTTCTGCGCGTCGGAAAGGGCGGCAATTCGCCGTTGCAGCTCTTTTTCGCACGCGGGTTCCTTTTTTTCTTCCGTTTCCGAAAAGAATTCCGCAAGCGTTATCCCGAACGCTTCGCAAATCGCGCGCAGGGTCGAAATTTTGGGCTCCGTTTTGCGCATATATAAATTGTTGAGCGTAGACTGCGTGAGCATCGCCTCCATGGCGAGATTGTTCACCGACCAGCCCCGTTCCTTTCTCAGTTCGTCTATCTTATCCAAAATGGTCATTTGTTTATCCTTTCCTTTTTGAACACATTTTATAACGAAATTGAGTTAATTCATAACCCAAAACAGTTGACAAATAAATTCATATGGGTTAAAATGTAATTCAAGAGGGATAAAAGTTCCTACAAATGAAAAAAAGGAGAGAGAAAAATGTTGCAGTACAAGACCGTTTTTTTACCCGTTTCTTCGAGAAAAATTTCCAAATCGGAATGGGACAAAGGATTTACGCCCGAATTGTGCAATTCGGTGGTTGCGCCCTTCGGCGATCTGATCAGCGAGTTTGCAAAGGGTGGGTGGACGCTCCATTCCGTGGTAAAGATGCCGATAAACCTCAGGCGCAAAAAAACGTTTTTCGAAATGCTGTTAGGCTGGATCCCTCTGCTCGGAGGATGGCTGTTTCCCAGACTGCGCGAGTGCCGTGAGGGAACGACGGATAACGTGACGACGCTGGTATTCGTGAAAGAGGTCGGTTGATATGGCTTGCCTTTGCAAATATTGCGCGCGGCTGAATACGGGAAGCCGCTGCCTGTTCTGCGGAAGCGCTTTGTCGGGCTCCGTTGTCCGCGAAAGGACCGCGGTCGCGGAAGCGGTTGCGGAAGAGCCGATCGTTTCCGCCGTGCCGTCCGCTCCCGCGCCCGCGGGGGAACAAAAAAATCCGATGGCGATCGCGGGATTTGTGCTGTCCGTTACGGGATATTTCTTTTGGTTGGGCTGTATTTTCAGCTTTATCGGTCTGGCGCAGTCCAAGCGGCGGGGCGGCAAAGGAAAGGGCTTTGCCATAGCGGGGATCGTGATTTCCGCGATTACGGTCATTTCACTCTCGCTGCTGTTCGCATTTGTGCTGCTCAGGCGGGTATGACCGTATTATTTATGAATAACGGGGATTAAAAAAGCGCGCCGTAACTTTTACGGCGCGCTTTTTCGATTGAATTGTATTTGATATTAAAAAACGCCGCCCGTTCCGAAGCTTCGGAACGGGCGGCGTAATATTTTAATTTACATCACGACGATATTCTTTTGCGCAAACAGTTCTTTCAGCTGCTGGGGGAAGCTGTCGTCGGTGATCAGCACGTCGATATCCTCCATGCGGGCAAAGGTATAGGGCATGATTTTGCCGATTTTGGAGCTGTCGAGCATCATGTACATGGATTTCGCTTTCATGCGCACCGTCTTTAAAACGTCCGCTTCCACCTGCGAGCCGCAGGAAAATCCGTTTTCGGGGGTGAACGCCGAGGCGGACATGATCGCCAGCTCGAAGTTGGTGTTTTCGAAGTACTGTTTCGCCATGGGCGAGGCGGTGGATAAGTTGTCCTTTAATACCTGACCGCCCAGCAGCGTAATGTTAAGATTCTTTTTCTGCGCAAGCTCGATCGCGACTGCAAGTCCGTTGGTGAATACGTGCACGTTAAAGTCGGGGATCTCTTTGGCAAGATACATTGCCGTAGTGCCGCCGTCGATGAACATCGAGCAGTTTTCGTCGATGAGCCCCGCCGCCTTTTGGGCGATCTCTATTTTTTCGTCCGTATTGATCGCCTGCTTTTTGGCGTACGGCTCGCCCGATACCTTTTGCACTTCCTTCACGGACATCGCGCCGCCGCGCACGCGGATAATGCGCCCCTGCTGTTCGAGCTGGAACAGATCGCGCCGAAGCGTCATCTGCGATACGTTGGGGAAAAATTCGTCGAGCTGTTCGAGCGAGAGCTTGCCTCGCTTATCTAAAAGTTCCGCAATTTCTTCGATACGGGTTCTTTTCATGGGATAGTCCTCCAAATTCTGTCGTGTAAAATTCTAACACAAAAATTTGATAAACGCAAGGGGGAGTGAGCGACTTGTCTTAAAATACGTGATAATCGACAAAAAAGGGTGTAAAAATTATACTTTTTGCACAATGGATTTTCAATATGTTAAAAAATTACATTTTCAGGCGCGCGGACGGGCGGTCGCCGTCGGAATTTTTCCCGCCGAAGCGTTTCCGCCGCGATAAAATTTTACGCTTTCGCTTGCCAATTTTTACGGAAAATGCTATAATAAAAAAATGAAACCTTCTTACTTGTCTGCATTGGACGAATACTTTTGCGAACAGTATTCCGATTATACCAAGCTGAGCGCGATTGCGGGCTACGCGATGCCAGAAGTGGTGTACGTGGGGGCGGACGGAAACATTACCCGCCGCGACTCCTCGGTGATGCGCCTATCCCGCCAAAAGCAGCGGGACGAGCTGCTCGAAAAGTTTAAATCGGAGCTGTTCGATACGACGTTTACGTTTAATTTCCGCTACCGTACCCTGCGGGAAAAGTTTCACGATCTCGGCAATAAAACGACGTTTGCAAAGCTGCTCCCGAAGTGCCTTGCGCGGTGCGGCGAAACGGTCGCGGACGCGGGCGGCAAGCTGGATATCGAGCCCGAAGTATGGAAAAAAATCGTAAAGGGGAAAATTTATCCCGAAAAAAATACGGTGATCGCGCTTTCGCTCGCGTGTCGGTTGGGCGAGGCGGAGGTGAACGCCCTGTTCACCGTGTGCGGATTTTATTTTTCGCAGGAGAGCGTGCGCGACGTGGTGTGCGAATATCTGATCAAACAAAAGGTGTTCAACGAGGAGATCCGCGACCGCTGTCTGGCGGAGTATAAAATTACAAACTTGCCCCTCCGCCGCAATTCGGGAACGGACGCGTAAGTCACCGTATTCCGCGCGCGGAGATATAATAAAAGGGATAACGATAACGCTTTGCGTTCTTCGCGCAACCTATAAGGAAAAGTTATGTTTTTTTCGAGACTGAGAAAGGATATTGCCGCGGCAAAGCGCAACGATCCCGCCGCCCGCAATAAATTCGAAATTTGGCTGACCTATTCGGGCGTGCACGCGCTGTCGTGGCACCGCTGGGCGAACAGGCTCTACCGGATGCATTTTAAGCTGCTTGCTCGGATCACCTCGCAGTGGGCGAAATTCTGCACGGGGATCGAAATTCATCCCGCGGCGAAGATCGCGGCGGGCGTGTTCATCGACCACGGCGGCGGCGTAGTGATCGGCGAAACGGCGGAGATCGAAGAGGGCGTCGTGATTTATCAGGGCGTGACGCTCGGCGGCACGGGCAAGGAAAAGGGCAAGCGCCACCCTACGATCAGGCGCAACGTTACGGTGTCTTGCGGGGCGAAGGTCCTCGGCGGGTTTACCGTGGGCGAAGGCGCGAGGATCGGCGCGGGTGCGGTAGTATTAAAGGAAGTGCCGCCCTTCGCGACGGTGGTGGGAATCCCCGGGCGGGTCGTGCGGATCAACGGCGAACGCACGCAGACGCTGTTGCCCGAGAAGGAGGACCCCGTCGCAAAAGAGCTGTGCGCGCTGCGCGAAAAGGTGTTTGCGCTGGAAGAGGAGATAAAAGAGCTTCGCGGCGGCAAAGAGGAGAATCATGAAAATTTATAATACGCTCACGAGGAAAAAGGAAGAGTTTGTTCCCCTCGAAGCGGGAAAGGTAAAAATGTACGCGTGCGGGATTACCGTTTCGGGCGAGGCGCATATCGGGCACGGGTTTCAGGCACTCATCTACGATATTTTTCGTAAGTTTCTGGAAAAGCTCGGTTATGAAGTGACTTACGCCCGCAACTATACGGACGTGGACGATAAAATTATCGCCAAATCGCACGAAACGGGGATTCCCGCCGACGAGTACGCGCAGGCGATGATAAAAAAAATAGACGGCGTAATGGCGCGCGCCGAGGTGGACGAGCCCACGCTGTGGCTGAAAGCGACCGAAACGGTGCCCGCGATCATAGATTTTATTTCCGCATTGATCGAAAAGGGCTGCGCCTATCCCGCCGCCAACGGCGACGTGTATTTTAACGTGGACGCGTTCCCATCCTACGGTCAGCTTTCGGGCAGAGACAAAGAGGACGCGCTCGACGGCGTGCGCGTGGAGAACGACGACTGCAAAAAGAACGCCTACGATTTCGCGCTTTGGAAGGCGGCGAAAGCGGGGGAAATCAGTTGGGATTCCCCTTGGGGCAAGGGGCGCCCCGGCTGGCATATCGAGTGCTCCGCCATGATTCGCAAGGCGTTCGGGGAACAGCTGGATATTCACGGCGGCGGCAGAGATCTGATTTTTCCCCACCACGAAAACGAAATCGCGCAGAGCGAAGCGCTCACGGGCAAGCGCATGGCAAAATACTGGCTGCACAACGGGCTTATCAAGGTGAACGGGCAGAAGATGAGCAAATCTTTGGGCAACAGTCTGCTCATGGAGGAGCTGCTGCAAAAGTATTCTCCCGAGGCGATCAAATTCGCGTTGCTGTCGTCCAGCTATCGGGGGGACGTGAACGTGACCGATTCGCTCTTCCCCGAGGCGGAGGCGCACCTTGTGCGCTTCTATACGCTGATCGGAAAGGCGATCGCCGCGTTTCCGCAGGAAGAGGGCGCGGAGGCGGAAATCGACGAACGCTTCGATCGGGCGATGAGCGACGATTTTAACACCGCGCTGGCGCTGTCCGATTTGTTCGGGTATTTTAAAGAGGTTTCGAGGCTGCTTGCGGAAGGCGATTCCCGCGCACGGCGGATCGTGAATCAGATTATAAAAACCTATTCGCTGTTAGGCTTGTTCCGCCGCGATCCGAGCGATTATCTCGCCCGCTATGCGCCTGCGGACGAAATTCCCGCGGAGGTCAAATCGGTCGCCGAGGAGCGCTTTGCGGCGCGCGCCGCAAAGGACTGGGCGAAGTCGGACGAATTGCGCGAAAAGTTAAAGCAAATGGGATATGCCGTAAAGGACGGCAAAGAGGGTTACGAACTCGCGAAGTTATAAGGAGAGAGATACAATGAAAATGACGTCGAAGGAATTAAGACAAAAGTGGATTTCCTTTTACGAGGGAAAGGGGCACGTGAATATCGGTGCGGTGTCGCTGATCGGCGACGGCAGTACGGGGGTCATGTTCAACGTGGCGGGCATGCAGCCGCTCATGCCCTATCTGCTGGGAAAAAAGCATGAAAAGGGCACCCGTCTTTGCAACGTGCAGGGCTGCGTGCGCACCGTCGATATCGAATCGGTGGGCGACGCTTCGCATTTTACCTTTTTCGAGATGATGGGCAACTGGTCGTTGGGCGACTATTTCAAAAAGGAAAAAACCGCCTGGTCGTTCGAGTTTTTAACCGAGGTGCTTGGCTTCGATAAGGACAAGCTGCGCGTTACCGTGTTCGAGGGGAACGACGCCGCCCCGCGCGATCGCGAGACGGCGGAGCTCTTAACCGCTCTCGGCATCGCGCCCGAGCACATCAGCTATCTTCCAAAGGAGGATAACTGGTGGGAGCTGGAGGGCACCGTCGGCACGCCCTGCGGACCGGATAACGAATGGTTCTATCCCTTGGGGGAGGATTACGTCGAAATCGGGAACGACGTCTATATGCAATATAAAAAGACGGAAAACGGCTACGTGCCGCTCGAAAACAAGAACGTGGATACGGGCTTCGGCTTCGACCGTATGCTGCTCTTTTTAAACGGACTTTCGGACGGGTATAAAACCGATCTGTTCCTGCCCGTCATCGAAAAGCTGGAAGCGCTTTCGGGTAAGAGCTACGAGGACGGCGGAGAGGAGCAAAGGGCGATGCGCATTATTGCCGACCACACGCGCACGACGGTCATGCTCATCGGCGACGAGCAGGGGATCCTGCCCTCGAACACGGGCGCGGGCTACATTCTGCGCCGTATCATGCGAAGGGCGATCCGCTATTGCAAGAGCCTCGGCATTTCTTCGGACGCCATGCTCGCCGCGGCGGAAATTTTCATCGACAGAGTGTACGACGAAGCGTATCCGCTGCTGGTAAAAAAGCGGGCGTATATCCTGGAAGAGATCAAGAAGGAGGCCGACCGCTTCGAGGCGACGCTCGTTCAGGGCATGAAGGAGTTCGAAAAGTGCGTAAACGGCTTGGAGCGCAAGAACGAATTTATGGCGAAGAGCGATCCCTCTTATATAAAGGAAACGGTGATCGGGGGCAAGCAGGCGTTCCGCCTGTACGATACGTACGGCTTCCCGTTGGAGCTCACCGAAGAGCTTGCCGCCGAGCGCGGACTGTCCGTGGACAAAACGGGCTTCGACGCGGCGTTTAAAGAGCACCAGGAAAAGAGCAGAGTGCTTCCCACGGGGCAGTTTAAGGGAGGCTTGGAAAGCCATTCGGAAACGGCGACCAAATATCATACGGCGACGCACCTGTTAAACGCGGCGTTAAAGCGCGTGCTCTCGCCCGACTGTTACCAGAAGGGAAGCAACATTACGGACGAGCGGATGCGCTTCGACTTTAACTTCCCCCGCCCCATGACGGAGGAGGAAATTAAGGCGACTGAAGCGCTGGTAAACGAAAAAATCAAAGAAGATCTCCCCGTTGTGTTCAGGGAAATGAGTTTGGAAGAGGCACGCAAGGAAAATTTTACGGGCGTGTTCGACAGCAAGTACGGCGACGTGGTAAAAACGTATGCCATAGGCGATTTTTCCAAAGAGATGTGCGGCGGACCGCACGTGGAGCGGACGGGAACGCTCGGCACGTTTAAAATCGTAAAAGAGCAGTCGTGCGCGGCGGGGATTCGCAGGATCAAGGCGGTATTGCAATAAACATATGAAAAGCGCGGGATTACCGTAATTCCCACAGGGAATTTAATAAAACGCAAATAAAAAGGTTTAGGCATAGCGTTAAGCTGTGCCTTTTCTGTACTTTTTTTCGTGGACGAATTA
>CAJUOP010000022.1 GCA_910588465.1 uncultured Christensenellaceae bacterium | reverse complement strand
CCACGGGCGCTACGGGCGCGGACGGCGCAACAGGCGTGACAGGTCCCACCGGCGCGACGGGTGTCACGGGCGCGAACGGAGTAACGGGACCTACGGGTGCAACCGGTGCCACAGGTGCCGACGGCGCAGCAGGTCCTATCGGTCCCACCGGTCCTACGGGTGCGGACGGCGTAACAGGTCCCACCGGCGCCACGGGCGCTACGGGGGCAGACGGCGCAGCGGGCGTGACAGGTCCCACCGGCCCTACGGGCGCGGACGGCGCAACAGGTCCTATCGGTCCCACGGGCGCTACGGGGGCAGACGGCGCAGCGGGTCTTATCGGACCCACAGGAGCCACGGGCGCGGACGGTGCCACAGGTCCCACGGGTGCAACCGGCGCAACGGGGGCGAACGGCGCAACGGGTCCCACCGGCGCAGTCGGCGCAACGGGGGCGACGGGACTGACGGGGGCGACGGGTCCCATCGGCGCAACAGGCGCAACGGGCACGAACGGCGCCACAGGTCCTACCGGAGCCGTCGGACCGACGGGCGCCACAGGTGCCACGGGACCGACCGGTCCTACCGGTCCCACGGGCGCGGCGGGTCTTGCAGGGGTGACGGGCGCGACGGGTCCTACGGGCGTCGCCAACTTAAACGCCTACGGCGGATTGTACAGCACGACGCCGCAAACGCTGAACCTCACGATCGGCGGGACCACGCAGCTGCCTATCGCCACGGCGATGCCCTCGAAAAACACGACGTATACGCCCGCCAACAGCATTACGGTAGCCAACACGGGCGTTTACGAAATAAACTATTATACCAACGTATCCGCCGCACTGGGAACCACGGTAACCCTTACGGTGCGCAGAAACGGCACGGCGATTCCGCAAGCCACCCTTTCTCGGGTATTGGCGGTCGGCGTTAGCTCGCTCTATAACGGAAGCTTTGTGGTTTCGCTCACCGCAGGCGACGTGATCGACATGGCAATTTCGGCGCTACTCGCGGTCGGCGTAACGCTGGGCGGAGGCGTAAACACTACCTTAACGGTGAAACAGATCGACGCATAACCGTTTTTAATCGACAAAAAATGCCGACGGAAATTTTTTCGTCGGCTAATTTTTGCGATTTTTTAAAATACCAACATTTGTTGTCGTTCGGCTTAATCAGCTATTCCGCGTCCAAATCACAAAACCGCTTACGAATTCCGCTCCGCAATTTTGCGGTAATTGCGCAGCACGTGCAGCCGACGGTAAAACCGTCCCCGTTCGCGCACATTCTGACAAAAGTCGGTCACACTCTCTTCGCAGTACGTTCGAAAATCGAAGCGATACCGTTCGAAGTCCCCCTCGCCGTATTCCACGGTGATCTCTACGACAAACATGGGACGGGGCAGCTCTGCATTGTCGCGCGGAACGCGGCGGAAATACCGCTCCATCCGCTCGCAAAATTTTTTGCCCTGTTTGGCGGGGAACGCAACCTCGCCGATATACGGCACGTCCTTTGCGCGGAACTGCGCGCCGACCAGAACGTTTACGTCCTGCTTCAAATAGTACGCGGTCATCGCGTCCTGTAAGCGACAGATTCTGTAATACAAGTGGGGGAAATCGTGTTCGAACGCCAGCTCGAACGCCTCGCCGCCCATCGGATAAATAACCGTTTCTTCCCTTTTTTCCATCGCGCATATTGTAGCAAACGGGGCGCGGAATGTCAATATTTTTTTCAGCCCGAAACGGAATTTGCGATAGAGGCGAAAACGGTTGCAATCCGCGCGGACAAGTAGTATAATTCGGGTATGAGAAAGGGCTTGATTTTAATAAACGCCTACACGCGGATCCTGCACGCGCTCGAGCAAGCGCAGCGTCTGAAAGACGAGCTTAACGCCCTCGGCGTTGCGGCGGACGTTCGCCGCAACGACTTTTTCGCGGCGTACACCGACGATTGCGGAAAGATCGTTTCCGCCGCCGACGGCTACGACTTTTGTATTTATCTCGATAAGGACAAATACGTTTCGCATATGCTGGAAAAAGCGGGATTAAAGCTGTTCAATTCCCACGCCGCGGTGCAGGATTGCGACGATAAGATGACGACCTTTATCCGCCTTGCGGGGGCGGGGATCGCCATGCCCAAAACGCTGGCGGGATTTTTGTGCTATACGCCCGAAGCGGAAATCGAGGAAGAAACGCTCGCGCGAATCGAACGCGAGCTCGGGTATCCCGTCGTCCTGAAAACGGCTTACGGCTCCTTGGGAAAGGGCGTGCGGAAAGCGGACGACAGAGCCGAGCTGTCGCGCATTTTACGGGAGTGGCAGTTTACGCCCCACCTGTATCAGCGATTTATCGCGGAAAGCGCGGGAAAAGATCTCCGCGTGATCGTGATCGGCGGAAAGACGGTCGCCGCCATGAAGCGGGTCTCGCACGGGGATTTCCGCTCCAACATCGAGTTGGGCGGCACGGGCGAAAAATCAGACGCGCCCCCCGAAGCAAAAGCGCTGTGCGAAAAGGCGGCGCGCGTGCTGGGGCTGGACTTTTGCGGGATAGACCTGCTGTTCGGCAAAGACGGATTTTTACTTTGCGAAGTGAATTCCAACGCTTTTTTCGGCGGGATCGAAAAGGCGACGGGCGTAAACGTCGCCCGTTTATATGCGGAGCACATTTTAAAAAACGTGTAAAGCCTTTCTCCCACGGCGTTCTGCAACAAAATAATATAAAGCCCGTCCGCGCGAATTGCGCGGCGGGCTTTCTCTTGTTTGATGCTTACTGCCAGTCTACCACGTTCACCCACTTGGAGAGGAACTCCGCCTCTTCGGGCTTGTTCTTTACCGATTGCGAAGCCGCAACGATGGGAAGTATTCTCTGCACGTACTGAATGGCGGTGTCCGTCTTTTCGCAGAAGAGCCTTAAATACTTCTCCGCGAGGTCGTCCTTTTTTTGCAGCTTAAACAGCAGATACGTTCTCGCCGCGTCCGCCGAGCCGTTGCCCTGCGTTGCGTGCGACCAGTCGATGATATACGGCGTGCCGTCTTTGGTAATGATAATATTGCTGGGCTGGAAGTCTCCGTGGCACAGCTTTTTGTGGCGGGGCAGTCCGTCCAGCCGAACGTGCAGATCGTAGCGTACGGTCGCAGGGAAAGAGCTCGCCGAAATTTTCGCGTGCATCTTGTCGCGCAGATGTCCCAAAAGCGGCACCGACTCTTTACTCATGCGGATTTGCAGATCGACGAACATATTCAGATATTCGTCCGTCTTTTCGGGGTGCTTTTCCATGAGCGATTCCAGCGTTTCCCCCTCGATAAATTCCCAGGTAAGCGACCACTTACCGTCGATGACGGAAACGCCGAGCACCTTGGGAATGTTCAAAGACGACTGCTCTACGCGCGCCTGATTGAGCGCTTCGTTCAAAATCCCCGCTTTCGAATAGGATTCGTCGAACGACTTGATCAGTCTGTCCCCGTCGCGATACAATTTCTTGCCCGCACTTGTGTGAATGAGTTCCATAGTTTTTTATCCTCCTTAAACGCGGGGACTTATCCCGCAATCTTTTTCCGAATCTTATTATAACCGAAGTTTCCGCGGATGTAAATACCCATTTTAAAAATTTTTGTTATTTTTTGGAAAAAATTCCGCAAAGCCGTTGCGCTCCGCGGAAGATTTTTATTTTTCAGCCGATCAATCGTCCAGCACGCAGGAAAGGCAGCGGATCTTTTCGCGCAGCGCCTTTAAGCGCGCGCCGTCCTCGGTCGCCTCTTCCACGGTGTTTTGCGCGCACAGCCGCAGCGCGAGATACAGCTGTCTGAAAAATACAAGCAAGGCGATAAACGCCGCCAGCGCAAGCGCGCCGAACACGCCCGTGAGCACGACGGGAGCGATGCTCTTCGTGCGCACGATAAAGCTTGCGCTCAGCGCCGTGCCGATCATCATCAGCGCAAGAACCGCGAGCGCAGCACAAAAGCGCACCAGATAATATTTGCGGTTGCCGGCGAACGCCTCTTCCCGCTCCGCCCTCTTCGCCTCTACCCGCGGGGCGAGCACGCGCTCTTCCGCACGCGCTTCCTCCCGCTCCTTTTCGAACTCCGCGCCGAACGCTTCCCGCGCCCGTTCTTTTAAGTCCGCGGGGCAGGCGGCGAACGCCTCCGCCTTCTTTAAGTCGTAAAAGGGCTCCTTTTCGGTGAATGCGCGCGTACGGGAAACCCAAAGCCCGTTCGGAACGCGCTCGTCTACAAAAACGTATCTGTCCGCCTTGGCGAAAAATTCCTCCGCCTCCTCGTACAGTCCCTTTTCGAGCGCGGCTTCCCCCGCGACGATATGGCTCTCGAATTCAAGCCGAGCCTCTTCCTCCGCCTTTTTTCGCTCCTCCAACACCTGTTCGAGCTGAGAGGGAGTAAGCCCCACCAGGGACTCGTCGTACTCCTCTTCGGGCACGTCGAACACGTATTCCTCCTGTTCGTCCGTTCCCTCCTCCACGGCGTCCGTCTCGCCGCTTTGCGTGCGCTTCAATTTTATCCCGCGCGCCTCTTCGTCGTCTATCATTCTCTCTTCCATTGCGTTTGCCTCCTTGTTTTCGCTTGATTTATTTCGATTTTAAATTGCTCCGCGCATTGCGCGCGTTAAAGCCCTTGCTCCTCGTCGCTCAGCACGAACGGATTTTTTGCTCCCTTCATGCCCCTGCCGTCCGTACTTTTCACGCACAGTGCGCGCGCTTTTCCTCGGTATCTGCTCCGCGCCCATTCGGCAAGTTCGCGCGTTTCAAACAGCGCGAACACCGCGCTTCCCGAGCCCGTCATGCCCGCGCCGAGCGGAGAAAAACTCTTCGCTTCCGTCAGCGCGTCCCGCACCCGCGGCTCCAAAGAAACCGCCGCCTCGTACAAGTCGTTCCCGAACGAATTCGCCGCCCATGCCGCATTCCCCGCCGACATAAGTCCGATCACCCGTTCGGTGCGCGCCCCGCCCGCCTTGCCGAGCTCGTCGTATCTGCGGAAGCACTCCGCCGTGGACACGCCCCCCTCGGGCACGAGCAATAAAAAGTGCATCTCGGGCATGCCCCCCACGGATCGCAAATTTTCGCCTCTGCCCCGCATCCGAGCGGCTCCGCCGCGCAAGAGGTACCCTGTGTCGCTGCCCAAACCGTCCGCAAGCGATTTCAGCCCACCCATGTCCGCGATCGCATACAGCTTTGCCATAGCGTTCAGCACGCCCGCGGCGTCCGCGGACGAACCGCCGAGCCCCGCGCCGATCGGTATGTTTTTATACACCGCGATATCCGCGCCCGTCGTTCCGAACCGCTTCACGAACGCCTCGCCCGCCAGGTACGCGTTGTTGCGCTCGGGATAGATCCCCTCGCTCCCCATGCCGTGCATGACGATATTTACCAGCTGATCCCTGCGTTTTTTTACAACGATCCGATCGGATAACGATATCGTGGTCACGAGAGAATCCAGCGTATGATAGCCGTTTTCTCTGCCCGTAACGTCGAGCGTTAAATTGAGTTTGGCGTAAGCGTTTACCTTTACGGCGTTCATGCCGTTATTGTAACATATTTGAAAGCGAATTGCAAGAGCTGAGCGCCATATCTTTATTATCGTTTTTTCGGCGCCGCACGTATTATATTTCATTTCGCTTATTTTTGTGATAAAATTTTTACACCAAATTTCAGGAGAGTATTTATGGAAGAAAAACACTGTGAAAACTGCGCGCACTACTGCCCCTATTTCGTTAAGACGGAGCGAGGCTTCGTTTCCGCGCACTACGGGCGCTGCGTCAAATGCTTTATCACCTCCGTCACAAATAAAAATTTCCCTTTTTTAACCGCTCGGGAATGTTGGGAGCCGATTGCGGCAAAGCCCGCCGAACGGGAAAGGGAAATGGAAAATCATTTTAAACAGATCGGTCAGCTGTTGCGCGAGCTGAAGCTGCTTGCGTTCGCAAAGGAATAATTATTCTCTTTCGCACACGCGGTTAAAAAAGGTAAGCAGCGTGCGGTATGCCTCTTCGAAGGTGGAGGCTTCGTTTAAAAATTCGTGGCGGGAATGTTCGAACAGCACAAGCGTCACGTCCTTTACGCCCGCTTTTTCGCGATAGAAGCGGTACAGCTTTTTCATGCCCTTTCCCTTGTCGCCCACGGGATCATCCGCGCCCGCCGCCAAAAGCATAGGCAGTTCTTTGTTCAGCCCCCTGCGGTATTTCGCCGTATACAGCTTTTTCAGCCCTTTAAAAAAGTCGCGGTAAAAGCGGTTGGAGCAGGTAAACGAACAGTAGGGATCGGTGTGATAGCGCGCGTTGTTCTCGGCGTCGTTCGAGAGCCATTCCCCCTCTTTAAACTGTTTTGCGTAAGCCCCGAAGGAAAGCTTCTCTATCATGTTCGCGGGCTTTTTCTTGTTGCCCGCGCCCGCGACCAGACTGCCGAGATACACCTCGAAATCCTTTTTTTGGTTGCTTCCGCCCAGCACGGCGCCGTCGATCAAATTACCGTAAACGCCCAGATAGCTCTGCGTGAGGAAGGAGCCGTACGAGAATCCGAATACGAAATATTTTAAGTCGGGATATTTGTTTTTGTAAAATTTGGTCAGCTCGCCCTCGTCGCGCACGGTGTCCGCAAACATATTTCCCGCGCAATAGCCGAGGGTCCCCTTATCCGTTTCGCCGTGCCCGCGGTGATCGTCCGCGACGACGATATATCCGTACTCGTTTAAAAAGCGGGCGAACTTTTCGTAACGCTTACCGTGCTCCACCATGCCGTGAATGATTTGCACGATGCCCTTTGGGCGCTCCACGTCCGTCCACTCGTGCACGAAAATTTCTTTTCCGTCGAAGCTTTTAAAAATCATATTCTTCTCCTTGCCTCAAAGCGCTTCGGTTTTGAATATACTTATATACCACTTTTCCTCCTATTTATAACGGGTTTTGGAAAATTTTCTCTCAAACACCAATTTCTCACCTGTATCAAACTCTTGCAATTGCACAGGAAGCTCTGTTATAATGGGCTCCCGACGACGGGAAATACACCTTTAAGGAGAATGTTATGAAACACAAAAGAACGCTTGCCTGTATGCTGGCCGCTCTTTTATGCGCGCTTCCGTTTGCGGCATGTGCCGCACCCGAAAGCGGCGGCACGGATCTTCCGCCCTCGGCGGAGCAAGACCCGCCCGTATTCGAACCTCTGCCCGAGGCGCCCGAAACGCTGGAAGAGCCCGCTCTTCCCGAGGTCCCCGAGGAGCCCGCAGAACCCGAAACACCCGAGGAACCTACCGTTCCCGAAGCGCCGGACGAACCTACCGTTCCGGAACAGCCCGCCCCGCCTGCGGTGGAAGTACCGCCCGCAGAGCTCGAGCCGCCCGTTCCGCAAAAGAGCGAGTACGTAAAAGTGCTGACCAACGGACTGAACGTGCGCAAGGGCGCGGGAACGAACTATGCCTCCCTCGGCACGGTGCAAAGCGAAATTCTGCTGCACTTTATCGAGAAGGACGGCGGCTGGTATAAGACCTATTACCGCGGACAGTTTGCCTACGTAAGCGCGGGCGTACAGTTTACGAAAATTGCCACGCTCGAAAAAGGAAAGCCCGCGGTGGAAAGCGTGATCGCGGAGGGCTTAAAGTATATGGGCGTTCCGTACGTGTACGGCGCGGTGCGCTATCACGACGGAAAGGGAAACAAGCTCAAAGGCTTTACCGAAAGCAAATTCGACTGCTCTTCCCTGATGCAATATATCTTTTTCAAGGGCGCAAACGTGCTGCTGGACGTGACGACGCGCACGCAGGTTTTGCAGGGAACCGAAGTGAAAAAAGCGGATATGCAACGGGGAGACCTGATGTTCTTTACCAACGAATCCCGCAAGAACAACACGGGCGTGGAGCGCATCGGACACGTTGCGCTGTACCTCGGCGGCAATTATATTCTGCATACCGCTTCCGACTATGCCAAGGTGGAACAGATTTCCGCCACAAGGTGGAGCTACTTTATCACCGCCAAGCGCGTGCTGTAACGGTATTGTAAACAAGTCGGCGAAAACGCAGGTTTTCGCCGACTTTTTATGTGAAAAAAATTTCACTTGACACTTTCCGACAATTCGGATATAATTAAGAAAATTTACAATTTTTAACGGGGACGACATGATTAAAATTTTAACAGATTCGGCAGCCGACTTCGAACAGGAAGAGGCGGACAAGCTTAACCTTTCTTTCCTGCCCATTATGATTCGCTTCGGCGAAGAGGAATACGCCGACGGCGTAAACTTATCCCACCGCGAATTTTTCGAGAAGTTGATCGAGAGCGACACCCTCCCGCAGACCAGCCAGATTAACGAATACCGCTTTGCCGAACGGTTTGCCGAGCTTACGTCGGACGGAAGCGAGGTGCTCGCCGTGCTGCTCTCCTCCCGCCTTTCGGGCACGTACTACTGCGCGGTAAACGCGGCGAAGGCGTTCGGCGGCAAGGTGCGCGTGGTCGACAGCTTAAACGCCTGCATCGGAGAACAGATACTGGTGCGCTACGCCCTGCAACTGCGCGAAAAAGGGGCGTTGCTGAACGAGATCGCCGAAGCGCTGGAACAAAAAAAGTCGAGCATCCAGCTTTTGGCGGTGCTCGACACGCTGACTTATTTAAAGAAGGGCGGAAGAATTTCCGCTATGGCGGCAATGGCGGGCGAGCTGCTCTCCATTAAACCCGTGATTTCGGTGACCGACGGTGAGGTGAAGCTCGTCGGCAAAGCGATCGGTTCGAAAAAGAGCAACAACCTGCTTACCCAGCTGATTGAAAAATGCGGCGGGATCGACTTTTCGCTCCCGTATATGCTCGGTTATTCGGGACTTTCGGACGCGTTTTTGCAAAAGTACGTGCGCGACAGCGAACGGCTGTTCGCGGGATACGCGGACAGCCTCCCCTCCTGCCTGATCGGAAGCACAATCGGAACGCACGTCGGTCCCAACGCGATCGCCGTGGCGTTCTTTGCGAAATAACGGCAAGACCACAAACCTATTCGCCCTCGTCTTACACGGGGCGTTTTTTATGAGATTTCCTCCATGGGATTCCCACGGCGCGGCATTGCCGCGCCTCGGAATGACAAAAGGGGAGTATCGGTGCCTCTGTCATACTGTGCACACCCTCCCTATCATTCCGAGGGAGCGGAGCGACCGCAGGAATCCCCTGTTCCGCCCTTTCCCCCATGGGATTCTTTCGGGGCTTCGCACCTCAGAATGACAATACCCCCGCTCCTTTCTGTCATTCTGAGGTGCGGCAACGCACCGTGAGAATCCCATGCACGAAGTCCGAACGGCGACCAACGGCGGCATAAACCGCGCAGACGAAGTCGCCTTATTTTATCACTCCCTGCCCGAAGAGCAAATCGGACAGCGCGCCCAGCCGCTCGGGCGAGAGCGTTTCGCCGCGAGCCCCCTCTTTCACGCCAGCCTCCGCAAGCAAAGCCTTCGCTCGCTCGCGCGGAAGCCGAAACAAATTCATCAAGTTGTTTTCAAGCGTTTTTCGCCTGTTTAGAAAGGCGCAGCGCACCGTTTCGCGGTATGCCCGCTCGCTCGCCACCGCAAACCCGCCCGCCGTAAAGTCTATCGTAACCACGGCGGAATCGACGTTCGGGCGGGGCGTGAACAACTCCCGTCCGACCCTCCGCGTGATTTTGCAAACCCCTCTGCGGGCGATCGCCGCCGTTACCGCGCCGTAGTCCTCGGTGTCCGCCTCGGCGCAAAACCGCTTCGCCACCTCTTCCTGCACCATAACGGTGAGACCATCACACTCTTTCGCCTGTTCCACAAACCGCATGACGATGGGCGTCGTCACGTAATAGGGCAGGTTCGCCGCCACCGTATACCGCTTTAATTTGTGTTCGAGCGCGGACAGCGAAACCTTTTGAAAGTCCTCGAACACCACCTCTGCGTTAGGACAGTCGCGCAGCGTTTCGCGCAGAACGGGCTCGAGCGATTTGTCGATTTCGTACGAAATCACCCTCTTCGCCGTCTGCGCTAAGGCGCGGGTCAGCGCGCCCGCGCCCGCGCCGATTTCCAGCACCGTCGTTTCCGAAGTTACCCCCGCGTCCTGTACGATTGCGGAAAGCAGGTTGCCGTCCGTTAAAAAATTCTGCCCCCATTGCTTTTTAAAAGCAAATCCGTACAGCTTTAAAATTTCTTTCCATTCCATAAATTTCCTCACATAACCGCGCGGCGCGCGCACATACTGAAACTGTAAACGTAACAAATACGTTTGCCCTACCAAGGAACAAGAGCGTCGAAAGCAATCGCTTTCGACGCTCCGACTTTTTATGCGTTTTCGATATATTCCCGCACGCGGAGCGGCACGCCCGCCTCCTCCGCAATGTGACGGCAGCGCGCCAGCTGCTCGGGCGGAATACAGTCCACCACAGAAAACAGGCAGGGCACGCCCGCTTCCTTGCACTGCCCCGCAAACGCGACCGTCGCCGCGAACGCGCCGATCTGCTGCGGACGGCAGAGGGCGTTATAGCTCTCCTCGTCGGGCGCGTTGAGCGAAATGTTTACCAAATCTATTTTTCCCTTTAACTCGGGGGCGATATTCCGTCCGTAATAAAGAGAGCCGTGCCCGTTGGTGTTCACCCGCGTTTTAAAGCCGAAACCGTGAATAAACTCCGCCGTCTCGAGCATGACGTCCAGCCGCAGCGTCGGCTCGCCGTAGCCGCAGAACACGGCTCCTTCCGGCTCCTCTCCGCCGCCGCGCATTTCCTCCAAGGCGCGCGTAAACGCCCGCTTTAACGCCTCTGCGGAGGGCTCTCCCTCCGTCAGCCAAAGCTCATACCCCTCGTACCGCGCGCTCTGCTCGCGCACGCAGAACGTGCAGCGGTTGGTACAGCGGTTGGTTAAATTGAGATATAAATTTTTCCCGATCCTGTATACAAGAATATCGCTCATTTCAACTTCGGAAACAGGCGCTTTGCGTTCGCCCGTACCGCCTCCTTCAACTCCGCGACCGAAACCCCTTTCAGCTCGGCAAGCTTTTCCGCCACGAGCGGAATGTTGGCGGGCGTGTTCTTTTCCCCGCGCAGGGGCGAAAGATAGGGGCTGTCCGTTTCCGTTAAAATCAAATCGAGCGGGACCGCCCGAACGCTCTCCCAAACACTCTTCGCGTTTTTAAAGCACGCCACGCCGCCGAACGAAAAATAAGCACCCAAATCGCAAAAGGACGGCACCATGTCCGCGCCGTGCGAGTAGCAATGCAATAAAAACCCGCGCGAAAGCAAGCTTTTATGCTCCCGCAGCAGGGCGAGCATATCCGCCGCGCCGTCGCGCGAATGAATCTGCACGGGCAGAGAAAACTCCTCCGCAAGCTTTAACTGCGCGATAAACAGCTCCCGCTGCGCCGCCCTGTCCGTATCGGGATAATGATAGTCCAGCCCGATTTCCCCCAGCGCGACGCACCTTTCGTCCGCGAGCAATTCCCGCAAAGGTTCGAGCGGGACCGCACCGTGCGCGTTCGCTTCCAGCGGGTGTATCCCCGCGCAGAAGTACGCGCCGTCGTGATCGCGGCAAAAGTCGCGGTGCATACGGCTGTGCGCCGCGTTGTCGCCCGCAAGGATCACCGTCCGCACGCCCGCCGCCCGTATTTTGTCCCACTCCTCGGGGAAGGTATAGTCCTCCTCCGCGAAGTGCGCATGCACGTCGATCATCTTACCGACCCGCCGCTTTCGAACGGCTTTTCGGGGGAGATCAGGCTGAGGTTTCCGTCCTTATCCTCGGCGCATAAAATCATGCCCTCGGACAGCACCCCCCGCAGCTTTACGGGCTTTAAGTTGGCGACGACGATCACCTTTTTCCCGACCATCTCCTCGGGCGTGTAATGCTTGGCGATCCCCGAGACAACGGAGCGTATCTCCTCGCCGATTTTCACCGTTTCGTGCAAAAGCTTGTCCGATTTTTCCACCCGCTCGCACGCGATCACCTCGCCCACTTTCAGCTCTACTTTATCAAAGTCGTCTATCGTGATTTCCTTCGTTACCGTTTCCATCTTCGGCTCCTCTTGTTTCTCTTTCTTTTTCGCCTGCTCCGCCGTTACGAGTGAAGCGACCTCGGCAAGCTCCTTTTTTACGTCGATCCGCGGGAAGAGCGGCGCAAGCTTTTCCACCTTAACGCCCGCCTGCAAGCCGCCGAACGCAAGCGTTTCGAAGCCCGCGGACGCATCGAACGACAGCGCGGTTAAAATCTTTTCGGGCGCCTGCGTCAAAAACGGCTTTAACGCCACGGCGCAGATGCGCACCGTTTCGGCAAGATTGTACAGCACCGCGCCCAGCCGCGCGCGCTTGTCCTCGTCCTTGGCGAGGATCCAGGGCGTCGTCTCGTCGATATATTTATTCGCGCGGGAGACAAGCGCAAAAATTTCCGAAAGCGCCTCGGGCGCGTTCAGCCTGTCCATGGCGCGCTTTAACTTTTCGAACAGTCCGTCGGCAAGCGAAATAAGCTCGCCGTCCGTGCCCTCCTCCTTGCCGCGGGCGGGAAGCTCGCCGCCGAAGTACTGCCCGATCATCGCGCACGTGCGCGAAACCAGATTGCCCAAATCGTTGGCAAGGTCGGAATTGATGCGGTTTAACAGCCGTTCGTTGGTGTATTCGCCGTCGCTTCCGAACGGGATCTCGCGGAGCAGAAAGTAGCGCACGGCGTCCGCGCCGTACCGCTTTACCAGCCCGTAAGGGTCGGTAAGCTGTACGGAAACGACGTCCTGCTTGCTTTTGGAAAGCTTGTCTCCGTTGATCAGGAGCCACCCGTGTCCGTAAATCTGCTTCGGGAGCGGCAGCCCCAGCGCCATTAAAATGGCGGGCCATACGATGGCGTGAAAGCGCACGATCTCCTTACCGACAAGGTGCAAATCAGCCGCCCAATATTTTTTGTAAAGCGAATCGTCCTCGCTTAAATAGCCGAGCGCGGAGATATAGTTGGAGAGCGCGTCGATCCACACGTAAGCGCAGTGCTTTTTATCGAAGGGCAGCGGCACGCCCCACTTTACCGAGGTGCGCGAAACGCAAAGATCGTTGAGCCCCGGTTTTAAAAAGTTGTTTATCATCTCGTTTACGCGCGACTTGGGCTGTAAAAACTCGGGGTTGTCCTCGTAAAGCTTTAAAATGCGGGGCGCGTATTTGGAGATCCGCAGGAAGTAACTCTCCTCCTTTTGCAGCGTAACGGGACGGCCGCAATCGGGGCACTTGCCGTCCTTTAACTGCGCTTCCGTCCACATGCTTTCACAGGGCGTGCAATAATATCCGCTGTATTCCGATTTGTATATATCGCCGCTGTCGTACAGCTTTTGATAAATCTTTTGCACGCACTCCTCGTGGTCCCTGTCCGTGGTTCGGATAAATCGGTCGTACGAAATATCGAGCAGCTTCCACATATCTTTCAGCTGCGCCACAAGCGGATTGATAAATTCCATGGGCGTGATATTGCGCTTTAACGCCTCTTTTTCCACTTTCTGTCCGTGCTCGTCCGTGCCCGTTAAAAAGAACACGTCCTCGCCGAGCATCTTATGAAAGCGCGCCAGCGCGTCGCAAATGACCGTGGTATAGCAATGCCCGATATGCCAGTTTCCGCTGGGATAATAGATGGGAGTGGTAATGTAATATTTTTTGCGTTCCATATTCGCCTCCGCAAAGCTTTGTTCCGCCCTATTATACTCTATTTTTTATAAAATGTAAACGGATTTAATTCGAAATGAATCAGACTTTTTGGGCAATGATTCGGAACGACTGTCCGTTTAACAGACGATATAAAACACCCCGTTTGTCAAACGAAAAATCACCGACAAAATATTCGCGCAAAAGCGGTTCTATTTCTACGATTAAATCGCTTGCTTCTATCGGCGCTTCATGGGCGGCATTAACGGTAATTTCTTTTACGGTTTTGGTTTGTTTCATAATGGTATCTCCTTAATTTTTCACTTATGCGTTTCTTGTGCACACAAATATTATAAGGTCCGATTCTCAGAATTGCAAGCGTTTATTTCTGAGAATCGGACATAATATTTTTAAACGAAGCACTTTATTTGGTGAAAAATGTCGAACTTTGCAGAATCTTTAAAAGAGCTAATTTTTGATTGCAATTATGACCAAAAAACTTTGGCAATCAGTTTAGGCATAAGCGCCAGCAGAATTACAGATTATTTAAAAAATGAAAAATTACCTACCGTTGAAAATGCGATTAAAATGGCGGATTTCTTCCATTGCTCGTTAGATTATCTTTTAGGACGAACCGACGATTTCGAGAAAAAAGAATATTTCTCCTGTCCGCCGTTTCCGCAAAGGTTAAATGAATTAAAAATTCACTTTGGGTGTACGGATAACAGTATTTATACGGCAGCCAAAATTTCCAGAAGCGTTTTTTATGAATGGAAACGCGGAAGGCATTTACCTTCCGTCGAAAACTTAATAAAGCTTGCCGAATATTTCGATTGTTCGGTGGATTTTATATTAGGAAGAGAACAATAACATTTGTCATTCTTCCCCCGTTATGATATAATTTTTAAACGAGGTGAATTTATGTTATTATCTACCCAGTCGCTGTTAATGCAACGCGCGTTCGGCTACGAAAACGGTGTCAGAAAACTTGCCGAAATCGGATTCGACGCATACGACTTTACCATGTTCGACATGGCGGAACAGCCCGACGACCCCATGACGCGCGCAGACTATAAACAGACGTGCTCCGCACTGCGCGCCGCGGCGGAAAAAGCGGGAATCGTTTGCAATCAGACGCACGCCCCCTTCCCATCGATCAGAATAAACAACACCGCCTGGAACGAAACCATGCTGAACGATTATTTGATCCGTTCGCTGGAAGTTACCGCGCTGCTGGGGGGAGAAGCCTGCGTGATCCACCCCTGCAACGACTGGTCCGCAGAGGAAAACGCCGAAAAGCTTTACCGTCCGCTGGAAAAACACGCCAAACAGCTGAACGTAAAAATCGCAGTGGAAAATATGTGGAATTATTCGCAGGAACAAAAACGAGCCGTTCCCGCCGCCTGCGCCACGGCGGAGGACTTCGAACGCCATTTAAACCTGCTCGACCCCGAAACGTTCGTTGCCTGCCTCGATATCGGACACGCCGAAATGCTGGGAGACTGCGTTTCCGCCGTAGAGCTGATCCGCGCGCTGAAAGGTCGGTTGCGATGCCTGCACGTGCACGACAACGATAAAAAGAGCGATTGGCACACGATTCCCTATACGGGCAGCATTCACTGGAACGACATATTAAACGCGCTGAAAGAGACGAACTATAACGGCGATTTCACGTTCGAGGCGGGGCTGGGAATTATGAAATTCCCCCTCGAGCTGCAAACCGAAGCGACGAAGCTGCTTTACGCCGTGGGAAGATATATGATTTCGAAAATCGAAAACTGAATTAAAAACGCCCCGTGGGATTCTTCGGCGTTCGCCTCAGAATGACAAACGCTATTAAGATTCCTTCGGTCGCTTCACTCCCTCTGAATGACATAACCGTCCGCTTTTCATTGCCACGCAGCGTGACGAAACGCTATTAAGATTCCTTCGGTCGCTTCGCTCCCTCTGAATGACAAACGTTCACCTGCTGAACGTTTCGTTCTCCCTCTGAATTACGTAACGCCGCACTTTTCATTGCCCCGCAGCGTGACGCCCGCTTTTCGCCGCTTCGCATACTGCCGCCGTTTTGTCATTCTGAGGTGCGGCAACGCACCGCGAGAATCCCACGGAGCGAAGCACGAACAGCAGATAACGGCGGCGCAAATGCGACAACCAAAGCGGACAAACATTCATAATCCGTCCGCTTTTTTCATACAATTCACCGTGAACGGTATTTTCGTCGCGGTGTTTTTTGTTTCCGCTTTTTTATTTTTATGCTTCGATCCGAACGGATTTTTACCCGCGCTGCTATCGGGCGCGGAAAAGGCGGGCGCGCTTTCCCTTGCCCTGCTTGCCGTTTATTGCGTTTGGCTGGGCTTTTTTAAGGTGCTCGAAGAGAGCGGACTTTCCGCCAAGCTTTCCCGCGCCGTATTTCCCTTGGCAAAAAGGCTGTTCCGCTCCGACGATAGAGAGGCGCTTTTTTACGCCAGCGGAAATCTTTCCGCCAATCTTTTGGGGCTCCCCGGCGCACCCACGCCGCTCGGCGTAAAGGCGGTAGAAAAGTTTTACGCCGCGCAAAACCGTTACGCCGCCGATATGCTGTTTGTTTTAAACGCCACCAGCTTGCAGCTTTTGCCCACCACGGTAATTGCTTTGCGCCTTGCGGCGGGCTCCTTAAACGCTTCCGATATCCTGCTCCCCACCCTGATCGCCACGCTGTTCTCGTCCGTGACAGGCGTCGCGCTCATGCTGATTTTTGCAAAACTGCACAAACGGAGAACGAAACGGTGAAATACTTTGCGTTGATCGTTCCCCTTTTGTTTTTGCTGGTTTTCGGCTATGCGCTGATCAAAAAAGTGAAGCTTTACGACTGCTTTACGGGCGGCGTAAAGGAAGCGGTGCCGCTGGTGCTCTCCCTCTTTCCTTACCTTGCCGCGATTTTAATGCTTTCCGAGCTGTTCGAACGGAGCGGGCTTTCGGGATATCTGACCCAACTGCTTTCCCCCGCCTTCCGCGCGCTGGGCATTCCGCCCGAAATTTCCAAGCTTGTGCTCATGAAGCCCTTTTCCGGCAGCGGCTCTACCGCGCTGCTCTCCGAAATATTAAACGCTTACGGCGCGGACAGCTATATCGGGCGGTGCGCCTGCGTCTCTTACGGCTCTGGAGAAACCGTATTTTATATTTCCGCCGTATATTTCAGCGACGTAAAAAAGAAAAAAATCTTCGTTCCGATCGCGATTTCGCTGCTCGCCAACTTTTCTGCCGTGATTTTGGGCTGTTTCCTGTGCCGTTTCCTGTAAAATGTTAATAAAATACGGAATTTTATTGGAATTTGTGAGATTTTAGCGAGAAACGAATAGAAGGAACAGTAAAAAAATTTTCAAAAAATTTTTGCAATTTTGTTGACCTTTGCGTATAAATGTCATATAATAGAATCACAAAACAGGTGCGACCCAATCATACAGCTCATAATTTTCCCCCTTATCATATAGTGAATCCCCCGAAGCGCGAGCTTCGGGGGGTTTACTTATTGATTGCTTTTTATTCGGTCATTCGGTTTTCAGCCGTTTGTCCGCGGGGCTGTCCTTTTCGATAAACAGCAGCAGCGCCGAATAAATGATGACGGGTCCGAAGTTGAAAAAGTGGCAGTCTACAAAGCTTGTAAGCAGCAGCGCCAGCACGCACAAGCCCAAAAAGGTTTTTCTCGGCGTAGGGCGGCGGAACACCAGCCACAGCGTTTCGATGCGGTGCGCAAAATAGGCGAACAGCGCGAACGCCCCGCCCGAGGCGATCAACTGAAAATAAGTATTGTGCGCGCGAGGCGGAATAAACACGTCGTCGGGCGTGGGCGCCAGATCCCAGATCCCGCCCTCGTACAAAAGTCCGCCGGGGGTATCGTAAAATCCGACCCCGAACAGCGGTCGGCTCAAAAACTTTTCCCAGCACGCCGCATATATCTTTTTGCGCCCGCTCGATTCCATTCCCATATCCGCGATCGCGGAAAAGATGTCGCCCAATTTCTCTTTAAACACGGCAAAGCAGATGATAAGCGCCAACGCTACCGCCGCAAACACGGCGAAGTTTTTTTTGCGCTCCGCGCCCTTGGAATAGAGCAGAGTCGCCACGGCGCAGAAGGCATAGACCGCCGCGCCGAACAACATTGCCCCGCGGCTTTGAGAAAGCGCGACGGCAAGCATATAACACGTACCGAGCACCGAAAACAACCAGCCGTGCCGCCTTGTCGCGGCAAAGTAAAACGGCGCGGGCATCGTCATGGCGGCAACCGCGCCCACGTTATTATAAATTCCCCAGCCCGTAAACATGGCTCCGCGGTTCACAACGCCGTCTACCACCGCCCCGGGAAGCGCGTACATTCCCATCACCTCCACGGCAATGCCCGCGCCGAGCACGGTCATAAAGGTAACGAAATAATCCTTGGGAACGGTTTTCCAGTTCACCGTATAATACAGGGCGAAATATGCGGCGGCAATCGAGACGAACTGCGCCGCGCCGAATCCCGCCGAACGCGTCCAGCTTGTCGCGCCGAAGGCGCCCGCCGTAACGTAAGCGATGCCAATCAGCAGCATTCCCTGCACCAGCCGCGGCACGCCCCGCTTTTCCCGCTCCGTCAGCATCACGATCAGTCTTGCAAGCACCGCGATCCCCGCGGCGCTGAACAAAAATACAAAGTGCACCGTAAACTGCGGCGACTTCATCAGCGCGGAATCGGGAAATTTCCCCACGTTGTTGGGCGCGGAAATCGTCATGTATCCGCAACAGACGAGCGGCGCGAACGCGAGCAGGTCCTCGTCGAAAAACGCGGCGATAAGCCCGAACGCGAGATAACAGTAAAACGTAAAAATTTCCAGAGAAAACAGTTCCGAACACGCCATAAGCAACACTACGACCGCCCCGTAATAGGGCGACCGAAAAAATTCGTGCAGCAAACGCACGAACGCCGCTTGATTCAGTTTGGGAAAAGCCTCTGTCAGCATAGTAAAATTATACCAATTTTTATCGTATAACGCAACCGTTTCATAAAACAATTTACAAATCGAGCGTTACTTTATAAACCTCATTTTTCGAAACGCCCCTGTCGCGGGCGGCTTTTTTTACGGCTTCCTGTTTGGAGAGCCCCTGCCTGATATACTCTTTCGTATGTTCGCGGGCGGAGAGCTTGTTCAGCGGATTTTCCCGTTCCCGCGCACCCTCCACGAGCAGCACGTATTCTCCGCGCATTTCCCCCGCAAGTCCCTCTTTTAAGGTAAATTCCATGCTTTCCTCGTGTATCTTGCTAATTTCGCGCACCGCGCACGCGCGGCGGTCGCCGAACGCTTCGTACATTGCCGAAACGTACCTGTCCACGTCCTGCGGGGCGCAGTGAAAAATAAGCGTTTCCTCCGCCGCCCGATACTTTGCAAGCAGGCTCTTCCGTTCGCCCGCCTTCTCGGGCAGAAAGCCGAGAAAGGTAAATTTATCGGCGGGAAAGGCGGAAAGCACCAGCGCGCACAGACAGGCGCTCGCACCCGGCAAAACGGTATACTTCCTTCCCGCTTCCTTTAACGCCCTGCAAACGACGTTTCCCGGATCGGAAACGACGGGCATTCCCGCGTCCGAAAGCACGCATACGTTTTTCCCTTCCGCATCGAGCGCAATCATTTTTTCCGCCGCCTCGCGTTCGTTGAATTTATGGCAGCTGTAAAGCGGTTTGTGAATCTCGTAAGCCGAAAGCAATTTTAACGAATGGCGGGTGTCCTCGCAGAAAATCGCGTCCGCCGCCCGCAGCGTTTCGAGCGCGCGCAGCGTGATATCTTTTAAATTTCCGATGGGCGTCGCCACAAAATAAATCATAATCCCCCTCCCGCATTCACCGCGACGGCGGGCACCTCGACGCCCGATTTTCCGCCCTTTACCGCAAGGATCAGCGCCAGATAGGGCGCCGCGCCCTCTTTGCCCGCGACCAGTTGAATCTTTTTCGGTTCGAGCGCGTTTTCGTGCAGCGTATACGCCGCCTCGGCGAGGCGGTCGGCGCGGATACACAGCGCGAATCTTCCGCCGAATTTCAAACACCGTTTTACCGCCGCGCACAGCTCGCCCATGGTGAGCGAAAGCTCTTTGCGACAGACCGCCTTTTGCGGATCGGCGTTTTCGAAGCCTCCCTTTTCGTAGGGCGGATTGCAAAAAATAAGCGAAAATTGTTCGCAGTACGCCGCAGGGATATCCTGCACGCGCATATTTTCCACGGTAAACGCCTGTTCGAGACGGTTGAGCCGCACCGTCTCTTTGCTCATTTCCGCCAGCTCGCGCTGCATTTCGAACAGCGTAACAGAGCTCACGCCGCGGTTCAGCGCGTAAAAGTTAAGCCCCACGATGCCGCTGCCCGAGCAAAAGTCCGCCGCCCGTTCGCCCCGCCTTGCCTTAACGAAGCGGCTTAACAGCACCGCGTCCGAAGTAAAGCGGTACAGCTCGGTATCCTGTATGATTTTATAATCTCCGACAAGGAGAGTTTCCGTCGTCCTCATGATTTGTTTATGAAAAAAGCGCGGTCGCCCGCGCCTTTTTGCCGTTTGCGGATCATTCCGCCGAGATCGCTCCCGTGGGGCATCCGTCCTCACACGCACCGCAATCCACGCACGTATCGGGGTCGATAACATACGTCGTATCGCCGGGGGTGATCGCTCCTACGGGGCAGGTATCCGCGCAAGCGCCGCAGGATACGCAAGCGTCCGAAATCTTGTGAGCCATAATTGTTTACCTCCGTTTCGTCTTTGGGGAGAATTTCTCCCTGAAAATATTATATCACAACTTTTGCCGTTCGTAAAGACTTTTTCATCAATCTTGTAAAATTTTATCCGATTCGTCGTCCGAAGCCGACTCCGCCCCGCCCTTTTTAAAGTTCAGCGCGGTTACGGGAAAATCGCGGTAGACGAGCGCACCGTCCTTTTCGATTTTTACCCGCACTTCCATCTTTAACATATTCGAAGACACCACGACGCCCTTCCCCTCGGGCGTGCCCACCGTGCTGCCCGTCTTGGGCATCTTTTTATACGCTTCGGCATAATATTCGTTCTCGTACGCCAAACAGCACATCAGCCGCCCGCACAGCCCGCTTATTTTCCCCGGATTTAAGGAGAGCCCCTGATTTTTCGCCATTTTAATGCTTACTTTTTTAAAGTCGGACATACTTCCCGCGCAGCAGCACTCCCTGCCGCAGGGCGCGATCCCGCCCAAAAGGCGCGCTTCGTCGCGGATCCCCACCTGCCGCAGCTCGATGCGGGTGTGAAATACCGCCGCCAGATCCTTAACCAGATCGCGGAAATCCACGCGATTGTCGGACGTGAAATAAAAGAGCAGCTTTCCTCCGTCAAACGAAAATTCGCAGTAGACCAGCTTCATGTCCAGCTTATGCTTTTCTATCTTCTCGCGGCAAATTTTCATCGCCTCTTTTCTTCGTTCCGCGTTGCGGCGCACCGTCTCCTCGTCCTTTTCCGTCGCCGCGCGGACGACCGGCTTTAACGGAGAGACGAGCTCGCGATCGTCCACTTCCTTTTCGGGACAGACGACCGTCGCGTATTCGAGCCCGCGCGAGGTCTCCACGATCACGCCGTCCCCCTGCGCCAGCTTCAGTCCGCCCGCGCTGAAATAATAGGGCTTGCACCCGCCGTTGAATTTGATTACGACAACCTTTGCCATGTTTCTTTCTCCTTACCCGTTTGCATTGCGAATTTTAACACACACTGCCCGAAATTTGCATTGAACTGAGTTTCCCGCTCCGCCTCGGACAAAAAACCCAGTGCGGACAGCAGACAGCCGAGCGGGTATTCCTCCGCGATGGCACGAACCGCCTCCCCCCGTCGGGCGGCAAACCGTCCCTGCCCCGCAGCCGTAAACGCCGCGTCGCGCAGCACCAGCCGAAGCGCGGACAAAAACGCCCGCTTGTCCTTTCTCTCCCCAATCTCGCGGCAAATCTTTTCCGTATCCCTGCCCGACAGCAGCGCCTCCGCCAGACGGAAGTTTTCTCCCCCGCCTCCGAGCAGGCTCTCCGCAACCGAATAGATTCCGCCAGATGCCGCCGCCGCTTCCTTTAAACCCGTTTCGCCGCCGTGCTCGCGCGTGAGCGCCCGAAAAATCTCCTCTTCCGAAAAGGGCGGCACCGTGCACAGCTTCGCGCGGGAGAGCACGGTTGGCAGCACCGAATGCTCCGCCGCCGCGCCCAGCAAAAAGCAAACGTGAGCGGGAGGCTCCTCCAACACCTTTAACAGCTTGTTCTGCACGATCGCCGACGCCGTATGAAACGCGTCCAGCACAAACAGCTTTTTCGACCGCTCGACGGGCTTTAACAGACTTTCGTCGATGATCCGCGCGCCGTCCTCCGCCGTTAGCTTTTCGCCCGCCGCGGGGAAAAACAGACAGTCCGTAAAGCTCTCCCCGTCGATGAGCTTCGCCTCGCGCGAGCCGTCCTCCGCGCCGAAAAACGCCTTGGCGCACTCCTTTAACAGCGGACGGAGGTACGCCTCGTCCGCAAACACGACGAGCGCGGCGTGCGCTCCCCCCTCCCGTTCGCGGGCGAAAGCGCGGTATGCGGTTGTTTCGCGCAAAAGCTCTTTCATAAAGTATCCGTATACACTTCTATTTTTCCGCAAACCAGCCCGAACGTATGCGCCGCGCGGCTCAATCGGACGAGTTTGCTCTTTGTGATCACGCTTCCCTTCGTCAACAGCGGAATACAGGGAGGGAACAGTCCGCATTCCGCGGCGCAGATCCGCCCCTCCGACAGTTCAAGCGGGATCAGCTCCGTTTGCGCAGCCGTCTCGCCGCGCCGCTCCTCTTCTTTCACCGTCCCGCGCGGCAGCCTTTTTAACAGCCGCGCAAGCTTTTTCAGCTCCCGCAGCGAGGTGCAGGGCGAAAGATAGAACATTAAATAATTGCCGTCCTGAAACTCGGGATATACCCCGTGCGCTTCCAGATAATCCTGCGCCGCCTGCGCGTATTCGCCAAACGCAAAGAGCAGCTTGCTCCAATCCGCGTTTGCGACCGCGCCGTGTTCGCGCTTGAACGCCTGCGCCGCCCGCTCGATTTTTTCGTTCCGCGGATATTTTATCGCATATTCGCAGCTCGCCAGCACGGGATAGGAGGGCGACGTGGTGCGGAACATTCGCACAGAAGCCGCGAGCGCCTCCGAAAACGCTCTCGTTTTTGCCGAAACCGCCGCGCCTTGCGTGAGCGCGGGCAAAGATTTGTGCAGCCCGTCCACCCAAATATCGGCGTAATTGCCCGCGTACTCGGGCAAAAAATGCAAGTGCGCGCCGTGCGCGCCGTCGATCAGCAGCGGTTTGTTTGCCGCCTTGCACAACGCCGCCGCCTCGGCAAGGGGCGGAAAGTTCCCGTAATAGTCGGGCGAGGTAATAAGCAACGCGTCCGCCTCGGCGAGCGCCCGCCCGATCCGTTCGATATCGGGCTGTAAGGGGATCCCCTCTCGCGCGCCCGCATCTATTTCGACCGCGGCGAGCCCTGCCAGCTTACAGCCGTTTTTTACGCTGACGTGCGAATAGACGGAGCAGGCGACCGAACGGCAGCCCAGCCGCTTGGCGGCGAAAAGCATGGCGTACACGCCCGAGGTGCTCCCGTCCGTCAGCAAAAACGTGCCGTCCGCGCCCAGGATTCGGGCGCAATCGGCTTCCGCCCGCGCAATGACCCCGTTCGGAGCGCTTAAATTGTCCGAATAGGACAGCTCCGTAATGTCGCACCCCGCGCGCTTGTGTCCGGGCGTATGAAAGGAAACGTGCTTTTTTTGTCCGCGCAGCATTGTTAAAACCGCGCAGTCTTTGCCGTGCCTCACCTTATTCCCCGTACTTTTCCACAAGGTACTTTAAATACGAAACCGCTTCGTAGCGCAAATCGCTCTGCGGATTGCGGTTGTTCAATATGATCAGATTGAGCGCGTCCTGCGGCTTGTCGTGCTCCCCGCAATAATACAGCTTGGAAATTTTATTCAGCTTGCCCAGATTGAACGCGACGGGCGTGCTCTTGCCCTCCGTCTCGATCACCTTATGCGAGAGCTTCCCGCTCTCTATCGCGCCGAGCACAAAGAAATAATCTTCGCGCAGTTTTATAAGGCGCGCCTGTTCCAGCACGATCCCCGCTTCCTTTTTGGCGGAGGTGCGGAAACGCTTGTCCTTGGCGTTGCGGGCAAGGAAAGTCTCTCTCGTCAGCTCCGCGTCGGGCTCTTCCGCGCCGAGATCCTCGCCGAAAAAGCGGGCGAGATAGGCTTTGCAGTCGTTTAAATACGTTTCCGTATTCAGCGCGACCGTCCCCTCCGCGCCGCCCGTTACGGACAGCAGATCGGTCGTTTCCTCCTCCGTGCCCTCGTTCCGCACCAGATCGGAAACAAACATCACCGAGCCCTCGTTCACGGAGCGGCGCACGCTGAAAAGATAGCTCGTCTTTGCGTCGAAGGTTTCGCTGCCCGTCTCCAAAATCTCGTAAGAAAATATCTTATCTTTGTCGAGGTCGGTTTCCCCGATCGCGCCCTGATACACCTGATAGCCGAACACGGTGAACACCTGATCGTCGCCGGGGCGGGTGCGGACCATGGTAAAAAACAACACCAGCGCGACGACCGCCGCCGCGATCGCGCATAAAATTTTCAGCCAATCGTACGAAAGCAGATTGCCCAGCCGCTGTTTCGTGATTTTTGCGTCCATTGCCCCTCCTTGTTCAAACGGGCACGGAGGATCCTCCGTGCCTTTGCGTTATTTTTTCGGTTTCATTGTAGGGAACAGCAAAACGTCGCGAATGCTCGCGCTGTCCGTTAAAAGCATGACGAGACGGTCCACGCCCAGCCCAAGTCCGCCCGTGGGCGGCATTCCGTATTCGAGCGCGTTGAGGAAGTCCTCGTCGATCTCCGCGTTCGCGCCCGCGGCGCGCTTACGCTCCGCCTGCGCGCGCATCCGCTCGCGCTGGTCGACGGGGTCGTTCAGCTCGGAAAAGGCGTTTCCCATTTCCATGCCCATCATAAAGTATTCGAAGCGCTCGGTCATGGCGGGCTCTTCCGGCTTGCGCTTGGCAAGCGGCGAGATCTCCACGGGATAATCGTAAATAAAGGTGGGTTGGATCAGCTTGTCCTCCACGAACGCGTCGAAAAACGCCGCAAGCACGTGCCCCTTGCTCTCCTTTCCCTTTTCCGGCGGAACGCCCTTTTCGGCGGCGGCTTTCACCGCTTCCTCGTCCGACCCGATCGCCGCAAAGTCCACGCCCGAATATTTTTTCACCGCTTCGGTCATCGTAAGACGCTCCCACTTGCCGAAGTCAAGCTCCACGCCCTGATAGGTGACCTTCGTCGTGCCGCAGGCGGCGAGCGCTACCGTCCGGTAAAGCTCTTCCACGAAGTCCATCATTTCGAAATAATTCACGTACGCCTGATAAATTTCCACCGTGGTGAACTCGGGATTATGCTTGGAATCCATGCCCTCGTTGCGGAAGATCCTGCCCATTTCGTACACTTTTTCGAATCCGCCCACGATCAGCCGCTTCAAATACAGCTCCGTTTCGATGCGCAGATACATATCGAGATCGAGCGCGTTGTGGTGCGTTTTAAACGGGCGTGCGTCCGCGCCGATTTCGAGGGGGAGCAGAATGGGCGTTTCCGCCTCGATAAAGCCCTTTCCGTCGAGGAAGGAGCGAATGCTGCGCACGATCCGCGCGCGGCGGAAAAACGTTTCTTTTACGTCCTCGTTCATGATCAGATCGACGTGACGGAGACGGTATTTCATGTCCTGATTTACCAGCCCGTTGTGCTTTTCGGGCAAGGGCAGGAGCGATTTGGTAAGCATTTCGAGGTGCGAGGCGTGCACCGTCACTTCGCCCGTCTGCGTTTTAAACACCGTGCCCCTTACCCCCACGATATCGCCGATGTCGAAATCTTTTTTAAAGGCGGCGTAAACGTCCTCGCCCACGTCCTGACGGGTAATGTACAGCTGCAGCTGCCCGTCGCGGTCGGAGATATGCGAAAAGGACGCCTTACCCATAATGCGGCGGGACATGAGCCTGCCCGCAACCGAAACCTCCTTGCCCTCCAGCTCGGCAAAGCGTTCCTTAACGGACGCGGAGTTTTGCGTGACGGAATACTGCGTCTTTAAATAGGGGTTGTTCCCCTCGGAAATCAATTTCTTTAATTTTTCTCTGCGGATCTGCGCCTGCTCGGCAAGCTGCTCCTCCGCCAAAACCTGCTCTTCCATACTCATATCCGTTTTACTTGATTTGCAAAATTTTCAGCTGATATTCGCAATTGGGCGTGACCACCGTTACCGTTTCGCCCTTTTTGCGCCCCATGAGCGCGACGCCCACGGGAGATTCGTTGGAAATGACGTTGTTCATGGCGTCCGCCTCCATGGTGCCCTTTACCGTGTAGGTCGCCTCTTCGCCCATGTCGTTATCGTACACCGTGACCACGGAGCCGAACCGCACGACCGAATTGTCGCCGCTCTCTTCGATGATCTCCGCGTTACGGATCTTATATTCGAGCTCGATAATTTCGCCCTCGTTCGAAGCCTGCTCGTTCCGCGCAGCGTCGTATTCCGCATTCTCGGACAAATCGCCGTGGCTGCGCGCCTCCTGAATGCGCGCGACGATTTCCGCCCGCTTTATTTTGGTAAGATAATCGAGCTGTTTTACCGCCTCGTCGTAACCCTGCTGCGTCATATAGAACTTTTCTGCCATTTCCGAAAACCCCTTCGGGCGCCCTGCGCCGCTTTTTTATAAGAACGACCGTGATTCCCCGATACTTTACAGGAAATCACGGCTTTCTTCTGCCATATTATACTCCATTCCGTCCGCGCTGTCAACAACTTTCACCGAATTCGCCGTTTTTTCGCTTTAATTTCATTGCGTACCCGCATAATTGCGTGCTTGCCGCTGTGGGGCACGGCAGCAAATTACTTGACACAGCGGATACTTTCCGTTACAATATGCTTATGTTTAAAATTTGGGCAAAGGTTATGGAGGGCGACCATATCGCCAAACAAACGGTTTACGAAAGCGACAATGTGTTTACGTATTCGCAGTTTTTCGTTTATCTTACGGACATTTGCGACGCGCTCGACGTTCCCACGCCCGTTTTGTTAAAACCGCACCTGTTTCAATATGCCAAATTCCGCCGCATCACCTTTCGCCCCGCCGACTTTATGGAGGACACTCCCTTCGACAAGTTGGTTTTGGAAAATATCGGATAAACTTCTCCGCGCGCCGCGCATAGGCGCGCTTTTTTTTCGCAAACTGTCTTTATGAAGCTTACCACGATTATCTGTTGTTCCGTTCTCATTTTTTTAGGACTGTGCGCGACCGTATACGCGCTGTTCGGCTTCGACCTGCTTTGGGTCGTCTGCTTCGGAAATCTGACGGCTTACCGTTCGATTATGTCGCTTGCGGGCGTCGGCGCGCTGTGGCTGCTGTTCTGGCTGATCGCTTTCCGCCCCACCAAATATTTATCGTGATTTTTTACGGCGGCGAGCAAAACTTGTTGACTGTATTGTAAAAATGCGTATAATAGGCACGGAAGGTTTTCGGACAACACTTCCGAAATCGCCGCCGAAGAACAATACGGCGCAAGGTTTTGTCGGCGCAAACGTCGCTATTCTGCGTTGAGCGGACTTGCCGTACCGCACAGTACGACTTCGCCCGCTCGCCTTGACTAACGGCATTTTCGCTCGGCAAAACTGTATTACACCGTAAACAACGGATTTGGAAGCGATTTTTACTCGGAGCAACTGCGGCGCATCGAGCATACGCCAAAGGCGCGACGGTAGAAAAGCGCTCAAAATACGCGTTTACGGCTTGCGGGGCATTGTTCTTCGGCGGCATAAAAACCGAGGTAATTGAATATGAAAGGAATCTTTACCACCAAGCGCATCTGCCGCGCGGGCATTATCGCCGCGCTGTATGTTGCGCTTACTTACGCTTTTATGCCCATTGCGTATCAAGGCGTATTGCAGATCCGTCCCGCGGAAGCGCTGTGCGTTCTGCCCCTGTTCTTTCCCGAGGCGGTGCCCGCGCTGTATATCGGGTGTATGCTCTCCAACCTCGCGTCGCCGTTTTTAATATACGACGTGTTCGTGGGATCGCTGGCAACGCTGATAGCGGCGCTCGGGACTTACTTCGTCGGACGGCTGATTCGGGAAGCGACGAAAAACGCGGGAATCCACGCGCTGCGCATTTTTACGGGCGGACTGTTCCCCGTGCTCGCCAACGCCTTTGTGATCCCCCTCGTTATCGTGTTCCTGTGCGGGGACGCGTCGGCGGGGAGCACGTTGGCGATCGCCTACTGGGTAAATTTCGGTTCGCTGTGCGCGACGGAAGCGCTTTGGGTGTTCGGGCTGGGCTCGCCGCTGTATCTGTTCGTGCTGCGTATGCGCCGAAAGAACGTGTCCGCCTTTATAAACGGCAAACGACCCGTCGAAAAAGAGCCGGAGCCGCAATAAACCGAATACATAAGCCGTCCCTGCGGAATTTTCGCAGGGACGGCTTTTCACGTTCAAGAAAAAACGCCCGCAATGCTGCGGGCGTTTTGTGTTTTATTCTTCGCCGTTCGGCTCGATTTTCTCTTCCTCGCTCTCGGTCGTTTCCTCGGACTCTTCCGCAGGCTCTTCCGCGGGCAATTCTTCCTCTTCCGCCTCGACCTCCGCGCTCTCCGTTTCCGTCTCTTCCGCGACCGTTTCCTCCGCGGGCTCGTCCGCGTACACGTCCACGCTTCTGTCGTCCGTCGTATCCACGCGCAGACGCTCCACCTTGGGCGCGTTCTCCTTTTCGAGCTTCTTCTGTCTGCGGAGAAGCAGATACGTTCCGAGCCCCGCGCCGACGACGACTAAGCCGATCGCGACGCCGATAAGCGCCCACTGCCAGCCTTCCAGCGGCTGCGCCTCTTCCTCTTCTTCGGTATAGTTTTGCAGGTTGCCCTTCCAGTAATCGTGCAGCGCCTCTTCGTCCGCCTCTTCCCGTAAGCCGAGACGGGTAATAAAGTAATCGCGCGTGCGGTAGGATTTTCCGTTTTCGTCTACCAACGCCGCCGCGTCTCCCGTGCCCGCCACGTACTCTTTAAAGGCGGTCTGCTCGTCCTCGCTGTACAGATAGTCCGCTTTCTTGCCGAGCGCGATCGCGTCCTGAATGTTCGAATAGAACAGCGTGTCCTCGTATTTCGTTTCGGCATTTCCCTCGAAGAAGAAATACTTCATCGCCGCCGAAGCGTTCGCCGAAACCTCTTCGCTCATCTTCGCAAAGAATCCCTTCTTGGCCGAAGAATCGTTCAGCGCCTGATACTTTTTGTTCAGCTCCTCGATCTGCACGTTGTTCATCAGCTTGCCGTCCGCCGTCAGATCCACCACGGAAACGTAGCTGTAAGAAACCGATCCGATCGACTCGGCGTCCGCATAATATAAAAAGCCGTTTAAAATCTCTACGGGGTACCAGCCGCTCGCATGCTGCAAATCGAGCACTTTTACGGGCTTGTAGCCGGAATTGTCCGTTCCCTCGAAGTCGAGCACGTCGTAATCCTTGCCGTTTCCGTTGTACACCGCGCGCTCCACCGAAACGCCCCCTCCGCTGGTGCGGGAGAAGTATACGTAATCGAATTTCTCATCCGATTCGCCGTCGAGGAACAAAAGCGTCGCTCCGCTCGCATCCGAACAAATCACCGTTTCTTCGGCATAGCCGCCTTCGGTAACGTCCGCGCGGATGATGTTTTCGTCCTTCACGTAAATATAGTGATGTCCGTTCGTATCTTTATAGAACAGCGCGGAAGCGCTCGCCTTGCTCGTGTTTGCGGGCTGCGCCACCAGCTCGAGCTTATTCTCGCCCGCGTGATTCGCCTTAATCGGGTTCCAGCCCGCCGCCTGCAACGCGTCCTCGGAAAGATAATACAGACTTCCGCCCACGCCCGTAGTGGAGCTTCCCGAGGAAGCCAGATCGGAACGGACGAAGTACAGCCCGCCCTCCTCGTACGATTGCAACGTGTAGGTATATCCGTTAGGGGTCGCGGGCTCGACGCCCTCTTCCAGCCCGTGCGTTAAATTTTTGGGAGGCTCGCTCGCGTTCAGTTTGCCGATCCCGTCGAGCACGATCTCGCCAAGGTTGGTATAGGGCGCCTTTCCGTCGTTATTTTCGTTGAGATACTCCCAATCCCACTCGTATTCGTACACGGCTTCCGTTCTGTCCGCCTTTACGCGGTAAATCTGATTATACGCAAGCGAAACGGAATTCGCCGAATCCATATTTTCGCTCACGCTCATGGTGTAGTAGATCCAGGGATTTTCTTTATCGCCCGCGTCAAACACGAACGCGCCGACGTTCGCGGCAAGCACCGTTTCGGTACCGCTTGCCGTATTGTAGGAACGCAGCTCGGAATCTTGGGAATATGTCAAATAGACCGCTTCGCCCTCTTGCACGTAGCGGAACTGCGTATCGTTTTTGGAAACGCGGAAATAATCGCGGATATCCGATCCGTCCAGCTTCGCGCTCTTAAAGTCGAGGTAAGAATTTTCCACCTCGCCCGAAGTATTCTTAACGTTGGTGGGCGTGGCGTAGTAAACCCTGTCGCCGTAAACGTAAATACCCGACTTGTAGTCCGCCGAAACCATCAGCGAAGGGATCACCGTTTCCGCCGTATTTTTATGGGCTTGGACGTCCATCTTTTTAATGCGCATCAGCGCGCCCTTTACGGGGGTGCCGTACGTATTGTCGGCGGTGTAGGTCTGCACGCCGTTTACAAAATAAACGTACTCGCCCTTTTCCACCACAAAGCCGCCGTTCGAGTTAACCGTGCCCTCCGCGAAGTTTCCGCCGAGAGGCGTAAACTTATAGTCGCACGCGGTAAGAGACAGCGCGCCCAGAGAGAGCGCCGCCGCCGTTGAAATTACAAGCAATGTTTTAAAACCTTTACGCATGGAAGTATTTCCTTATCAAATCTGATTTTCGCGTTCTAACGATACAGCTTTCATTATATACTAAAACGAGGCTTTTTGCAATCAAAAACGTTAAAACTTACGCGTTTTGTTTTATTTTTTTCGCAAGGGAAGGAATTTTTATGGAAAAATTCGGAATTTTCGAACTTTTGGATACGCTCTCCGCGTTCGCTTCCGCACAGGAAGCACCGCAAACCGAACAAACGGAACCATCCGCCGAGCAGCCGCCCGTGCAAAAAGCGAACGTAAACGACAGAGCGTTTGCCCCGCCGCCCGCGCTGTCCGTCCCCTCCGACGCTACCGATACGCCCCCGCAGACGGACGCGTTCACCGCGCTGATCGAGCGGCACGAGAATATCTCCAAAAAAATAGACGGGCGAAAAAAACCGTAACCGAAGCGATAATTACTTCGCTTCGGTTTTTTCGCGCACTTCGAATCCGCGCATTTTCAGCCAGCTTAACGAGAGTTCTATCCAGACGGCGTTGCGCGCCAGCGCAAAAGGAATTTCCGCCGTACCGTGCACGTCCGCATTGAGCACGGAAAGTCCGTGGCGCCCCTGTTCGAACAGATGCAGCTCTACGGGCACGCCCGCTTCCAGACAGGCGTTCGCATACAGCACGGAGCACTGAACGGAAACGCAGTCGTCCTCGGTCGTGTGCCACAAGAATGCGGGCGAGCTGTCTTTTGTCACGCAGAGCTCGGGGGAAAGCCGCTTTTTCAGCGCCTCGTCTCCGCCCGTGATATTGTCCGCCGTTCCCGTATGCCCGAATTTGCCCAGTGAAAGCACGCCGTAGGCGAGCACGACGGCATCGGGACGCGCGAGCTCCGCCCGCTTGCCCAGCGCCTTTTTTATCGCATCGTCCGCAAACAGCGTCGCCAGCATACCGCAGAGGTTTCCTCCCGCGGAAAAGCCGATCGCCGCCACGTGCGACTTGTTTACCCTATACGCTTCCGCACTCAAACGGATATAGGCAACCGCCATTGCCGCCTCGATAAGCGGCGCGGGATAGGCGGTTTGCAGCGAATAATCCAAAATAAACGTTTGAAACCCCTGCGCATAATACGCCGTTGCAACGGGCTCCGCCTCGCGCTCGGAAAGCATATTGTAGCCGCCGCCCGGAACAACGAGCATGGCAGGACGCTCGCGCACGGAAATTTCGGTTTCCTTTTCGTGAGCGAATACGGCGAGGTATCCGCCCGTGCGCCCTTCGCGGGGAAGAGCAAAGAAATCGTATAAATCTACTTTTTCGCAAATCATAACAACCTCTAAAAAAGCCGACCGCACTTCCGCGGTCGGCGTAAATTTTATCTCTTGGAGAACTGAGGAGCGCGACGCGCTTTTTTGAGACCGTATTTCTTTCTCTCTTTTGCGCGAGGGTCTCTCGTAAGGAAGCCCGCTTTTTTCAGCGCGGGACGGCTTTCGGGTTCGCTTTGAAGCAGCGCTCTTGCGATACCGAGACGGATCGCGCCCGCCTGACCGGTAAGCCCGCCGCCCATTACGTTTACCTTAACGTCGTACTTTCCGTCCGCCCCAACCTCATTTAAGGGCTGTTTTACAATATATTGAAGGGTGCCCTGCGGGAAGTAATCCTCCAAAGCGCGATCGTTAATAACGATCGCACCGCTTCCGGCAGGCAACAAGCGCACGCGCGCAATCGCCTTTTTTCTTCTGCCCGTGCCCCAAAACTGTATCTTCTTTTTCATACTCGTCTTAGCCATATCCGTTTACCTCGCCTTAGAATAATTTTAACGCTTCGGGCTTCTGCGCCGCATGGTTGTGTTCCGCGCCCTTGTACACGCGCAGCTTTTTAATCATCTGTCTGCCGAGAGAGTTTTTGGGAAGCATTCCCTTGACCGCCTCGTAAACCGCAAGGTCGCTCCGCTCCGCCATGAGCTTGCCGTAGGAAATTTCTTTCAGCCCTCCGATGTAGCCCGTGTGATAGCGGTAAAATTTGTCCTCCGTTTTCTTTCCCGTAAGGACCACCTTGTCGCTGTTTAAAATTATTACAAAATCTCCCGTGTCTACGTTGGGAGTAAACGACGGTTTGTTCTTTCCGCGGAGAATGGAAGCCACCTTCGACGCAAGTCTGCCGAGGGGAATCCCCTCCGCGTCTACGACGTACCATTTTCTCTCAACCGTCTGTGCATTTGCCATATAGGTTTTCATATTTTCTGTAACTCCTTCCCTTGCGTATCGCGCAAAACAAAGTTGTTCGCGCCCTTCCGCCACTGTTTACCGTATCATTATAGGCTATCGTAAAAGTTCCGTCAAGCTGTTTTGAGTTGCGTTTTCAAGTTTTTTTCGGAATTTTTCAAAATTTTTTCGGTCGCGCAACGGTTTTAAAAATAAAAGCGCGGGAAAAGCGCACTTCCCATAGGGAATTAAAAAACTAAATTATTAAGAGTTATAATTTCAAGCAAGGACAAAAGCTCTCGAATGATATGTTCGAGAGCTTTTTACTACAAACCTTTTAGAAAGATAAATTGAAATTTATCGTAATAAATCAAACTTTATAATTTGTATGATTTATATAATATTAAGCTAATTATATCTGCACCAATTATATTGAACAACGCAAGCCAAACAGATAGAATACCTGTCCATGAAAGCTTATTAAAAAATAATGCAAAAACAGTAATCAAAAAAATTGCCGCCACAAAACCGCCAACGATTCCCAGTGTATATCTATCAATTCTTCTGCGGTTATAAGAAGTGCGAGGCGTGTAAACAATCCATCTCTTCTTTACCGTGTTGAAAAGTATACGGCATAAACTAATGGAAATAGGACAGCTGCAAACGACACTGCAAATAAGAAAAAACGCACCTATGGTTTCCGCCGTATTGAATTCGGTATTGTAGGTATTTTTAAAAAAGTCCACGACGAACCATATAAACACTGATAAATACACGAAATAAAAAAGAACTAATACGCTGTTTAAAATTGCTAATTTTTTGTTTGAAAATTTTGACGTATAAGAATCCTTCATATCATAACTTGCCTTTTATCATCGTTAAATTACTGTTTATCGTAGTTACATTTTCGGCATAGGCGCATTGTAAAAGCCGA
>CAJUOP010000021.1 GCA_910588465.1 uncultured Christensenellaceae bacterium | reverse complement strand
CCGCACGTTCGGCGGCGTTCATATCCTTTCGCCCTATCAGGCGAAGAAAAAATCCTCCTGGTACGAGGGCACGGCAAACGCCATTTTCCAGAATCTGCACTTTATGCAGAAATATAATCCCGAATACGTGCTGATCCTTTCGGGCGACCACATTTATAAGATGGACTACGCCGCCATGTTAAAGGCGCACAAGGCGACGGGCGCGGACTGCACGATCGCGGCGATCGAGGTCCCGCTGAAAGAGGCGTCCCGCTTCGGCATTTTAAACACAAATCCGGACGGTACGATTTATCAGTTCGAGGAGAAGCCCAAACAGCCCAAGAGCAATTTAGCTTCGATGGGGATTTATATCTTCACCGCCGAAAAGTTGTTTAAATATCTTGCGGAGGACGAAAAGGATCCCGAATCGGATAAGGACTTCGGCAAAAATATCCTGCCCGCAATGCTGAACGCGGGCGAAAAGATGGTCTCTTACCGTTTTAAGGGGTATTGGAAGGACGTCGGAACGATTTCCTCGCTGTGGGAATCCAACATGGATCTGCTGGGCGAAAATCCCGCGTTCGACGTTGCGGACAGCGACTGGAAGATCCATTCCCGCAATCCGCTGGCACCGCCCGAATATATCGGCAAAAATGCCGAAGTGCATAATTCCATGATCGCGCTCGGCTGTGAAATCGAGGGCAAGGTGGAGAATTCCGTTCTCGCTTCCAACGTTGTGGTGGAAGAGGGCGCCGTCGTGCGCGACAGTGTGATCATGGCGAACACGGTTATCAAAAGGAACGCCGTCGTCACCTATTCCATCATCGACGAACACGTTACGGTGGAAGAGGGCGCGATCGTCGGCAAGGACAAAAAAGAGGGCGCGGGGATCGCGGTGCTAGGTAGGGATATCACGATCGCGCGCGGCGTAACGGTCGACGGCGGAAAAATTCTGGATAAGGATTACAAGGGGGAATAAAAAATGGCTCATTCGGCAGTAGGCGTTATTTTTTCGAACATACATGACGAAAATATACAGGAGCTTTCCCGTCACCGCACGATGGCTTCGATTCCCTACGGGGGCAGATACCGTCTGATCGACTTTACGCTTTCCAACATGGTAAACGCCGGGATCACGACGGTAGGTATCGTAACAAAATACAACTATCAGTCGCTCATCGACCATTTGGGTAGCGGAAAGGATTGGGACCTGGCGCGCAAGGACGGAGGGATTGTGCTGTTGCCGCCCTATTCGGACGAGACCGACACGCTGTATTCCAACCGTTTGGAGGCGTTAAAGGGCATTACTGGCTTTTTAAACCACCGCAACGAGGAATTTGTTGTGATTTCCGATTGCGACTGCATTTCGCACATGGATATCGCCGATATTTTAAAGTATCACGAGGAAAACCAGGCAGATATCACCATGGTTTACCACAGGGACGATAATACCGATTCCTCGTATTTTATCACACTCGATCCGGACGAGACGGGCAGGGTAAAGGGCGTAAAGATCAATCCCAAGCTGAAAGGCTTCGGCAACGTTTACGTAAACGTTATGGTGATGCGGCGGGAATTTTTAATAAGCATGATACAGGACGCCGTTGTGCGCGGACTGTCGAGCTTCGGTCGCGATCTTCTCACCAAAAACATCAATTCGTGGAGAGTGTTCGGTTATTGCCTGAAAGGTTATTGCGCCGACATCAACTCGCTGCAAAACTACTACAAGCACAGCATGGAACTGCTGAGTAAGGACGTGAGAGAAGAGCTGTTCGGGGCGCGGGACATCTATACGAAGGTCCGCGATTCGGCGCCTTCCAAATATATCGAGGGAGCGGTCGTAAGCAATTCACTCATTTCCGACGGCTGCACGATCGAGGGAACGGTAGAAAACAGTATTCTGTTTCGCGGCGTGAAAGTCGGGAAGGGAAGCGTAATCAAAAATTCCATCGTGATGCAGGAAACCGTGATCGGGACGGGCGTTTTGCTCGATTGCGTCATTACGGATAAAAACGTGGTAATCCGCGACAGACGGCATCTTTCGGGATGCGAGGCTTTGCCTTACTTTGTGGCAAAGGGAAGAATGTTATAAAATACCGTATAAAAGGAGAAAACCTATGAGCCCCGCGAAAAAAGAAACAAAAAATACGACGGAAGAAAAGAAAAAGACCGCTGCCACCGCGGCAACGCCCAAAAAGCAGACGAATAAAACCGCACCCGAGAAAACGGAAAAGAAACCCGCAGTAAAGGCGGCTCGGACGGAACCCAAAAAGGTTCCCGAAAAAAAGTCGGCGCCCGCAAAGGCGCCCGCGAAAAAAGAAACGGCGGTTCCCGCACCCGAGACACCCGTAGAGATATTAAAGACGGAGGCGGCGCCCCAAGCCGAAACTTTGCCCGCGGTAAAGGTCACGCCCAAAAAGAAGATTTTGTTTGTGGCGTCCGAGGCGGCGCCCTTCATCGCGACGGGCGGGCTTGCCGAGGTGATCGGCTCGCTTTCCAAGGCGATCGCGCAGGACGAGCGTTACGACGTCCGCGTAGTCGTCCCGCTCTATCAGGATATCAAAAAGGAATACAGAAAGGATTTTCGTTTTATCGGCAATATTTTCGTGCCGCTTTCCTGGCGCAATCAATATTGCGGTATTTTCGAATACGTAAAGGATAACGTAACCTTCTACTTTATCGACAACGAGTACTACTTCAAGCGTCCCGGCTGCTACGGTTACTACGACGACGGAGAACGCTTTGCGTTTTTCTGCCGCAGCAGTATGGAAATTTTGCCGTTTTTAAATTTCTATCCGGACGTATTGCATTGCCACGACTGGCAGGCGGCGCTTTCCGCCATCTATTTAAAGACGATTTACTGCTTCAGACCCGAATATCAGTTTATGCGCGCGGTGTTCACCATTCATAACATAGAGTATCAGGGAAAATATTCGTTGGATATTTTGGAGGATCTGTTCGGCATTTCGTATAACTTCAAGCATTTGGTCGAATACGGAAACTGCATCAATCTGATGAAGGGCGCGATCGAATGCTGCGAGCAGTTCTCCACCGTGAGCCCGACCTATGCGGGCGAAATTAAAGACGCTTACTATGCGCACGGGCTGGACGCGATCGTGCGCCGCAACGAATTTAAGCTGTGCGGAATTCTGAACGGGATCAATCCTGATTATTACGATCCCGCGAGCGACGTTTCGCTGTTTGCCAACTACGATGCGGAGCATCCCGAAAATAAGGCGGTTTGCAAAGAGGAGCTGCAACGGATGCTCAATCTTCCCGTGCGCGCGGACGTTCCCGTCATCGCCATGATTTCCCGCCTTGTCTCGCACAAGGGGCTGGATCTGGTGAAAGAGGTGATCGAGCAGGTGCTCCGTCAGGACGTGCAGTTCGTGCTGCTCGGCACGGGCGATTCCACGTACGAAAACTACTTTACCGACCTTGCGAGAAGATATCAGGGGAAGGTCGTTTCGGTCATTTCGTTCAATTCCGACCTTTCGAGAAAGATTTATTCGGGCGCGGATATTTTCCTGATGCCCTCCAAGAGCGAGCCCTGCGGACTGTCGCAGATGATCGCTTCGCGGTACGGCACGGTCGCGATCGTGCGGGAAACGGGCGGCTTGCGCGACAGCATTACGCCGTACGGCGCGGGTGGGAACGGCTTTACGTTTAACAGCTACAACGCGCACGATATGCTTTTCGTGATTAACGAGGCGATCGGCGTGTATCAGAACAAAGAGGAGTGGAAGCGACTTGTAAAGCGCGCGATGACGACCGATTTCAGCTGGGCGACTTCCGCGAAATATTACGAGGGGCTTTACCTCGGACTTATGAAACGTTGATATCAATTTTTTAGGAGTGATCAATACAGACAGATGAACAAGCTTACCGAACAGGAAGTGCAAAAACAAATCGTCGGAAAGTTGAAACGCTATTTCGGCGTAAGCGAAAAAGAAGCTTCCGTAGAACAGATTTACAAATCGGTCGTAATGTGCGTGCGCGACGTTATGCTCGAAAAGCGTCAGCAGTTCTATAACAAGATGAAAAAGACCCGTTCCAAGCGCGTCTATTATCTTTGCATGGAATTTTTAATGGGCAGATCGCTGAAAAACAGCATTTATAACCTCGGCATCGGTGATGCGGTTGCGGGCGCGTTGAAGAACTTTAAGCTCTCTTTGGACAATCTTTACGAAGAGGAGCCGGACGCGGGACTCGGAAACGGCGGCTTGGGCAGGCTTGCGGCTTGCTTTTTAGACGGGCTCGCCACGCAGAATTATCCTGCGATGGGCTTTTCTATCTGCTATCAATACGGACTGTTTAAACAGAAAATCATCGACGGTTGGCAGATCGAGCTGCCCGACGTATGGCTCCCGGGCGGCGAGGTTTGGCTGTTGCAGCGCACCGACCGCCAGTTTATCGTGCGTTTCGACGGCGAGTTGGAGGAGCGCTGGACGGATCACGGCATGGAAACGGTTTACCACAACGCCAAGGAAGTGGAGGCGATCGCTTACGACATGATGGTTTCGGGCGCCAACTCTCAGGCGGTCAGCGTGCTGCGGCTGTGGCGTTCCCGCGCCGTGCAAAACTTCGATATGAAGCTGTTTTCGCAGGGAAATTACGACGAGGCGATGCGCGACGAGAGCGATGCGCAGCTCATCTCTAAGGTGCTTTATCCCTCCGATAACCATTACGAAGGGAAGTCTCTGCGCCTGAAACAACAGTACTTTTTGGTTTCCGCGTCGCTGCAATGCATCGTCAGCGACCACAAGCGCCGCTACGGCTCGTTGGCGCAGCTTCCGCAGATGGCGGCGATCCATATCAACGATACGCACCCCGCGCTTGCCATTCCCGAACTGATGCGCCTTTTGGTGGACGAAAACCGTTTCGATTGGGATACCGCATGGAATATCACCACGGCGACCTGCGCCTATACCAACCACACCGTGCTTGCCGAAGCGCTGGAAACGTGGGCGGAGGACCTGATCGCGCGGCGGCTGCCCAGAATTTACGGCATTTTAAAGGAAATCAACCGCCGTTTCTGCGACGATTTGTGGAACAGATTCCCCGGAGATTGGGCAAAAATTTCCCGAATGGCGGTATTGGCGCACAATACGGTGCGCATGGCGAATCTTTGCGTGCTCGGTTCGCACCACGTAAACGGCGTTTCGGAGCTGCACAGCGACATTATCAAAGATAGTATTTTTGCGGATTTTTACGATTATTCCCCGCAAAAATTCACCAACGTGACCAACGGGATCGCGCACAGGCGGTGGCTGAACCAGTCCAACCCCGAGCTTTGCGAGCTGTTGAACGACTGTATCGGCACGGGTTATGCGCTCGACGCTTCCAAGCTGGCGGAATTTGCAAAATTCGAAAACGACGAGAGCGTTTTAAAACGGCTCGACGAAATAAAAATGAAGAAGAAAGTGCAGTTCGCCGAGTATGCCAAAAAGCATCAGGGATTCGAAATCGACCCGAATACGATTTTCGACGTGCAGGCGAAGCGTATGCACGAGTACAAGCGTCAGCTTTTAAACGTATTGCACATTATATCGGAATATAACGCGATCAAGGAAAATCCCGATCTCGACTTTGTGCCCAAAACGTATATTTTCGGCGCGAAAGCCGCCGCAGGCTACGATATGGCAAAGCAGATCATGCGTTTGATTTGCTTCCTGTCCGAGGATATCCGCAAAAATCCCATAGCCAATAAAAAGCTGAACGTCGTCTATATGGAAAACTATAACGTTACCATGTCCGAAAAGCTGATGCCCGCTTCGGAAATTTCCGAACAGATTTCGCTTGCGGGCAAGGAGGCGAGCGGCACGGGTAACATGAAGTTTATGATAAACGGCGCGCTTACGGTGGGAACGCTCGACGGCGCGAACGTGGAAATGACGCAAAAGGTCGGAAACGACAATATCTTTATTTTCGGACTGACCGCCGAAGAGGTTAAGGACATTTGGAGCAAGGGCTATAATTCGAGCGCGTATTACAATCACGACGCCGATATGAGAAAAATTATCGAGTCGCTTATCGTCGGATTTAACGGCGCGTCGTTCGGAGACATTGCCAACTACCTGCTGCGTTCTTCGCCCGTTGCCGATCCGTATATGTGCCTTGCGGACTATCAGTCCTATTGTAAGACGCAAAGCGCCATGTCCGAGCTGTACCGCAGCGATAAGAAAAGCTGGAACCGTAAGTCTCTTTGCAATATTGCGGCGGCAGGATATTTCTCGGCGGACAGAAGTATTCGCGAATATGCGGAGAATATCTGGCACATTAAACCTATCGAAAAATAAATTGTTGTTATGAGCTATTTTTACGATCCCTTGAATCGGGCTTGCAAAAGCCGAAAGGGGGCAGTTGCGCGCGGAAGCGCAATTACGTTCCGCGTGCTGAAAACCGAATCAAACGAAAATTTGCCCTGTCGCTTCCGTTTCCGCCGCGACGGGGCTGATTGCGTAGAATATGAAATGGAGGCGGAGGAGAACGGCTGGGCGCTCACGCTGCGGTTGAACGAGGTAGGGCTGTATTTTTATGACTTCCGCATCGGCGATCGGTTTTTGGGGCGGGGCGATCTGCGCCGCGGGATTCTTACCGATTCGCCCGAAAGCTGGCAGTTGACCGTTTATCGGGAGGATTACCGCACGCCGCAATGGATAAAGGGCGGCGTTATGTATCAGATTTTTCCCGACCGATTTTACAAGTCGGGAAATCTTCCCGTTTCGGAACATAAAATTTTGCGAAACGACTGGGGCGGACAGCCGCGGTTCCGCAAAAACGAATTCGGAAAAGTTCCCAACAACGACTTTTTCGGCGGAAATTTAAACGGAATTCGGGAAAAACTCGGCTATTTGTCCTCGCTCGGCGTCAACGTCGTCTATCTGAATCCTATCTTCGAGGCGCACTCCAATCACCGTTACGATACGGGCGATTATATGAAAATCGACGGGCTGCTCGGCTCCGAGGCGGATTTTCGCGCGCTGACCGAGGATGCGGAAAAACTGGGGATCAAAATCGTACTGGACGGCGTGTTTAACCACACGGGCGACGACAGCCGCTATTTTAACAAGTACGGTCGTTACGACAGCGTCGGCGCATATCAGTCAAAGAGTTCTCCTTATTTCGAGTGGTATCGTTTTTCGCAATTTCCCGATTGCTACGAAAGCTGGTGGGGAATCGAAATTCTGCCCGCCGTGAACGAGCATTCGATTTCGTATCAGAATTTTATTTTCGGCAAGGACGGCGTGCTGAAAAAGTGGTTGCAAAACGGCGCGGGCGGGTATCGGCTGGATGTCGCGGACGAGCTTCCCGATTTCTTTCTGGAAAAGCTTCGCAATTCGGTCAAGGAAGAAGATCCCGACGCCGTGATTATCGGCGAGGTTTGGGAGGACGCTTCCAACAAAATCGCTTACGATGAGCGCCGAAAATATTTGCAGGGCGCCGAGCTGGACAGTGTAATGAACTATCCGTTAAAGGACGCCGTTATCGACTATATTTTAAGCGGTAATTTAAAATCGCTGCGGGAAACCGTCGCCATGCTGCTCGACAATTATCCGAAGCAGACGGTCGATTGTTTAATGAACATTTTGGGCACGCACGACACCTCGCGGATTTTAACCGTTTTGGGCGGCAGACCCTGTGCAGATAAGGAAGAAATGTCTGTTACCGTGCTTTCTCCCGAAGAGCGTGCGGAGGGCAAAAAACGGCTGAAAGCCGCCGCGCTGCTGCAATTTACGCTGCCGGGAATTCCCTGTATTTATTACGGTGACGAAAACGGCATGGAAGGCTATTGCGACCCGTTCTGCCGCGGGTGTTTCCGTTGGGACCAACGGGATACGGAACTATACGAATTTTATCGCGTCTTGGGTGAAATCCGTCGCGGCGTGTTCAGCGAGGTATTTGCCGAAGGCGAATACAGAGAAATATTTGCCGACAGGAAATGCTTTGTATTCGAACGCTATACAAAATCGAAATCCGTTTATATTTACGTAAACCGTTCGTTCGACCGTTACGACGTAGAAACGGTCGGAACATATGCTGAATTGCTTACAGGAAAAGAATATACCGATATTTTACCGATCGCAGCAAATTCTTACGGAATCTTCACAAAAAAGAAATAGTATGCCACGCATACTATTTCTTTTTATATTTTTAGATTTATTATAGTTAGTTTGCCGTTAAAATAAATGATTTTAAAATGGCGCAACGTTTTATTATAAAAAACGTAAAATTTAAAAAACGCCCTATTTTAGCCAAATCTATTCGTAAAACTGAGGTTTTGCGAATAGTTATGTTTGTTTCAATAAGGTATTTTTGCCGTCCCCTATGAATGGATTTCGGGACGGAAATACCGAAAAACGGCAATTTTAATTATTCGTAAAATTGACAAATGCTTTTCCGCGTGCTATAATTTTTGTATGAAACAAAATCAAGATAACTACTATCAGGAACGGAATTTAAAAAATCTGGATAAAGTAGACGAGCTGTTGGGCGAGCTTCCGTATTTTTGCGAGGATTTTCTGCGCGGCGTGGAAACGCGGACAACTCCCCTTACGCGCCTGAATTACTGTTACGATTTGCGCATATTTTTCGATTTTCTTGCCAAGCGAAAATACGGCGGCAAAAAGACGGTGCGCGAGCTCACCCTAGAAGATATGGATGCAGTGACCGATACCGACATAGAAATATATTTGAGCTATTTGTCTAATTACCGATTCGGGGAAAAGCGGCTTTCCTGCGACGAGCGGGCAAAGGCGCGCAAGCTTTCCACCGTTCGCTCGATGTTTCGTTACTTTTTTAATAAAGGTCTGATCGAGGTGAACAATACGGCGAAGGTCCCCACTCCCAAGCTGCACGAGAAAGAAATTATTCGCCTGGAAGGGACGGAGGTTTCGCGGCTTCTGGACGTTGCGGAGTACGGCAGCGGGCTGAGTGGACATGCCAACGGCTATCACGATAAAACGAAAATTCGCGACTGCGCGATTTTAACGCTGTTTTTAGGGACGGGGATCCGTATTTCCGAGCTTGTGGGACTGAATAACGAAAGCATCGACTTTTCGAATAATTCTTTTATTGTCACGCGCAAGGGTGGCAATCAATCCATTTTGTATTTTTCGGATGAAGTCGGCGACGCGATCGCGGCATATTTGGCGCAGAAAGAACAGGATCCCCGCGTGGCTCCCGATGAGCACGCCCTCTTCCTCTCGCTGCAATACCGCAGAATTACAGTGCGCGCGGTGGAAAATCTGGTAAAAAAGTATGCAAAAATCGTCTCACCTCTCAAAAAAATTACGCCGCATAAGCTGCGCTCCACTTACGGCACGGCACTGTATCGGGAAACGGGAGATATCTATATCGTTGCCGACGTGCTCGGACACAAGGACGTAAACACGACGCGCAAGCACTATGCTGCCATCACCGAGGATCACCGCCGTTCGGTAGCGGGCGCCGTTCGGCTGCACCGCAAGGAGGACGAATGAACGCGGAACGCATTTTTATCATACAGCCCGTCGAGGGTGAAAACGCGCGGATATTGCACGAAGAAGCGGTGGCGCTGGTCGAGAGCGCGGGCGCGGAGTACGACGGCACCGTTTATCAAAATATTCGTGAAATAAATCCCGCCACTTACGTCGGCGAAGGAAAGCTGAAAGAAATAAACAAAATTTTATCCGATTCGGATACGACCGTACTGTTTAACGGCGAACTCTCCCCTTCCCAAACGCTGAATATCTCCGCCGCGCTCGGCGACAGAAAGGTAATCGACCGCACGACGCTGATCCTCGATATTTTTGCGCTGCGGGCGGCGAGCAACGAGGGCAAAATTCAGGTGGAGCTTGCGCAGCTGAAATATCTGTATCCCCGTTTAAAGGGCAAGGGCGCGGCGCTTTCGCGGCTTGGCGGCGGTATCGGTACGCGCGGTCCTGGCGAAACCAAGCTAGAAACGGACCGTCGGCATATCCGAACGAGGATCCGCTATCTGGAAGAGAAGCTTTCTCAAACCGAACAGCGGCGGCGCTTGCAGGCGGAACGGCGGAAAAAGGAGCGCGTTAGAACGATCGCGCTGGTGGGGTATACCAACACGGGAAAATCCACGCTGATGAACGCGCTCACGGGCGCGGACGTGTTTGTAAAAAACGCCCTTTTTGCCACGCTCGATCCGACGGCGCGCGGGCTTTTCATCGAAAACGTTCCCTTTCTGCTTGTAGATACGGTAGGATTTTTGCAAAAGCTGCCGCATAATCTGATCGAGGCGTTTCGTTCCACGTTGGAAAGCGCGTTAAACTGCGACCTCGCGCTCATCGTTTGCGACGCAAGCGGAGATTTTCAAATGCAGCTCGACACGACGCTTGAAACGTTGCGGTCCATGGAGTTTTCCGCGCCCTACCTCGTGGTTGTGAATAAGTGCGATTTGGCGGCGCCGAGCGCGGCGTTGCCGCAGGACGCCGTATTGATTTCCGCAAAGAACGGCACGGGACTCGACGGCTTAAAGGCGCGCATTATGGAAACATTGAAAGACGGGTTCCGCCGCGTTACCCTCTTCATACCTTATGCGGACTCGGCTGCGTTCGCCCCCTTTCGTTCGCTGTTATACGAACAGGAAGTGCGCTACACGGACGACGGGATCGAGCTCCGCGTGATTTTGCCGACGATCCACGCGCAATCCTTTCGGCACTGGATCATAAAATAAAAGCGCCGCAATAGCGGCGCTTTTTTATTTGTCTTCCTTATAGTCTTTGGGATCGGTATAAATTTTGTCGATTTTAATGCTTGCGAATTCTTTGATTTCCAGACACTTTCCACAGTTATCGCATATTTTGTCCGGATCGAGATCGCACGTTTCGCATTCCATGCAGTTATCGCATTCCTTAGTTTCGTCCAGCACGCACATTGTTTTTTCCATTTTAAAGACTCCCTTTCCGCTCTTTTCCCCTCTATTATAAAGGATAACATACAAAAAAACAAGGAAAAAGAGAAAAAATTTTTAAAAAAATTAAAACAAATGTTTGCAATTTTTCTTCGTTTGTGATATAATCGACTTAAATAGGAGGGAATCATGCTCGATAAAAGTAAATTATTCGAAGTGCTCGATTTTATTAACCAATACAGCGACGAAAACGGCTTTCCGCCCACCGTGCGGGATATCTGTGCCGCGCTGAATATTAAATCGACCGCAACTGCATACGACTACGTAAACCGCTTGAAAGCCATGGGTCATCTGAGCAAGGCGGAGAATAAAAAGCGCGCCGTTGCCGTCCGCGGGGGCGGAAGCATTACCGTTCCTCTGATCGGTACGGTTACCGCGGGTCAACCCGTGCTGGCGACCGAAAATTACGAGGGTTATTATTCTCTCCCCTCCGCCGAGTTTAAGGGCGACAATCTCTTTATGCTCACCGTTCGCGGCGAAAGTATGATCGAGGCGGGAATTTTTAACGGTGATAAAATCGTAGTCCGTAAGCAGGAATCCGCGCAGAACGGCGATATCGTGGTCGCGATGTTCGACGACGGCGTGGAGGAAGGCGCAACGGTAAAGCGGTATTTCCGCCGCGACGGCAAAGTGATCCTCCACCCCGAAAACAGTGCCCTTTCCGATTTCGTGCTGGACGACGAAAACGGCGTGCGGATTTTAGGAAAGGTGATCGGGCTTTTAAGAAGCAATCTTTAAATGAAAAAGCAAGGAATTTATGTTGATTCCTTGCTTTTTCATTCGCGTGCCGTTTTGTTACAGATTTTTCAGATAAAACACTTCCTCGGGGCTGAGGCGGCGAACGGCGCCGCGGTCGAGTCCCGTAAGGGTCAAATCCCCTATTTTCATCCGCTTTAAAAAATCTACGTTCTTTCCTACGACTTCGAACATTTTCCGGATTTCGCGGTTTTTCCCTTCGGTGATCGTCACGTGCATTTTCGTATATTTCTTATCCGTTTCGATCACGACGATTTTGCATTTTTTCGTGATTACCCCGCGTTCGATCTCCACGCCCGCGCGCAGGCGGTTTAACTGAGTTTGGGTCACGGTTCCCTCCACGCGCACCAAATAGGTTTTGGGGATTTCGTTTTTGGGAACGGTAAGGCGGTATGCCAGATCGCCGTCGTTGGTGAGGATCAAAAGTCCTTCCGTGTCATAGTCCAGCCGTCCGACGGGGAACACCCGTCCCGCGTTTTGCGGAAGCAGCTCCATTACCGTCTTGCGCTCTTTGTCGTCCGACACGGTGCAGACGCAGCCCTTCGGCTTGTTTAACAGATAGTATTCGTATTTCACCTTGTGCGAGAGAATTTTTCCGTCGAGCGACACAACGTCCTCGCCCGTCACGTCATCCCCCGCCTTTGCCGTCTTGCCGTTTACGCTCACTCTTCCCTCGGCGACGATCTCGTCGCAGGCGCGGCGGGAGCCGATTCCCTGTTCCGCCAAAAATTTATTGATTCGCATGGTAAAAAATAAGGGGCGCGTTTGCGCCCCGCTCCGCATTTATATCATATATAAATTCTGCGAAAAAAGCAAGTGATTTTCAAGGTATATTTTCATGATTCCCGCATACCCGCCGATTTCCTGCGGCGGCTCGGGCAAAAGCTCCGTTTCTATCCGAATTTTGTCCCGTTCCGCATCTGTGATCGGATAGTAAAAGTCCGAACGGCAGGCAAATCCTTCGAAGCCTTCCTGCGACGAACACAGGCGGGTAAGCCGATAGGCGCCGAACGCCGAATCGAGCAGCTCCGCCGAGCGTTCGAACATCTGCGGGCTGTTGAGCACCACGCAAACGAGCGTCATGCCGTCGCGCTGCGCGCCGCTTACCAGACACCGCCCCGCCCGCAGCGTAAATCCGGTCTTTACGCCCAGCGCGCCCTCGTACTCGGTGAGCATTTTATTCTTGTTCGCCCATCCGCGCGGCGCATAGTATTTGCACGAAACGATTTCGCGGAAGGTATCGTTTTGCAACGCATAGGCAGAAATTAAGGCGAGGTCGCGCGCCGTCGTGTAATGTCCCTCGTGCGGAAGTCCGTGAGGATTTGCGAATCGGCTGTGTTCGGCGCCCAAAGAGAGCGCTTTTCGGTTCATTGCTTGCGCAAATTTTTCCACGCTGCCGCTGTGGTGCAGGGCGAGAGAAACGGCGCAGTCGTTGCCCGAACGCAGCATCAGTCCGTACAGAAGCTCGCGCACGGTGTATTTGTCGCCGGCTTTCAGGTATACGCTCGAGCCCTCCACTCCCTCCGCCTGCCCGGGGATCGAAATGCTTTCGTCTAAGTCGCAATCGTCAATGACGAGAATCGCCGTTAAAATTTTCGTCGTGCTCGCCATGGGAAGCCGCTCTTCGGCATTTGAGCCGTGCAGAATCCGCCGCGAAGAGAGTTCCAGCACGCACTCCGCACGACTGGGCGTTGCGGCGGACGCCGTTTTGGGCGGAACGGACGGGAAAAACAGCGCCGCCGCAAAAACGATAATCCCCGCAAGCCAAAGTTTAGTCCGCGTTCTTTTGGGTAATTTTATCAATGAGACTTCCCGCCTTTTCGATAAGTCCGTCTATAGGGTCGTCGGTGACCTTAACAAGACGGCAATTTTTCCCGTCGTCGATTAAAAATCCGCATGGCTTTATATTGATCACGGTGCCCGCTCCGCCCGCGAAGGGAAAGCTTTCGTCCTCTTTCACCGCTTTTACTTCGCCGTACTCTCCTCCGCCCGATAGAAACCCCATCGTTACTTTGGTAAAGGGAATGATCTGCGCTCCGCTGGCGGAAAACACGGGCTTTCCGATCACCGTGTTCACGTCTACCAGTCCCGTTAATTGCTCTGCTGTTTTTTCCAAGATGCTGTCGATTTTTTTGTTCTTATCCAATTTAAAAATGCCTCCAATAATTTTTTGTTCAGCGCTATCGTCAGGATCAGCACGTTAAAAATCAAAGCCGATTCGAAGGTGACTTTCAGCGTGGGCTCCTCCGTAAGCAGCGTGCTGTTTTTCAGCGACAGAAAGGGATGCTTCGTTTGCAGAACGGAAAAGATCGCGGCGCTTGCCGATTGCAGCAGCGTTGCCAGAAAAACGCCGTACACCCGTTCCGCGCCCCCCGTTTCCACGATCTGATGAAACCGCCAAAGCTGAAACCCCTTTGTAATTTCGAATTTCTTCCGCGTGTCCGTCATGTTGTCGTACGGAACGAACACGGCTTTTTTCTTGGTGAGGTGCAGGGCGATTCCGTCCGACGCCAGCTGTGCGTAGCCGCCGTATATTTTAAAATGCTTATACAGCGACAGCGAAAACCAACATTTATTTTCCCGTACGTCCAAATAGACGTCGGTGTATAAAAATATGGGCAGAAAATTCAGCACCGTGGAAAAAAAGCCGAAGAAAACGAAAAATTCGCTCATATCCGTAATATGAGCGAATGATTAAAAATTATTTATTATTTAAGAAATTTTTACGATGTCCGCGTCGTCCAGTCCGCGCAGGAAGTCGGGAATTTCGTAACCGCCTTCCAGCGTTTTGCCTTCCGCCTCTTTTGTTTCGGACTCGCTTTCCGTCTTTTTCTTGCGGGAATTCTCTTTTTCCTGCGTCTCGGCGGGGAAATCGTGCACGGCTTCCTCGGAGGATTCGCGGTCGTCTATTCCGTCCTCTCGCGCATAGAGGTAGCTGTCGCGGTCGCTCTCGGGGCGGATCGCCGCCATCAGCTCGTCGTAGTCGGGCAAATCGGCAAGCGAATTCAGCTTGAATCTCTTTAAAAATTGGTCGGTCGTTCCGAACAGCACGGGACGCCCGACGGCGTCCTTTCTTCCGCAGGGCTCGATCAGCTTCAATTCCAAAAGCGCGTTTACCGCATAGTCGCTGTTCAGCCCGCGCAAAAGCTCGATTTCCGTGCGGGTGATGGGCTGTTTATAGGCGATGATCGCGGCGCACTCTAAAATCGTGCGGGTGAGTTCCTTTTCGCGGATCGGGTTGAGTACCGCCTCGACCGAAGTTTTATATGCGGGATTAGAGCCGAGCTGCGCCTTTTTGTTGAATTCAAGCAGTTGGATTCCGCCCTCTTCGCCGTATTTTTCTTTGAGCTTTGCAAGCGATTTTTTCACTTCGCCCATCGTCACGTTCAATTTATCGGCGATATCCGTAAGCAGCACGCCGTTTCCCGAGGCAAACAAGATCGCCTCAATTATATTCGTCAATTGTTCCAAGGGTCTCCTCCTCGTTCCTGTCGGGGTTTTTCGAAATATAAATCGTTCCGAACGCGTCCGTTTGGCGCACTCTTAAAAACTGATGCTTTAAAAGCTCGAGCATTGCCTGAAAGGTGGTCACGATTTCCGCTTTCGTATAGCTTTGGCTGAACAGCTCTTCGAATTCGACTTCCTTTCTGCTTTCCAAGCTTTCGAGAATAAACGTAACTTTTTGTCCTACCGTAAATTCATCCCGCGGGATCTCGCGCGTTTCCTGCTCTTCAATCGTCTTTTCCCGCTTTAACAGAAGCGCGGAAAAGGCGGAAATCAACCCGTCGAGCGTGAGGTGCTCTACCGAAAAGACCGTTTTCACTTCGCCGACGTTCTTGTCCGGCTGCTTGAAAAAGTAGCCGATTGTTTCCATTTCTTTCAGCTTTTTGGTCTCTTCCTTGATCAGACGGAATTCCTCTAAGGCGCGGATGAGCTCGGCTTTGTCCTTTTCGATCTCCTCTTCCAGCTCGGGATCTTCCTGTAAATTAGGCACCAACGCCTGCGCTTTTATCTTAATAATGGTGGCGGCTATGTTTAAATATTCGCTTACCTTGTCCACGTCGAGATAAGGCAGCCCTTTCATGTATTCGAGAAACTGCTCGGTCACCTGCGAAACGAAAACGTCTTTAATTTCGATTTCCTCTTTGTTGATGAGGAATAACAGCAAGTCGAGCGGTCCTTCGAAGTTGTCCAGGACGGTTGTATAATCAACGACCGATTCGAATTTTTCACGGTTTACCATGGAATCAACCCCCAAAGAGCGGTGATGGGATGCCCGAAAATTTTTGTGGCAAACGTCATAAACCAACCCAGAATATCCAAATACCCCATTACCGTAACGCCCTGCGTTCCTATCACGCCCGCGCCGAGATATTCGGTAAAAATGCGGCAGATAAAGCTTTCGACAATCAAAAACAGCAGGATCCAATGCCCGTATTTATATAAAAACCGATACACCTTGCCGCGGCGTTTGCTGCACGCTTCCACAATGCGGAAACCGTCCAGCGGATTTAACGGGAGCAGGTTGAACACGCAAAAGGAAAGACTGTACGCAAACGGCAGATAAAACAGGAAGTACAAAAAGCTTGCTCCGTACTGCGAATCGACGTTCGGAAGCGCGTAAAAGAGAATCGCGCAGAAGATAGGATACCATAAAAACGCAAAAATATAATTTACGATCACACCCGCGCTTGCCGTAATCGCAAGTCCTCTGCGGTAATGATTGAAATTATTCGGATTGATTGGCACGGGCTTTGCCCAACCGAATCCGACCAGCGTAAAACAAATCAAACCCGTAACGTCGAAGTGACGCAGCGGATTTAACGTTAAACGGCGGTTCCACTTCGGTGTGGGGTCGCCGCATTTATATGCCGCAAACGCGTGGGCGAATTCGTGCATGGTAAGCACCGCCACGACCGCGATAAAGCTGGCAATGTAATAGAATAAATCGTTCAGGCTCATCTTTACAATTATAGACGATTGTAAAAAAAATTGCAAGTAATTTTTACGGTTTCCGAAAACAAAAGCGTGACATAGCATTTTATCGAATACTATGTCACGCATATTACTATGCAAAATATTAAAAATTTAATTCCAATTACGGGCACTTTCCCTCAGCGCGTCCCACCAGGAATAGCGTTCGGCGGTTTGGGCGGAAAGCAGACGGGTACGCATGACCTCTACGCCGTCTTTATAGAGTACTGCGCAGCCCACTTCGTCGCCCTCCGCGATCGGCGCCTTGCATGTTTCGGGCAGAACGTATTCTACGGAAAGTCCGTCCCTGTTGCCCTTTTTGCCGAATACGCACAGCGCGGTTTCGGGATAAATTTCGACTTCTTTCACCTTGCTGCCCGAAACGGTCAGCTTTTGTTCCAAGGACTTCCCCGCTTCCAGCACCTTTATGTTTTCATAACAGTTGAACGCATAGTCGAGCAGGCCTTTTGTGGCGGCAAACCGTGTTTTCGAACTGTCGGCGCCGATGACGACCGATACGATGCGCGTCTCCGCCCTCTTTGCCGTGGCGGCGATACAGAAACCCGCCTCGTTCGTAAAGCCCGTTTTTCCGCCGTCGCAGCCCTCGTAGCCGCGGATCAGCTTATTCGTGTTGGTCATGCTGATGGTTCTGCCGTCCGGATGGGCAAAGTCCTCCAGCCACACCTTGCTGAATTCGAAATATTTCTGATGACCGATCATTTCCCGCAGCATTGCCGAAACGTCTTTGGCGCACGAGTATTGCGGGTCCTTGGGCAATCCCGTGCAGTTGGCGAACAGCGTGTTTTCCGCGCCGAGCGCCGCCGCGCGCTCGTTCATTTTCGCAACGAACGCCGCCTCGCTTCCCGCAATTCGTTCGGCAAGCGCCACGCACGAATCGTTCGCCGAGCATACCGCCACCGATTTCATCAGCTGTTCCGCGGTATAGCTGAGATTCGCGCCCAAAAATACTTGCGAACCGCCCATTCCCGCGGCATTCTCGCTTACGGTAATTTGTTCGTCGTAAGAGATCACGCCCGCTTCCGCCGCTTCGAAGGAAAGCAGCAGCGTCATGATTTTACACATACTTGCAATGGGTAGGCGGGCGGTTTCGTTTTGCGCATAGACGACGGTTCCGCTGTCGTAGTCGCACGAATACGCCGCTTTGCAGGGCATTTTTTCTTCTTCCGCCTTGGCGGTAACGCGTGCCGGGTTTCCCGCTGCCCCCAGCGCGACGGTTGCCGCACAGGCAATCAACAATAACTTTTTCATGCCCCTATTTTGTGCGGAATTTCTTAAATTATTCGTTACAGAATATTTCCGAGCGGATGAAACAGAACGAGCAGAAGCAGCATTTCCAACAGACAGATCGCCGCGATAAGCGCAAACAGGATCACAAGGTCGCTACCGAGCTCGCAGAAGTCGTCTTTCGAAAAGCGGAAACGGCAGGCGCGCGAGCAGGAAAGCGAGGTCGCCGCAATGCAGACGATATCTATTAAGAGATGAACGGGAAGATACAAAACCGTAACGATAAGCACGCCCGTCATGCGGTATACCGAAAGAAAAATAGCGACGCTTCCGCCGAACGTATAAAAGCGATAGACAAGCAGCGCAGGCGGCAAAATCAGCCCCGCGGGGTGCACTCCCGCCACGAGCAGCAGCATGACGATCAGCGTAAATCCGACGGTCCGCTCGACAAAAATCAATAAGACGCTCACCTGCGAAAAACAAACGCGGTCGATAAATCTGTCGCACAGCTTTAAATAATATTCGTATGCGGCAGGCGTCTTTATAAATACGATGCCCAATATAAAACTGATCAGGCAGAGCACGGCAAGCGCGATGATCGTCTTCTTGCGCCTGATCGCGCGTTCCATGCACGCCCGCACGGGAAAAAGGAATCTCATATACCATTATATGAGATTCCCCTCTTTAACTTGCACTTTTTTATTTTCCGAGCATATTCTCGATCGCGATTCCGTACCCGCGCGCAGGATCGTTCAAAAATACGTGCGTGACCGCGCCGATCAGCTTTCCGTTTTGTAAAATAGGGCTTCCGCTCATGCCCTGCACGATGCCGCCCGTCTCTTCAAGCAATCGGCTGTCCGTCACTTTGATGACGAAATTTTTGTTTTCGCGATTGTCCGCATCCACTTTGGCAATGCTGATTTCGTATTTTTGCGGGCATACGCCGTTGATCGTGGAATAGATATATGCCTTTCCGATGGTCGCTTCCGAAACGGGGGCCGCGAGCACCGATTCGCAACGGGAAAAATCGTAATTTTTTTCAAAGGTACCGTACAGCCCCGTTTTGCAAACGGCGTCTGCTTTGGCGATTGCCTTATCGTTCATAAACAGTCCGCGAAGCTCGCCCGCTCTGCCGCGGATTCCCTTGTTCACGCCGATAATGCTGCACAAAAACACCCGTTTATCCGTAATTTCGAGCGTGTTGATCCCTTCGCCGCACACGTCGTGACCGAGCGACCCGAAACGAAGGGTCTGTTTGTCGATATACGTGACTGTACCGATCCCCGAGAGCGTATCGCGGATCAAAACTCCGATTTTGTAATTTCCGCTTTTTTTCTCCTTTACGGGGGTAACGGGCACCTCCGCCGTTTCTCCGCCCCGCTTTATCGTGAGCGTTACGGAATTACCGCCGCTGCGCTCGAGCGCGGAGTTCAGCTCCGAAATCGTCTTAACGCGGATCCCGTCCACCGCCAAAATACAGTCGCCCGCGCGGATTCCCGCATCCTCTGCGGGGTGATACGTACCGTCCTCCGCCGTTACGGCGTTCAGTCCTATAATTTCCGCGCCGCCCGCGGACAGCGAAAAACCGACCGTCATTCCGCCTACATAATAACAGTTTGCCGCCGCGTCCGCCCGAACGGGAGCCCCCGCGGGAATCAGGCAAAACAGCAAAAGCAATGCTGTGATATAAAATTTCAGCTTACGCATGAAAACCTCCGTACAAGGGGTAATTTGCGTAAGCCGACTTAATTATATTCGCGAAATCCGAAATCCGTTCAATGGGATTTTTTGTAAGCCTGCGCCGAGACGAGCAGCTCTTCCGCGTGCCTGAGCGAAGTTGCGTTCTCGGGATCTCCGCCGATCAAGCGGGAAATTTCGCGGATCCGCTCCTTTTGAGTCACTTCCGACAGCAGCGTTACCGTTTTGCCCGCCTCCTCGGTCTTTAAAATCAAAAATTCCCGATCGGCAAACGAGGCGATCTGCGCCAAGTGCGACACTGCAATGATCTGCACGTGCTTGGAGATCGCGGCAAATTTCTCCGCTACGACGCGCGCCGTTTTTCCGCCGATTCCCGCGTCGATCTCGTCGAAAAGATAGGTTCCGATTTCGTTCACCGCGGAAAGCTGCGCTTTTACCGCGAGCATGAAACGGCTCATTTCTCCGCCGCTGATAATTTTTCCAAGCTCTTTTAACGGTTCGCCCGCATTTGCGGAAAACAGAAAACGCAGCTTGTCCAGCCCCTCTTTTCCCGCTTTGCCCGCGTCCTGCGGAGAAAATTCGTCGAACTGTACCCGGAAATGCGCCGAAGAAATATTCAACGTCCGCAATTCTTCGGTGACGCGCGCCGTAAATCCTTCCGCGGCTTGCTTGCGCAGGGCGGAAAGCTGCGTGCAGCAAGCGTAAATTTTATCGTTCAGATCCGCAAGCGCTTTCGAGAGCTTTCCGAAGCGTTCTCCGCTGTCCGTTAAAAGCTCGTACCGCGCTTTGCCGCGCTCGTAAAAGGTTTGGATCTGCGCAAGATCCGCGCCGTATTTTTTCTTTAACGTCTTAATTTCATCCAAGCGGTTTTCTATCCGTTCGATTTCCTCTTCGTCGAACTCCGCGCCCTCGGCAAGCGATTCCACTGCCGAAGCGACGTCCGAAAGCTCGTCCGCGCAAGCGCGCAACCGTTCGGATAATCCGTCCGCCGCAGGGTCGTACTTCGAAGCGGCGATCAGCGAGCGGATCGCGCCGTGCACGGCGTCTATTCCGCCGTTTCCGTCCGACAGCAGATATTCTTCCGCGCCGCGTAATGCACTCAGCAGCTTTTCCGAATTGAAAAAACGGTTTTTTAAGGCGAGCAGCTCCTCCTCTTCGCCCTCTTTCAAATCCGCCCGTTCGATTTCGGCTATCTGATAGCGCAGAATGTCCGCTTCGCGCTCCCGTTCGCCCTCGTCCGTGCCGAGCGATTTCAGTTCTTCGGAAATATCTTTCCGTTCGGATAACAGCTTTCCGAGCGCTTCCTTTTGCGCGGCGACCGCCTCTCCCGCAATGGCGTCGAGCAGGTGGAGCTGGTTGCCCTCTTCCAACAAAAAAAAGTGGTCGCTCTGTCCGTGAACGTCCACAAGATATGCGCCGATACGGCGGAGCATCGAAACCGTTGCTCCGCATCCGTTTATTTTGATGCCGCCCTTCCCTTCGGCGGTGAATTTCCGGGAAATCACCAGCACGTCCTCGGGCTCTATATCGAATTCCTTTAATAGCTCGCTTACCGTTTTTCCGTAATCCGAAAACTCGGCGCGCACCGTACATTCGTCCGCGCCGTAGCGAATCATACTTTTATCCGCCTTAGCGCCCAACACAAAGTCGATCGAATCGAGCAGGACGGATTTTCCCGCGCCCGTTTCGCCCGAAATGACGTTGAGCCCTTCGGAAAATTCCACGTCCGCCCGTTCGATGAGCGCCACGTTTTGTACGGTAAGTCTGTTTAACATATTATCCCTTTACGATCGCTTCCAGCCTGTTCGCCACGATTTTCGCGCTCTCGGGAGATTCGCACACGGAAAATACCGTATCCACCCCCGCGACGCTTCCCACGACTTCTTTATAATCGAGCCTGTCGACGACGTATGCAGCGTTTCCGCCGTTCGCGTTGATCGTTTTAATGACAATTACGTTGCCGACGGTACGGATATTTAACACGCACTCGGAAAAAAGGATGCGCATTTTTTCGGAAATGCCGCCCTCCGTTTCGCTGATCGCCGCATATCGGAAACGTTTTTTTGTTCCACGCACTTTAAACAGGTGCAACTCCTTAATGTCCCGCGATACGGTCGCTTGCGTTACCGCAAAGTTGCGGGCGGAAAGCTCGTCGCACAGCTCCTCCTGCGTTTCGATTTCCATTTCCTCGATAAGCTCGAGAATTTTGTCGTGCCTTGCATTTCTTAACATAAATCATTCCCCGAAAATATAATTATTCTATGAATATCATTTATAGCTCGCTGATTTTTTGGGCGAGCTTGCGGTAAAATCCGCTTTTTTCTCTCGCCAGAAAGCAAACCTTTCGGCTTGCCTTGCGCACGGTTATTTCGTCGCCGATTATCGTTTCTCCTTGCGGAGAGCCGTCCTCTACCACGGACATTTCCGAACCCGTGCGGACAGTCAGCTCGCTGTCGTCCGAAAAGACGACCGGGCGGCTGTTCAACGAAAAGGAACACACGGGCGTGATTAAAAACGTGCCGCAGTCGGGCGCCAGAACGCACCCGCCCGCCGAAAGCGAATAGGCGGTGGATCCCGTGGGCGTGGAAATAATCAGCCCGTCCGCGGCGACCGTTCCGGCAAACGCGCCGTCGATTTTCATCTCCATGCGGGCGATCCCGCCGCTCTGTTCCCGAATCCGATGGAAGAGCGCGAGCTCGTTCAGGCAATAAGATTTGTTTCCGTTCCGCTCCGTTTCCAGCATCGAACGGAAATACGGCTTTAATTCATTTGTAAAAAGCGAGTCTACGGCGGAAGCGATTTCCGTACGATCGAACTCGGTTAAAAAACCGAGCGTACCGAAATTGATTCCCATAACGGGCACTTCGCCCGCATTCTTGGCGGCGCGCAAAACCGTACCGTCTCCCCCCAGCACCAAAAGACAGTCGGCGGATAGCGCGGAAAGCTCCTCCGTACGGGAAAACGTCTGCGTTTTCGCCCCTCTTTTTGCCAGCGTTTCGGTAAGGTTCGTTACGGTTGCAGCGTCTACCTGCGCGCCGTTAAAAAATATCCCGATTTTCACAAGTATATTATACTACGTTTCTGTATAAATGCAATAGTTTTGCAAAAAAATATTTAAAAAAATTAAAATATTTTTTCCGCCCGCAACAAAAAATCAAGTTGGGGAAGCGGCGTTCCGTCTCTTTCAAGTCTCACCATATACTCTACATTCTTTTTCGGACGCAGGGGAACGTTTACAATATTCTGCGGAGCGAACCCCAAACGAACACAAAATGTATAAAAATCCTGCAAAAGCGGCTTATGACGGGAAACGGGAAGGATCCCGCGTTTGGACAGTCCGTGCCCCTCGCATTCGAATTGCGGCTTAAAAAGCACGCAAGCATATGAATTGCATGAAAGTATATTTTTGACGGCGGGCAAAATGTGTTTTAAGGAGATAAAACTTACGTCGCAAACGGCACCCTCTATCCGTTCGGGAAAGCTTTCCGCCGTTAGAAAGCGCGCGTTGGTCCTGTCCATTACGGTAACGCGGCGATCGCTCGAAACGCGTTCGTCCAGCTGGCTTTCCCCTACGTCCACGCAATACACGCGGCGGGCGCCCCGCTGCAGCAGACAGTCCGTAAATCCGCCCGTGCTTGCGCCGATATCGACGAATACTTTGCCCGAAACGGGTTCGCCGAAAAAGTCCAGCCCGCGCGACAGCTTATAGCCGCCGTTGGATACGAAGCGCTGCTCGAGCTCGAGAAAGGTGAAGTCTTCGCCGCCGTTCAATTCGCTGTCGGGTGCGAGCGGTTTTCCGTCCTTTAAAATAAGCCCCTGCGCCAAAACCGCCTGAGCTTTGGTGCGGGAGCCGTATTTTTCCGCAAAAAACTTATCCGCGCGCATGAAACTCCCTCATGCAAGAAAGAATTTGTTCCGTATTCAGTCCGTATTCTTCCGCTAAGGAGCAAACTTCTCCGTGCGGAATGAATGCCTCTTTCAGTCCGAAATTGCGGATCGTCTTTCCGCTGTTCAGGTAAAAACGGTCGATCGCGTCGCCTAGCCCGCCGATTGCCGCATTGTCTTCGAGCGTTATGATATAGTTCGCGTTTAATCCGTTTAAGAGTTCAGAATCGAGCGGCTTTAAAAAACGGGCGTTTATTAAGGTTGCGTCTATGCCCTCGCCGTTCGCTCTTTTTAATACCTTTCGGGCAAGAGTTATGCACCGCTCCCCCGCCGCAATCAATACTATGTTTGACAAAGTACTATGCAAAACTTCAAATTTACCAATCTCAACCGATTTGCAGTCGCTATCCGTCCCTTCGCGGGGGTAACGGATCGCAAGCGGCGACGGACAATCCACGCTCATGCGGAGCATTGCGCGAAATTCTCCGATATCCTTGGGGATTGCCACGACGAGATTGGGAATAAAGGAAAGATAGGAAAGGTCGAACACCCCTTGGTGCGTTTCCCCGTCCTTACCCGTGATTCCCGCGCGGTCGATGCAAAACGTGACGGGCAGATTCTGTCCGCAAACGTCGTGTATGATCTCGTCGAACGCGCGCTGTAAAAAAGTGGAATAGATGGCGTAATACGGCTTTAATCCTTCCGTCGCCATGGAGGCGCACAGTACGGAGGCGTGCTCCTCGCATATCCCCACGTCGAACGCTCGCTCGGGATATGCGTTGAAAAAGGGACGGAGTCCCAGACTGTCCGTCATAGCGGCGGTCACCGCAACGATCCGCCCGTCCCGCGCCGCAAGCGCGGTAAGCTCTTCGCCCAGCGCCGTGCAGTATTCGCTTTTATTCGCGCAGCCGGGACATACGCCGTGCGTTTCTGCGGGCGCGTTTTCGCAAAAGGGATAGCCTTGCCCCTTTTTCGTGTGCACGTGCATCAGCACGCAGCCGTGTTTTAACCGTTCTTTTGCTTGCTCCAACGCGGGCAGCAGTTCGTTTAAATCGTTCCCGTTGATTTCGCCCATATAGTCTAGCCCGAATTGTTCGAATAATTTTACGGGCTCGCTCTTTCCGTCCGCCGCGGCGTCGAGCACGCCGTGCGTGCCCCCTACGGTGGGAGAAATGGACATTCCGTTGTCGTTCAGCAAAATCAGAACGGGACTGTTGAGAATTTTCACGCTGTTGAACGCTTCGAAAATCAGTCCGTTGTTGAAGGAACCGTCGCCGACCAAGGCGATCACGTGGAAGTTTTCCCCCTTGATATCCCGTGCCTTGGCGATCCCCAGCGCGGCGGAAACCGCCGTGCCCGCGTGTCCCGTGTCGTATGCGTCGAATTCGCTCTCCTCGCGTTTAGGGAAGCCTGAAATGCCGCCCTTTTGTCTGAGGGTGGAAAAGCGGTCTGCCCGACCTGAAAGCAGCTTGTGCGTGTAGCATTGGTGCCCCACGTCGAATACGAGCTTATCCTTGGGAAAATCGAATATTCGGTGCAGCGCCACGGTCAGCTCCACCGTTCCCAGATTGGAAGAAAGGTGCCCGCCCACGCGCGAAACGGTTTCGAAAATTTCTTTTCGGCACTGTTCGCAGATTTCTTTTAATTGAGAAACGGAGGCGTTTTTCAGCTCTCCGTGCGAAATGTTTTTCAAATTATTTTCCCCTTAATGATTTCTGTTGCGGACGAAATACACGAACTCTCTTAAAAAGTCCGCGTTTTCCATCCTGTCGAGTGCGGCAAGACAGTTTGCCGCGCACTCGTCTGCAAGCTGTTCGGAGCGCTTCGCGCCGTATAGCCGCACGCAGGTCAGCTTTTCCGCCTTTTCGTCCTTGCCGAGCGTCTTGCCCATGGCGGAATTTTCCCCTTTCACGTCGAGAATGTCGTCCGTGATCTGAAACAGGATCCCGAGATTTTTCCCGTATTCGCGCATTTGCGCTTCGTTCTTACCCGCCAGCATTGCCGCCATCACCAGAGGCGCCTGCACGAGCTTGCCCGTCTTATGCTCGTAAATAAAGGATAGCGTATCCCGTTCCGCCTCTTTTCCCTCCGAAAGAAGGTCCGCCGACTGCCCTGCAACCATGCCCTCCGCGCCTGCCGCACGAGAAAGCGCAAGCGCAGCCCGTAAATGTCTGTCGCTCTTTCCGCTTTCGACGAGTAAAAGCTGAAACGCGTAGGAAAGCAGCGCGTCGCCTGCCAAAATGGCGTTAGCTTCGCCGAATTTTTTATGGTTGGATTCCCGTCCCCTGCGGTAATCGTCGTTATCCATGGCGGGAAGGTCGTCGTGAATGAGCGAATATGTATGGATACATTCGAGTGCGAGTGCAAAATTCAACTCCGCTTCGTAAGGCACGCCGAGGCAGTCCGCCGCGGCAAGAAAAAGAACGGGGCGCACCCGTTTTCCGCCCGAAAGAAGCGAATAGCGCATGCTCTCTGTAAGCACGGCAGGCGTAAAATTCATGTCTGCGCAGAAGCGTATCAGCTCCGTTTCGAACGCCTTATAATATTGTTGATAGCGTTCGGCAAAATTCATGGGTTTCTCTCCGCCGCGCGCATGGTGTTCGCGAGCAGCATGGCGATCGTCATCGGTCCCACTCCGCCCGGAACGGGCGTGAGATACGCCGCCTTTTCCTTGACGGCTTTGAAATCGACGTCGCCGCAGAGCGTACCGTCCGCAAGACGGTTTATCCCGACGTCGATTACGGCGGCGCCCGCCTTTACCATGTCTGCGGTAACGAATCTCGGTTTTCCTATCGCGGCTACCAGAATATCCGCCCGCGCGCATTCCTCTTTTAAGTTCTGCGTGCGGGAATGACATACGGTAACGGTCGCGTCCGCATTCAATAAAAGCAGTGCCATGGGCTTTCCTACAATATTACTGCGCCCGAGAACGACCGCGCGCTTTCCCGCGGTTTGGATGCCGTAACGTTTGAAAAGCTCCGTCACGCCCAGCGGCGTGCAGGCAACGCAGCCCTCTTCTTTCAGGGCGAGCTTTCCCATATTCTCCGCGCAAAAACCGTCCACGTCCTTATGGGCGGGGATTTTTGCGAGGATACGGTCGGCATTTAAATGTGCGGGCAGCGGAAGCTGTACCAAAATTCCGTGCACGGACGAATCCGCCGCGAGCGCTTCGAGCAGCTCTTCCGCTTCCTTCTGCGACGTTTCGGCGGGCAGATAATGCGGAAACGAGGCGATTCCCGCCTCCGCGCACTTTTTGATTTTATTGCGCACGTAAACGGCGGAGGCGGGATCGTTCCCGATCAGCACCACCGCAAGCCCCGCTTTTTTGCCGTATTTTTGTTCGAATGCGGCGGTCCGCGGCTTTAACTCTTCTACGATTTCGTTCGCCGTGCGCTTGCCGTCGATCAGTATCATGAATTGATGATCCCCCCCAACACGCCGTTGACGAACGCGGCGGAATTTTCGGCGGAGTATTTTTTTGCGATCGCCGTCGCTTCGCTTACCGAAACCACGGGCGGAACGTCGTCGCAGTATTTGATTTCGGCAAGCGCAACGAGCATCGCCGCCTTATCCGCGGGATAGATCCGCTGCTCGGAATATCCCGTGACTTTCTGCGTAAGCAGTTCTAAAAATTCCGCTTCGTGCTCGGTCGCAAGCGCAACCAGCCGCTCGGCGAACGCCGTTTCCTCTTTGTTTAAATTTGCTTTTTTATAGAGGGCGTTTCGGAAATTCTCGGTGCAGTCGCCGTGAAACAGCCTTGCAAACACGATCTGAAACGCAGCCTCTCTCGCATCGCTTCTCATACATTCCTCGTTACGACAAATTCCCCCTCCGCAAGGGAAAGGGAATATGCGTTTAATTGTTTTTCGTATCGTTCTCTTCCCGTCCGGAGTCGCCTGCCTCGTCGGCGTGCGCATCCTCCTGCTCGGCGGGAGCCGCCGTCGGGAACACAACGCTCTGAACGTGAACGTCCACTTTGGCGATTTTGTACTTCGTCATGGATTCCACCATCTGTTTGATGGTCTGCTGAATGCGGAACGCCAGCTCGGGCACGCTGTAACCGTAGTGCGCGATCACCGAAACGTCGGCAAAGATCCCCTCTTTTTCAAAGCAGAGCTTGATGCCCTTGCTTTTGGACGGAACCATTTCGATTCCCTCCGTTTCCTGCAAGCTGAGCACGACGATTCCGCTTACAATGTCCGCATTGTAGGTAATTTTTCCCTTCTGTCCGTTTGGATTGTACTTGATACTTGCCATATTCGTACTCCTCAAACGCTATTATAACACAAACTTTAAAAATATACTACTGTTTTTTCTCAACTTTCCGCATATACGGGCATAATTATAATATTTCCGTCCCGAATCTGCTGTTCGATTTCGAGCGCGTAAAAGATTTTTACGATCGTATCCTCCGTCAGCTCGTTGGAATTGATAAATACGTTAATGTTGGAGGAGTCGCTGCCGATGGAAACCGCGACGTCGGAGAAGCCGAGCGTTTTGATGATGGACTCCATAACGAGTTCGTCTTCCATGATCTCGACCATTTTCTGCTTTTCGGAAACCGCCTGCTTATACTCTTCGGTTTCGGGTGCGAACGCCGCGATCACGCTGTCGAGCTGAACGAATTCTTCGCTTCGCGTGGTGCTGCGGTTGGCACGGAAGGTGGTGAAATAGTTCGCCTTTACCGTGCCGTTTACCTCGGTGGTGCGCGTTCCCGCCAGTACAAAATTGAATACGGCGGTCACTGCAAGAAGCAGTACAAGAGTAGACATGAGTGCGATTTTTTTGGTGTTAGACATTTTTTATCTCCTTAAACTTAAAAGATTTTTTTGTTTTGCCGCCGATTACGACGGATATACGAGGATGAGCTCCTTTTTTAGGTTGAGCGCGTTCGAAGCGACGTCGATCACCCGAATTCGGGTTAAGATACTGTCCGCCCCGTCGAACACCACAACCGCGCCGACCGGTGCGCCGTCCGCTAAGCTGATCATGACCGTAGCGTTTTGCACGCCTTCTATTTGTGAGAGCAAATTCGAGAGCCGTTCCTCCTGCGCCGTCGCCTCGTAAGGTGTCGGCTTGTCGGTTGCTCGGAAAAACACCTTCCACACCGCAAGCAGCAACAATAGCGCGGCTGCCGCTATCAACAGTATTTTAACGGTTCTGTTTCCAAAAAACGATTTTATTCTTTCCCGATTCAAGAAACCTCCGCGGGGCAACCGTATTTTTTTTCAAGCGCGCCTTGAATTTTGCCTATGATATCTATATGCTTGTCTTGCTCGATTATTCCGAAATCCGTAATTTTTACCGTGATTTTTTTGACGGAAAAGCCCGCTTTTGCCTCTCTTTCGCTCGTTGCCTGCGATTCCACCGAATATTCCGTCTTTAAAAATGCCGCGATCGCCTCTTCGTCGGAGCGCTCCATCATTTCCGCGCAGGCGGCAAAATAGCTTTCGTCGGAGGTGTAAGACCCGCTCGGAAACGAAAACGATTTGTTTCCCGTCCAGCTTATCATGGGAGCAAGCATGATTGTAAGTACGAGAAGCTTTAACGTGCCCTTTACGAATTTGCCCATTTTTCCGTTGGGGGCGATTGCTGTGATTACCGCGGACAGGAGCACCGCCCCCGCGATCGACAAAATATACGCCTTCATTACAGAATGACCCCCGAAGAGAAAATGAGGAGCAGCAGCGTTAAAAAGTATAAAAACGCCATGCTGAGGACCGCGGCGAAGAAATAGCCTGAATCCTGCGCCAGACGGGAGAGAAAGGCGGAAAATTTCCCGCCCACCGGTTCGGTTGCGGCGGCAGACAGTCGCAAAAATATCTGAAACGCGGCATATAAAACGACGGGGCGCAGCAGAGTTCCGAACAGCAGAAAGACGGCAAAGGAGCCGAGCGCGTTTTTAATGAGCGCACTTCCCGCCAGAACGACCTCCACCCCTCCCGAAAGAAAACCGCCCACGATGGGAACGGATCCCGAAATGACGTATTTTGCGGCGCGGAGCGACATTCCGTCGTACTGCGCGGAGGTGATTCCCTGCACGGTGAGAAAGAGACTGAACAGCCCGAGCGTAAACCCTATCAACCATTTGCTGACGCTCTTAAATAGATCCCCCAGCTTTTCCGTGCGAACGTCGGGGGAAAGATTGCCGATGAACGCCAGCACGATGACGACCACGGCGACGGGCATCACGACGGAGGCGAACAGCTCGCCGATCCCGCTGCTCATGAACGCGACCGCGGGACGGTAAACCTGCGCGGAAACCGTTCCGCCGCTCGCCGCCATCAACGTAAGCAGAAGCGGATAGACGACATCCATTTGCTTTTTCATGGCGGTGACCGCCGCAAACCCGCCGTTTATAACCCCCAACAGACACGAAAGAACGACCGCGCCGACGGAAATATAGCCGACAAAGTTTATTATGTCTGACATAGTACTATGCAAAAATCCGTTTTTTACGGAATTCAGGACGCCGCAGAGCAATGCCACCGCTAAAATGACGGCAAACGCCGCTAAAAACGTCTGCCACTCCTCCATGATCAGCGAGACGATTGCCTCTGAAAACGAAGAATAATCGAGCGCAAAATCCCCCGTGATCATGCTTAAAATTTTTTCCTTGACGGAAGTTCCCTCGAAATCCGAAAGCGAATCGAGATATTTTTGCAGCTCTTCCGTATCGAGCGAGGACAATAGCTCTTCGATTTTTTCTTCCAGCTCCTCCATGGCTGCGTCCTCCTCCGCGCTTGCCGCGTAGGCGCGCACGGGTACGCCTGAAAACAGGAATAAAACGATAACAAGCAAAAAAATCAGAGCCCCCCATTTGCTTGCCCGCCGTTTGGGGCGCGTGCGGACGGGCGTGCGAAGCGATCTCATAACAACCCCAATAAGCGTTCCACCAGCTTTAAAACGCTTTCGAGAATGGGAATCGCAAGAATCAGAACAAGAATTTTTCCGCAAAAGACCAGCTTGTCCGCCAGCGAATTTTGCCCGAAATCGTTCAAGATGCCCGCGCTGAATTCCACCAGATAGCCGATCCCCACCATTTTTAAAAGAATTTTGACGAGCGCGGAGTCTATTCCCGTCGTCTGCGCGATTTTGTTAAAAATCGAGATGCTGCCCGCGAACAGATTAAACGCAAACAGCATTAAAATAATGCTGCCCGCGATGGTCACGGCAAGCGAAAGCTCGGGTTTGGTCCCCTTTAAAAGCAGCGCGGCAACGGCGGTGACGAAGGCGATTCCCACCAGCTGAAAAATCTGCATCGTCAGTAAACCCCGAAGATTTCTTTTACCGTTTCGAACAGATCGCCGATCATGGTGACCGCAATCGTAAGCGCAATGACCAGCCCGACGATGGATACGACCGTTGCTACGTCGTCGCGGTCGGATTTTTTCAGGACCTGACACACGACCGTGATCAATATGCCGATTGCAGCCAATTTAAAGATAATTGAAATATCCATTATACGATTAGAATAACGATTGCGAGCCCCGCAAGCAGTCCGAGTTTTAAATACAGCTCGCCCCGCTCTTTGGCTTCCTTGCCGCACTTCGCCTTTTTTTCCTCCAATAAAGGTTTTTGCATTTCGAAATATCCCTTTTGGGAGAGCGCGTCGCCCCGTCCCAGCATTTGAAGATAGCTCAAACTCGCTTTTTTCTCTTCCGCAGAAAGATAGGAGCAGCGCACGGAAGCTTCGCGTTTTTCGTAAAATTCGCCAAACAGCTTTTTAAAGTCTCCGCCCGCGGGAAATTCCTTTAAAAAATCGCCCAAAGGCTTGCGCTCGTAGCTCAGCTCGGTTAAATAGCGCGCGTTGAATTCGCAGAATTGTTGATAAAACTTATTGCGCTTGCGGTACTTTTCCGCCGCAAGATAGCCCAAAAACACGCAAAACGCAATTACCGCCGCGCTCACTGCAAGTTTAAGCCACATCGCCGTTCTCCTTGTAAATGCCGCCGATCCTGCCCAGCCCGTCCAACAGAACGTAGCGCGAAAACAGCTTGTACGGCACGTTGGCGTAAGAAGTAAGGTGCGCCGAAGCAAAAACGACGATCCCGCTTTCGATCGCCCGTTTTACGGCGGCGTAGTCGCTTTCGAGCAGCTCGTCCGTTACGATAACGTCCGGACGCATGGCACGGATTCCCTCGGTAAACGCCGTATTTTTATCCGCAAAGCGCACCACGTCGCACGTGGCGCCCAAATCCCCCGCAGAAAGCTCGCCGCGCTCGTCGCTTACCAGCACGTTCAAACCCGTTCGTTCGCATACCAATCGGGATAAATCGCGCAGAAGCGTGGTTTTTCCCTGCCCCGGCGGAGACATGAGCAGCAGAGAACAGATATTCTCACGGAAACAGGCGGAGTAGATTTCTTCCGCACACCCTTCCACGCTGTGCGGGACGCGCACGCAGAGCGAAGTGACGGAATGTACGGAAAGCACGTTTGCGCCCTGATAGACGAAGCTGCCCGCAATTCCGATTCTCTCCCCCGCTTTCCCCGTGACGAATCCGTGGCGAATCTGATTTTCTACCGAGTATACGGAATATCCGCTTGCCGCAAACAGCGTATCCTCCACCTCTTTTACGGTGGGGATAAGCGCGCTGCGCGCGTCGGCAACCGTTCCCCGCTCCCCCAAATAGACGAAGCTGCCGCCGAGATTTGCGCGCAAAGGCTTGTCCGCACGGATCCTCAGCTCGTACAGCAAATTTAAATTGACGTAATTCAAAGCGGATTTTAACCGCGGCGGAAGAAAATCAAGCATCGGTTTAATATATGGGAATCGGCAGCGAAATATGAGTTGATTGCGGAGATAAAAAAACCGCCGATTCGGGCTATCTGCCCGAATCGGCGGAGAGATTATTTGATTATTTGGCGCCGTCGCGTTTTAAAACGCCGAAAATTGTTTTGAAAATGATTTTGATATCTAAGCCTATCGAACAGTGGTCTACGTAATAAAGCTCCATTTCCTGCCGCCTTCCGCTTTCGTAGGTGCAGTTGCTGCGCCCGTTCGCCGCCCACCAGCCGATCATACCGGGTTTGACCGAAAGCAACTTATCGGCATATTTCCCGTATTTTTCTTCCACTTCAGACTGCATTAACGGTCGCGGTCCGATTACCGAAATATCACCCTTGAATATTGACCAGATATTCGGAAGCTCGTCCAGACTGGTTTTTCTTAAAAAATTGCCAAGCTTCGTAATGCGCGGATCATTGTCGATTTTATATTCGCGCTTATACTGTTCGAGCTGCTCGGGAGTGAGCATGACTTCGAGCTTGTCCGCATCTTTTTTCATGCTGCGAAATTTGAGGATCTTAATTTCTTTTCCGCGTTTCCCCACGCGCTTGTGTTTATAAAATACTTTTCCGCCGTCGCTGCATTTTACGGCTATCATTAAGATTAGGTACAGCCATGAAAATACAATTAAGAATAACCCAGAAGCGAAGATATCGAATGTACGCTTGGTAAAACGGTAACACCAAAACGCAAATTTATTCCGCTTGCGCGGCTGAAAATCCTCTTCGGATACCGAAGCCTTCGCAATTAAATCCTCGGCAAGAACGGGCATTTCGATCGGCTCTTCCCGTTCGACTTCCTGTAACGCAACGGCGACTTCCGCTGCCTCTTCCGTTTCGGGCTTTTCCCGTTCCAATACGGGCGTGTTGTTATCCATATTTTATCCTCGCCGCGCCCAAAGTGGAAACGCGGTAATTATCATAAGTTTTTCGGTCGAATTCATTATATCGTATCGTAACTCTTTTGTCAACGGTTTTGGGATATCTCGTGATCCTACAAATTTTTCCGTTCAATGCGGAAAGTTTACACGGCTTGGGACATACTGTACTTAGAATGACGAAAAAATTTTGGCTGCCGTTCTCTGTAATAATTGCGTCGATCGTCCTTGTGTCGGCGTTCTTTTTGGGCGTGAAGTTATCTTATCGACGCCCTTATTTTGACGTTGTTTCGCGTTTCGACGTCGAAAGCTCATGGGTGTACGCGGTGATGAAAGCGGAAAGCGGTTTTAAGGAGGATGCGCTGAGCCGTGCGGGCGCGGTCGGACTGATGCAAATAAAGCCTTCTACCGCGGAATTTATCTGCAATCGCGAGAATATCCCTTTTTCCGCCGAGCGGCTGACGGAGGGCGCATACAATGCGGAGCTTGGTTGTCGTTATCTGATTTATTTGTTCGAGCGATTTCCCGTGGCGGAAACGGCGATTGCGGCATACAATGCAGGCGAAGGTACGGTACGGGGGTGGTTGAAAAATACCGATTGCTCCGAGGACGGGAGAACGCTTGCTCGCATCCCCTATTCCGAAACGAGAGAGTACGTAAAAAAAGTGAAAAAATTTAAAAAAATTTATGAATTTTGGGATAGATAAACTTGACATTCCGATTCGATTGCTGTAAAATAATAAAGCTTGAAAATTTAAGCGGTCGTGGCGGAACTGGCAGACGCGCAAGACTAAGGATCTTGTGGTTCACCCCATGCAGGTTCGATTCCTGTCGACCGCACCAAGTCTTAATAGCTTGAACTTCTTTACCGTTAAAAAGACGTTCGGGCTATTTTGTTTAATGGAAGAATTTGAGAACTTCCGAGAATAAAAAATAATCCGATAGAACATTATGTGCTATCGGATTATTTTTTGATTTCAGATTATTGCGTCGGATTGCGTGTAAGCGGTTAATGAGTTGGCTTTGACCTGAATACATATATACTTTATTCCTTTGTCCGGTGCGGCAAAAAATTGTCGTTTTGCCGAAGGTGAAATACGAAGAAAATCGCCCGTTTTGATAGTTATCTTTTCACCGTCAATAATAACCAAGCCTTCTCCATCTAATATCGCATATATTTCTTCGTTATTCTTATGCGAATGAATAAAAGGAACATTTGCACCAGCGGGTAAGGTGTTTATGCTTACTTCTGCACCGGTTAGACCGAGTTTGTCGTGAAGTTCAATGCGAGAATCTTCCGTAATGCTGATTTTGTTGTAGTTTTTCATAATGATGCCTCCGAAATGAATTTGTAAATCTATTATACTAAATACCGAAAACCTTTGCCATAATGTTACTTTTTTATTATCTGATAATAGAATAGTAACATAGTTTCATTTTTGAACTATTGACATAATTTCTCATTTCTGCTATACTCTATTAAAATATAAAAGGAAGTAACGCTTATGCTGACTAAAGACGAATTACCCGAATGTCCCGTTGCAACGACTGTTCAACTTATCGGCAACAAATGGAAGCTACTTATTTTACGTAATTTAATGTACGATAGTAAACAACGTTTCAAAGATTTTATCAAAACAATTCCTGCTATAAGCAAAAAGGTTTTAACAGATAACCTTCGTTCTTTGGAAGAAGACAAACTCGTAGAAAGAGAAGTTTTCGCGGAAGTACCGCCACGAGTGGAGTATTCTTTATCGCCGCTTGGACAATCGTTAAAGCCTATTTTGGATGCTATGTACGTTTGGGGAACAAATTATAAAACAAGTGAGTAAAACAAAAACCGCCGATAGAGTTTGTATGGCTCTATCGGCGGTTGCCGTTTCTATCATATTATGTTCGGCTACCTAACTTGATTAGGTTTACATCTTTCATTTTTATACCGCTCGACTTCGGAGGTTTTCCTTATTCCGTATTTTTCAACGGCTATCCCTATATGCTTTAACGGGATCCTTTATTATTCGATTGTTTATTCAGTTGTGATTGTTGCCATTCGGCATAGTCTTTCTGTCCTTGCTCGGATGACAGATATTCCTGCATAATCGGGAGCAATACTCTCGCAAGAGATTCAAGCTGATATTCGGGAATATCAAAGTCGGTTTTGGGTTGTTTCTTTCTCGGCATAGTTTACTCGATACGTTTTCCTCCTATAAAATTTACTTTGACCACCAATTCTTCGACGATGGTACGGGCGGTTTTTGTTTGCTTTCAAACAGCGCGTTATAAGCCGATGGATTTTCGCGTTCTAACTTTGCGAGAAGGTCAAGAGCTTTTGCCGCTCTGACTTTGTACGCTTTGAGTTCTTTGTTCTCTTTGTCAATATCAAGCGTTTCCTGCATTACTTTGTTTAACCGCTTTTTAAGGTCTACATTGTCTGCGGTTACGGCTACGATTTGCTTTCGCATTCCGCTTTTGCTATGGGCGATTTCGCCTTGCTCGGCTTGCTGCAATGCTTCCGAATATTCTTCCGCTTCGGCGCGTTTTTGTTCGGCAGCTTCCACAATCTTTTTAGCCTTGTACTCCGCTGTGTCCAAGTGTTCGGCTTGACTATTTGGCTTGCCTCTGTCAAGGCCATACCGTTCTCCGACTTCTTTCCAGAACTCCGTTTGGAGTGTGGCGAGCTTTCCGTCAAACAAATCTTTGGCACACAGCTTGCCGTTGGTAATAGGTATGAGGTTTAAGTGCAAATGCGGATTTGTTTCGTCCATATGAACGATAGCCGACAGCACATTTTCTTCGCCGTACTTGTCTTGAAAAAACTTAACGCAATCCCGAAAGAAAGCATACTGTTTTTCCTTTGTGGACACCTTAAAAAATT
>CAJUOP010000020.1 GCA_910588465.1 uncultured Christensenellaceae bacterium | reverse complement strand
CCGTTTTGGAAACGTTTGCAAACAAACACCCCGGAAGGGACTATTTCGTAAAGTTTAACTGTCCCGAATTCACAAGTCTTTGCCCGATTACGGGTCAGCCCGATTTTGCTACGCTCTATATTACATATGTACCGCGTGAAAAGATGGTTGAAAGCAAGTCATTAAAGCTGTATCTTTTCGGGTTCAGAAACCGCGGCGATTTCCACGAAGACTGCGTAAACATAATTATGAATGACCTGATTGTTTTAATGGATCCTGCATACATTGAAGTATGGGGTAAGTTTTTGCCCCGCGGAGGAATTTCCATAGACCCCTATTGCAATTACGGCAAAAAAGGGACGAAGTGGGAACAGGTAGCCTGGGATAGACTTTCGCACCATGATATGTATCCCGAAAAAATCGACAACAGATAAAAAAAGCGGACGATTGTCCGCTTTTTTTGTTCACGGAGGGGCAAAGCTCTTTTCGTTGTGTCTAACTTAAAAATAGGAAAAAACACGCCGTTTGCTGTCCGCCCGTCAACGGTGGGACCGAGCGGTTGCAGCGCGGAGAAGTAGGAAGATTTCAAGACGATGAAAAAATCAGCGGGCTTTCCAAGAAAGCCGTATCGTTCAGCGAAGTATTTCGCATGTACGACGTAACGCCGCAGTTTTCCGTGGCGAGTACGTTGGACAGAGCCGCATATTTATTGCCGTATACGAAGGGGTATTTGAACGTGGAGGACGAGTTATACCTTGCTGCGGCGCTCGGCTGTCAGTTGAGCAAAAGCTTATTTATAAACTCAATTCATAAAATAAACCCAACCAATCCCTTTCACGGGTTCAGTTGGGTTTGATGTGGCGCAGAAGACGAGATTCGAACTCGTGCTGCCGTATCCGGCACTACTCCCTTAGCAGGGGAGCCCCTTGAGCCTCTTGGGTACTTCTGCAGCGTCGGCTCATAACTCTAACAATATAGCATAAAAACGGGAGAATGTCAAAGTATATTATCCTCAAAAAAGAAAAATTTATAAAAATTTAAAGCGTTTTCTTGCGACGAATCGAATAATGTGGTAGAATATTGTTAAACAAAGTCCGCAGGGAGCAAATATGAATATTTGGCACGACATAAACGAGGACCGCATTAAACCCAACTGCTTCGAAGCCTTAATCGAGATACCCAAAGGTTGCAGAGCGAAATACGAGCTGGACAAGGAGACGGGGCTGTTAAAGCTCGACCGCGTGCTCTATACCTCCACCGTGTATCCCTCGAATTACGGATTTATCCCGCGCACGCTCGCCGACGACGGCGACCCGCTGGACGTGCTCGTCTTAACGAACGAAACCATATATCCCATGACGCTGGTAAACTGTTTTCCCATCGGCGTGATCAAGATGATCGACGGCGGAGAGCAGGACGAGAAAATTATCGCGATCCCCGTAAAGGATCCCACATTTAACGATTATTACGATATTCACGAGCTGCCCAAGCATATTTTCGATGAAATGATGCACTTTTTCGAGGTGTATAAAACGCTCGAACACAAGCAGACGACGGTGCGCGAAATCGCCCACAGGGACGAGGCGATCGAAATCGTGAGAAAGTGTATCGAGAATTACCGCAAAAAATTCGGGGAAGCATAAACGGGGGAACGGCATGAAGAAATTGCTTGTCGTCGTCGATATGCAAAACGACTTTGTGAGCGGATCGTTGGGCTCGGAAGCGGCGAAAAACGCGGTCGGCGAAGTGAAACGGCTGATTGCGCGCGAGCGCGCGCAGGGCGCGGACGCGGCATTTACGCTCGATACGCACGGCGAAGATTATGCGGACACGCAGGAGGGGCGGCTGTTGCCCGTACGCCATTGTATGCGAAACACGGCGGGGTGGAATGTCGTGCCCGAGCTCGTTTCCGAAACGGAAGGGGCTGTTTTGTTTGAGAAGGAAACCTTTGCAAGCGTTCAACTTGCGGAATATGCGAAAAAGGGCGGCTACGGCGAAATTACCCTGTGCGGCGTTTGCACGGATATCTGCGTGGTGAGCAACGCGATGTTGTTAAAGGCGTTTTGTCCCGAAAGCGCGATCAAGGTGGCGGCGCGTGCGTGCGCGGGCACGAATCGGGAGAACCATGCCGCCGCATTGCAAACGATGCGCTGCTGCCAGATAATAATCGAATAACAGACAAAAAAGAGAAGCCGCCGCGTTGCAACGCGGCGGTTTTGTTTGCGTTTTATATTTTGCTGTAACCGTAAGAATTGACGAGCGCGTCCACCTTAACGCCCTTTTTGCACAGCGGGCAGGCGGCGGGAGGGAAGGAGCGGTAATCGCCGATATCCTCCGTACCGAACAGCCTTACGACGGGCACGGGCGCTTCCGCACCGTTCACCTCGATTTCCGTGCCGAAGTCTCCGCCGAACACCGTCGCCGCGCCGACGGGAGTCCCGCCGTAGTATACGATCCCTTCGAGCGCCGCCCGCAGCGTCATGCCCGTGGTCGCCGACGCCGTAAGCAGCAGCACGCGGTTGTTCTTTACGTAAGGGGAGAGGTTGTCCCGCAGCAACAGCTTTTCGCCCGTTATCTCGGGCGTGATCACCGCGATATCCACGTTTCGGTTGATGCCCGCGCGCGACAGCTCGTCCGCGAGATACGCGCCCACCATTTTGGTGCGCTCGAGCGTGATCACGGTGTCTACGGGCGTATTGATAAAGGGCGCGGAGATCAGCCTTGCCGCCGCTTTGGCGGAAACGGTCTGCGATTTTATCCGCGTCATATCGATGCAATGGCTCACGTGCGAATGCTGCGTAACGAAGTGCCCTTCGATCGCGCGGATCACCACCGCGCGGTGCTGTCCCGACGTAAGCTCGTATGCTCTTGTTTCCATAAATTTCCTCCTGTGGCTATCATTTTAATATAAAAACCGCCGTATGTAAAGGGGGAAACGAAAAAAAATTCGGAAATTTCAAAAAAAATTCGTAAAAAACGTTTAACATTTCCGCTTTTACATTATATTAAAGGCGTAGCGAAGAGATTCGCAGAACGACGACACGGCGGTAGTTAAAGTGAAAAGAGAAGAAACGGCGGAAACAACCGCAGAGGAAGAGGCGGCGTCTTCCCGACCCGAGGAGCAAAATGCGACGCAGGGAACGGAAAGTTCCGAGGCGGAGGCGTTCAAGGCGGAAGCGGAGGAATACAAGCGCAAGTGGTATTCGGTGACGGCGGAATACGAAAATTACCGGCGGCGCACGGCGCTTTCCAAATCGCAGGCGTACGCGGAGGGACGGGCGGACGTCGTTAAGGGTCTTTTCCCCATTGCCGACAATCTGGAACGCGCGCTGTTAAGCTGTGCCGAAGAGAACACCCGCAAGGGCATCGAAATGGTGGCGAAAGCGTTTTTAAAACTGCTCGAAGAGGAAAAAATCACGGTGATCGACCCGCTCGGGAAGGAGTTCGACGCGGAAAAGCACGAGGCGATCATGGCGGTCGCGCCCGAGGAGGGAGAAGCGAGCGGGCTTGTAAAGCAGGTGTACCTAAAGGGCTACGAGCAAAACGGAAAGATCCTGCGGTTTGCGCAGGTGGTGGTAACGAAATAAAATTTGTAAACATAGAAAGGAGAGAAAAATTATGTCTAAGGTAATCGGAATCGATTTGGGAACAACCAACTCTTGCGTGGCGGTAATGGAAGGCGGCGAGGCGGTCGTAATCGCCAATGCGGAGGGCTCTCGCACGACCCCCTCGGTTGTGGGCTTCCAAAAGGACGGCACGCGCATTGTGGGACAGGTGGCAAAGCGCCAGGCGGTCGCCAATCCCGACAAGACGATTATTTCCATCAAGCGCCACATGGGCTCTGATTATAAGGTGAAGATTGACGATAAGTCCTATTCCCCGCAAGAAATTTCGGCAATGGTGCTTTCCAAGCTGAAAGCGGACGCGGAAGCGTATCTCGGCGGAAAGGTGACGGACGCGGTGATCACCTGTCCCGCATACTTTACCGACGCGCAGCGTCAGGCGACCAAGGACGCGGGCAAAATCGCGGGATTGAACGTTCTGCGCATCATCAACGAGCCGACGGCCGCGGCGCTCTCTTACGGGCTGGATAAGGAAAAAGAGAACAGCAAGGTTATGATTTACGACTTGGGCGGCGGTACGTTCGACGTTTCCATTCTCGAAATTTCGGACGGCGTGTTCGAGGTGCTCGCGACCAACGGCAACAATATGCTCGGCGGCGACGACTTCGACAAGAAGCTGATGGATTACATGGCGGCGGAGTTTAAAAAGAGCCACGGGGTCGACCTCACCAAGGACAAGATGGCGATGCAACGGTTAAAGGAAGCGGCGGAAAAGGCGAAAATCGAGCTTTCCGGCATGACCTCCACCAACGTTTCGCTGCCCTTCATTTCCATGACGGAGGCAGGGCCCGCACACCTCGATATGGAGATTACCCGCCAGAAATTCGAGGCGCTCATTTCCGATCTGGTGGAAAAGACGGCGGAGCCCATGCGCCTTGCCATGAAGGACGCGGGACTTTCCTACAAGGATATCGACAAGGTGATTTTAGTCGGCGGTTCCACCCGCGTACCCGCGGTGGTGGAAAAGGTAAAGCAGATTTCGGGCAAAGAGCCGTTCAAGGGCATTAACCCCGACGAGTGCGTGGCGATCGGCGCGGCGATTCAGGGCGGCGTTTTAACGGGCGAAGTGAAAGACGTGCTGCTGCTCGACGTAATGCCCCTGTCGCTGGGGATCGAAACGCTGGGCGGCGTGTTCACCCGCCTGATCGACAGAAACACCACCATTCCCGTAAAGAAGAGCCAGGTGTTCTCCACGGCGGCGGATAATCAGACAAGCGTGGAAATTCACATCTTGCAGGGTGAGCGCGAGTTCTGCCGCGACAATAAGACGATGGGCAGATTTATGCTTACTGGCATCGCTCCCGCGCCCCGCGGAATTCCGCAGATCGAGGTCACCTTTGACGTGGACGCGAACGGCATCGTGCACGTAGAGGCAAAGGACATGGGCACGGGCAAGAGCACGGATATTACGATCACCTCTTCCACCAACCTCTCGGAGGACGAGATCAACAAGGCGGTGAAGGACGCCGAGCAGTACGCCGAGGACGACAAGAAGCGTAAGGAAAAGGTAGAGGCGAAAAATAAGCTGGACGGAATGATTTTCTCGGTGGAGCAGACCTTGAAAGAGGCGGACGACAAGCTATCCGACGAGGATAAGGAAACGATGAAATCGGCGATCGAGGAGGCGAAGAAGGCGCTCGACGAGGACGACGAGGAGAAATACCGCACCGCGTTCGACGAGCTTTCCAAAAAGATTCAGCCCGTGGTCGCCAAGCTCTATTCGCAGGGCGCGGCGGGTGCAAACGGCGAGCCTCATCAAGAGGGCGGCGACGAAGAATTTCATCAGTAAAAGCTTCGGAACAAAATAAATAAAAATTGCGGGGCTTCCCTCTGAATCAGGGGGAAGCTCGTAGCGTAGGAATACCATGGCAGAGAAAAAAAACTATTACGACGTTTTGGGCGTAAGCAAGTCGGCGACGGAAGAGGAGATAAAGGCGGCTTATAAAAAGCTCGTAAAACAGTATCACCCCGACCTTCACCCCGACGACAAGCTCGCGGCGGAAAAATTCAAGGAAATCAACGAGGCGAACGAGGTGCTCTCCGATAAGCAGAAGCGCGCCGCATACGACTACGAGCAGGCTCATCCGGGCATGGGGGGCATGGGCGGAGCCGGCGGGTTCGGGGGCTTCGGCGGTTTCGGCGATATTTTCGACAGCATTTTTCAAGGCTTCGGCGGCGGCGCGTCCGTTCAGCGCGACACCTCGGGCGACGATATCCAGATAAGCATGACGCTTTCGTTTATGGATGCGGCAAAGGGCTGCACCAAGGAAATTACTTACGCCCGCAACGAACCGTGCTCCGCCTGCGGCGGCACGGGCGCGAAAAACGGCTCCGCCTTTAAAACGTGCGAAAAATGCGGCGGAAAGGGGCAGATGCGCTTTACGCAGGATACCATGTTCGGCAGAACGGTGCGCGTGGGGGCTTGCCCCGATTGCGGCGGCAGAGGAAAAATTATTACCGACAAGTGCCCCGACTGCAAGGGCAAGGGCTATATCCGCCGTGACACGCACATTAAAATTACGGTGCCCGCGGGCGCGGATAACAATTCGTATTTAAAAAAGCGCGGCTTTGGTCAGGCGGGAACGGACGGCGGCGCGGCGGGCGATTTGATCGTGGTTTTCCGCGTGGAGCCGCACAAGATTTTCGAGCGCAAGGGCATGGACCTTTACGTGAATCTGCCAATCCCGTTTAAAACCGCCGCGGTAGGCGGTACCGTAAAGGTGCCCGATCTGGACGACACGTTCGACTATACCGTGCCCGAGGGAACGCAGTCCGGAACGGTGTTTACGGTGCGCGGCAAGGGAATCAAATCGCGCAGCGGCACTGGGAATTTGTATTTACGCGTGTTTGTGGAGATTCCTACCAAGCTCACCCGCGACCAGAAGAAAAAGATAGAGGAAGCGGTCGAGGGATTGGACATTAAGCAGTACGCCAAGTCGAAGGTGTATGCGGACAATATTTCCGCCCTTTACGGAAAAAACCCTTATAAAAAGTAAACAATAAGTTATGCGCGCCCGACGTTCCGTCGGGCGCGTTTTGTTTGCAAGGGAAAGAGATTCCCACGGCGCGGCTGTGCCGCGCCTCGGAATGACGGAACAGAGCGGCTGTGCCGCGCCTCGGAATGACGGAACAGAGCGGCTGTGCCGCGCCTCGGAATGATAGAGTAGAGCGGCTGTTCCGCACCTCGGAATGACGGAACAGACGGGCAACCGCCGCAAGCAGTCATACCGTGACAATCGCAGGTAAAACCACTGTCATTCTGAGGGAGCGCACTCCCCTGTCATTCTGAGGGAGCGAAGCGACCGAAAGAATCCCACGCAGCAAAGGACGGACTGTGCGCACAGAGATTCCCGCGGGGCGAATCCGCCGCACCTGTTCGGCAGAAAAAAGCGTCCGCGTATTCGCAACGCATTGACTTTTTAAAAAAAGTCCGCTATAATAAAGCCATGAAATTTATCGAGCTTACCGTACATACCTCCACCGAGGCGAGCGAGCTGGTCGCAGACGCCATGTGGAATTATACGCCCCACGGAGTAACCGTGTGCGACGCAAACGACGTGATCGCGCTGCAACGCGAATCCACCGTCTTTTGGGACTATATCGACGAAGCCGTTTCCGCGCCGCAAAAGGACGTGCTCGTAAAATGCTTTTTAGAGCCCGACTCCGCCGAAGAGAAAATCGCGGAGCTCATGCGCGAAATCGTTTCCCGCAGAGAGCGGAGCGCGGGCGCGGTGCCGTTCGGCTCCTTAGAGGAGACCAAGCGCGAGATCGAGGGGGACGACTGGATCGACGTTTGGAAAAAGCACTTCCGTCCCATTCATGCGGGAACGCGGATCGTCGTCGTTCCCGAGTGGATACCTTACGAAAAACAAGCGGGTGAAGAGACGGTTTTGCTCGATTCGAACATGGCGTTCGGCACGGGCGAGCACGAGACCACCTCCATGTGTTTAGAATTGTTGCAAGACTTTCTGCGACCGGGCGACGTATGCATCGACGTGGGCTGCGGCAGCGGTATTTTGGGGATCGCCGCGGCGAAGCTGGGCGCGGAAAAGTGCTATCTTACCGATATCGACCCCGTGGCGGTGGAGAGTGCGGCGCACAATGCGGCGCTCAATCGGGTGCAGGACAGGCTGACGGTCGCGTTGGCGAATCTGTTGGACGATTCCGAAATCAAAGGCGATCTGGTGCTTGCGAACATTATGGCGGAGGTGCTCGCGCTGCTGGCGCCCTCTATTCCCAAAAATCTGAAAGCGGGCGGAACGCTGATTTTAAGCGGCATTATCGGCGAGCGGCTGGAATTCGTAAAACAGACGTATTTGCAGCAGGGGCTGCGCACGGTAGAAACGCGCCGCAAGGGCGAGTGGTACGCGCTCGCGCTGCAACGGGAGGGCGAATAATGTCCGCGCCCAAGCGTTTTTTTGTGGATAAAATTTCCGAAGAGGTCGCGCTGTCGGGCGAGGAATTCCGCCACGCCAAAAACGTGCTGCGCCTTTCGGAGGGGGACGAGGTGACCCTGCTGGACGGGAGCGGCGCGGAATATGCTGCGATCGTCGCCCGCACGGAGAAAAACGGCATGCTTTTGCACGTGACGGGCAAAAGCGAGGGCGGCAACGAGCCGACGGCAAACGTGTTGCTTTTGATCGGCGCGCTGAAAGGCGACAAGACGGAGCTGGTCGTGCAGAAGGCGACGGAGCTCGGCGTAAATAAAATCGGAGTGTTTTCCTCCCGTTATTGCGCGGCGTACATGAACGAAAATAAGCTGGAGCGGCTGAACAGAGTTTCGCGCGAGGCGGCGAAGCAATGCAGGCGTTCGGTTGCGCCCGAGGTGGTCTATTACGGCACGCTCGAAGAGACGCTGCGCAGCGCGGAGGGCTATTCCTCGAAGCTGTTCGCCTGCGAATTTTTAAAGGCGGGCGGCGTGCAGACGGAGCTTTGCGGCGACTCCTGCGCGGTCGTCGTAGGAAGCGAGGGCGGCTTTACGCAGGAGGAATTCGAGCGAGCGCAGGCGGCGGGCTTTACGGGGATATCGCTGGGAAAACGGATCTTGCGGGCGGAAACGGCGGCGATTGCGATTACGGCTATCGTCATGTCCCGCCTGGGGGAGCTGCAATGAAGGCGTGCGTGTTTACCCTCGGCTGTAAGATGAACGAGGTGGAGAGCGAATCGCTCCTGCGCGGGCTGGAGGAGCTGGGCTACGAGGTGACAGAGGAGCTCGGCGCTGCCGACTTATACTTGTTAAATACCTGCGCAGTGACGGCGGAGGCGGAAAAAAAGAGCCGTCAGGCGGTCGCGCGTATGCGCAAATACAATCCGACCGCGCCCGTGGTCGTGTGCGGGTGCGCGGCGCAGAACGACCCGCGGGCGTTTGCGGAAAAAGAGGGCGTTACGCTGGTGACGGGCGCGCAGCGCAAGGACCGCGTGCTCGCGCTGTTGCGCGAGCGGGGAATTTTTTGCGAATCGGACGAGGGCTTTTGCGAGCTGCCCGCGCCCAGACGCACCAAGACGCGCGCCTATCTGCGTATACAGGACGGCTGCAACCGCTTTTGTTCGTACTGCCTCATCCCCTATCTGCGGGGCAGGTCGCGCTCCCGCAGCGCGGAGAGCGTTTTATATGAGGCAAACTCGCTCGGGGCAAAGGAAATCGTGCTTACGGGGATCGACGTCACCTCCTATCGGGACGGAGAAACCGATTTGGGCGGGCTGATCCGAAAATTGAAGGAGGTGCCCGCGCGCTTCCGCCTCGGCTCTTTGGAGGCGGGGATCGTTACGGAGGAGCTGCTTTCCGCCATGAAAGAGGCGGGCAACGTGTTGCCGCATTTTCATCTTTCGCTGCAAAGCGGTTCGGACAGCGTGCTTCGCGCCATGAACCGCCGCTATACGCGCAAGGAGTATTTAGAAAAATGCGCGTTGATTTACGCATATTTTCCCGAAGCGGCGATCACCACCGATATCATCGCGGGCTTTCCGACGGAGACGGAGGAGGACTTTTTGCTCTCGCTTTCCGTGATCGACGAGGCGAAGTTTGCCAAGGTGCACGCGTTTCCCTATTCGCCGCGGGCGGGCACGGCGGCGGCGAAGCTGAAAGATTTGCCCGCGTCCGTCAAAAAGGAGCGCATGGGCAGGATCCTTGCGCGGGCGCAGGCGGCGGAAGCGCGCTTTATCGACCGCTTTTTAAACACCGAGCAGACGGTGCTGTTCGAGGATCGCGGTGGCTATACGGACAATTATATCCGCGTGACGGCGGAGGGCGGACGCGAGGGAGAGCTTTGCCGCGTTTTGCTGCAAGAAAGGACGAACGAGGGAGCGACGGGCAAAATCATCGCCCGTATCGAATAGAGGAGGTTTGTATGAAAGACTGTGTTTTCTGTAAAATCGTTGCGGGAGAAATTCCGTCGGGCAAGGTGTACGAGGACGGAGAAATGCTCGTATTCCGCGACATTGCGCCGCTTGCGAAGATCCACTTGCTGTGCGTGCCTAAGGAGCATTTCGCCTATCTTACGGAGGCGGACGACCGCCGCGCCGCGCTGCTGGGAAAAATGCTGCAAAAAATTGCCGGAAAAAAGGACGAATGGGGACTTTCCGAGGGGTACCGGCTTGTGATCAATCAGGGCGACAACGCGGGGCAGACGGTAAAGCATCTGCATATCCACGTGCTCGGCGGAGAAGCTCTCCCGTGGGAAAAATAACCGCGCGTAGAAAAAGCATGTATAAAATATAAAAAACGGGTCAACAATCCTTCCGAGCTTTTCGGGAGGATTTTTTATGCAAAAAACGTGGAACGTGATAAAATCGGTTTTCGCGGTCGCGTGCTCGCTGCTTACGGCGGGCTTTGCTCTGCTGCTTTGCAATTCTCCCGTGTTCTCTTCGGGCGAGAGCTACGAGCTGTATCTGGGCGAATCGTCGACGGCGCCCTTCGTCTCTTCCCGAAATCCGCTGCTCGATAAATTTGCGCTGAACGTGCGGGGCGAGAGCGTGCGCTACTTAGGAAACCGATACGAGCAGTTAAAGGAAAAATTTCACGCCGAGCTGCTGTTTACCGAAACGGTGTGCGGCGTGGAAAACCGCTATCTGTATTCGTCGCTTTTGGGTGATACGGTAACGGTGAACGGCTATGCCGTAAACTTGCACGTTGCGGTCAGCGCGGAACAGACGGCGGTGGGGACTCCTCTTATTTTCGGCGGATTTTAAAAATTTTTTTAAAATAAGAGGTATAAAAATTTCGCAAAGCGGAAATCATTAGCATACAAATTTCGGAGGTTATATTATGAAAGAAGAAAACGCAAAAAGCAAAAAGAAACTCATCTATTATGTAACTCTTGCAATCAGCCTTGTGCTGCTGATCGTAGCTACGGTGCTCACGGTTTACTTTGTAACGGGCGCGGGCAACGACGACGTGTTGGAGAATCCTCCTCCCGTCGCAAACCCCGACGACGACAAGAAACCCGACGAGAAGCCGGACGAAAAGCCCGACGAGAAGCCCGATGAAAATCCGGACGACAAGCCCGCGGGCGGGGATGATCCCGTAAAATTCGTGGTGCCGCTGAAATACACCGCGGCGACGGAATTCAACAGCATTTACGCCAGCCAGACCACGGGCTTTATTTATCGGCACAAGGCGGTGGACTTCGCCGCGGAAGAGGGCACGGAAGTTTGCTCGATGGCGGAGGGCACGATCCTCGAAATCAGCCTGAATGAGACGACGGGAAACTATATCACCGTGGATCACGGCGACGGACTGGTTACGCTGTACCGCTTTGTCGAACCCGTACAGAATTTAAAGACGGGCGACAAGGTGAAAAAGGGCGATAAGATCGCAACGGTAGCCGCGGCTTACGGCTCGGAGGCCAAGGACGGCACGCACCTGCATCTGGAAGTCAGCTTAAAGGGCGTTCCGCAAAATCCTTCCGACTATATCGAAATCGTAAACTCGGAAAAATAAACAACGGAAAAGAGCGCCGCTGCGCAGCGGCGCTCTTTTATTTGACTTTCCCGATTGAATTTTTTTTATGTTTTGAAGTCGGCAAAGCTTGCGGCCGCAAGCAACAGAGCGTGAAATGAATTGCCAAAAAATTGTTTGATAATTTGGCGTAAAGAAGATTGCATTTTTCAATAAAATGCCGTATAATAAATATATCTCAATTTCGGACGGTGTTCTATGGAATGGTTAAACGAAAACAGCGGGATTCTGGTACTGATTATCGGCATTATCGTTGTGGCGATGCTTGCGCTCAGCATTTTTCTCGTGATGGGCTTGCGGAACAGCATCGCGGTGCAAAAGCTGAAAATTCTCGGTTTGTTTGCGGTGGACTTCGATTCCCGCGACCGCTATGCCGAAATTACGGTTGCGAACAAATCTTTAAACGAAGTGGGCGTTGCCGAACTCGGAATTCAGAACGGCATTACCAATTTCGACCTTACCGCGCTGTATAAGGAAAAGAACAATCTTTTGCCCGATTCGCGCGTGGTCATCGAGCAGCGCAGCGCAATCACGTTCCGCCTTTCTTCGGAGGAGTTGAAAAAAGCGCTGTTGACGGGGGAAAAGAAACCTTTGAAAAAACTCCGTTTTTATGCGATCGACCTGACGGGCACGCTTTACCGCGGAAATCTGAAAGCAATCAAAAAACTGCTTGCGACCATGCTGAACGAGGAGAAAAAGGGGATCGTGTATCAGCCCGCGCCTTCCGCGCCCAAGCAGGAGGGAGCGCTCGTGCGTGAACCCGTAACGGAGCCTGTGCGGGAGCCTGTGTTCCAAAACGTGCAGCCCGCGCCCCGCGCCTTCGAAGCGCCCGCGAATCCGCCTGAATTTTATGCTCCCGAGCCCGCCGCTGAGGAGAGCGAAGCGGAGAATCGGGAAGAGAGCAAAGACGAGCCGATTTTATAAGGGCGTCATAACCGAATCGAATCGAACATAAACTAACCTGTCGATATGCGGGACAAACCTGCTGTCGGGAGGTTTTTTTATGAAAAAAACAGTTGCCTGCGCGCTCGCGTGCGCGCTTTCGCTTTCCCCCGTTGTGCTGTTCGCCGCGTGCGCGGGCGACGGCTGCGCGCGTAACTCCTATTCGATCACGGCGGAATATTTTCCCGAAGAGCGCAAGCTCGACGCGAAAATGACGGCGCACGTTTCCAACCGCACCGAAAACGTGCTCGGCGCGCTGAAATTTCAGCTCTATCCCAACGCATTCCGCGAGGGCGCCGCCGTGTGTCCCGTAGACGACGCTTCCCGCGGGTCCGTGTTCTATCGCGGCGAGAGCTTCGGCGGGATCGAGATTACTGCGGTTGAGGGGGCGAAGAGCTTCGAAATTTCGGGCGAGGACTGCAATATTTTGAGCACCGAGCTTCACGACGAGCTCTATCCCGACGACTGCGCCGAGCTCACTCTTTCGTTTACGGTGACTCTCCCGCAGGCGAATTACCGCTTCGGCGCGGGAGAGCATTGCGTGAACCTCGCGAATTTTTATCCCGTGCTGTGCGCCTGCAGCGAAAGCGGATTCACGGAATATACCTACGCGCCCTACGGCGATCCGTTCGTTTCCGAATGTTCGGATTACGACGTGACCCTTACGGTGCCCGATTCGCTCACCGCGGTTTACGGCGGCGCGGGCGAATGCGAACGGCGGGACGGAAAAAATATTTACCGCGTGCGTGCGGAAAACGTGCGCGATACGGCGTTCGTGCTCGGCGCGTTCGAGTGCGCGAAGGGGCGCGCCGCGGGCGTGGACGTGGAATATTATTACGTAAAGGACGAATCGCCTTTAACGGCGCTGTCCGCCGCCGAGCAAAGCCTGAATTATTTTTCCAAGACCTTCGGCGATTATCCTTATCCGAACTATAAGGTGGTGCAAACCGATCTGGCGGCGGGCGGAATGGAATCCCCCGCGCTGTCGATGATCTCTTACGATTTGAAGGAGGGGGAGATCGCGCCCGTGGTCGTGCACGAAACCGCGCACCAGTGGTGGTATTCGCAGGTGGGGAGCGATCAGTTTGATAGCGCCTGGCAGGACGAGGGGCTGGCGGAATATTCGTCCGCGCTCTTTTTCGGGGAGCATCCCGACTACGGCGTGACCTACCGCGACTTCGTGGGTGCGTCCGAGCGAGCGTACCGCGCTTTTTTCTCCGTCTATTCGCAAATCAAGGGGGACGCCGACACGCGCATGAACCGTCCGCTTTCCTCGTTCGAGAGCGGTTACGAGTACCGCAGCGTCGCCTACGATAAGGGCGTGATCCTCTTTGACCGCGTGCGCGAGGTAACGGGGGAGAAAAAATTCTTTTCCGCGCTGAAAACGTATTGCAAGGAATACGCGGGCAAAATTGCTTCTCCGGAAGAGATGATCGCCTGCTTCCACCGCGCGGGCGCGAACGTGGAGGGGCTGTTCGCGTCGTTTACCGAAGGGAAATGCGTGATATAATTTTTTCGAAAAACAGTTGCCAAATCCGAAAAAAAGAGATATAATAAAAACAAGGAGTAATTATGGCACACCCATGCACAATAAAAAAGGAACTTCTCCCGTGCGATAGACATCGGACTTCTTTTTGCCGCCCTTAAAACAGGGTTTTTAAAGAGGATTGACGCACGGAGATATTCCCCGTGCGTTTTTTGTTGCCTTAAATTCCTGTTTGCATCACAAAGAATAAAGGCGGAAATGCTTATGATTAAATTTTTAAAGACGAATGCAAGCGGCAAGGCGGAAAGGTTAGAGGCGTTCGAAGAGGGCTGCTGGGTCGATATGGTAAATCCCACCGACGACGAGGTGGAGGACGTCTGCACCGCAACGGGGATTGCGGAAGAATTTTTAAAAGCCGCGCTCGACGAAGAGGAGACGGCGCGCGTGGAGCGGGACGAGGGCGTGCTGTTATGCCTTTTGGATACGCCTACCATTACCGAGACGGACGACGGGGACGCTTACGGAACGATCCCTATGGCGGTGATCGACAACGGGAAATGCGTGGTCACCGTTTCGCTGCGCGGCAATCCCGTGCTTGCCGATTTTATTTCCAACCGCATTGCCGTTAATACGAAAAGTTCGATACAGTTTTTACTTACGTTTATGTTGGGAAACGCGAAGCGCTTTCTTTCCAACCTGCGCCAGATCGACAAAAAGTCGCTGCGCGTGCAGGCGGAGCTGCACCGCTCCATGAAAAACAAAGAGCTTATTCAGCTGCTTTCGCTCGAAAACTCGCTCGTATATTTTTCCACCTCGCTCAGCTCGAACATGAGCGTTTACAACAAGATTGAGCGCCTTCCCGTGCTCGCCTCGGACGAGGATTATAAGGATTTATTCGACGACGTGGTGATCGAAACACGGCAGGCGGTGGAAATGTGTAATATTTACCGCGACATTTTATCGGGCACGATGGACGCCTACGCTTCGGTGATTTCAAACAACGTGAACATCGTAATGAAGCTGCTTACGGTGATCACCATGATCATTACAATTCCCACGCTGATCGCAAGCTTGTGGGGAATGAACGTAAACGTGCCGTTTATGGATACCGCCTGGGGATTTTGGGTGATCCTTGCCATCAGTGCGGCGATCACCGCGGTCTCCGCCGTGCTCATCGTGCGGGCGACCAACAGCATTAAAATAAGAACGCGTCTGCCCAAGCAGCCCCGCCAGCGGCACAGAAAGGGAAGGGACTGAAATGCCGGTATTGCAATATAAATGTTCGTCGTGCGGAAAGGCGTTCGAGGAGCTGGTAAAATCGCACGAAGAAGAGGTAATGTGTCCCGACTGCGGCAAAAAGGCGGAAAGAAGCTGGTCGGGCTGCATGTATTCGGCAACGGGAAAAAAGAGCAAGCAGTGCGGCGGGAACTGCAAAACCTGCGGCGGCTGTCATTAAAACTGAAACTGAGAAAAACACCACTCGCGTGAGAGTGGTGTTTTTTTGCGGTGCCGCCGTTACGGGGCGGGCGAACTTCGTTCGTGGGATTCCCACGGCGCGTCTCCGCCGCGCCACTTCGCGCGTTGCGCTCGTGCCGCCGTTATTTGCTATGCGGTTTCATTGAGTGTCCGCGAAACAGCGGGGCGGAATGACAATAAAGAGGGCTTCCGCACCGTGGAGCGAAAATAAAGAGGGCTTCCGCGCCGTGGAGCGACAAAGGGTCGATACCCTCTGTCATTCCGAGCCCCTTTACGGGGCGAAGAATCCCACGGTGTAATGCGCGAACTTCGTTCATGGGATTCCTTCGCTGCGTTCTGCATGACAAAAACATCGGGACAGAATAACAAAAACATCGGGACGGAATAACAAAAACGGCGGGGCGGAATGATCGGAACCGACGGGGCTTTCTCTTGTCATTCAGAGGGAGCGGAGCGACCGAAAGAATCCGGTAAAAAATAATTATCGGCAATGAGAAAATTTCTTTTTTAGATTTTTGCATAAAAAATTTTTCCGTTGCGCACATTGTGCATAGGAGGAAATTATGAAGAAGTTTTTGGCAATCGGCGCGTTGACGCTCGCCCTTTCGGCGACAGCCGCGGCAGGCGTTACCGCATATTCGGTGACCCGCACGCAAAACGCCGCCGATTCTGCGCTTGCCGAAACAGTTTTGGAAGCCGCGGTCCTGCGCCAGGGAAGCAGGGGCGGCGAGGTAAAAGAGGTTCAGCGCAGATTGAAACAATGGGGCTACTATTCGGGCGCGGTAGACGGAATTTTCGGCTCCGGCACCAGAAAAGCGGTGATTTCGTTCCAGAAAAAGAACGGACTTACCGCGGACGGCATCGTGGGCAAGGCGACTTACGCGGCGCTTGGCATGAACGATTCGTATAACGCGTTGGACAAGGAGGGAAAAAAGCCTTCGGGCGGCTCTTCGAGCTATACCTCTTCCGACCTGTATTTAATGGCGAAGGCGATTTACGCCGAGGGCAGAGGGGAGAGCTATACCGGTCAGGTAGCCATCGGCGCGGTGATCATGAACCGCGTGCGCAGCTCGTCTTTCCCCAACACGGTTGCGGGCGTTATCTATCAGAAGGGAGCGTTTACGGCGGTAGCGGACGGGCAGATCAATTTAGAGCCCAACCAGACCGCATACGATGCCGCGCGCGACGCCATGAACGGCTGGGATCCTACCTACGGATGTCTCTATTACTACAACCCCGCCGTTGCTACGAGCGCATGGATCTTTAACCGTCCTACGGTGACGGTGATCGGCAAGCACGTGTTTGCCAAATAAGGAGAGGAGATATGGAAAAGAAAATAGGTAAAAACGTATCGAGCGGGGCGAAGAAGGTGGAGCGCGTGGAGGAAGAAAAGAAAAGCACGCTGCAAGCCGAAGCGGAGAAGCCCGCAAAAAAACAGACGAAGAAGAGCGCGCAGCCCAAGAAGTCTCCCAAACAGAGCAAAAAGACCGTTGCGAAAAAGCAGGCGGTAAAGCGGGAAGAGAAAGCCGCCGCCAAGAGACTGGAGGCGGCGAAAGAGAAAGCCGCTAAAAAAGAAAAGAAGCTGATCAAAAAGGCGGAGCTGAAACAGAAGAAGATGGAAAAGAAAGCGGCGCTCAAAGCGAAGAAAGCGGAGCATAAAGCCGAATTGCTTGCCAAAAAGGCGGAGCGAAAACAGGCGAAAATGGAGAAAAAAGCCGCTTTAAAGGAAAAGAAGCTGGAGCGCAAAGCCGAAAAGACGGCGCGCCGCGAGCTGCTGAAAAACGAAAGCAAGGCGGAAAAGCAAAAGCGTTTGGAGCGCGAGAAGCGCGAACGCACCGCATTAAAGCGCCAGAAGCACGAATCGCGCGAAAAAGCCCGCGAACAAAAGGCGAAAGCCCGCGAAGCGGCGCGCGAAAGACGTTCGGACGGCAGAAAGCATAAGCGCGAGCAAAAGACGGAGCGCAAGAAGAACAGGGCGGGCTACGGCGGCTGGTTGGCTGCGGTCATCTCCCTCGGCGCGGCGTGCCTGGTGCTTGCCACCATCGTAACGGCGGGCGCCATGCGTATGAGCGACATGGACGCCGACACGGCGAACGGATACCACGCGACGCTGTTCGAAATGGTTTCCGTTTCCGAGGATATGGACAACAACCTTTCCAAGCTCCGCGTTTCTGCGGGCGCGAACGAACAGAGAAAGCTGCTCACCGAAATTCTGGTGGACAGCGCGTTGATGGAAAGCGCGCTCGAGCGCATTCCCGTAGACGCGGCGACGAGCACGGACATTTCGTCCTTCGTAAACAAGACGGGCGCTTACGCGCGCAGACTGTTGGGCAAGCTCGCTTCGGGCATCGCTCTGGACGAAACGGAAAAGCTGACGATCGAATACCTGCATAAAATCAGCTCCAGGCTGTATACCGAGCTGAACACGCTTGCCACCACCATGACCGAAAAGGAGTTCCGCGAATTCCTCGAAGGCAAGGAGGGCTCGGTGTCGCAGAAGTTCGGCGAAATCGGCAACGGCACGCAGGAGCAGCCCGAAGAGACGCTGGACGCGCCCTTTGCAAACGAGGGCAACGTGGGCACGAACAGCCTGAACGCGCTGGAAGAAGTGAGCGCGTCGCGGGCGGAGGAGCTTGCGAGAGATTACTTTAACGCCTATCACGTAAAGGACGTACAGTTCACGGGCGAGACGGTAACGTCGCAGGCGGAGTGCTACAACTTCCTGTTGACGGACGAAAACGACGTGGAAATTTATGCGCAAATCACCAAAAAAGGCGGCAAGCTCGCGTTCTTCGAAACGTACGAGGTTTGCACGCAGAAGAATTTCGATTTGGAAACCTGCGACACCTTGGCGCGCGAATTTCTGACCTCGCTCGGAATGCATAATCCTGAAGCGGTATGGCTCTGCGATACGGGCATGAGCGCCGACATCACCTACGTTTCCAACGTGGACGGCGTGCGCGTGTATGCGGACATGGTACGGGTGCGCGTGTGCGAAAGCAAGGGCAGAGTCGTGGGCATGGACGCGATGCAGTATCTGCTGAATTACGGCGAAAGAGAGTTCGATATCGCGATCCCCGAAATGGACGCGCGCGCATATCTTGCGGCGGAGCTCGTTCCTTACGAGGTGCACCTCGCTTACGTCCCCGTGGACGGCGTGGAGATGCTGTGCTACGAATACGCCTGCACGTACGGCGAAGAGGAATTCGTGGTATACCTCAGCGCGATGACGGGCGAAGAAGTTCAGGTCTACCGCGTGCAGGACAGTGCGAGAGGCAGATATTTAAGATAAATATCCTAACGGAAAAAACCGGGCGGCGGCTCGGTTTTTTTCTTGCTTTTTTTGCGGATTTGTCGTACAATGTCCGTAGAAAAACAACGGGAGAGGGCTATGTTTCGTATCGTATTGGTAGAACCCGAAATTCCGCAGAACACGGGCAACATCGCCCGCACCTGCGCCGCGACGGGGTGCGAGCTGCATTTGATCCGTCCGCTCGGCTTCGAGATTTCGGACAAATATTTAAAGCGCGCGGGACTCGATTATTGGGATCTCGTCACCGTACGCGTGCACGAAAATTTTGCGGCGTTCGCCGCGCTCTATCCCGATATTTCCTATTTGTTCTTTACGACGAAGGCGCGCCGCACGTATGCGGAGGCGGACTATCCCGAGGGCTGCGCGCTCGTGTTCGGGAAGGAGACGAAGGGGCTGGACGAGGAGCTGCTTGTAAAGCACCCCGAAGAGTGCGTGCGGATTCCCATGATTGCGGAGAGCCGTTCGCTCAACCTTTCCAATTCGGTCGCCGTCGCCGTGTACGAGGGGCTGCGCCAAGGCGGTTTTGCGGGATTAAAGGGCGCGGGCGAGCTCCACCGCCTGAAATGGTAATTGCGTGAAATTTTCGGTTTCGGGGCGGAAACAGGTTGCTATTTATTTCTTTCCGTGCTATATTGTAAGAACTTAACCAAATGCACTAAGGATAATTCGTATGAAGCGTTTTTTAAAAAAACTGTTCAGCCGATTTTCGTTCGTTGCGCTGACGATTATACTTATATTTACCGTAGACGTGCTGCTTGTTGCGGCGATCGTCTTATTTTTATACGGGCTGTGCGTGCATGTATTTCCCGTATCCGAGCCATATATGGTTTGGGGGCTACGCGTTTTAAACTGGATCATCATGTTTTTGGCGGTGCTACACTGCTCCAACCGCGATATGCTGCCGGAAACCAAAATTCCGTGGCTGTTGTGTATTTTACTGCTGAATTCGTTCGGCGTGGCGATTTATTTAACCTTTTCCACCAACCGTCCGTTAAAGCGGCAGAGCGCCGCCTTTCACCGTCTGCGTGCGGCGCACGAATATCTGGAGCCCTCCGCCGAGGAGCAGAAAAAGCTGCGCGAGGAGCTGGGCGACTGGGCGGACGAGAGCGAAGCGCTGTATTGCGAGAACCGCAACGCCGCCCTGTATACGGGGACTAAGACGGAATATTTCGACTCGGGCGAGGCGTTCGCTCCGCGCTTTATCGCCGATTTGGAGAGCGCGAAGGAATATATTTTTTTGGAATATTTCATTATCTCCAAGGGAAAATTCTGGACGGCGGTTTTAAACGTGTTAAGGCGCAAGGCGGAGGAGGGCGTGGAGGTCCGCCTGATGTACGACGACGTGGGCAGCATGAGCAAGGTGCGCGCCTCCTATCATAAAATCATGCGCAAGCAGGGGATACAATGCGTAAAGTTCAATCCCTTTCTGCCCGTGGTCACCAACGTGCACAACACCCGCGACCACCGCAAAATCGCCGTGATAGACGGAAGGATAGGCTATACGGGCGGGCTGAATTTAGCGGACGAATACGTGAACCTCGAAAGCCCGTACGGGCACTGGAAGGATTCGGCGGTGCGCTTGGAGGGCGAGGGCGTAAAGCCGCTTATCGTTATGTTTTTAACGCTCTACAATATGCAGCGGCGGAGCACGGAGGATTTTTCCGCCTATATCCCCGAGCGGTACGAACGCTTCGAGGGGGAGGGCTATGTGCAGCCCTACGGCGACGGACCCCGCCCCATGTACGCAAGGCAGATCGGAGAGGACGTTTACATCAACCTTTTGAACGGGGCGAAAGGATACGTGTATATTGCCACGCCCTATCTGATCATAGATTACCGAATGCGCGAGGCGCTCGTGATGGCGGCGGAGCGGGGCGTGGACGTGCGCATCATCACGCCGCACGTTCCCGATAAGAAAATCGCCTTTTCGCTCACCCGTTCCAACTACATGGCGCTCATCAAGGGCGGGGTGAAAATTTACGAATACACGCCAGGCTTTATCCACAGCAAAATCTTTCTTTGCGACGGCGAGGCGGGGGTGGTGGGCACGATCAACCTCGATTACCGCTCGCTGATGCACCATTACGAGAATGCGGTGCTCATGTACAAAACCAAAGCTTTGGAGGGAGTAAAGGCGGACATGGACGCCACGTTTGCGAAAAGCAAGCTGCAAACGGAGGAGGACGCCAAGAAAAACGTGGTATGGCGATTGCTGTGCGAAATCGCAAAGGTGTTCGCGCCGCTGTTTTAAGGAGGGGCTATGATTCATTCGCTGAGCGGCGGCGTGATCGCCGAAAACGGATTGCATACGTTCGTAAAGGTGAACGTTGCGGGCACGCCCTGCTGGTACGTGACGGAGGAAAAGGCGGAGACGGGAGATACCGCGCTGGTGCCGTACGGAAAAAACGGGAGCCTCGTTCGGGGCGAAATTTTAAAGGTGGAAATCTGCTCTCGGCAGACGGCGCCCTACCCCATGAACCGTATTCGGACGGCGGAGAAAATTTTTCCGAAAGAATAGAAAAACGCGGTAAAAACGTTTGACATAATCCTGAGTATCCCATATAATCGTAACGATAAGTCGTCGGAGAACTTGTAATCGCAATTACAACGGTTGAAAAGACGTCGAGTGCGCTCGAAGAAATTCGGAGCGCGCTTTTTTTGTGAGGTGATTATGAAGCGCATCGGATTGTCCGAACATTTCACATATAAAAAATTATTTCTCTTTACGCTGCCATCTGTCGTTATGGCGGTGTTCACTTCCATTTATTCGATTGTAGACGGCGTGTTCGTTTCCAAGGCGGTGGGCGATACCGCGTTCGCGGGGCTTAATCTGATATTTCCCGTCATCATTATTCTGGGCGCGATCGGGCTGATGTTCGGTTCGGGAGGAAGCGCGCTCATCGCCAAAACGCTGGGCGAGGGAGACAGGGAGCGCGCCTGCGGATATTTTACGTTTTTGCTGATCGCCATCGTCGTTTCGGGGGTTGTGTTCGGCGGAATCGGCGTTGCGGTTCTGCGCCCTATGGCGGAGCTGCTGGGGCATAACGCCACCCGCGAAACGGTGGAAAACGCGGTCGTATACGGGTTTGTGCTCATGTGCGGCATGCCCTTTTTGATGCTGCAATACGCCTTTCAAAGTTTTACGATTACGGCGGAAAAAGCCACGTTCGGGTTTTTGGTTACGGTGGGCGCAGGCTGCGTAAACGCCGCGCTGGACGCGCTTTTTATTCTCGGTTTCCGTTGGGGGCTGGTTGGCGCGGCTGCCGCTACCGTGGCGGGGCAGGCGGTGGGGGGAATTTTACCCGTAATTTATTTCTCGTGCAGGAACAACAGCTTGCTGCGGTTCGGCAAGCCCCGCTGTAGCTTGCGCGATTTTGTCCGCGCGTGCACAAACGGCGCTTCGGAACTGCTTTCCAACATTTCGTTCGCGCTTGTAAGCATCTTTTACAATATGCAGCTGTTGCGCTTTGCAAGCGATAACGGAGTAATCGCATACGGCATTATCATGTACATGAGCACGATTTTCTTTAACGCGTTCTTCGGGTTCTCTTTGGGGGTCGCGCCCATCGTGGGGTACCATTACGGAGCGGAAAATCCGGACGAGTTGAAAAATCTTCGGAGGAAGGGATTTTTAATTGTGGGAATCGCGGGGTTGATTCTTACGGGATTGGGAGAAGCGCTCGCCTCGCCGTTTGCGCAGATATTCGCTTCGTCGGAGGAGATATACCTGCTCACCCGCCGCGGAATCTACATTTATTCGCCCGTATACGTGCTGATGGGATTCAGCGTGTTCGGCTCGGCATATTTTACCGCGCTGAACAACGGGCTCGTTTCGGGGCTGATATCCTTTTTACGCTCGCTGGTGTTCCAGTGCGGAACGGTTTTACTGTTGCCTATGCTGTGGGGAATCACGGGCGTTTGGCTCGCTTCGACGGCGGCGGAAATCCTCGCCTTCTGCGTGACGATGGCGTTCTTTTTCGGCTTTCGGAAAAAGTACGGTTATTAGCGGAAAAACGGTTGACATTTTTGCGGCGGGCGTGATACTATAATAGAGACATAGGGGAGTAGTCGGCTCTTGCGAGCGATAGCGTCCACATCTTGCGGAAACGCGGGCGTTATATGAAACGACGAGACTTATGCGCGCGGCGTTCTGTTTTGGGCAGAACCCCCGTGCGCGTAGGTCTCTTTTCTTTTGGGAGGGAACCGTGACGATTTGGGAAATTCTGCTGCTCGGCGCCGCGCTGTCGATGGACGCGGTCGCCGTCGGGCTGACGGACGGCATGAACGAACCGCAAATGCCGCTTTATAAGGCGCTGTTTGTCGCGGGCGCGTTCGGGCTGTTTCAGTTTCTTATGCCCGTCGCGGGCTATTACTGCGGCTATGCGCTGGCGAACGTAGTGGGGATCGTCGCGCCGTGGCTCTCGTTCGGGCTGCTTGCGTTTTTGGGCGGAAAGACGATCGCGGAGGGGCTTTCGCACAAGGACGGAAAAGCCGTGCTCCGCACAAAGCGCCGCACGGGGGCGGGGCAGGTGATTCTGCAGGCGATCGCCACCAGCATCGACGCGCTTGCCGTGGGGGTAACGCTGCTCGCCGCCGAGACCGCGCGGGGGCTTCCCGACCACGTGCTGGCGTGCGCGTTTCTCATCGGCGAGACGACGGCTGCGCTCTCGCTCGCCGCGCTTTGGGCGGGCAAGCGCACGGGAGATAGGCTTGCCGACCGTGCGGAGACGGCGGGCGGAACGATCCTGTTGCTGATCGGCGTTAAAATTTTATTGCAATCGTACATATAATTGATTACCGCACTTGACATTCTTTTTTGCTGTTGATATAATTGTGAAACAGAGGTAACGCACGTGTCAGGAAAAAAGATTCAAAGATACGACTTTACGCGCAAGCCGTTAAAGCCGAGCAGATTCTGGATGTGGATCGGGCGGGAATTCGCCATGAAGCCGTACTATCGCGGCAGAAAAATCACAATTCGTAAAATCGGAACGGAATATTTAAAACCGCCCTATCTGCTGCTGTGCACGCACGCGGGGCTTATTGACTTCCCCGTCATGTATAAGGCGGTTGCGCCTTACAATGCGAACAACGTAGTGGCGATCGACGCCGTGCGCGATATCGGCGACTGGCTCATGAGAAAGCTGGGCAGCATCTGCAAGCGCAAGTTCATTAAGGATTATAACTTGATCCGAAACATGAAGTATTGCGCGGAGCATTACGGGATCGTATGCATGTACCCCGAGGCGCGCTATTCGTTGGACGGAGTGACTTCCTTTCTGCCCGATTCGCTTGCCAAAATCGCCAAGCTGTTAAAGGTGCCCGTCGTGGCGCTGCGTATGCACGGAAACTTTATCACGGCGCCGCAGTGGAACAAAGAGGATAAAAAGCCGCCCATTTACGCGGAATTGGAGTTGGTGGCGGGCGCGGGCGAGCTGAGCGAAATCTCCGTGACGGAGCTCAACGCGCGCATCCGCGAAAAGCTGTATCTGGACGATTTTGCCTATCAGCGGGATATGAAAATAGAAATCGACAATCCCCGTCGGGCAAACGGCTTGCACAATATTTTATATCAATGCCCGCACTGCATGCGGGAATTTCAAATGTATTCGGAGGGCACGCGGCTGTGGTGCGCGTCCTGCGGAAAGAGCTGGCAAATGGGGCTCTACGGCGAGCTTGCCGCCGAGGAGGGCGAAACGGAGTTTACGCATATTCCCGACTGGACGGCGTGGGAGCGCGAGAACGTGCGCCGCGAGGTGCGCGCGGGCAGCTACCGCTTCGAGGACGAGGTGACCGTGCATACCTTGCCCAACGCCAAACGGTTTTACGACCAGGGGCGGGGAAAGCTGGTGCAAACGTGCGAGGGAACCTTTCTCGAATGTACGGCGTACGGCGAAAAGCTTTCGCTGAGTTGGGCGGGAACGGAGCTGGAAAGCGTGCATATCGAATACGATTATCCGTATAACAAAAAGAAATATAAAAAGAACGTGTTCGGCGATTGCGTGGATATTTCCACCGCGGACGACAGCTATTGGCTGCACCCCGTGAATCTGCGCGATCAGCTTACGAAGCTTTCGTTCGCGACCGAAGAGATTTACAAGTTTGCGCAGGAAAAGCTGCACGCCTCGCACGAGGCGGAAAAATCGGAAGAAATTACGGAAACAACGGTCTGACCGTTTTTCGGATAGAGGCTCGGAAGGGAGTAGTCCTTTTTGCTTGGGCAAAAGGCGTTCGCGGCAACATACCCCGGGGAAACCCGTGTCGCGGCGGTTTTTAAAACGACAAGACTTTCGGCGAAAAATTTTTGCGTCCGCGCATAGGCGGAAAGGAGTTTAGGGTATGGGACTGCTTATCTTATGGGTGTTTCTGCTGCTTTTGGGGCTTGCCCTCTTGGTAAAGGGCGCCGACTGGTTTGTAGACGGCGCGGCGGGGATCGCGCAAAAGTGTAAGATCCCCGCGCTTATCGTGGGGCTTACTGTCGTTGCGTTCGGCACGAGCGCGCCCGAGCTTGCCGTTTCCGTCGCTTCGGCGATCGGTAAATCCACGGAAATCGCCGTGGGAAACGTGGTGGGGAGCAATATCGCAAACATTTTGCTGATTTTGGGCATTTCCGCGCTGATCCACGAAATTCCCGTGCAGCGCGATTCGCTAAAGCTGGACTTCCCCGTTCTGATCTTATCGGGCGGGCTGCTGGTCGGGCTGGGCGTGTGGGGGCGCGCGCTCGAATGGTGGGACGGGTTGATTCTCGTTTTGCTGTTTGTCGGTTATATTACGGTTTTGGTGTTAAAGGCGAAAAAGCAGATTAAGGCGGAGCCCGCGCTCGAAAAGAGCGTTCCCGCTCAGCCTGCCGTCGAACCGAAAGCGGAAAAGCCCAAAAGCAAGCTGCGCCTTTGGTACGAGGGAATGTGCGAAAAAACCTGGTTTTTGATCTGCCTTACCTTGCTCGGGCTGGGCATGGTCGCGGGGGGCGGCACGCTGTTCGTGGAGGGCGCAAAGTATATCGCGCATTACTTTCACGTTCCCGAGCGGATCATCGCGCTTACCGTGGTCGCCGTCGGCACCTCGCTGCCGGAGCTCGTCACCTCCGTCGTGGCGGCGGCAAAGGGCGAAACGGATATCGCCATCGGCAATGTCATAGGAAGCAACATTTTTAACGTGCTGCTGATTGCGGGCGTTTCGTCGCTCGTCTTTCCGCTCTCGTTTACGCTGGAGGCAAACCTGATCGACGCGCTGGTCGCGCTCGGCGCGGCGGTGCTGTTGTTTTTCTTTGCGCTTCTGCCCCAAAGGAAGCTGGGAAAATTTGCGGGGATCGTCCTGCTCGGCTGCTTTTTAGGGTACTACGTTTATTTGTTTCAGTTATAAGAGGTTTTACTTTTGAAGCATCTTTTTTCTTGCTTGAAATCTTACAAAAAGGAGACGGTGCTTGCGCCGCTCTTTAAATTGCTGGAAGCGAGCCTGGAGCTTGTCGTACCCTTGATTGTGGGCGCGATCGTGAACAACGGGATCTCTTCGGGCGACGTTTCTTACATTTTGTACGGCTGCCTGATTTTGGTGGCGCTGGGGGCGGTGGGGCTCGGCTTTTCGCTCACGGCGCAGTATTTTGCGGCGCGCGCCGCGGTGGGGGCTTCCGCCGCTTTGCGCGAGCGGCTCTTTTGTAAGCTGCAATCGCTCTCCTATGCCCAGATCGACGAGACGGGCACCTCCACCATGATCACGCGCATGACCAGCGATATCAATCAGGTGCAGACGGGGGTAAACATGACCCTGCGTCTGTTTTTGCGTTCGCCGTTTATCGTGTTCGGCGCCATGATCATGGCGTTTACGGTCGACCCCGTTTCCGCCCTCGTGTTCGCGGGGGTCATTCCCCTGCTGGCGCTGGTGGTGTTCGCGGTAATGGCGGCTTGTATCCCCCTGTATCAGCGCGTGCAGGAAAAGCTCGACAAGGTGTTTTTGTCCGCGCGCGAGAATCTGGCGGGAGTGCGCGTGGTGCGCGCGTTCTGCAAGGAGGAGAGCGAAACCGCGCTCTTTCGCGAGCGCAACGGCGCGCTGCGTTCGGCGCAGAAAAAGGTGGGGCGGATCGCCGCGCTTACAAATCCGTTTACCTATATTTTGGTAAACGTCGCGGTTATCGCGTTGCTGTGGGCGGCGGCGGGCAGAGTGAACGGCGGCGCGCTGATGCAGGGCGGCGTGATCTCGCTTTACGGCTACCTCTCCATGATTTTGGTGGAGCTGATCAAGCTGGCGAATTTGATCGTGACGATCACGAAGGCGGTTTCCTGTCAAAAGCGGATCGGCAAGGCGCTCGACGTCGAGGGCGAGCCCTCCGTGCTTTCTCTCGCAGCAGGGGAAAAGGAAGAGGATACCGCCGTGCGCTTCGAGGACGTTGCGTTTACCTATGCGGGCGGGGGAGAGCCCGCGCTCGACAACATCACCTTTTCGGTGCGTCGCGGCGAAACGGTGGGGATCCTGGGAGGCACGGGCTCGGGGAAGAGCTCGCTCGTGCACCTCATTCCCCGTTTTTACGAAGCAAGCGCGGGGCGGGTGCTGGTGAACGGCACGGACGTGAACGCGATCCCCGCCGAAGCGTTGCGCGAGGCGGTGGCGATCGTCCCGCAAAAGGCGGTGCTTTTCCGCGGCACCGTTCGTTCCAACTTGCTGTGGGGGAACGGGAACGCGACGGACGCGGAGCTTTTGTCCTGCATTCGCACGGCGCAGGCGGAGGACGTGGTGGCGGCGAAGGGCGGTCTGGACGGCGAGGTGGCGCAGGAGGGGAAGAACCTTTCAGGCGGACAGCGGCAGCGACTTACCATCGCGCGCGCCCTCGTGCGCAAGCCCGACATTCTGATATTGGACGACTCTGCTTCCGCGCTCGACTACGCGACGGACGCGAAGCTCCGCGCGGCGTTAAAGCAGCTTGATTGCACCGTGTTCATCGTGTCGCAGCGGGCGGCTTCGGTGAAGCACGCGGATAAAATCGTCGTGCTCGACGACGGCGGGATCGCGGGCATGGGCACGCATAAAGAGCTTTACGCCTCCTGCGACCTTTACCGCGAAATTTATCACACGCAATTTAAGGAGGAGGACGTATGAAAAAGCGGGACGGAACGTTTTTAAAGATCCTCCGATATTTAAGACCCTATTGGGTATTTCTTACGTTTACCGTAGTTCTGGCTTTGATCACGGTTGCCGCGCAGCTTGCCGCGCCCTACTTTGCGGGGCTTGCCATCGACTGTATCGTAGGCGAAAACAACGTGGACTATCCCGCCATGTACCGCCTGTTTTTTGCGATCGGCGTGTGCATCGCCGCCGCGTCGCTTTCGCAGTGGCTGATGAGCTTTTGCAATAACCGCATTGCCTACCACGTGCTTGCGGACGTGCGGCAAGACGCGTTTTTAAAGATCGAGCGTCTGCCGCTGAAATATATCGACAGCCGCTCCTACGGCGAAATCGCAAGCGTGATCATCAGCGACGCGGAACAGTTTTCGGACGGACTTCTGCTCGGGTTCACGCAGCTGTTTACGGGCGTTTCCACCATTGCGGGCGTGCTGGGGATCATGCTGTTCATGCGCTGGGAAATCGCGCTCGTCGTATTCTGCATTACGCCGCTTTCGCTGTTCGTCTCTCGGTTTATTGCCTCGCGTACCTATAAAATGTTCCGCAAGCAGTCGGCGGCGCGCGCCGACCAGACGGCGTTCGTCGACGAGATGATCGGCAATTTAAAGGTGGTTAAGGCATACACGCACGAGGACGAGAACGAAGAGCGCTTCCGCGAGCTGAACGAGGAGTTGAAAAACGCTTCCTTCCGCGCCATATTCTTTTCGTCCACCACAAATCCTTCCACGCGGTTCATCAACTCGGTGGTGTATGCGGCGGTGGCGCTGGCGGGCTCGCTTTGCGTAATCTGGACGGCGGGTGCGGCGGTGCCCTTTACGGTAGGGAAGCTTTCCGCCTTTCTTTCTTACGCCAATCAATACACCAAGCCGTTTAACGAAATTTCTGAGGTGGTTTCCGAGTTTCAGAACGCGCTTGCGTGCGCTTCCCGTCTGTTCGCGCTCATCGAGGAAGAGGAAGAGCCGCAGGACGGAAACGCAACGTTAGGCGTTGCCGAGGGCGAGGTGACCCTCGACGGCGTGGAATTTTCTTACACGCCCGAGCGCCCGCTCATCGAGGGGCTGAATTTAAAGGTGAAGGCGGGGCAGCGCGTGGCGATCGTGGGTCCGACGGGCTGCGGCAAGACGACGCTGATCAACCTTTTAATGCGCTTTTACGACGTAAACGGCGGAAGCATTTCAGTGGACGGACGGGACGTGCGGGAGTTAAAGCGGGAGTCGCTGCGCAAAAATTTCGGCATGGTGTTGCAGGAAACCTGGTTAAAGCAGGCGACCGTGCGCGAAAATTTGTGCATGGGCGCGCCCGACTGCACGGAGGAGGAGATGATCGCCGCGGCGAAGGCGGCGCACGCGCATTCGTTTATCAAGCGGCTTCCCGACGGGTACGATACGGTGCTTTCGGAGGGCGGCTCGCTCTCGCAAGGGCAGCGGCAGCTGCTGTGCATCGCGCGCGTGATGCTGTGTAAGCCGCCCGTGCTCATTCTGGACGAGGCGACGAGCTCCATCGATACCCGCACCGAGCAAAAGGTGCAGGACGCCTTCGGAAAGCTGATGGAGGGCAGAACGTGCTTTATCGTGGCGCACCGCCTTTCCACCATTCAGAACGCCGACGTGATTTTGGTGATGGACGCGGGGCATATCGTGGAGCAGGGCACGCACGGCGAGCTTTTGAAAAAGGGCGGATTTTACGCCGCGCTGTATTCCGCGCAGTTTGCGGGCTGAGGGCTATATGGAACGAAGAACGATTTCACCTTTCCGATCGGGTGAAATCGTTTACTTTTTTAAGCGGATATGATAGAATACTTTCATATGAAATGGAACCGTTTTAAAAATAAAACGTATTACGGCGCGCAGATCGTGGCGGTCGGCGCCGTTACCGGGCTGTTTGCGGGCGTCGTGGTTACGCTGTACAATCGGCTCGCGAGCCTTGCGGAAGAATTCTCGCAGGGCTATTACGGTTTTTTCCGCGAAAACCCCGCCTTTATCCCGCTGTTGTTTCTGGCGCTGTTTCTGGGCGCGGTGATTATCGGCGGCGTGCAGAAATTTCTGCCCATGGTGCGAGGGAGCGGGATCCCGCAGACGGAGGGTGCCACGCGCGGACTTCTCCGCTATAAGTGGTACGAGGTATTGACGGGAATGTTCGCCGCGAGCCTGTTTACTATTTTTATGGGGCTTTCGGCGGGCAGCGAGGGACCGAGCATTATGATCGGCGGCGCCTGCGGCTGCGGCGCGAGCGATATTTTCCGCAGAGACGCGCTCGTTCGCCGCTATCAGATTACGGGCGGGGCGTGCGCGGGGCTTGCCGTGGCGTTCAACGCGCCGCTCACGGGGATGGCGTTCGCCTTCGAGGAGGCGCACAAGCGCTTCACGCCCGAGGTGTTCGCGTGCGCGTTTTCCTCCGTCGTTTCCGCCGTGGTGGTGCGGAACCTGCTGGGACCTTTGGTCGGCTCGCCCGCGGGGGCGGCGTTCTCCGGCTTTTCGTTTGCGGGGATCGACGGGTTTAACGGAATGTTTTTGCTGTACGTGCTGCTCGCCGCCGTCGTCTGCGCGCTGGCGGGGGTCGCGTTTTATTATTCCGTGTTTCAGGCGAAAAAGCTCTTTCGGAAGCTGAATTTCTGGAAGGGCTGGGGGAGTATGCTCGTTCCCTTTTTGCTGGCGGGGGCGTTCGGGTTGATTTCCGTTTACGCCATGGGCGGCGGACATAACTTTATCGAGGCGCTGGGAGATTTAAACTCGTTCGAGCGGGTGTTCTCCTCGCCGCTGCTCGTTTCGCTGTTTATCGTCTTTTTGTTAAAGTTTATCGCAACCGTTGTGAACATGGGCGCGGGCGTGCCCTGCGGGGCGTTTATACCCATGCTTGCGATCGGCGCGGGGCTGGGCGGACTGATGAGCTTTTTATGCTGTAAGGCGGGCATGGACGCCGCCTATTCGGACGCGCTCATCATGATTTGCATGGCGACCTTTTTTACCACGGTGGTAAAGGCGCCCATAACGGGAACGGTGATGACGGTGGAACTCACCTGGAATTTTACCTTTTTGCTGCCCGTCATTCTGGGCACGGCGGTGGGCTACGTGATAGGCGGGATCTTCCGCACGGAACCGATTTACGATCGGCTGTTGGAGGATTTTACGGAGGGAGAGAAAGAGAAACGCAAAATTACCGTGCGCCTGCCCGTGTGCGAGGGAAGCCTTGCGGCGGGGCGCGCCGTGTGCGATATTCTCTGGCCGCTCGATTCGCTGATCACGCAGGTGGAGCGCGGCGAAGAGACGTTCCGTCCGGACGGTAACACGCGGCTTGCCGCGGGCGACCTGCTGGTGATGGAATGTAAGACCTCGAACGAAGAGGAGCTGAAAGAGGCGCTTTATTCGCTTGCGGGCACGCCCGAAGCCGAACGCGATAAGGAGGCGGAGCAATGAACGAATTCGAACGGGAGGAGCTGCTCCTCGGCAAAGATGCTATGGAAAAGCTGCGCCGCTCGCGCGTTGCGGTGTTCGGCGTTGGCGGCGTGGGAAGCTACGTCGCGGAAGCGCTCGCCCGCTCGGGCGTGGGCGCGCTCGATCTGATAGACGCGGACACCGTGTCGCTTTCCAACATCAACCGTCAGTTGATCGCGCTGCACGGCACGGTGGGGCAATATAAAGCCGACGTCGCCGCCGAGCGAATCAAGCAGATCAATCCGAATTGCGAAGTTACGGCGCACAGGGTGTTTTATCTGCCCGAGACGGCGGACAGGTTCGACTTCCGCCGATACGACTACGCGGCGGACGCGATCGACACGGTGGCGGGCAAGATCGAAATCGTGTTGCGGGCGAAGGAGTGCGGCACGCCCGTGATCAGCGCGATGGGCGCGGGGAACAAGCTCTGCGCGACGGCGTTCGAGGTCGCCGATATTTACGCCACCTCCGTCTGCCCGCTGGCGCGGGTGATGCGTCGGGAATTAAAGGCGCGGGGCGTAGAGGCGTTAAAGGTCGTCTATTCCAAAGAGCCGCCCGTAAAGCGTGCGAAAAACGGAGGCGAACGCGTCCCCGGCAGCGTGGCGTTCGTGCCGTCGGTCGCGGGGCTGATTATGGCGGGGGAAATCGTAAAGGATTTGATCGGATATGACTCGGAATAATTTGCCGCCCCAATCGGCGGAAGAAACGAACGGGCGGGCGGAGGAGAGTATCCGCAAAAAATTTCATAAGACGCTCTTTTCGCGTTTCGCGCAGGCGATCGTTGCGTACGGGCTGGTTTCCCCGAACGATAAGATCGCCGTTTGCATTTCGGGCGGGAAGGATTCTTTCGTGCTGGCAAAGCTCTTTCAGGAGATCAAGCGGCACAATAAATTCCCGTTCGACTTGGAATTTCTGGCGATGGACCCCGGTTACAGCCCCATTAACCGTGAGCGGATCGAGCGCAACGCGGAGCTGTTGAAAATTCCGCTCCGTATTTTCGAAACGGATATTTTCGAGAATGTGACGCAAATCGAAAAATCTCCCTGCTATATCTGCGCCCGTATGCGGCGGGGGCATTTGTATCACGAGGCGCAAAAGCTCGGCTGCAACAAAATCGCGCTGGGGCACCATTACGACGACGTGATCGAAACGGTGCTCATGGGAATGCTGTACGGCGCGCAGATCCAAACGATGATGCCCAAGCTGAAAAGCACGAATTTTGCGGGCATGGAGCTGATTCGTCCGCTGTATTTTGTGCGCGAGGAGGACATTATGGCGTGGCGCGATTACAACGGATTGCAATTTTTGCAGTGCGCCTGCCGCTTTACCGAAGAGAACTACGGAGGGGAGAACGTGAGCTCCAAGCGTTTAAAGGTGAAAGAACTCATCAAATCGCTGAAAGCGGAGGATCCGGAGATCGAACAGAATATTTTTAAGAGCGTGGAAAACGTGAATCTTTCCACCGTGATCGCTTATAAGGACAAAAAAGGCGAAAAACACTTTTTTACCGAGGATTACTGAGCACAAGCACAGTTTGTCGAATCATGTCGAAAATATAAAAATTTTGTCGAAAAACGGTTGACAACGTTTGTTCCGCCGAATATAATTTGTTTAACAAATTTCGGGGGAATCCTTTTTGAGTACAAAAAAAGAGGCTGACGCGCAAAAGCCCCGTATCAATTTAAGACCGATTTTATATTTTGCGCTCGGGTCGGCGTTCGGAATTTTTCTGTATATGAAAATCCGATTCGGCGGATTGAGAATTTCCGATTTTCTGTTTCTGTTGCTGATTCCCATGCTTTCGCTCCGCCCCGTGTCGCTGAAACGCACGGCGGCGGTTTTTCTCTGTCTCGTCGTTTTTGCGGGAACGGGCGCACTGGCGATCCATTGTTATGCGCAAAATTTTATTTCGGGCAAGCCGCAGGGCGTTTACGAGGTAACGGCGGTGGTCAGCACGTTCACCGTAAAGGAGGGCTGTACGCACGCGACGCTTACCCGCGTTTCGCTCGGCGGAGATCGGGTTTCGGGAAAAATGACCGTCCGTATTCCGCGCGAGGACGTGCGCGCGGGAGACAGGGTGGCGTTTACGGGCGAGATCTCGCGCAGCCCGCTTCCAGACGATTCTTACGGGGAATATCTGTTCGCCAACGATATCCGCTATTCGGCGGAGCCCGAAGAGGCGGAAATTACGGGCAGGTCGGGCGATCCGTTCTTAAAGCTGAACGCGGCTTTGTACGACGTGCTGCACGATAATATGGAGCGGGACGAGGCGGACGTCGCCTACGCGCTGCTCACGGGAAATTCGGGCGGCATGGACGAGGGGCTGTTGCAGGCGGTGCGCTACGGAGGGATCGCGCACGTGTTCGCTGTTTCGGGGCTGCATATCGGAATTTTGTTTTCCGCCGTGATGATCGTCTGTAAAAGGCTGGGCAAATACCGATTCGTGCCCGCGTGCGCGCTTTCGCTGTGTTATTGCGCGGTCTGCGCGTTTACCGTCTCTTCGGTGCGGGCAGTTATCATGTCGTCGGCGCTCGGGCTCTATCGCGCGATCGGGCGCAAGCACGATTTTTTAAATTCAATTTCGTTTGCGGCGCTTCTCGTGCTTACGTTTTTGCCCGCGCAGTTCCTTTCGGCGGGCTTTCGCCTCTCCTTCGGCGCCTGTCTCGGGCTTGCGCTTTACAGTGTGCCGCTGTCGCGGGCGTTTCGGAAATTGCCGAAATTTTTAGGGAATTATCTCTCGGCAAATCTGTCGGTGCAGCTGTTCACTTTTCCTGTGCTGTTCGAAACGTTCGGCTATTTCTCCGTTTGGGGCACGCTTTTGAATTTCGTGCTCATTCCGTTGATGCCCGTTCTGTTTTTGGGCGTGCTGTCGTGCGGCTTGCTGGCGCTCATCGTTTCGCCTGCGGCGGCGTTTCTGCTTTCTTTTCCCGGGGGAATGCTGTCGCTCTTGCTGTTCGTGTTTTCCGCGGCGGACTTTTCGTTCGTACTTACGGGATTTTCGCTGGGCGCGGGCGGAACGGTTTGGCTGGTCGCTTCCGTTTTGCTTTCGGAAAAGGTGCGCTTTTCGTGGAAGCCGCGCGCGGTACTCGCGGCGGGGCTCGCGGTGTTGTTCGCGCTGTGCGTGTTCGTGCGAAACGCGGTGGTCTGCGGCTGTAAATTTACCGTGGAGGAATACGGCAGGGCGGTTCTGGTGCAGACGGGCGGCGAACGGGTGCTTATTTTAAACGGCGCGTCGCTTGATTCCTGCGAACGGTTTTTAAACCGAAATTACGGCGGGACGCTTTCGGCGGTGGTCGTGGCGGGGGAGGACGAATTTGCGGAAATCGGGATCGCCGCGTTTCTGCCCGCGGAGGAGATTTACGCGCGCGAGGAAATTTTTACGGGCTTACAAGAGACGGAGGTGAAGTTTGCGGAGGAATTCACGGTGGGAGAGCTCGGTTTCCGCTTCGAAAGCGCAACAAAGCTCGCCGTATTTTACGGGGAACTCGTTGCCGAAATAGATTTGAATTTTTCCGCCGCGCTCGGTGCGGATCTGTTTATCGGCGCGGACAGCTTCGGTTGCACGTACTATTTAAACGGCGGAAACGTATATAAATTGTTGTGGGAATAAAAAATAACGTTGCTTCCCTGCCTTACTCTGAATTGGGGATAAAGGCGGGGAAAAATTTTTTTAATATTGTACGGATTGTGGATAAATTCGGTTATCCACAATGCCAAAACAAAAAATCCGAAAAAACAAACAAAAATGTGGAAAACGCTTGACAATCGGGGGTGGCTATAATAGATAATAACCGAAAAAAATTGATTCGCGCGAAGCTGTCGATAGTTTTTTCGGCAATTTCGTTGCACAAAGGAGAATAGGAATGAATCGGTGTGAAAATTGCGGAACGGAATTCGAGGGGAAATTCTGCCCCGAATGCGGTGCACGGTGGTGGAGTACAAGCTGCCCTTCGTGCGGAGCGGAGTTAAAAGCGGAGACGAAATTTTGCCCCGAGTGCGGAGAGCCTATCAAAGAGGCGGAACGGCTTGCTCCGCGCAAGCCCGAACCGATGGCGGCGGACAGACGGCATATTTTATTTCAGGTTGTGTCCTGGTTGCCGCCCGTTTTATTGGCGCTTATGTCGGCGCTTTGTTTTGCTTTTTTTGCGGCGCTATTTGTGGTGGGTAACGAACTTTTTGGATCGGTACAGCTAAATATTTACGATGCGTACGGAAATATGTTGTTGGGCAACGTGTCGTTGAGTGAGTTGAGTATTGGATTAGATCTGATGATTGTAGCGCTACTTTTTTTTGCTTCATTAGGTTTACTGTTCGGAATCATTGCGATTTGTTGTCAACTTAATGGACGGGTAGGTAAATTTTTAACAGTTGTCGAATTTTTTATTTATACATCGCTTTTAATTTTTTCTGTTGAAATGATTATATCGGTGAAGAAATCCGATAATGAATTCAGCGGCGGATTGGGCGTAATTACGGCGGGATCGTGCCCTACGCTAATCATCGTTTTGCTAAGGCAAATCGAAAGCCCGCAGACAGCCGTCAGCGGGCTTTCGGCTTTGCGGAATGCTTTATATTCGCACTATGTCCCGTTCGGAATGACGGGAAGAAAATAATTTCAAACCAAGCGTTTTCCATATCTTGTGTTCGATTGTATGCAAAAAACCCATATATCGGAATGGAAAAATTTATCTCGAATTTTTTCAAAAAAACGCAAAAAACCTTTCAAAATTGCTTGACGAATCCTATAATAAGTGTTAATATATGTAAGCTGTCTTTCAGGCAGTATGCTTTTTCTGTCGAAAAAGCCCCCTTCATTCGATCTCGGTCGAAGGAAGTCCGAAGCTTGACAACTGCATAGCGAAGAAAAGAAAGAAAAGTAAAAAAAGAACGTAAGGCAATAAATTCTTTTAGTATAAAGAAAACTAATTGGTTAAT
>CAJUOP010000019.1 GCA_910588465.1 uncultured Christensenellaceae bacterium | reverse complement strand
CGCCAGGATAGGCGATGAGCGCGCGGCGGAAGCGCGTAAGCAGCGACCCGATCATAAAAACCGAGGACCGCAATTCTTTAGTGAGCGCGGACGAGATTTCGTGCGAGCAGGCGTTAGAGCTGTCGATGATCACGTTTCCGCCGCGAAACGAAACGTCCGCGCCCAGCTCGCGCAAGATCTGCGCCATGCAGCGCGCGTCCGAAATTTCGGGCATTTCGCGGATGACGACCCGTTTATCCGTTAAAACGGAGGCGGCAAAGAGCGGCAGCACCGAATTCTTCGCCGACTGCGCCCGAATACTGCCGCACAGCCGTTTCCCTCCGTCTATCATATATTTATCCATAGTTCTCTCCTCGTGTAAAAAACGTGAAAGTCCGTCCGGCGGACCCACATTCACTTATTATATCTTATGAATTTTCGGCGTTCGTTGTGTCTGGAAACGCCGTACACGATTCCCATACCCGCCATCGTCACCACCAGCGAGGTATTGCCCGCGCTGATCAGGGGCAAAGGAAGCCCCGTGGGCGGGATGCTGCCGCTGACGACGAGCGCGTTTAACGCCGATTGCACGGCGAAGGAGAGAACAATGCCCGAAACGAGCATATATCCGAAAAAGTTGTCGCACGAGAAGGCAATGCGAAAGCCGCGGTAGACCACGAACGCAATGACTGAGAACAGGATAAGCACGCCCAGAAAGCCCGTTTCCTCCGCAATGACAGACAGAATGAAGTCGCTTTCCGAAAAGGGAAGAAAGCGGTATTTCTGGCGGGAGCGGAACAGCCCCACTCCGAAAAAGTTTCCGTTGCCCAGCGCGTAAAGGGACTGAATGAGCTGGTACCCCTCCTCTTTGGGAGAAGCCCAGGGATTGACGAACGCGGAAAGGCGCTGCAAGCGGTACGGCTCCGCCAGAATGAGCACGGGAACCAGCGCAAGCGCAGGCAGGCAGATCGCGGCGAGCGACTTAAAATTGACGCCCGCCAGAAAAATCATGCCGATCATCACGGCGCCCACGCACATGGTAACGGACATATTCGGTTCCAACATAATGAGTACGCAGATAGAGAGCCCCGCTCCGAGCACGGGCAGAATTCCGCGAAAGGTGCGCATCCGCGCGGGATTTTTGGCAAAATACCCCGCCGTAAACATAACGAAGCCGTATTTCGCGATTTCCGAGGGCTGAATGGTGAACGCGCCGAAGCCGATCCAGCGCGTCGCGCCGTAATTGCTCTTTCCCACGCCCGGAATAAAGACGAGCGCCAGCAATAGAAGCGAGATGAGGAGCGCGGGCAGCCCGCATTTTTGCAGCTTTGCGTAGGGCAGAAAGCCCATTCCCACGAACGCGCCCGCCCCCAGCACGAAGCCGACAATCTGTTTTTTTACGAAATAGAGCGCGTCGCCGTACTGCACCTCGGCATTGTACGAGCTGGCGGAATACACGCACACGACGCCGTATGCCGCCAGCCCCAGCACGGCGAACAAAAAGAACAGATCTCCCGCGCCGCCCTTTGCCCGCGCCTTATTCGTCAGCGTTTTCACCCTCGTCTCCCGTTGCAAATCCCGCCGCTTTCGGCTTTTCTCCAATGCTTTCCGCGCGGAGCGCGTCCAGCATGGCGCAGAAGCGTTCCCCGCGCTCCTCGAAGCTCGAAAAGGCGTCGAAGCTCGCCGAGGCGGGCGAAAGCAATACGTTCTGCCCCTTTCTCGCCGTAAGATAGGCGACGCGCACCGCCATATCGAAGGGACGGCATAAGGTGACGGAGGTATAGCCCTCCTTTAATGCGGCGTTTAAAAGTTGAAAGGCGTTTTCGCCGTAGAGCACGGCATGCACCACGCCCGAATTTTTCAGCGCGCGGAAGAGCGGTTCGTAGGCATATCCCTTATCCTTTCCGCCCAGCAGCAGTACCGATTCGCCCTTTACGCTGTTCACGGCCTTTACGGCGGAATCCACGTTGGTCGCCTTGGAATCGTCGATAAACGTGACGCCGTTCAGCTCGCCCGCGCGCTGCAAACGGTGCTTTACGCCGCGGAAGGTCTTTAACGCCGCGCAGATCGCCGCGGTGCCCGCCCCCATCAGCTTTGCGGCGGCAATCGCCGCCAGCGCGTTGGCGCGGTTATGTCCGCCCTCTAACGGAAACTCGCTCTCGTGAAAGAGACGCTCGTCCCGAAAACAGAAATATCCGTCCGCAAGATACGCGCCGTCCACCCGCTCTTTCAGCGAAAACCATACCGTCTGCGCCTTGCTCTTTTCCGCAAAGCCGCGCACCGTCTCATCGTCGTAATTGAGCACGGCGTACTCGCTTTCCGCCGAATTTTTTAAAATGCGCGATTTCAAATATATGTAATTCTCCATGTTGTAGTGGCGGTTCAAATGGTCCTCCGTCACGTTTAAAATCACGGCGACGTGCGGGCGGAGCGAATACAGCGTTTCGAGCTGGAAGGAGGATATCTCCGCGACGGCGATCCCGTCCTCGCCCAACTCTCCGAGGCAGGAGGTAATCGGTCTGCCAACGTTCCCGCAGGCAAGCGCGCGCTTGCCCGCCGCATTGAAAATCGCTTCCAGCATGGTGACCGTCGTCGTTTTTCCGTTCGTGCCCGTAACGGCGACGACGGGGCAGCGCAGCGCGAGCGCGCCCAACTCGCTTTCGCCGATCACGCGTTTGCCCGCACGGCGGAACATGACGGGAAGCGGATGATCGACGGGGATCCCCGGACTGAGCACGAGCACGTCGCACTCCTCCGCCCTACGGGACAAATCCTCCTTGCCCGCAACATTGCAGCCGCGCTCCTTTAACGCGGCTGCGGCAACCGCCACGTTGCCGTCCTGCACGTCGTCGAACACCGTCACCTTTGCGCCCTTGGAAAGCAGATACTCGGCGGCGGCAACCCCCGAACGGGACAGCCCCGCCACCAAAAAGCTCTGTTGGGAAAATAACATACTCTACTCCTTTTCCGAACGGTTCGGAATCAGGCAAACGGAAGCAGCACCAGAGCGCCCGCCACCGCCGTAACCGCCGCATACGCATAGGCGATTTTGGCTTCGGAAAATCCTTTTTCCTGAAAATGGTGGTGCACGGGAGCCATTAAAAAGACGCGTTTGCCCGTTTTTTTATAGTATATTACCTGTATGATAACGGTTATGCTTGAAAGGACAAACATTACGCCCACGATCGGCAAAATAAGTCCGTTGCCCGTAAACAGCGAAACGCAGGCGACAAAGCCGCCCAGCGCGAGCGAGCCCGTATCCCCCATAAACACGCTTGCCTTGCTCACGTTGAACACCAAATAGGCGGCAAGCGCGCCCGTCAGACAAAAGCAGAGCAGGGAGAGGTCCTTGTTTCCGCCCTGCAACATGAGCAGAAACGCGAACGCGGCAAAATAGACGGCGCAGGAGGAGCCCGCAAGCCCGTCCAGCCCGTCGGTAAGATTCACGCTGTTCACCGCGGCGATAAACACGAAGATGCCGAGCGGAAGCATTCCCCAGCCGATATCCACGCTCGCTCCGGTAAAGGGAAAATACAGCGCGGTAAGTCCGTTAAAGCAGCAATAGAGCGAAGCGAGAATCGCCACGCCCGCCTGAAATACGATTTTCTGATAGGGTTTCAGCCCCAAATTGTCCTTGCGGCGCTTTTTCATGAGATCGTCCAAAAATCCCACGAGCATATAGCCCGATCCCACCGCCAGCGAAACGAGCAGGGGCTTGTCCCCAAAGCCGCAGGCGGCAAGCGAGACCGCGGAGGCGGCAAGCACAAAGCCGAGCCCGCCCATAGAGGGCGTGCCCTGCTTGTTTTTGTGCTCTTTCACGTAATGCAAAATATTCTGCCCCGCCCCCAGCTTCCGCAAAAGCGGGATTTCTCCGAAGCAAAGCGCGAGCGACAACAGAAACGAACATAACAGACATAAAATTATATTACGCGTCATTTTAATTTCCCGATAAGCGACCTGATAACAGCTTTGTCGTTATAGTTGTATTTTATTCCCATTATTTCCTGCGAGGTTTCGCCGCCCTTGCCCGCCACGAGCAGCACGTCTCCCTTTTTCAGGAGCCCCAGCGCGTATTCCGTCGCTTTTTCCCTGTCCTCGACTACGGCGTAGTCTTTGGAAATCCCCGCAAAGCCGCGCTCGATCTGCGCGATAATCTCGCACGGGTCCTCGTAACGGGGATTGTCCGAGGTAAGCACGGCATAGTCGCAATGCTTTGCCGCCGTCTCGCCCATGATCGGACGCTTGCCCGCGTCGCGATTCCCTCCGCAGCCGAACAGGACGAAGAGCCGCCCCTCGCAGAAGCATTTCAGCGCGGAGAGCGATTTTTCCAGCCCGTCCGGCGTATGCGCGAAATCGACGAAAATTTCCGCGCCGCGATAGGACGCCACCCGCTCGAGCCTACCCTCCACCCGTTCCGTGTGCGAGAGCCCGCGGGCAATCTCGCCCAGACTTATCCCCAGACGGCGCGCCGCGCAGGCGGCGGCGAGCGCGTTATACACGTTGTGTCTGCCCGTGAGCGGAATTTTTACGTCCGCGAGCTCGTCGTTTAAATTGAACATCGCCTCCGTTCCGCTTATCGTTTCGCTTTCGATCATCGCAAAACAATCGGCGGGACTCTCGATTCCGTACGTTACGTGCGCGAGCTTGTCCGTTCCGACCGTCTGCGAAAACGGGTCGTCCGCGTTGAGCACCGCAAAGCGGCACCGCGTCGGATCGAACAGCTTCCGCTTGGCGGCTCCGTAGGCGGTCATGTCCCCGAAAAAGTCAAGGTGATCCTGCGTGAAATTGGTAAACACCGCAACCTCGTAGGTTATGGGGATCTCCTTTTTTAAAGCAAGCGCGTGCGCGGAAACCTCCATGACGACCGTATCCGAACCCGCCTTTTTCATATCGGCAAGCAACGAAAAGAGAGAAACGGGATCGGGCGTGGTGAGCGCGGGCGGGATCTCTCTGTCGCCGTAGCTTGCGCCCAGCGTGCCGATCATGCCTGCGTTTATGCCCGCTTCCCGAAAAATGCGATACAGAAAATGGGAAACCGTCGTCTTTCCGTTGGTGCCCGTCACCCCGACGATCTTCATTTCCCGCTCGGGATTGCCGTAAAACGCCGCGCTAAGCCGCGACATTGCCTCCCGTCCGTCCGGTACGATCAGCTGAGGGCATTTTGCGCCCGTATCGTATTCACAGACGATCGCCGCAGCGCCCCGCTCCTCCGCCTCGCGCGCATAGGCGTGGGCGTCCGTATTGTTTCCGCGGAAGCAAAAGAACAGATCGCCATTCCCCGCCACGCGGCTGTCCGTGCACAGCGAAGAAATCTCCGCATCCCCCTTGCATTTCTTCTTCGGTAAATCCCTGCTCAACTCCGATAGCTTCATAGTCCCTCCGTAAACGGCGCGATTTGCCTGACCTTGATAATTCCCTCGAAAATTTCTTTGGCGCACGGCGCGGCGACCGTACTGCCGTAATACGCTCCCTGCGGCTCGTCTACGATGACGAGCGCGAGATACTGCGGTTTGTCGGCAGGGAAATATCCGAGAAAAGACGCCACGTATTTGCCCTGCGCGATCTGTCCGTTTTCGTATTTCTGCGCCGTACCCGTCTTGCCCGCAACGCGGTAGCCCTCGATATAAGCGTGTTTGCCGCTACCCTCGGTGACCACCCCCTCGAGCATGGACGAGAGTGCCTGCGAGGTCCGCTCGCTCACCGTTCTGCCCAACAAAATCTTATCAGTTTTTTCTCGCACCGATCCGTCGTCCGAGAAAATCTCGCTCACGATTCTCGGGGAATAATAATATCCACCGTTCACGGCGGAAGCCGCTCCGCACGCGAGCTGCAAGGGTGAAACCGCGATGGTCTGTCCGAAGCCGATACGCGCCAGATCGCAATCGCGCACCGTCGTCTGCGGAAGCAGCATTCCGATCGCCTCGCCCGAAAAATCCAGCCCTGTCGCCCGACCGAAGCGGAAGGCGGACAAATAATCGTAAAACGTATCCTTCCCGAGCGAAAGCGCCATATCCACAAAGCAAGGATTGCAGCTGTTGTTCAGCGCTTCGGCGAGCGTCTGGTTGGAATGCTTGCCGTTTTTATGGTCGCTCCAACACTTTATGGTGGTGCCGTCCACGCTACGCGTGCGCGAGCTGGGGAACACGTGCTCGGGAGAAAGCGCCGCGGGATTGCCCTTGTAATACTCTTCGAGCGTGGCGGCGGACGTGATGATTTTAAACGTGGAGCCTGGCTCGTAGATATCGCAAACAAGGCGGTTGCGCGAAAGCTCGTTCAGAGTCTTTAAATCGTCCCGCGGGATATCGTTTAAATCGTAAGAGGGAAGATTGACCATGGCGAGCACCGAAAAATCGCTCGGGTCGAGCACGATGCACTGCGCGGATTTGGCGTTGTTCGCCTCCAAAGCGCGCGCCATCACCTCCTCGGCGTATGCCTGAATCCGATAATCGAGCGTAAGCCGCACGTTTAGCCCGTCGGTGGCGGGAAGATAAGCCGCCGTCGCCCCCTCCAGGTCGATTCCGATAAGATCTGTTTCGTACAGAATTTCCCCGTTTTCGCCCGCAAGATAGGAGTTGTAAAACTGTTCCACCCCCGTGCTTCCCGACTGGTCGAAGGAGGTGAAACCGAGTATCTGGCAGGCAAGCTCCCCGTACGGATATACGCGGGTATTGTCCCGCGCGTAATAGACGCCGTTTAAATCCGCGCCCGCGATCTTTTCCACAACGCTCTTTTCCGCGCGCCGCACGACGGTGATTTCCGAACGCTTTTTGTCCGTGAGCTTTTCGTATACCTCTTCGTAGCTCAGTCCCAGCGCGGAGGAAAGCACGCGGGAGCTGTTTTCCGCGTCGTCCACGGCGTTGGCGCGCGCGAACACACTGTAAGTGGTTCGGTTTCCCGCCAGCAGCTCTCCGCCCGCATCAAAAATTTTTCCCCTGCCCGCGACCACGGGAATTTCCCTCGTCCACTGGTCCAGCGCGAGATAATGGAGCTCGTCCTCCCAAATGACCTGAATATAGAAAAACCGCCCCAAAAAAAGACAAAAAATAAAGGCTATCGCCGTTAACACGGCAAATAACCTCTTTCGTAGAACGCTGATAGAATAGTCCGTTCTCTGTTTAATTGTTCCGTTCCTCCAAACTTTTCGTTTCGACCGTGCGTTACGGCTCCCTCGTCATGCCGTGATCCTGCGCCCACTTGGAAACCACTTCGCTGTTCGGATCCTCCAAGCTTTCGATTTCCTCGCTGAGCGAAGCGTAAGTATCCTGCTGCTCGCTGAGCTTTCCGCGAAGGTTGGTCACGTCGGCATTGATGGAATTGAGAATCGCCGTATTGATGCAGATGACGATAAGCGCAAGCACGATCGCCGCGGTAACGGCGAGGAGCACCAGCTTCGTCCTGGCGGAAAGAGCGGCGAAAAATCCCGTCTTTATCTCCGTCTGCTCCTCCTGCGCGAGCGCCGCCGTCTGCTTTAACGTTTCCATGGTGCGGCGGGTGGGAACCGCGTCGTCCTCGTCCGTCTGCACGGGCGCGGGCACGACGATCGCTTCCGCCTTAGGAGCGGCGGGCGCTTCGGGCGCCTTCACCAGCACGTCCACGGGCTGCTCGGTATTTTTGTTCACAAGCGTTCCGTCTCTGTATTCCACGTCCATAAACAGCGCGCGGGGCTTCCTTGCGGGAGCAAACGCAATGCCGTGGTCGGCGGGCATCTCCGTCTTTTTCTCGACGGTGGGAGCGGGCGCCTGACGGTCCAAAACCTTTGCGCTCTCTACCTTAGAGCCGCCGAAGCTGCGCAGATACGCTTCGTGTCTGCTTGCGGTATGCTTCGCCTCCGCGAGCTTGAGCTCGCGCTGCTCGGTTTCGTCGTTTTTTACGATTTCTCTTTCGAGTACTGCAATGCCTGCCATGGTTCTTCTCCTTATCCTATTCCGTATCCGCCGCGTTCATGCTATAATTTTGCGGCGATCCTCAGTTTAGCGCTTTTACTGCGCGAATTTTCTTTTAATTCCTCTTCGCCCGCCGTGATCGGCTTTTTGGCGACGAGTTCTATTTCCCGCTTCTTCCCGCACACGCAAACGGGAAAGCTCTTGGGACAGGTGCAGCCGAGCGACAGCTCCGCGAACACTTGCTTTACGATTCGGTCCTCCAGCGAATGGAACGTGATTATGCACGCTCTTCCGCCTCGCTTTAATCTTCGGGTAAGACCCTTTACGCACTCGTACAGTCCGTTCAGCTCTCCGTTCACCTCGATGCGGATCGCCTGAAAGGTCTGTCTCGCACAGGCGGGGGAACGGAATTTTGCGGGGATGCTCTCCTCCGTGATTCGTTTTAGCTCCCCGCACGTTTTAACGGGCGCGTCCCGCCGCTTTAAAACGAGATTCCTTGCAATGGATGCGGCAAATTTTTCTTCGCCGTATTCCTTTAATATCCGTTTTAACTGCTCTTCCGGATATTCGTTAACAACCTGCTCTGCCGAAAACGGATTTTCTCTGTCCATTCTCATGTCCAGAGGCGCGTCCTCTTTCATATAGGAAAAGCCCCTGTCTCTTTCGTCGATCTGATGGGAGGAAATCCCCAAATCGAGCAGGAATCCGTCCAGCTTTTCGATTCCCCGTTCGGCGAACACGTTTGCAAAGTCCTTATAGTTGCTCTTTACCAGCTCGTATCTGCCTGCAAACGGTTTTAACCGTTCGCCCGCAGCTTGGATCGCCTCCGCATCTCTGTCCGTTGCAATCAGCTTTACGGTGGGATTCGACGCAAGGATCGCCGCCGAGTGTCCGCCTCCGCCGGCAGTCCCGTCGAAGTAAAGCCCTCCGTCCTTGATGTCCAGCCCCGCGAGCACTTCGTCCAGCAGCACGGGACGGTGGTAAAAGTCCGACATATCAGAAGTCCAGCGTTGTGCACGCATCGTCGAAGGACATTTCGTCGCGGTAGTCGTCGAACGCTTCCTTCGCCCAGATTTCGAGGAACTCGCCCACGCCGTTCGTGATCACGTCCTTTTTAATGTGTGCGTGCTCTCTGTAAAACGCAGAAAGCATCACTCTGCCGTGTTCGTCCTCTTTCACTTCCTCGATGCGGCTGAGCACGATACGCTTCGCTTTCAGCTTTTCGGGATTGCCCGTGGTAATGTCGTTAAGCTTTGCAATGGCGCTTTCCAGCGCTTCCTTGGAGTATACGCCGATACAGCCGTCCGGTCTCGCCATAAAGTAGCACTCTTTGCCGAGCTTCGCACGAAACTTCGCCGGAATTCTTATTCTGTTTTTTCCGTCCAGCTGATGGCTGACCGTTCCGCCGAAAAAGTCCATTTTCTCCACTCGCGTACTTATTTATGACTACAAGCAAAATTATAGCATATCGTTTGCCCACTGTCAACCACCTAAGCACAATTTTTTTGATAAATTTTACAAAATTTTCAATTTTTTTAAAAACATTTGTTCGGAATAAACACATTTGTTCGGATTTTGAATGGAATTGACGAAAATTACCCGTTTTTGTGCCGTATTAGCGCCTTTATTCCAAGTGGTCGCAAGTGGTTCTGAGTGGTCGTCTGTCCCAATTTTAGCCGTTTTTAGGCACTTTTTAAGCCGCTGCGCCGTGCCGTAATTGCCGTCGAACGTCTTACAGCCGTAAAAGCGTTCGATTTCCTCCCGCACGAACACGTAGTGCGTGCAGCCCAGTACCACGCCGTCGAACTCACCCGACGGAAGATGCTCGGCAAGCGAAAGCGGGCTATCGGAAAGCACGCTCCGCTCGATCGCCGCCGCAAGATCGGGCGCGGAATGCACCCGGAAACGGCATTGCGGGAACCGCAGCATTAAACCGCGAAGCCGCCGACTGTTTGCCGTGACGGGCGTAACGAGCACGAGCGCCCTTTGGCAGCTTTCCGCCGCAAGCTTTACCGCAGGCTCCATACCCACGACGGGAAAGGGAAATCTTTTGCGGAGCCTCTCCGCCGCGACCGCAGTCGCCGTATTGCAGGCGATCACGGCGGCGTCCGTCCCCATGCGCAGAAACAGCTCGAACGCGCGCTCGGTAAACGAGCGAATTTCCTCCGCCGTTCTGCTCCCGTACGGCACGTGCTTGTGGTCGCCATAATAAACAAAGCGACAGTCGGGCAACAGCGCCGCGCACTCTTTCAGCACCGTAAGCCCCCCGATTCCGCTATCGAAGATTCCCACCAGAGGCGTTTTTTTCACAATTCCCTCCCCTTTTCGAATAATTTAATAAAATTTTGCCGTTTTCGCGTAAAAAACAGTTTACAAGGTTTTTATTTTATGCTAAAATATTTCTCGTTATTAAGAAAAGTACGAATTCAGAAAGGAGTAAGCACCGTGCCTAACATTAAATCCGCAAAAAAACGCGTTTTGGTAACCGAGAAGAAGACCCAGCAGAACAAGGCTGTGAAATCCGCGTTAAAAACGAGCGTGAAAAAATTCCTTGCCGCCGTGAACGCAGGAGACAAAGAGACCGCCAACGCGCTCTATCCCGTAACGGTTTCGGAGATCGATTCCGCCGTTACCAAGGGCATTTTTCACAAGAACAACGCCGCGAACAAAAAGGCAAAGCTCGCCAAAAAGTTAGCTTCGTTGAACGCGTAAACGCATCTGAAAATACGCCCGCTTTTTAAGCGGGCTTTTTTCGTGCCGAAAACTTTCCGATATATTCTATTGCCCCCTCTTTTCTCTTATAAATTCTTTTAAAAAATTTTTTAAAATTCCCTTTATTTATTTGACATACACACGCGGATATTGTATACTGTCCGCGTTGTCTGTTTATTTTTATTAAACTTTTGGTTTAGTTTTAACGTGGTTTCGCAAAAAATGGCAAAAAGTTTAAAAATACTAAACAAGAGAGGAATTTTATGGAGCTTGGCGCAAAATTAAAGGATATGCGACAGCAGAAAAATTTAACGCAGGAAGAGCTTGCCGACCGCTGCGAACTGACGAAAGGTTACATCTCGCAGCTGGAAAACGAGCTTACCAGCCCTTCCATCGCCACGCTTATCGACCTGTTGACGGCGTTGGGAAGCAACCTTTCGGATTTTTTCCACGAAGAGGCGGAAGAAAAAATCGTATTCACCCAAAACGAATATATCGAAAAGGTTTCGGACGGAATGTCGTTTAACTGGGTGATCCCGAACGCGCAGAAAAACGCCATGGAGCCCGTGCTCGTAGAGCTGGAAGCGGGAGCGGAAACGACGGCGGACTTCCCCCACGAGGGCGAAGAATTCGGCTACGTGCTGGAAGGCAGGATCGCAATCGTGCGCGCGGGGAAAAGCTTTCCCGCCAAGAAGGGCGAAAGCTTTTATTTTACCGCCAACAAAGAACATTACATTATAAATAAAGGAAAAAACAAGGCGAAATTTATTTGGGTTTCCACCCCGCCGAATTTTTAACCGAAGTCACAAAGGAGAACACCATGGCAGAACGCATTATCGAACTGAAAAACGTAACCAAGTATTACGACGACGCGCTCGTTATCGACAACGTAAGTTTTTACGTAAACAAGGGCGAGTTTATCACCTTTCTCGGTCCGTCCGGCTGCGGAAAGACCACCACGCTGCGCATGATCGCGGGCTTCGATCTTCCCACCGAGGGACAGATATTTTTAAACGGCAAGGATATTTCCTCCCTGCCCCCCAACAAGCGCCCCGTAAACACCGTATTTCAGCGCTACGCCCTGTTTCCGCACCTGAATATTTTCGAGAACGTCGCATTCGGCTTAAAATGCAAAAAGGTCCTCAACACCTATCAAAACGATAAGGGCGAGAGCTATACCAAAAAGGAACGGCTGAGCAAAGCGGAAATTGCCGCAAAAGTAAAAAAAGCCCTCGAAATCGTCGATTTAGAGGGCTTCGAAAAGCGTTCGGTTGCCACCCTTTCGGGCGGGCAGCAGCAGCGCGTGGCGATCGCGCGCGCCATTGTGAACGAGCCGCAGATTTTACTTTTGGACGAGCCCCTCGGCGCGCTCGATTTAAAGATGCGCAAGGAAATGCAGATCGAGCTGAAAGAAATCCATAAACGGCTGGGAATCACGTTTATATACGTGACGCACGATCAGGAAGAGGCGCTCACCATGTCCGACACCATCGTGGTGATGGCGGACGGCGTGGTACAGCAGATCGGTACCCCCACCTCCATTTACAACGAGCCCGCAAACACGTTCGTCGCCGACTTTATCGGCGAGAGCAATATCTTTAACGGCATCGTAACGGGCAATCACCGCGTAAAATTCTGCGGCAAGACGCTCGACTGCGTGGACGACTTCGAGCGCAACGAGGCGGTGGACGTCGTCGTTCGCCCCGAGGATTTAAAAATGTGTCCGCCCGACCGCGGCACCTTCAAGGGCGAGGTTATTTCCGTGGTGTTCAAGGGGATCCATTACGAAATCACCGTGCAGGTGGGAAAATACGAATTCGTCGTGCAGAGCACCGAGAGTCGCGAGGTCGGCGAAAAAATCGGCATGGACGTCGCCCCCGACGGGATTCACCTGATGAAGCCCAAGTACACCACCAACCTGTTCGACGGCGTGATCACCAAGCACAATACGGTAAAATTCGCGGACGGCGAATTCGAATGCGACGTTACCCAGCTCTACCCCGGCAGCAGAATCGACGATGAGGAATACCTCGTCACCGCCGCAGGCGAGCGGATCGACCTGACGGACGCGGAAGTGACGGTCGAAGTCGGCTTGAACGACGTTTCGATCAGCGACGACGAGAACGCAGGCGGCACCACGGGGCACATCATCTCCATTATTTACAAGGGCGATCACTACCGCCTGATCGTGAGAACGGAAGAAAACGAGGAGGATTTCGTGTTTACCTCCGACGATTTGTGGAACGAAAACGACTACGTTTCGGTCATCGTACCCAAAGATAAAATTAAGCTTTCGCTGAAAAATACGGAGGAAAAGAAGAGATGAAGTTTCCCCGCTTTTCCCGCAAGACGCTGTGTATTCCTTATGCGGTGTTCCTGCTGTTTTTCGTGATCGCGCCCATGCTGGTGATCGTATTTTACGCGTTTACCGATACAAACAACCATATCAGCTTTTACAACTTCTCGCAATTCTTTTCCGACCCCGTAAAGCTGAGCACCATTGCCTATTCGGTGGTCATCGCCCTGATCACCACAGTCGTGTGCCTGCTCCTCGCCTATCCCGTGGCGTATATCCTTGCACGGAGCAATCTTCGCAAAAAATCGGTGATATTGCTGCTGTTCATCACGCCTATGTGGATCAATTTCGTGCTGCGCGTGAACGCGATCCGCGAGCTGATGAACTGGATCGGAATTTTAGGCGAAGCAAACTATTTTAACACCGTATTCGGTATGGTGTACGATTTTTTGCCCTTTATGATCCTTCCGCTGTACACCTCGCTTTTAAAAATCGACCCCTCTTTATACGAGGCAAGCGCAGATTTGGGCGGAAACGGGTTTACTACCTTTACCCGCATTACCCTTCCCCTTTCCTTCCCGGGGATCGTAAGCGGGATCACCATGGTATTTCTGCCCTCGATGACGAACTACGTCGTTTCGGATATGCTCGGAAACTCCAAGGTGACCATTATCGGAAAGTTTATCGAAACGTACTTCGGCACCGATTGGCACATGGGCTCGATGATCGCGCTGATCCTGCTGATCATCGTCTTGGCAACCACCCTATTAACGGGCGGATTTAAAGAGGACGAAAACATTCGGGGGGCAAATTTATGAACAAAAAAGCGATTGCGTTCAAATGCGCGAAAGCGGGCTTTATCGGACTTGTTCTCCTGTTTTTATACGCCCCCATTCTGCTTTTGGCGGTTTACAGCTTTAACGCAACCGACATGATCGGGAGCTGGGAAGAGATGTCGTTCAAGCACTACGCAAAGCTGTTCGGCGATCCCGTCATTATGCAGATGATCGGCAACACGCTGCTGCTCGCCTTTCTCGCCGCGTTCCTCTCTACCGTGCTCGGCACGCTGGGCGCACTGGGAATGTATTATTCCAAAAGGCGGATCAAGCGCGCCGTCAGCGTCACGTCGCAGATCCCCATTATCAACGCCGAAATCGTGACCGCGCTGGCACTTGCGATCACGTTCGTTGCCGTGGGACTGCCCAAATCCTTTTTTACGCTTTTGATCGGTCATATGGTGATATGCACACCCTTCGTCGTGCTTTCGGTTATCCCCAAGCTGAAACAAATGGACAACAGCCTTTACGAAGCCGCGCTCGATCTGGGCGCAAGTCCCTTAAAGGCTTTATTCAAAGTAGTGCTTCCGCAAATTATCCCCGGCGTGATTTCGGGCTTTATGCTTGCCGTAACCCTTTCGCTGGACGACTATATCGTAACCAGCTACACAAAACCCTCCACGTTTAACACGATATCCACCTATGTGTACAACGCAACCACCAAGGGCAACGCGCACACGGCGGAAACACTTTCGTCGTTCTGGGCGCTTACCACCATCATATTTCTGATTATCCTGACCGTAGTTTTAGTTGCCAACCTTACGGGAAAGAAAAACAAGGGGGTGAAAAAATGAAACAAAAACGGTTCTCCGCCTGCCTCTGCGCGGCGATCCTGCTATTCCCCTGCGCCCTGACCCTGGGCGGATGCGCAACGAAAAAGACGGTCACGCTGCGCGTGTTCAACTGGGAAGAATACATCGACGAAGGAGGCGAGGGCTCGTTCATATACGACGAGCTGCACGAGACAGACGAAAACGGCAAAGTAATCGAAATCGAATCGGACATTGTAACCAGGGATTACATGACCCGTTACGAGGAAGATATAGGCATTTCGTTCAATAAGGAAGGAAACCATATCATCGACGACTTCGAAACATGGTACGAAAAACAGTACGGCGTTTCCGTGCGCGTCGAATACTCCACGTTCGGCACCAACGAGGATTTGTACAACCAGTTGAAGTTAGGCGACAAATACGATCTGGTCTGCCCCTCCGAATACATGATCATGAAGCTTGCCGCAGAAGACATGATAGAGCCTATCGGCGAATCGTTTTTCGACGAGGAGAACGAGCTGAACTATTACGTGAACAACGTCTCCCCCTTTATTCGGGAAAAGTTCGACAACGGACTTATGAAAATCGGCGGCGAAACGCACAGCTGGAGCGAATACGCCGCAGGCTATATGTGGGGCACGACGGGGCTTGTGTACAATCCCGAAACCGTTTCCGAAGAGGATCTCGAACGGGACGGATGGAGCATCCTTTGCAACCGCGACTATTATAAAAAGGTAACGACCAAGGACAACGTGCGCGATTCCTATTTCGTCGGACTTGCGATCCTGTATCGGGAAGAGCTGCTCGCCCTCGACCCTACCGCCCCCGACTATAACGCCAAGGTGACGGAAATCATGAACCGCACGGATGAAGAGTCCGTGGCAAAAGTGCAGGATATTCTGCTCGACATGAAGAAGAATATTTTCGGATTCGAAACGGACACGGGCAAGTCGGACATGGTGAAAGGCACGATTTCTATGAACTTCGCCTGGGGCGGCGACGCCGTTTATGCCATGGACGAAGCCGAAAAGCAGGACGTTTCCCTCAATTATTTTATCCCGAAGGAGAGCGCAAACCTTTACTTCGACGGCTGGGCGATCCCGAAGGACGAAAACCGCAGCGAAGAGACGCGGCAGGCAGCGTACGCCTTTATCAACTTTATGGCAAAGCCAGAAAACGCCGTGCGCAATATGTACTATATCGGCTATTCCTCGGTGATCGGCGGCGACGAGGTGTTCGAATACATCGAATATATGTACGGCGCGGAAGAGCACGAGGAAGATACCGTGGAATACGACGTCAGTTATTTCTTCGGAGAAGGCGCCGCGCTGCTCACATACGAGGACCAGCTGAAACGCCAGCTCTATGCGCAATTCCCTCCCGAGGAAGAGACGCTCCGCTGCGCGGTAATGGATTATTACGGCGAAAACGAAATTCGCATCAACGAGCTTTGGACGAAAGTGAAAGGAGAAACGCTCGATGCATGGGCGATTATCGTAATCTGCGTTTCGGTCGCGGCAATCGCGCTTGCCGTAGTATTTGTAAAATTCGGAAACAAGATCGACTTAAAACGAAAACCGAAAAAAGGCTATACGCTGATCAAACAGGAAGAACTGAAATAACATAAAAATCCGCCGTTCGCGGCGGATTTTTTTATACGAGTTTTTCCAGAATTTTTTTACAGGCGATTTTGCAGTGCTCGTAGGTAAGTCCGCCCTGAAAATAGGCGGTGTACGGCGTTCGTATCGGCGCGTCCGCGGAAAGCTCGATGCTCGCCCCCGCGTTAAACGTACCCGCAGCCATAATTACCTTGCAGTCGTACCCCGGCATATCCCAAGGCTCCAAATGCACGAAGCCGTCCACGGGCGAACAGTCCTGCACGGACTGAATAAAGTCGGTGAGCTGCTTTTCGGTATCGAACCGAATCGCCCGCGTAATATCGGCAGGCGGCGCGCTTAGCGCGGGATAATTGGTAAAGCCGAGCGATTCCATGCACGCCCCGATGAGCAAGCCCCCTTTCAGCGCCTGCGCCACCACGTGGGGCGCCAGGAAAAATCCCTGATAATATTGCTGATAACCGTACGCATAGGAGCCGATCTCGCTGCCGAGCGAAGGCGCGGTAAGCCTGTTTGCGGCAAGCTCCACATAATGCTCTCCCCCTGCGATATATCCGCCCGTCGGCGCAAGTCCGCCCCCGGGATTTTTAATGAGCGAGCCCGCCGTCAAATCGGCTCCGACCTCCGTCGGCTCCCGCTCTTCGACGAATTCCCCGTAACAGTTATCCACGAAAATACAGCCCTGAAAGCCGTTCTCCCGCACAAAGCGGCACATCGTTTCGATTTGCGCGACCGAGAACGCATCCCGCAGCTCGTAACCGCGCGAACGCTGAATATAAATCATGCGGTATTCTCTTTCCCGCATCGCTTTTTTCACGGCGGAAAAATCTACCGTTCCGTCCGCGCAGAGCTCCACGACGTCGAATCCGATTTGAAAATCCGCAAGCGAGCCCTTGCCGTCTTTTCCCCAGACCACCGCGCGAATCGTATCGTACGGCGTACCCGTAATGCACAGCGCGCTCTCCTGCGGGCGAAGCACGCCGAACAGCGCAACGGTAAGCGCGTGCGTCCCGCTTAAAAGCGCGGGCGAAACGAGCGCACTCTCCGCGCCGAACGCGCGGGCATAAATTCTGCCCAGCGTTTCTCTGCCCTCGTCGCCGTAGCCGTAGCCTGTGGAGGGCAAAAAATGACGGAGCGCGACCCGCTCTGCCGTAAAGGCGTTTAACACCTTTTCCTGATTGAACAGCGCAATTTTATCGATCCGCGCAAAATATTCTTTGCAGCGCGCCTCCTGCGCCGCGATTCTCTCTTCAACGTTCATAAATTTCACAAACCTCCCGCGCCGCTTCCTCCACGGGCTTCGGCGCGATCCAATGCAAATTCGGCAACCGCTTAAAAAAAGTAAGCTGACGCTTGGCATAATTTCGCGTATTTTTCTTAATTATGTCTGACATAGTACTGTTTAAATCTCCGTTTTTTAAGGATTCGACCACTTCTTTATAGCCGATTCCCTGCATACACTGCGCATTTTCGGGAATTCCGTCCGCAATAAGTCCCTTTACTTCATCCACCAAGCCCGCCCGCAGCATGGCATCCACGCGCGAATCAATCCGCGCATACAGCTCTTCGCGCGGATAATCAAACGCGAACGCCTCGTATAAAAAACGCGGGGTCTGCCCGTCGCGCTGCTCGGATTTGCGTTTTCCCGTCAACTCGAAAATTTCCAAAGCGCGGATCACGCGCTTTACGTCGTTGGGGTGAAGTTTTTCCGCGCTCTCCCCGTCGCACTCCTTTAACAGCCCGTGCAGATATTCCCCGCCCCGCTCCTTAAAAATTCTTTGATACTTTTCCCGAAGCGCGGGGCTTGCGGGCGTCTTTCCGAACGAGCTTTGAAAGAGTACGGAGTTCATATAAAATCCCGTCCCCCCGCAGAGAACGGGCGCTTTTCCGAGCAAAAGAATTTCCTCGACGGCTTTCACGGCAAGCCGTTCGAAGTCGGAAACGGAAAAGCTTTCCCACGGCTCCGCCACGTCGATGAGGCGGTGCGGGATCCCCATTCGCTCCTCTTCGGTCGGCTTCGCGGTTCCGATATTCAGCCGTTTATAGATAAGCAGCGAATCGCAGGAGACGACCTCGCCCCCCAGCCGCTTGGCACATTCCGCCGCAAGCGCAGTCTTGCCCGAAGCCGTCGCGCCGCAGACGACCAACAGCTTTTTCATACGATCCTCTTGAACAGCTTTTCGATTTCCGTGCGCTGCATTTTAACCGCAACGGGACGCCCGTGCGGACACTTTAATCCCATATCGCCGTCCATTTTTTCGATCAGCGCGCGCACCTCAGATTCGGTAAGCGACTCTCCGCCCTTTACCGCCGCTTTGCACGCCGCGCTCGCCAGCCTATCCTTTAATAAATCGGGCAATTTTATGGCGCGCAGACTTTCCATGCAGGAGAGCACTTCCCCGAAAAACGCGGTCAAGTCGATCCCCTGCAAATCCGCAGGAACGGCGGACACCTTTACGCTCGTCCCGCCGAACTCGTCGATTTCGAAGCCCAAACCGCGCAACAGGGAAAAGTTCTTCTCCAAAAACGAAAATTCGGAAGCGTTCACCGTAAGCACGAAGGGCAGCAGCATGGGCTGGGAAACAACATTCCTTTCCTCGCAGCCGGCGCGCAATCTGTCGTATATCAGCCGCTCGTGCGCGGCGTGCTGGTCGATAAAATAGGCGCAGTCCCCCGTTTCGTATATTAAATAGGTATGAAACAGTTCGCCCTTGAACGCAAGCGACGAAACGTCGATTTTATCCTGTTTCGCTTTTTTCTCCTCTTCGAGCAAAAAGCGTCTGTTCTCTTCGAACGCGTCCGTTTTCTCCCGCTTAGGCGCGTTTACCTCCAACACCGCATTACGCTCGGGCAAAATAAAGCGCGGCGCGGGGCTCTTTCCCGCAAGCGGAGACACGTCGAACGCAAGCTCCTTTTTCGCCTGCTCGTAACTCATGCGCGGTGCGGGAGGCGGTGCGGGCACGGACTCCGCTTTGGGCGCTTCGCGCACGGGCTGCGCAATCGTCGCAGATTGCGCGACGGTCGCCACGGGCTCCGCCTTAGGCTTGGGTACGTCCGCCAGATATTCCAGCGCGCGCGAATTTCCGTCGAGCACGGAAGATATTACCGAATATACGCTGCCGTAAATCACCTGATTGTCCGCAAAGCGCACGTCCGCCTTGTTGGGGTGCACGTTCACGTCTACGATTTCGGACGGAACGGTTAAATTGAGTACGTAGAACGGATATTGCCGCTTCATTAAATACGCGCCGTAGGCGTTCGTTACCGCCGCGCTCACCGTTTGATTGACCACATACCGCCCGTTTACGAACAGGCTCTGATAGCTGCGGTTCGGCTTGGAAAAATTTTGATTGCCGATAAAGCCCGAGAGCAAAATTCCGTGCTTGTCGGCGGAAATTTCGAAGCAGTGTTCCAACGTTTCCGCGCCGTATACGGCGGCGATCGCAGACTTCAACCCGTCGCCGAAGGAGCGGTATTTTATTTTTCCGTTTACGGAATACGTAAAGGAAATTTCGGGACGGGAAAGAATAAAGCGCGAAATCATGTTGGCGACCTCGCCCTCCTCCTGCGCGTCCGTCTTTAAAAACTTTAAACGCGCGGGCGTGTTAAAGAACAGATTTTCCACCGTGACCTCGGTGCCGTTCGCCCCGCCCGCCTCGCAGACCTCCCCCAAAACGCCGCCGTCGGACAACAGAGAATACGCGTTCCCGTCCGCCGTTTTCGAAACGATTTTCATGCGGGAAACGGATGCGATCGAGGCGATCGCCTCGCCGCGGAAGCCCAGCGTTTGGATACGGAACAGATCCTCCGCGCACTTTAATTTACTTGTGGCGTGGGGAGAAAAGGCGTTTTTCAAATCATCCTGCGCGATCCCTCCGCCGTTGTCGCGCACGCGCACCAGCCGCTTGCCGCCCCCTTCCGTTTCAATCAAAATTTCGCTCGCACCCGCGTCGATCGCGTTCTCGACCAGCTCTTTTACCACCGAATACGGACGGTCGATCACCTCGCCCGCCGCGATACGGTTATAGACGTCCGCCGTCAGCAAATTGATTTTCATTGCAGCTTCTCCTTCCATTCGCACAGCAGCGCAAGCGCCTGCATGGGCGTAAGCGTATTCAAGTCGATCCCGTTCAGCTCGGCTTTTACGTCGATCCCGACGGGCGACTGCTCCTCCTCTTCGGAGGCGGAAACGGTGCGCTGCGTCAAGTCGTTCTTTTCGAGCGAGCGCAAAATCTTTTTGGCGCGGGTGGTCACCTCTTCAGGAACGCCCGCAAGCGCGGCAACCTCCACGCCGAAGCTGCGCGATGCGCCGCCCCGCACGATTTTGCGCAAAAAGACGATAGAGCCGCCGATTTCCCGCACGTTTATCTTATAATTTTTCACCCCTTCGAGTTTCCCCTCCAACTCGGTTAACTCGTGATAATGGGTCGCAAACAGCGTTTTGGCACGCGTTTTATCCGTTAAATATTCGATGACCGCCCAGGCGATCGAGAGTCCGTCGAAAGTGCTCGTTCCCCGCCCCACCTCGTCGAGGATCAACAGGCTGCGTTCGGTGGCGTTGCGGAGGATATTGGCGACCTCCGTCATTTCCACCATAAAGGTACTGCGGTCGAGAATCAGATTGTCGCTTGCGCCGATCCGCGTAAAGATACGGTCGCACAGCGGAATCTCCGCCCGCTTTGCCGGCACGAAACAGCCCGTATGCGCCATGAGCACGATGAGTGCAACCTGTCTTAAATAGGTGCTCTTACCCGCCATATTGGGTCCCGTAATGATCATGGTGCGGTTTTCGCCGCCGTCCAAGACGCAGTCGTTGGGCACGAACCGCTCGCGGGAGATCGCCTCCACCACGGGGTGCCGCCCCTCCTCGATATGCAACTCGCCCTCCGCTTTAATGTTCGGACGGCAATACTTGTTTTCCCGCGCGACCACGGCAAAGGAAACCAGACAGTCGAGCATGGCGACCGCCTGCGAAATGCGTTGAAACACGGGAATATTGTTGCGCAATATTTCCGAAATTTCGCCGAACAGAAACTCTTCCAGCCGCTGCGCCGCATCGTCGCTGCCCAAAATCTTGCTTTCGAGCTCTTTCAGCTCGTCCGTCGTATACCGCTCGCCCCCCGCCAGAGTCTGGCGGCGCTGGTAGGAATAGGGTACGCGGTCTTTAAAGGAATTGCTGACTTCGAGATAATAACCGAACACGCGGTTAAAGCCGATGCGCAGCGTGCGGATCCCCGTCTTTTCCCGCTCGCGCGTCTCCATTTCGGCGATGAGCGTTTTTCCGCCGTCCTTTACGGCGCGGAGCTCGTCCAGCTCCGCGTGATAGCCCGTTTTAATATAATTCCCTTCCTTCCGCGTGGTCGCGTTGGGCGCGATCGCTCCGTCGATAAGGGCGCAAATTTCCTTAGGGTCGATCAAGCCCTCCGAAATTTCTTTCAACAATCCGGACGAAAAGCCCGCCAGTTGAAATTTGATGTTGGGGATCACCGCCAACGAAGAGGACAGCGCGAGCATATCGGACGGCTGCAAATTGCCGTTGGAGATCCTCCCCGTAAGACGTTCGATATCGCGAATGCCGGACAGCATATCCGCAAGACCCATGCGCACGACGGTTGCCTGATACAGCTCGTCCACCGCGTCCAGCCGTCTGTCGATTTCCGCCTTATCCCGCAGCGGAGACGTGAGCACGGAAGCGAGCTTGCGCGCTCCCATGCCCGTCTTGGTTTTGTCGAGCAGCCACAACAGCGATCCGTAGCGCTTCCCCTCCCCGTTGCTCTTTAAAATTTCGAGATTCCGCACCGCGGTCGGGTCGAGCGTCATGAGCCCGCCCTCCTCCGAAAACCGCAGATAGTTGATATTTTTCAGCGAATGTTTCTGCGTTTCGCGCAGATATTCCACCAGAGCGCCCGCCGCGCAAATCGCCGCTTCCCGCCCCTCCAGCCCGAGCGCCTGCATCGAGGCGGCGTTTAACTGCTGCTTTAAGCTCCGTTCGGCGTTCGCACGCTCGAACGCCCAGGGAAGATAGCAGGAAAACGCGGGCAAGATTCCACGCTCCGTCTCCGCCCTGTCCTTTACGGCAAACAGCATTTCGTCGTTACAGATAATTTCCGCGACCGCCAGATTCACGAGTTCGGACAGGCATTTATCCGCGCTCTCCTCCTCGCGCGCGCAGAATTCGCCCGTGGTGATATCCGCCCAGGCAAGCGCGAAGCTTTCGCCCTTGCGATAGGCGCAGGCAACGTAATTGCTCTTTTTTTCGTCGAGCAGATTCTCTTCGATCACCGTTCCCGCAGAAACCACGCGGATCACGTCTCTGTCCACCATTCCTTTCCCCGACTTAGGGTCGGAAAGCTGCTCGCAGATCGCCACGCGTTCGCCCAACCCCACTAATTTGGCGATATAGCCGTCCGCCGCGTGAAAGGGAATTCCGCACATAGGCGCGCGTTCCTTTAACCCGCAATCTCTGCCCGTAAGCGTTAAGTCGAGCAATTTGGACACGCGCACCGCATCGTCGAAGAACATTTCGTAAAAGTCTCCGAGGCGGTAAAAAATAACGCAGTCCTTATACTTTTCTTTTACCTGTAAATAGTGCTCCATCATCGGTGACAGTGCCATGATTCATCTCCCGTATCTCTTATTCCGTCCGTTCGCCGAAGAGCGAAATGCCGTTCGCGCCCGTAATTTTTAACCGCACGAACTTTCCGACGGGGTTTTCGCCGCTTGCAAAATATCCCATTCTGCCGTGTTCGTCTCTGCCCAAATACATTTGCTTCTTTTCGTCGAAGTCCTCGCAGAGAACCTCGACGACCGTCCCCACGCAGCGGGCGCTCTTTTCCCGCGTTTGCGCGTTGACCGCCTCGACAAGCCGCATAATGCGGTCCTTTTGCACCTCTTCGGAAATCTGCCCTTCCATCGCCGCCGCTTTCGTCCCCGTGCGCGGCGAATATACAAAGGTGAACGCCGATAAAAAATCCGCCTCTTTCACCAGCGAAAGCGTCTCTTTGAATTCTTCCTCCGTCTCGGTGGGAAAGCCGACGATAATATCCGTCGTCACCTCGCAATCGGGAATTTCCCGCCTTAACTGCGCGATTTCCTGCAAGTATTTTTCCCGCGTATAGCGGCGGTTCATCAAGCCGAGCACGCGGTCCGAGCCCGATTGCACGGGCAGATGCAGCTGGCGGCAGATCCTCGTGTGCTTTTTCATTATCGCAACCAGCTCTTCGGAAAAATCCTTGGGGTGCGAGGTCATAAACCGCAGCCTGAAATCTCCTTCGAGCGAAGCCGCCCTATCGAGCAGCTGCGGAAAACGCGTGCCGTCCTCCGCACGGTAAGAATTTACGTTCTGTCCCAAAAGCGTAATTTCTTTATAGCCCTCTTTGATCAGCGAGGAAACCTCCGCAAGCACGTCCTGCGGACTGCGCGAGCGCTCCCTGCCCCGCACGTACGGCACAATGCAGTAGGAACAGAAATTGTTGCACCCGTACATGATATTTACCCAGGCGTTCGGATAGCTCTTGCGCACGGGGACCACTCCGTCCTCCGTCTCTTCCCTATCCTCTTTCAGCGAAACGATCGCCTTTTTCTGCGCGCGCTTGCGCTCGATCAGCTCTCCCAACTCCGAAAGATTGTGCGTTCCGAACAGGATATCCAAAAACGGAAATTTTTGCTTTAAATATTCCGCCTTGCCCGATTCCTGCACCATACAACCGCCCACCGCGATAATCAGGTGCTTTTTCTGCCGTTTCAGCTTTTTCAACCTGCCGATGTTGCCGAACGCGTGATTTTCGGCATTTTCGCGGATGCAGCAGGTGTTAAACACGATGATATCCGCCTCTTCCGTACCGCTTTCCCGCTCGTAGCCCTTCTCTTTTAAAATTGCGGCTATCTTTTCCGACTCGTGCAAATTCATCTGACAGCCGTAAGTTTCAATGTGATAATTCATATGTTCCTCTGTTATGTCAATCATTATACCATAAATAATACATATTTTCAACAAAACCGCACATTCGGCAGGTAAAAATTTTGTAAAATTACAAATACTGCAGGTATGAAACGTACGGCTGTCATACTAACTTCGATTTTAGGCGTGCTCGCGGCGCTCGTTATCGCCGCGTTCGGCTACTACTTTTTCGTAACGGCGGGGAGCAAGCTCTCTTCGGAAAAGCTCACCCTTCCCGAAAGCTCACTTTCCGTATTCGACGCCGACGGCGTTAAAATTAACACCGAAAAGGAAAACAAAATCGCGCCCATTGCGGAATGTCCCGAACATCTTCCGAACGCGTTCGTCGCCGTGGAGGATAAACGGTTTTACTCTCATCACGGATTCGATTATAAACGGATCGGTAAAGCGCTGTTAAAAAATGCCGCTTCCTTTTCCTTTAAAGAGGGCGCCTCTACCCTCTCGCAACAGCTAATCAAAAATACCCACCTCAGCGGTGAAAAGACGGTAAAGCGCAAACTGAAAGAACTGAAACTGACGCGGGCGCTCGAAGCGCATTACTCCAAAGAGAAAATCATGGAGCTGTATTTGAATTCCATTTACTTCGGGCACAACGAATTCGGCGTGCAAAACGCCGCAAAATTCTACTTCGGAAAAGCCGTAAGCGAGCTTACCCCTGCAGAGAGCGCGACACTTGCCGCCCTCGTCCGTTCGCCCAACGTTTATTCTCCCTTTAAAAACGCCGAAAAATGTTTATCAAGGCGGAATTTCGTGTTAAAGCTCATGCGCGAACAGGGCTTTTTAACCGATTCCGAATACAACGAGGCGACAAAAGAACCCCTTCCCGAAGCCCCGCACGAGAAAAACGAAAGAAACAACTCCTATCTTTCGCTCGTATACGACGAACTGTTTACGCTCTATCCGGAAGCGGACTGCGAGCTTTTAAATTTGCGCGTGCACACCTACGCGCAATCCGCACTGCAAGCCGAGCTGGAAAAAATAAACGTGCAGTCGGACGTCTGCGCGCTAGTGATCGACAACGATTCACACGCATTAAAAGCTTATTTTACCACGGCGGGAAATATCAAACGGCTGCCCGCCTCTACCGTCAAGCCATTGCTTGTATACGCGCCCGCGATTGAAGAAAACGTCATCTCACCCGCCACTCCCCTGTTGGACGAAAAAACGGATTTTTCGGGATACTGCCCTTCTAATTACGGCGGAACGTACAACGGCTACGTGAGTGCGCGCTACGCGCTGTCGCACAGTCTGAACGTGCCCGCGGTAAAAATTTTAAACACGCTCGGGATCGAGAAGGCGTGCGCCTATCTGAACAGAATGGAGCTGAGCCCCGATAAGGACGACTATTCGCTCGCGCTTGCCCTCGGCGGAATGAAGGAAGGTTTTACGCTGCCCGCCCTTGCAAGCGCCTATTCCACGTTCGCCTGCGGCGGAGATTTCGCGCAGGCGCGCACCATTCGCAAAATCGAAACGGCGAACGGCAAGGTAATTTACGAACATAAGCCCGTGACCCGCAAGGTTTTTTCGCAAGACGTCTGTTTTTTGATCAACGATATTTTGCGCGAAACGGCGCAAAGCGGAACGGCAAAAAAGCTCAGCTCGCTCGGCTTTCCCATATGCGCCAAGACGGGCACGGGCGGCGGCGCGAACGGAAACACGGACGCCTATACCGTAAGCTATACCAAAGACGATACGGTTGCCGTCCGGCTCGGAAACAGGGACAATACCCCGATTAGCGCAACAGGCGGCGGATTACCCGCTAACATCGCGCTTTCCATCAACAAATTCCTCTACCGCGACTGCGCGCCGCAGCCGTTCGGCGACTGCGAAGAGGTGGAAAAGCTGAGCTTCGATCGGGAGGAATACGAAAAAAACCATAAAATCCTGCTTTCCGATCCCGCCGCGCCGCAGCTGTTCGAAATGAGCGATTACTTTCGCAAATGCGCCCGTCCGCAGGAAACGAGCTCCCGTTTTTCCGTACCCACTATCCAAAAACCGACCATTTATGTGAAAAACGGAGCAGTAAAAATAGTATTATGCCACGCAGAGTACTATGATTATATTATAAAAAGAGAAAATAAAGGAAAAACCGAAATAATTTATCAGGGAAAATTCCGCGAAACGATTTACGACAATTCTGTACGCAGCGGCGAAAGCTACACCTATTGCGTGATTCCCGTATATGCGGGAAAGGAGGGTGCGCCCGTGTATCTCCCCTCCGTAAAAATAGACGGCAGCAACCACGTACCCGACGAATGGTGGGAATAACGGAAAAACGGCGCGGCATAAGCCGCGCCGTTTTGTTGCTTGTTTTAAAAGGAAATCGTTTCCAGCGTAGAAAGAGCGTTTTGCACCAACTCCTCTACGTTTAACTTGCTCTCCTCCGCCTCGATAAACGAAAGCTTCGGCTTCGTAGCGGGAAAGTCGGGCAGAAACACGGTGCAGCAATCCTCGAAGGGAAGCACCGAGGTTTCGAAGGTGCCGATTTTTTTGGAGCGCTCGATAATTTCGTCCTTGTCGAATCCCACCAGCGGACGAAGTACGGGAAGCGAGACGACGGCGTTCGAGGAGGTCATTCCCTCGATGGTCTGGCTGGCGACCTGTCCCAGACTTTCGCCCGTAATAATACACGCGTCCCCTTCTCGCTTTGCCACGCGCTCCGCAATGCGGAACATAAAGCGGCGCAAAAGGGTCACGTTTAATTCGGCGGCGCACTTCGCGTGGATTTCCTCCTGTATTTTGGTTACGCTCACCGTGGAAAGCTTGCGCGTGCCCGTATAGGGCGCAAGCTCCCTGGAAAGCTCTATTACCTTTTCTTTTGCCTGTTCGTTAGTATAAGGATAGCTGTGAAAATGCAGCAGCTCTACGGTCATGCCGCGCTTGGCAAGCATATGTCCCGCCACGGGAGAGTCGATCCCGCCCGAGATGAGCAGCAAGCCCTTGCCCGATGTCCCGACGGGCATTCCGCCCGCGCCCTGCAAAAAGCTGCCGAACACAAGCGCTTTTCCGTTCTCGCGCACGTCGATATATACGTAGTGCTGCGGCGCGTGCACGTCTACCGAAAGCCCCTTTCGCTCGCTTAACAGCTTCGCCCCGATTTCTGCGTTCAGCTCCATGGAAGTGAGCGGGTATTTTTTATCGGCGCGGTGTGTTTCCACCTTAAAGCTGCCCGACTGCGGTGCCACGATCTGCGCGGCGCAGTAAATTTCTTCCACGGAGTTTTCCGTTAAATAGCCGAGTGAATAAGAATGGATCCCGAACACGCGCGAAAGACGGGAAAGAATCTCCTCCGCGCAATCCTGCCGAAAGTCCGCAATGAGATAACGCCCGCCGATGCGGTGCAGCTCGTGCGAAATTCCGCGCAGCGCGCGCTCGATATTTACGGTAAACACGCGCTCGAAATAGCCGCGGTTTTTGCCCTTTAAATGTATTTCCGCATAGCGGATGATTACGACCGATTCCATATTATAACCTCGATTTCAACTCCCTCGCCGCGCGGTTGATTATTTCCGCGCCCGCGAGCACCTCTTCTTCCGTCGTTTGCGGCGAAAAACTAAACCGTAACACACCGTACAGCGTTTCCTGCGGATAGCCGCACGCCTCCAAAACTCTGCTGAACGGCTTCTTGGAAGAGCACGCGCTGCCCGTGCCCGCAAAAACGCCCTGTGCCGAGAGGAGCTGTTGCAGCACCGCCCCGCGCAATCCCTTTGCGGAAACCGTTAAAATATAGGGCGTGCCCCGTTCCGACGAAAGGCGGGTGAAAATTTCCTGATCCAACCGCGAGAACAGCAGCTCGCGAAGCGCCGCGACTCTCTCCTCGTTAACCGGCAATTCGGAGAAAACTTCTTCTGCGGCGTAAGAGAAGCAGCAAATGCCGAACACGTTTTCCGTTCCGCTGCGAAAATCCGACTCCTGCCCGCCCCCGAACTGATAGGTGAAGCTGCGGAGACTTTTCGCCTTATACAGCGCGCCGACCCCCTTGACCCCGCCGATTTTATGCGCACTGACCGAATAAAGGTCGATTTCCTTGGGCAGTCTTACGGGAATTTTTCCGAACGCTTGCACGCCGTCGCTGTGGAACAGCGTGCGCGGATTTTTTTGCTTGACCGCTTTGGAAAGCGCGCAGATATCGTTCACCGCGCCCGTTTCGCTGTTGACGTGCACGACGGATACGAAGGAGGTCTTTTCGTCGACCAGCCGCAGCAGCTCCTCGCCGTTCACGCTTCCGTCCGCGCAGAGCGGAGCGAAACGCGGTTCGACGCCGCGTCCCTTTAATTCTTTAAAGGCGGAAAATACCGCCGAATGTTCGCCGAGCGTCGCGACGGCGTTCCCGCGTTTTGCGCCGCAGAAAATCGCCTGATTGTCCGCTTCCGTTCCGCCCGAGGTAAACACGAGTTCGTGCACGAAAGGATCGGCAATGCGCGAGAGTAAAGACTCCCTTGCCGCCCTTACCGCCCTTGCCGCCTCCGTTCCGCCTGCGTATAGCGCCGAAGGATTAAACCAGGTCGTTTGATAAAATACGCCCGCGCGCTCCAACGCCCGCGCGTTCGGGCGCGTCGTCGCCGCATGATCCAGATATATCATTGCCGTTCGAATTTGTTCCTGCCCGCCGCAAGCACCAGATATTCGAGCATCTTTTCCCTGCACTCGATCACATACACTGTTTTGCCCACCGGCGAACTATACAGAATATATAAAAACAGCTTTTCTTCCGACGGCTCGCGATTGGGCGTCATATACTTGACCGACCGCCTGTCCATTCCCCCCGTAACGCGCAGGAAGGATTCCTTGTCGCAATAGCCGATTTGCAGAATTTTATCCGCCTGTAATTTGACGAGATGCTTTCTGCGCTTGTTGTTGAACACTTTTGTGATGCGAAGCTCGTCCTCGACGAAGAGATAATCGAAGCTCGCGTTGTAGCGTCGTTTAAAGCGATGAAAGAGAAACCAGCCCGCCAGACAGCACACAATGGGAATTAAATTGATCAGCGCGCCGATCAGGCGTTCCGTCCAGGCGATCGGGGGTTTTCCCTCCTCGGGCGTGTAGCCGATGACGTAGGGCAGCTGGATCGTAAAAAATATGAGAAGCTGAATGACCGCAGCCGTCAAAAAGATAATTTCCAGCACGTAAAAGACCGTGTACATTTTTGCTTCCGAGCTTTCCCGCTGAGATCTCGCGCTCTCTTCATACAGTGCGTCGCGCGCCATTAAAACTCCACCGTTCCTTTATAAATTTGATGCACGTTGCCCGTGAGAATCACCGAACCGTCGCACTGATACTTTACGATAAGATCGCCGCCGCGCACTTTAACCGTGATATCGGTATCCTTTTTACAGAATCCGCCCAGCACCGCCGCAACCGCAGCCGCCGCGGCGCCCGTGCCGCACGCCCAGGTTTCGCCGTTGCCCAACTCCCAAACGCGCATTTTCAGCGTGGATTCGTTGACGACGCGGATAAATTCCACATTCGTCTTTTTGGGGAAGTAACGGCTGCTTTCGATCTTCGGTCCGATTTCCTCTACGGGCAGCGCGTCCACCTTGTCGCAGAAAATAACGCAGTGCGGATCGCCCAGATTGACGAGCGTCGCCTGATAGACCGTGCCCTCCACCTCCATAGGCTGGTTGACGATTTTTTCGCCCTTCCATGCCGAGGGGATCTGTTCGCCCGCAAGCACCGCTCTGCCGAGGTTGACGCTGGCGGAGGTCACTAACCCGCCGAACGAATACACCTCCACTTCCTTAACCCCGCTCTTTGTTTCGATTTCGATCCGTTCGTTTCTGACGTAGCCCTTTTCGAACAGATATTTCGCCACGCAGCGGATCGCGTTGCCCGCGATCGTCCCTTCCGAGCCGTCCTGATTGAAAATGCGCATCTTTGCGTCGGCGATATCCGACTTTTCGATAATTACGATCCCGTCTCCGCCGATGCCGTAATGACGGTTGACGAAGTTGACCGCAAGCGACTCGGGGCAGGTGATTTCCCCCTCCATGTCCTCGAAAAAGATATAGTCGTTCCCGCAAGACTGCATTTTGGTAAATTGCAGCTCGGTGCGCTTTTTGCGCAGCTTGTTAATGTCGACAAGCTCGGTATTGTTTTCGGTAAATTTACTTGCGATAATGTCGCACAGCGCGTTTGCCGTGTCGAGCGAAGTAAGCAGCGTAACGCCGAGCAAAATGGCGTGGTGATGCAGCTCGATATAGTCCGCGATCGAATCTACGTCCGTTTTGCCCGTGTAAATGATATAGTCGATTTTCTCCTCGTCCATCAGCTTGGAAACCTGCTTGGTCGCCTTTAAGCGGTCTACCACGGTAACGTCGATCCCCAGCGCGGAAATCACCTTCGCCGTGCCCGCCGTGGCGTACAGATTACAGCCGAGGTCGGAGAACTTTTTGGCGATGGAGAGCGCCTCCTCCTTGTCCTGATCGTTCACGGTGAAATAGACGCCGACGGGCTTTTTCTTGGTGGGATGGCACATTTTGAATCCCGCCGAAACAAGCCCCTTGAACAGCGCTTCCTCGATCGTCTTGCCGATTCCGAGCACCTCGCCCGTGGACTTCATTTCGGGACCGAGCTGAGAGTTGACGTCGTTAAGCTTCTCGAAGCTGAATACGGGCACCTTGACCGCAACGTAGGGCGAATTAGGATATAAACCCGTGCCGAAGCCGAGCTTTTTCAGCTTGCTCCCCGCCATGATCTTGGTGGCGAGTTCTACCATAGGCACGCCCGTCACCTTGGAAATATAGGGAATCGTACGCGACGCACGGGGATTCACCTCGATGACGTACAGCTGATTGTTATAGATAAGATACTGTATGTTGATCAGCCCCTTCGTTTTGAGCGAAAGCGCAAGCTGCGTGGAAACCTCCACGATTTTTTTGAGCATATTATCACTTAAATGATAGGGCGGATATACGGCGATCGAATCACCCGAGTGCACGCCCGCGCGCTCGATGTGCTGCATGATCCCGGGGATCAGCACGTCCGCGCCGTCCGAAATGGCGTCCACTTCGAGCTCCGTTCCCATTAAATATTTGTCGCAAAGCACGGGATTTTCGATATGCTGGGCTAAAATGACGTCCATATAGCGCGAAATATCGTTTTCGGTGAATGCGATCGTCATATTCTGCCCGCCGATGACGTATGACGGGCGCAGCAACACGGGATAGCCCAGCTTCTCGGCGGCGGCGACCGCCTCCGCCTTGGTCATAACCGTAAGTCCCTTGGGGCGGGCGATTTGAAACTGCTCCAACAGCGCGTCGAAGCGTTCGCGATCCTCCGCCATATCCACGCTGTCCGCGCTCGTGCCCAAAATACGCACGCCTTTTTTGGCAAGGTATCCGCAGAGCTTGATCGCCGTCTGCCCGCCGAAGGTGATCACCACGCCGTAGGGTTTTTCCACGTCGATCACGTTTTGCACGTCCTCGGGCGTGAGCGGCTCGAAATAGAGCCTGTCCGCCGTGTCGAAGTCGGTGGAGACCGTCTCGGGATTGTTGTTGATGATTACGACCTCGTAGCCGAGCTCTTTCAGCGTCCACACGCAGTGCACCGAGGAATAGTCGAACTCGATCCCCTGCCCGATGCGGATCGGTCCCGAACCGATGACGATGATCCGCTTTTTTTCGCTGCCGTCTACAAACGGCTTCGCCTCGTCGTGCTCCAACGGGTCGTACGTAGAATAGAAATAGGGCGTCTGCGCGGCAAATTCCGCGGCGCAGGTATCCACCATTTTGAAGCAGGCACGGCGGCGAGGCGGCAGCTTGCTTCCGCTCAGCTTTTCGAGCGCCGCATCGGGATAGCCCAGCCGTTTCCCCTCCGCATATTCCGCACGCGAGAGCGCCTTGCCCGCGATCGACTGCTCGTAACAAACCAGATTTTTCAGTTTGTTCAAAAACCAGCGGTCGATGGTCGTAACGCTATGAATTTCATCCACGGAAATTCCGCGATGCAGCGCGGCGAACACCGCAAACAGCCGTTCGTCCGTCGTCTTGTGCAATTCCGAGCACAGCTCCTCTTTGCTCATTTCTGCAAATTTGGGGCTGTTCAGCGTCGATAACGATATTTCCGCGCCGCGGACCGCCTTCATGATCGCCTGCTCGAAGGAGGAGCCGATCGCCATGACCTCGCCCGTCGCCTTCATGCGGGAGCCGAGACCGCGCCCCGCGTAAAGGAATTTATCGAAGGGCCATTTGGGCAGCTTGATCACCACGTAGTCGATCGTCGGCTCGAAGCAGGCGTACGTTTTTCCCGTGACGTCGTTTTTAATTTCGTCCAGCGTGTAGCCGAGCGCGATTTTGGTCGCGACCTTGGCGATGGGATAGCCCGTCGCCTTGCTCGCCAGCGCCGAGGAACGGCTGACGCGCGGGTTCACCTCAATAACCGCGTATTCGAAGCTTTCGGGGTGCAGGGCAAACTGACAGTTGCAGCCCCCCTCGATGCCGAGCTCGGTTATAATATTCAGCGAAGCCGAGCGGAGCATCTGATATTCCTTATCCGACAGCGTGACGGCGGGCGCAATGACGATTGAGTCGCCCGTGTGAACGCCCACGGGGTCGAAGTTTTCCATGGAACAGACGGTGATCACGTTGCCCGCGCTGTCGCGCAGCACCTCGAATTCGATCTCCTTCCAGCCGCCGATGTACTTTTCGATGAGCACCTGCGTGATGGGCGAAAGCATTAAACCGTTGTGCGAAATCAGACGAAGTTCCTCTTCGTCCTTGGCAACGCCTCCGCCTGCGCCGCCGAGCGTGAACGCGGGACGCACGATAACGGGATAACCCAGCTGCTCGGCAATCGCCACGCACTGGTCTACCGTATAGGCGATATCCGAGGGAACGACGGGCTGATTGATCTTCTGCATCGTCTCTTTGAACAGCTCGCGGTCCTCCGCGCGGTCGATCGCATCTAACTTAGTTCCGATAAGCTTTACTCCCCATTCGTCGAGGAATCCGCTCTTGGCAAGCTTACAGCCCATAGTAAGCCCCGTCTGCCCGCCGAGCGAGGCGAGCAGGGAATCGGGGCGCTCCTTGATGATAATGCGCTTTAAGCTCTCTTCCGTAAGCGGTTCGAGATAAATTTCGTCCGCCAGCATTTTATCCGTCATGATGGTGGCGGGGTTGGAATTGCACAGCACCACGTTTACGCCCGCGTCTTTCAGCACGCGGCAAGCCTGCGCGCCCGCATAGTCGAACTCCGCAGCCTGCCCGATGACGATGGGACCCGATCCGATAACAAGAACTTTATTGATATCGCTTCTCTTAGGCATTTTCTTTCTCCTTTTTCATACGCGCAATAAATTCGTCGAACAAGTAATTTGCGTCGTGCGGTCCGCCGCACGCTTCGGGGTGAAACTGCACGGTGACGGCGTTCACCTCGGGATAGTCCATCCCCTCGCAGGAGTTGTCGTTTCCGTTTACGAAGCTGAGCGTGCCGCAGGGCAGGGAGCTGCTAACCACTTCGTAGCCGTGATTCTGAGAGGTGATGAACACTTTACCCGTGGAAAGGCGCTTTACGGGCTGATTGGCGCCGCGGTGCCCGTACTTCATTTTCCGCGTTCTTCCGCCCATGGCGAGCGCAAACAGCTGATGTCCGAGGCAGATGCCGAAAATCGGTTTTTTGCCCGCCAACTTTTTGATATTTTCGATTACTTCCGTATTCTCGACGGGGTCCCCCGGTCCGTTCGTGAGCATAATGCCGTCGGGATTCAGACTAAGAACCTGCTCTGCGGAGGTATCCGCCGGCACGGAAATCACCTTACAGCCCCGCTTTAACAGCTCGCGTTCGATATTGCCCTTTGCCCCGAAATCGTACATGACGACCCTGAGCCCGTTTTCCTTCCCCTTTTCCTCCGAATTCGAAGAGGAAACCGTCGACACAGCGCCGCGCACCCGATAGCTTTTCAGCGCGGAAAAGTCCTTTAACGGTTTAAACGTGAAGGCGGCGTTCATAACGCCCGCTTCGCGCACCGTACGGGTAAGCTCGCGTACGTCCACTCCGTAAACGGCGGGGATCCCCTGTTCCTTTAAAAATGCTTCGAGCGTCTTTTCGCAACGGAAATTGCTGGGCGCGTCGCACTTTTCGCGGACGATATAGGCTGTGAGCCAGCATTTTGCGCTCTCCGCGTCCTCGGGGATAATGCCGTAATTCCCGATCAGCGGGAACGTTTGGGCGACGATCTGCCCGTAATAACTCGGGTCCGTAAGAGTTTCGAGATAGCCCGTCATGCCCGTGGTGAACACCAGCTCGCCGATCGTTTCCTTTTCCGCGCCGAAGGATATCCCCTCGAACACCTTGCCGTTTTCCAGCGTTACGTAAATTTTTTTCTCCATGTCTCCTACCTTTTAAACTGTTTGATACATAAGAAGAGAGCGCACCTCGAATTATTGCGCTCTCTGCATTGTTAATTTAAAAAAAGAAAATACGAAACCCGAGCGAATCGCCTTCGCCGAAAATTGCTTTGCCTCGCTCCCGCAAGAGAGCCGAATGCGCGATACAGCCGTTCCGTTCGTGTTCCCCATAGTTTTTCTCTCGTTAGCCTCTTATCTTCCGCGTACCGAATTTTATCGCGCATTGCGAGAGCAGCTCCTCTCCGCAATACGCCTCCAGTCGCGTAACGCCGTTTTCTTCCTTACCGCGGTAAACGCCGAGCCGCGCGCCCTCCTTCGCCTGCTTCCCGTAAGTGATCTGAAAGGACAAAAGCTCTCGCTCTCTCAACTCGTCCATCGTAAAACAGTCAAAAAAGAAATCGGCATAGCGCGTGTTGTTCGCATGAAAATAATGGTCGCAGACGCTGTTTTTTACCGTAAGCGAATAGACCGCCTCTCCCCGTTCCGCAAGCTTGGGAATTTTCCAGCACGGGACCTCCACGCTCTTTTCGGGGTTATACGGACATTTGGTATGCACTTCGCCCAGCTTGTCCGGCGTGAGCAACGAAAAATCGGACAAATCGACCAGACACCAGCGGGACGCGAGACGGGCAACCGTCTCCCCCTCGCACTTTACCCTGTAACCGCGTTCGAAAATAACATGGCGGGGCGGCAGGGGCCAGGTTTCCACCGTAAGCGTTTTTCCGAGCGTAACGGGACGGTCTATCTCGCAATAAGTATTCACAATGATAAAGCCGTAATTTTTCGGCTGTAAGTCGTAATAGCCGAAGCCGAGCTCGTCTCCGCTCAAACAGGCGGATTCCTGCGTAAGGGAAAGCAAAGCGGAGGGCTTTAACTCGTCCTTAAAATCGTAATCCGAATTGCGCAGTTTATAATCGTTTTTGTGGCAGTAAACGCTCATTTCTCCTATCATACCACAACTGCGAGAAGATGTCAATTATTTTCGTGAAATTGCCCGAAAACAAAATTATTTTGCCGTGGCGGAAGCGGACAAAAAAGCGAGCGCGCCCGAAGAGATCGCCGCGACCAGCTTTTCCTGATATTCGTCCGAACAGAGCAGCGCCTCGTCCTCGGGATTGGACAAAAAGCCGCACTCCACGATCACTGCGGGGTATTCGTTGCAATTTAAAATGTAATAGTCCCCTTTCAGCGGATTGGTCTGCTTGATGCATTCGGGCATGGAATTCAACTGCGACTGGATCATGCAGGCGAGCGAAAATGATTGTTCCGAAGTTTCTTTAAAAAATACCTGCGCGCCCCGCCGCGAGGACAGCGAGAAAAAATTCTGATGAACGGAAATGACGAGCGCGGGATTGCTTTGGTTGATGATCTCCGCTCGCTTTTGCATATCGCGTTTTTTAAATCCGTTTACCGCCGTGCCGTACAAGCCCGCTTCGGTACGGCGCGTCTGCACCACGCGAAAACCCGCCTCCTCGAATTTGGTTTGCAGCTTACGGGAAACGGCGAGGTTCACGTCGCTCTCTTTTACGCCCGTGGTCACACCCACCACTCCGCCGTCAATCCCGCCGTGACCCGCGTCTATGACAACGGTGAGCCGCAGGCTCTTGCCCGCAGTTACGCCGAGCGCAAAAAAACAAATTCCGAACGTAACGGCAAGGGCTAACGCAATGCAAAGGATCCCGAAAACGGCGCGATGACGAGAAAAGAAATTCATACCTTATAATATGTGACTTATCCGCGCGTTATAACTAAGAGAAATTGATAATAACTCTTTACAAATTCTTGACATCTCTTGCGGATTTCGGTATAATATGATTGAGATAAAAATGAAAAATAAAAGAAAAACGAATTGGAGAAAATTATGGCGAAAGTTAAAATCGTAACCGACTCCAACAGCGGCATTACGCAAGCGGAAGCGGAAAAGCTTGGGATCAGCGTGATCCCCATGCCTTTTATTATCGACGGCAAGGAATACTTCGAGGACGTGAACCTCACGCAGGAAGAATTTTACGAACACCTGCACGGAGACGCGACCGTTTCCACCTCTCAGCCCTCTACCGCAAGCGTAACCGAGCTGTGGGACAAGCTGCTCGGCAATGAGGATTGTGAGATTGTACATATCCCCATGTCGAGCGGGCTTTCCGAAACTTGCCACACTGCGGAACGGCTTGCCGAGGAATATGCGGGCAAGGTTCACGTAGTAGACAATCAGCGCATTTCCATCACGCAAAAACGCAGCGTATTCGACGCAATCCACCTTGCGGAGCAAGGCAAGTGTGCGGCAGAAATTAAGAATATTTTGCTTAAAACAAAAATGGAAAGCAGCATTTACATTTCTTTGGAAACGTTGAAGTATTTAAAAAAGGGCGGCAGACTCACCCCCGCCGCGGCGCTGATCGGCACGATTTTAAAGATTAAGCCCGTTTTGCAGATTCAGGGCGAAAAGCTGGATGCCTTTAAAAAGGTTCAGACCTTGAAAAAGGCGAAGGAAGTAATGATCGATGCATTAAAACAAGATTTTGCCACGCGCTTTGCCGACCACGCAAAACAGGGAAAAATGGAAATTGCGGTTGCCCATACCGAAAATTTTGAAGAGGCGCATATGTTTGCGGACGAGCTTCGGGCGTCGTTCCCGAACGTCCCCGTTACCTTTATAGATCCGCTTTCACTGAGCGTATCCTGCCATATCGGTCCGGGCGCCCTTGCCTGCGCCGGCACGATCGTTTTATAAGCCAAGCACAACAAAAACATAATATCATAAAAACGGCGCAAGCCGTTTTTTTCTTGCCCGAAATTTAAAACCCGCTCCGCTTTCTGCGCGTGATACCGCGCTGACGGATTTCCACCAGATGGTATTCCTGCTCCCGCTCGAAGTCGTAAAAGCAAGGGCTCTGCGGCGAGGCAAAACAGACCTTGCCCGCTATGTCCGCCGTTTGCGCATACCCGCAGGCGCACACGCTGACGGGGATCCCGTAATAATACGCGCTTGCACGCATGAGCGTCTGTTCAAGCGTTTCGTTCAGCTCCTCGAAAATGCAGAGCGCGATTTCCGCCCCGCAGACGGACAGCGTTTGCAGCACCTGCGGAAAATACAGATCTTCGGCGACCACAATGCCGAGCTTTCCCGCCTGCGTATCGAAAATTTTGATGCCCGCGCCCGCGCGAAACTCGCCGCCGTCGATACGGTTTACCATATCCGAAACGCCGAGGATCCTCCCCCGTTCCGCCACTACGACCGATTTGCGCTTCATGCCGCGGGCGTCGGTATAGCAGCCGCACACGACGACGTTTTTCCCCTCCTTGGAGAGCAGGGCGACGTCCTCGAACATCGAGGTTTCCCCTTTCAGCTCCCGTTCGTAGCTCACTTCTCCGAGCGCGGCAAAGGGCGCGCAGATAACGTCCGCTTCCGCGGTCTGCCGCCTTGCATATTCTTCCAAAGTGCCTTCCGTAATATATCCGATCCGCATAATCTCTCCCCGATCATTATATCGGAACGAAAGATTTTGTGTGCAAAAAAACACCTGTAAACAGGTGTTTTTTCGGTTAAGTTTCACTTATATTTTTTCGTAGCGGGCGGTAACGTTTACCGTGCTTCCACGCCCGATTTCCGTTTTTCCGTCTTTATCCCAGCCCAGGAAGCGATACCATGCAAATTCGGGCGCCTGCGGAGCAATTTCTTCCAGCAGAACGGGCTCGATGACAAAGCTGTTGCCCGATACCGTCACCTTGTGGTGTTTCGTCACCGTCTCGAACGTTTTCCCGTCGTTTCCGTTGATGAAGTTTACGGTATAGGTTTCAAGCGTGACGATCGCCTTTTGCGAAGTCGTTACCGATCCGCCCGCGTAGGTAAACGTTTTGGAAATGTCAATGCCGCCGTATTCCGCCTTTTTCACCCATAAAATCCCCGAAAAATCCGAGCTGTTCATGCTCTGTCCGAAAAACAGCGCCTTTCCGTCGTCTCCGTACGTAAGCTTATCGACGCGGCTTCCGCCCGGATTGTCGTTCTTGCTCGGCGTAGGACCGTACAGCATGTATTTGGCGTCCATCGTTTCCGTCATACCAACGGCGTTAAAAATGCTTTCGCTCATGTTTCCGGCAACTCTTCCGCCCGTCACGTAACCGCCGATATTGTACTGCGAACCGCCCAGATAGGAGTTGGTATAAAAATCGGTGATCGTCACTTCGATATCCTGGATCCAGACCGCCCAAATGCGGGCGCCGTTTAACCCGCGCACGTCCGATACCGTCTGCCAGCCGTTCTCACCCGCATACCACCAGCCGAGCTGCTGATATCCGCTTACCGCAGGCGCATAAGAGAACGAATAATCGTCGTTAAAACTTACCGACTTGCAATATGCGGAGGCGGTGTTATTCCATACGGCATCGTCGAAGCGAACGTCGCTTAACAGATTTACAGTAACCGTATTGTCCATCCAGCGCACGCTCAACGCGATATCGCCCGAAACGGTGACGCTCTCTACCCGTTCGCCGTTCTGCGTGTAAATGCCGCCGAAATCGAATTTAGGCACCTTTAATCCCTGAGGAAGCGCGACCGTTTCGCCGTATTTTGCAGTAACGTTATAAACGTATCCGCTGCCGTCTGCCGCAAAGCCCTGCACCGCGTATTCGCTGAATATGCTTACGGTGTAACTGTTCGCCGTATACACGGGACGGACGGTAAGTCCTTCCATAACCGTTTCGTCCCCGCGCAGATTCCATTCTCCCGTATGCCCTTCTTTTACGGGGACCGAGGGAAGCGCGTACTCGACGATAGGCTCGCCCTTTTCACAGTTGAGCGTAGCGTAAACCTCGCCGTTTTCGTTTAAGAACGTGACGATAACCGAAATTTCCGTCCATACCGCAACAAGGGAAGAATCTTCGAGCAAGCCGCCGATCTCGGAAACGATTTCGCCGTTCCCGTTACGGTAGCCCTTTAAGAACAGGTTGCCGTATTCACCCGTGGGAAGCGTGAGCGTTTCGCCGTAAGTATAGGAAAGCACGCGCTCATATCCGCCGTTTGCAGCTTGGAATCCGTCGGCGTAATGTTCGCTGAAAAGCGTTACCGTAAACGTTTCCGCCTCGAATTTCGCCGTAAACGTCTTATTTCCCGTAACATTGCCGCTTAACTCCTTCCCCTCGCCGTCGAACCAACCCAGGAAACGGTGACCCGTCTTTTGCGCTGCGGGAACAGAATAGGCGTCTCCGTAATATGCGTTCTGTACGTCCAGCGTTTCGCCGTCCGAAACGTATTCGATCCGATATTCGATCGGCTGCCACTGCGCCCGCAGCGTCGTATCGGAAAGAATCTGCGTGCAGTCGTCGAAATTTTCGAAGCTGAACAGTTCGTTCCCGAACGCTGCGACGCGCTCGCCGCCGAAATCCTGTGCGGGGAACTCGAATCTATCTCCGCTTGTCGTATAAAATCCGTCGTCAAAGACGTAGGTAAGCATAATTGTATAGAGACCGTTTTCGCCGAGCGTAAACCCGTCGAGCGGCTTCTCGCTCTCCAACATCACCGTATAACGGTTGGCTTGCGTGCGCCCGTAAACGTTTAACGACGCGGGCACCTTATGATCCTGCGGAAGCTCCCAAACGATCGAGTAGCCCGCCTGTACGATGCCGCTCAAATCGGGCGGAAGCAAATCGGCATAGAGCTCTTTGGTTTCGTTATCGAACACCACAGTCTGTGTTCCCATGACGATCCCGCCCAGCACGTAGCTGATAACGGCGGCTCTGCCCTCGGCAAAGTAAGGAGTGCCGTCCGCTTTTTTCCAACCCGCGGCGTCCGCCTCGCGAATCGCCTTGCTCATGGCGCCCGAGAGCATTCCCGCAACGTTTTGCGTTTTATCCACCGCCGTTTCTCCTCGGGGATTGCAATAATTAAGCGAACCGCTTAAAGAAATCGTAATGCCGTAAACCGTGAGTTCCGTTCCCAAATCGAGATTGCGGATAATGCCCTCACTATCGGCTCGAAGGGTAACCGCAATATCGCTCAGCATGGATGCAAACGTTTTTCCGTTCAATTTCAGCTCCCAGCTGTTTCCGCTCTCGCTCGGCAGATACACGCACGAAGTGATAAACGAACGCGCGACCGTGCCGTAATCTCCGCTTAAATCGAGCGAAGAGCCCGAGCCGTCCCCCTGCATCGAAGAGAGAATGGAAGAATCGAGGTTAAACATAAATCCGATTTGGTCCATTGCCTGCGCGCCGAATACCGAAAGCGGCATTACGCGGTAAATTTCTTCCGGCCGGGCAAGCTTTTTCCCGCTCGCGTCCGTGGTCTGCACGCGACGAATGTAAATCATGCCCTTATCAAGCGTAAAGAACGTTTCCGTTTCTCCGCGAATAATCTCGTAAGTGAGTATTTTCAGCGCGGGAAGCTTTAAGTATGCGTTTGCGGAAACGTTTCCGTCCTCGGCAACCTTTACCGACAGGCGCAGCGGAATGTTTAAATTTTTAATCGAGATCGCCCCGAGCGAGGCGCTCAGCGATAAGCTTCCGTCGATATAGAAATAGTCGTTTAAATATGCCTTGCCGTCGCTTCCGTAATGCGTCGCGGATTTTGCGAGCGAACCGAACAGCTCGGCAATGCCGTCCAACTCGTAATATTCGCCGACGATCACGGGCTCCGTCTGCGCGATCTCGCCGTAAGCGAAGTTAACAGAAACGTCCGTACGCTCCTTTCCGCCCTCGCCATAAATATTTTTCAACGAAACTCCAGTAAGCCCGTTTTCGGTTTTTGTAAGCGTGACCGCAAAATTGCCCAAACCCTCGCCGCCGAACAGCAAAGAAGAATCCAACACGATTTCGAAACGCTCTCCGTCCACTTTTAAAGAAGAGATATAGCCGCGGAGACCTTCGCCCGATTTTACGGCGCCCGTCTGCGCCGACCCGCCGAAGAGCGAGCCCAAAACGTCCTCGAATCCGATCGACTTTTTCAGTCTTTCGCCGACGGCGCGCAGTGCGTCCGTTGTTTCAAGATCGAGCCGAGCGTTCACGATAAGGTCGTTTAAAAATTCGTTGTCGATACCGAGCATTGCAAGCGCGCTCGCCGCGACGGTAACAAGTTGATCCGCCGTAATATGTAAACACAGCGCGCCGCTGCCTCCGCCCATACGGGAGAGATTCACATACAAATCGAGTACGCCGTCCTCTCCGTTCTCTCTCGACCAGTCGAGCACCCAAACGTCGAGGTAGAGATCGTCTTGCCCCTCCGCGCGATTGTCGAGCGCGAGGGTCAGGTGCATATACAAATCGGTATCGACGTAAAAATTCCGATTTGAAAGATCGAAATGAACGGGTAAGCCCGACGAACCCGCATAATATTCGATTTGCGCGGTGAATTCGTTTTTGATCCCGTCGGGATAAGCCGCAGTGTCTTCGGAATAAGTCGTTCCGCTTACCGTTGCGGAAAGCGTCTGCGCAAATATCGTCTGTACGCCCGCTTTAATAAAATTTAAAAGCTCTTTCAGCTCTTCCGCGCCCAAATAATCCACGGCGGGCATTTCCGCCTGAACGAATTCCGTTACGAAAAGCTTCGCGTCCGCGCGAATTCCGTTCAAATTGCAAACGATTTCCGCGGACAGCTTTTCATGATTCGCCGCCCCTTCCGAAAGCGTAACGGAAATCATTTGACCCAGGTCGATGCGAAGCAGTCCGTTTTCGGGATTGCTCAGCGAAATCGTTTTAATAAGCGCGATCGGATCGAGCGAGAATGCTTCCGCCCCCGCCGTCTTTGCCGACTGAACGGCGCCGAACAGCGAAATGAGCCCCTTGACGGAATCGACGATCCCTTCCACCGAGTCCGCCGCGGCAAGCGCATCGCCGCCTTCGGACATCGCGTTGATTTTTTCCGCAATGTAATTATAAAGTTCGGTAAGCGCGCTTTCCAACCCCGTCAAATCTCCGTACGCGAACTTTACGCCCACGTTTCCGTAAGCGAGCTTGATTCCCGCGTCCGTCGCTTCCAGCGAAAGATCGTGCTGCGTGCCACCGACGGTAAGCGTCGTATTCAATACGGCGCGGATCCCGTTTTCCCAGCAAACGGAAGCGTTTTTCACCGTAAGCGCGAGCTCCGCGGAATTTACGTTCAGCCCGAGCTCGCCGGAAAAGGACAGCCGTTTGGAGCTGATAATATTCAATATTTCGGTAACGGCAGCCGTCGCGTCGCGGTAATCCCCTTCGGGAGCGGCAATGCTTCCCTGCGCGCCCGTCATTACCGCCGTAACGCCCAGCCCGCTTGCCGTAAGGCTGTCGCCGTCCACCGCAAGCGTAAGATCGCCGAGCTCGAATTCGCCCAAGCCGAGATAGGAAAGCAGCTCCGTGCCGTGCACGACGACCTGCAAGCTACCGTCCGCCGAAACCTCGAAGCATTGATTGAATTCGGGTGTAAACAGCTTTTGCGTGATTCCCGACAGATCGAACGAAGATTGCGAAAGGAAGGGCAGCGCAGACGCGGGATCGAGTTTGAGCTTCGCCCCCATCGCGTCGAGATAAACGAATCCGTCCGCATACGCAAAGGATACGGGAATTACGCGCGCGGGCTCCGTTTCCGTTGCGGGAAGCGTTACCTCAAAAGCGCCCTCCGCAGCAAATCCTGCGCGCAGAGAAAGGTTTAACCCGCCCGAAACGCGGACTCCGCCTTCGGTTCCGTAGACCAATTCCGCACGGATCAGCTCGGAAGAGAACATATCCGCCAAAGTCTTAACGTAAGGGAAATAGGGCGCGAGGTCCGCGTATCCCTGCGTATCCGCCGAAAACGCGCCGCCCTTCGATACGGAAATTTCCGCGCCGAGCGCGCTTACCCAAAGTCCGTTTTCGTTTACGTTAATCAAAATTTCGCCGAGGTCGAACGCAGAATCGCCCAAAAACGCCTTTAAAAGCTCCGTGCCGTTGATCGCCAAAGCAAGCGTGCTTCCGTTTTCCGTGATCCCCGCAAGCTTGCCGAAATCGAGCGAAAGAAGTTTATCCGCCACTCCGAAC
>CAJUOP010000018.1 GCA_910588465.1 uncultured Christensenellaceae bacterium | reverse complement strand
TTTGCCTAACCTCTTATATACAATATATTGTGTGTTTTTATTTTTTATTATGTTCGCCTATCCCCCTAAGAGATTCTTTCGCTTCGCTTAGAATAACAAAAACAGATTCTTTCGGTCGCTCCGCTCCCTCTGAATGACAAGAGGACGATAGCTCCCTCTGAATGACAATAGGACAATAGCTCCCTCTGAATGACAAAGGCGCGGTCGCAATGCGACCGCGCAAAGATTCTTTTTAATAATACGTAATTTCGAACGAAAGCGTTTTCAACTGAGACGGTTGCAGCAACGCCGTACCTTTTTTCTTTAAAAAGTCCGTTTCGTCTCCGCTTGCAGGATCGGGCAGGTTGAGCCACGGTTCCAGACAAATCATGTTCGCTCCGTGCGGACGCCAAAGCAATAAATTCGGATAATCTTCAAATCTCAGTTTTGCCAAAGGCTCGCCCGAGCGGCGTTTTAACAGACATTCGCGGGCGGTTATCCCTGCAAAAATAAGCGTGTTTCCGTTCTGCAAATATTCTTTCGGGAACGAAAACAGCTTCTTGGTGCCGAAATCGACCCGTTCGCCCGTTAAATAACCGCCGCCGTCGTGAGGGAGATGCACCAGACTTTGCGGCTGCGCAAACTCCAAACAATACTCCTCTACCCCGCCCTCCAGCGCGAACGAAGGATGTCCGCCGCAGGAAAACGCGAGCGGTTCTCTGCCCGTATTTTTTACCGTATACGAAACGACGAGCGCGCTGCCCTTTAACGCATAGCGCACCGTAAACGCAAAGCGAAATGGATACACCGCGAGCGTTTCGCTGTCCTCCACGATTTGGAGCTCGAGAAAATCTTCCCCGCGGGCGCACAGCGAAAACTCCTTTTTCTTGGCGAAGCCGTGGGCGCGCACGGGATACTCGGCGCCGCCGAGCCGTATTCCGAAATGACCGCAGACGGGAAACAGTACGGGTGCGTGCCCCGCCCATGCGCCGTTTTCGTTCTGCCACAGCCGTTCCTTTCCGCCTGCCGAAACCGAAACGGGCTCCGCGCCCAAGCTCTCGACCGTAACGGACAAAACGCCGTTGTTCAAAACATATTTCATGCTCTGTTATCGTAAATCAGCTCGCCGCCGCACACGGTGCAGATCACGTTGAAGTGCGAGTCGATCACGCAGAAATCGGCGCGTTTTCCCAGACGGACGCTGCCCGTTTCGTCGTCGATTTTTAACGTTCTTGCGGGATTTAACGAGGCGCAGTCCACCGCCTTTTCGAGCGGAACGCCCACTTTTTCGACCAGATTCTGCACGGCGCGGTTCATGCGGAGCACGCTGCCCGCGAGCGTGCCGTCCTGCAAGCGCGCTTCGCCGTTCTTTACGATGACCTTTTGTCCGCCAAGCTCGCTTTCGCCGTCCGCCAAGCCCTTGGCGCGCATGGCGTCGGTGATGAGCGTAAGGCGGGAATCGGGCTTATTCTTTACGAGCAGCTTCATGGCGGGCACGGAAACGTGAACGGTATCGGCGATCAGCTCGCAATTCAGCTCGTCGAAGAGCATGGCGCTGCCCACCGTTCCGATTTCTCTGTGATGGAGCGGAGACTGCGCGTTATACGTATGCGTTACGTTGCCTGCACCGAGCGAAATTGCCCGTTCGATATCCGTCGACTTTGCCTTGGTATGCCCCACGGAAGAGACGACGCCCGTTTGCGTTAAATGCGCGATCAGCTCCTCCGCGCCCTCCGCTTCGGGTGCAAGCGTCACGATTTTGATTGCGTTACCGCTTGCCGCGTTGTAGCGGTCGAACGTCTCTTTTTCGGGCTTCGCCACATATTCGAGGGGCTGCGCGCCCGCAAACTGCGCGGAGATGAAGGGACCTTCGAGGTGAATTCCCAGCACCCGCGCACCCGACTTTTCGTCCGATTCGCGGTACTCTTTCACCGCGCGCATGGCTTTTAAGATATTTTCGGGGCTCTGCGTCATGGTCGTTGCCAGAAAACCCGTCGTGCCCTCGGCTGCGATTGTGCAAGCGATCGTCTTTAACGCTTCGTGCGTGCCGTCCATGGCGTCCGCGCCGCCCGCGCCGTGAATATGCTCGTCGATAAACCCCGGCAGAACGAGCGCGTCCTCGGGCAGAGAAATTACCTCCGCGCCCTCCGCGCTTCCGCCGATCCGCTTGATTTTTTCGTCAAATACAATGTTGCAACGCTTTATCCCCTCTCCCTCGAGATAAACGGGAACGTTCGTAAATGCTTTCATATTCTCTCCTTACAAAATCAGCCGAGCCGCCGCCTCGTCGCACACGAGCGTGCAATCGGGATGGAGCTGCAAGACGCTGGCGGGCACGTTTTCCGTCACTTCGCCCTTTACCAGCCCGTAAACCGCCTGCGCTTTGTTTTCGCCGTTGGCGAGGATCAAAATCTTTTTCGCGTTCATGATATTTTTCAAGCCCATGGTGAACGCCTGACGGGGCACTTCGTCGATATTTTTAAAAAGACGGGAATTATCCTTGATCGTGCTTTCCGTCAAATCGACAACGTGCGTTTCGGAGCCGAACGGCGTGCCCGGCTCGTTGAACGCGATATGTCCGTTCGAGCCGATCCCCAGCACCTGGATATCCTGCTGCAGCTCGTGCAGCAGCGCGTTATAACGGGCGCATTCTGCCTTGCGGTCGCTTGCGGTACCGTCCTCGATATTGGTATTCTTACGGTCGATATCGAGCGAATCGAACAGATTCTTGCGCATGAAATACACGTAGCTTTGGTCGCTGTTCTCGTCCAACCCGGCGTATTCGTCCAGATTCACCGTTTTGATCTGCTTGTAGCTCGTGCCGTTTTTCTTATGATCTTCGATCATATTGCGGTACAACCCCAGCGGGGTAGAACCCGTGGCAAGCCCCAGCACCGCCTGCGGATTGGTTTTTACCACCTCCGCCATCACCTCGAACGCCCTTGCGCTCATCTCTTCGTAATTCTTCGCAACGATTATTTTCATTTTTTACCTCCGTGTTTATACTATGCAAGTGCCGTTAATTTCTGTCTGCGGGCAAGGACGCCGCAGCCACGCTCTGCCCGAGCCGTCTGCTGTTCTCGTCCGGCAGAGAAATATCCAGCCCCGCCATTTCGGGGAATTCGGACGCCAACACCTTTTTGCAGGTTTCGAGCACGATATTGCCCCCCTTGCCGCCCGTCACCCGACCCAGCAGGAGTACGTGCTTCACGTCGTAAAACAGCGCGTAATAGGGCAGCGTATACGCCAGATAAACGCCGATATCCCCGTAAATCTTTTCCGCAAGCGGATCGCCGTTTTCCATCATCTTTTGCACGACTTTCAGCTTTTGCGCGGGCGTGAGCCCCTCCTCGAAGGTAAACCCGCCCATCTCGGCAAGCTTGATTACCGCGTCCTGCGAGAAATACTTGCAACCTACGCCGATATCGCCGCTCCATTCGTCGCGCATGGCGTTTTCGTAAAAGTCCACGGGCGCGAACGCGAGCTCGGAAAGCCAGCCGTTAATGCCTCCGTCCGCGTTGATATAGCCCACCGCCTCGCTGGTGCCCATGGCGATGCCGAGCACCCTGCCGTCGTTCAACTCCATACTGCCCGCAAGCGCGGTAACGTCGCCGTCGTTCACCACCTCGAGCGGAACGTTCCCCATCTCCTTGGCTACGTTGATGTACATATTCTTCACATAGTCGCCGTATTTTTGTTTATCGACCTTGATAAACAGCGACGCGACCATAATTTTATTTTCGACGTAAACGCCCGCGGACGACACCCCGATGCAGTCCACGCGGGGCATTTTGCTCGCAGCCGTCTTCATCGCCGTTAAAATTTCGTTATAATGATAGTGCGGGTCGGTCTCCGTTTTGGGATTCCACACCACCTCTTCGCTGTAAACCGCCTCGCCGTCGATCACCGCGCTTACCTTGCGGTCGCTCCCGCCCGCGTCGAAGCCGATGCGGCAGCCCTTTAAAAATCCGCCCACCTTCACGGAAGCGTTCTTCTGCGCGGGAACGTCCTTGGTTTCCAAAAACAGGACTTCGAACGGCTTTTCGTAAACACCGCTCATGAAATCTTCGTCGAACGCGCGCTCGCCCGCGGGAGAGTATGCCTTTTTCAGACGTTCGTAAATATATTTGCTCCCCGCGACGAAAATTTTATAACCGCCACACACCCACAGCACGGTTTTCACCAGCCGCTCCGCAACGCGGTAGTTGAGCTTATCGTTTACGCCGTCTTTGAGCCCCGTGTAGGTATACACGTAATTAAATCCGCCGTTACGTTCGGCAATGAGCGAAATTTCCGCCCTGTCCGATTCGGGCGCGAGCTCCACGCGCTTTTGAAAATCGCGCAGGGCGAGGATCATGGGATAAAAATTAACGTCAAGCTTAGGTTTTATCATAATCGTTACTCCTTTTCATTTGTTATTTTATCATATCATATCTTATACCGATATACGAAATATTATCCGAATATTATAAATTCTGATACTTTTTGCAACGCCGCCGTTTGCTCCGGAAAAGTAATCCGCACCCGAGCGACAAGGCTTCGGGTGCGGCGGTATATCCGTTTTATTCTCCGTGCACGTAAATCAGCCGTCCGCCCTCCAAACGCGAGCGTTCGGCGCAGATCGCCATGAGATGGCTTTCGACGGACGCTTCGAGCGAGGTTGTGTTTTCCGCCTTGCCGCTTAACACGTCGTACAGCTTTTCCACCAGCCCCGCGTCGCCGCCGCCGTGTCCGTAGCCGCCCTTGATGAGCGCCTTGATCCCGAACCGCTCCTGCGGCTTTCCGAACGGCTTTACCGCCACGAAATCGTCCTCTTCGTTCAACACGATTTCGCCGAGCGTTCCCATAAATTTGATCGTTCTGCCGATCTCCGCGTTAAACGCCGTCATGGTAAGAGAAGCCTTTACGCCGTTTTCGAAGGCGATTTGCGTGATTTGATGGTCCACCACGTCGTTATCGCACCGAAACACGCATCTGCCGTAAGGTCCGTTGCGCAGCGCGCGCTCGATCACCGCTTCGTTCAGCGGGAATTCGGTCGTAAGCTGGCAATGCGGCCACATCATGTCCGGTCGCCCTTCCTCCTCCCACAGCGCCGTGTAAATCCGCTTGGCGTTATACGGGCAGTCGTCGGCGCAAGCACAGTCGAGACAGCGTTCCGCCGAGCCCTCGGGCGCGTTTTCGGATTTGAAATAAGTCAGCTCCCCCACCGAGGAAATACTTTTGCATTTGGATTTTGCAAAGAATTGCAGCAAATCCAAATCGTGACAGCATTTTGCGAGGATCATGGGCGCGGTCTCTTCGCGGCTGCGCCAGTTCCCGCGCACGAAGCTGTGCGCCTGATGCCAATAACCCACCTGCTCCATCGCCTGGATCGCGACCAGCCTGCCGATCACGCCCTTTTCGATCATCTCGGTGATCTTCACGTAGGCGGGCGCATAACGGAGCACGTGACAGACGAGGACTTTTCCGCCGTATTTTTTCTGCGCCGCCAAAAGCCGCTCGCACTCCTCCGCCTTATCCGTAATGGGTTTCTCCAACAAAATATCGTACCCGAGCTCGAGCGCGCGCAGACACTGCCGCACGTGGTCGGCGTCCATGGTGGCGATCACCACGAAATCGGCACGCTTCGTTTCCCAGAAAATCTCTTCGTTCGCAAAGAGATTTTCCTGCGCCACCCCGAACAGCTCGCCATAGCGGCGCAGCCTGTCGCCGTTGGACTCGCACAGCGCCGTAATGCGGTAACGGTCCGGATGCTCGGCAAACAGTTTTCCGTAAGACTCCGCGCCGCGGTTCCCGCAGCCGATAATCGCAGCCGTAAAACATTTTTCTTCCATGATCGTTTCTCCTTCTGTTTCCGTTCCCGCTCAGACGAACGCGGGATGCTCGGCGAACACGCCCACGTAATCCTGCGTGATGGATTTGGGACGGGTGATTGCTCCGCCGATAATGATCCTGTCGATTCCCGTATCGAGAATTTCCCGCACTTCCTTAAAGGTATGGATCCCGCCTTCCGCGATGACGACCGCGTTTTTCACGTCCGCCTTTACCCGCCTGCAAAACTCCACGTCCGGGATCTTAATGCCCTTGGTCTGCTCGGTATACGAGCGCATGGTGGTGGAAATATAGTCGAAGCCCAGCCGTTCCGCCTCCATCGCCTCCTCGTATGTCGCGATATCCGCCATAATGGGTTTATCGGTATGCGCACGCAGATAGGAAACGAGCTCTTCCGTGGTGATCCCTTCGGGGCGGGGACGAAGCGTGGCGTCTAACGCGATGACCGAACATTTCGATTTGATAAGCGCCTTTGCCTCGCGGATCGTGGGCGTAATATACACGGGCGAATCGGGATATACCCGCTTGATCAGCCCGATGATGGGAAGCTTTCCGTTCAAGCGCTTATAAATCGCGTTGATGTCGCGCACCGTGTTGGCGCGGATTCCCACCGCGCCGCCCTGATAGGCTGCCAGCGCCATTTTGGGAATGGTGTCACCCCCGTATAACGGTTCTTCTTTCAATGCCTGACACGAAACCGTCAAGCCCCTCGGTATAATCTGATTCATGTTTTTTCTTCCTCTCTCTTTCGGCTTACCGCCGACGGAATCTGTCCGTTCGGTTTATTTTTTGTGCGACTGAGCAAATCCTTCGCGGAACGCCGCGTGCGTCTCCTTTAAGTCGCTGTAATCGTGCGGATAGTTGTAAAGGTGCACGTTGAACGTAAGATTTTCCGGCAGATAAAAACACAGTCTGTTGGTGATTTTCAGCTCTCCGCTCGCGACCTTTTCCATATCGTTGCAGTTAAACCAGACGATCCCCTTTATCTGCTTCGCCCACGGCGCCTTCTCCGCCGCGTTCAGATCCCGGAACATTTCGCGCACGTACTCCGCCTGTGCGGAAGCGTTGCGCCCGAGCTCGCCCGTATAATCCCCGCCCGAGCCGCAGGCGCTCTCCGAAATGATCATGCTCCACTCGGAAAACTCGGGCTTGTTCTTTTCGTAAAGCTCGCTGTAATGCGTTTTGAAGGTGCGAAGCTTTTGCGCGGCAAGCTCCTTGGGATAATTGTTAAATTCGTAGCTGGTGCCGCCCAGCAGCTGAACGTATTCGAGCCCGGGGAAATAACACAGGTTTTCGCCCCAGTCGCAGAACGGGATCGTCTTGCCGTTGGGGTTCCAGATCCATAAGACGTTGTCTACGTTCTCTTCCTCGAAAATATCGTACAGGCGCTGCCAGGTAAGGTTGAAAATATCGGGATCGAGCAGCGTCATCATGCCGCAGTAACTCGTCCAGTCGGTGTTCATTTCGTTGTTCAAACGGAACAGCACGGGCTTGCCGTATTCCTTGATGTCGCGGGCGAGGCGACGGAAATGCCCGTCGTACTTGCCGCGCATAATGTCGAACATGGGCGTCGTCATGGTGGCGACGGTGTTGTTGTCCGTGGTGTACTGGTAGGTGAACTGCAGTACGGGCTTCCCGTTTTTGCCGTTGCCGCCCGCAAGCTCCTTCGCCATGTCCGTGGGGAAATGGTGCGGCGTACCCTGCGAGGAAAGGTGGGTGTAGGTGGCGAAAATATCGTACTTATGCCCCCAAATGTTTTCGATGCCCCGCTGCGAATTTCTGCTCGTTTCCAGATAAGAATCGTAGCGTTCGCTGCCCGCGTGCAGCGCGTATTCTTCGCCCGGCATAGAGAAGCTGAACACGCCCCAGTTTACGTAATCGGTCTTGTTCAGCCAGTCGAAATACTCGCGCGTTTCCTTCGTCCACTTGGGGTTGGGGCGGGGCTTTCCCGCGTTGAAATAATTCTTTTCCGTTCCCTTGGGCGCAAAGCGCGCGACGCTCTCCACCACCGTATCGAGCGTTTTCGTCTGATCGGTCGCGGACTTTAACACGAACAGCGCGAAATTATTAAATTCCTTCGCCTCGCGCACGACGGCTACGTGATAGTACGGACGCTCCACGTTACCCGTTTCGTCGTTGATTTTAATATCGTAACGGTAAACGTCGTAGCCCTCTTTTACGGTAAGGTCGCCGTATTCGTGCGATTCCGAAAGCGGATACGCCTTGCCCCCGTTCAGACGGGTGAGACCGTTGTTTTTAATAAAGTCGTCGTTATTGATAAAACGGATCAGCCATTCCGCGCAATAAATGTACCACGGGTGTTCGCGCCCCATCTCTTTGTCGTTTAAATCGTCGTTATAGGGATTCTGCGTTTCCACGCTGACCGAAAGCACGCTGTCGCCGAACGCATACCGCGCGCGGTATTTGGAAATGGTATAATCCGTTTCCGCCTCCGCCACGGGAAGGGTGAACGCAAGCCCGCCCGAAAGGTTCACGAGGCGCACGCTCTTCCCGTTGTAAAATTCGAGCTTTAAATCCTGCGTATCGTCCATTTCCGTGCAGCCCGAAACGTACGCGCCGTCGCGGAACACCTTGACGCCCGTAACGTCGTCCGCCGTCCCGAAGCCGTTTTTGCCGTCCGCGATCTTACCGTCCAGCCCGAACGTAAAGCGCACGGTGCCGCGGTCGGTAATCTGATTGCCTTTTAACCCCGCAAGGGTAGAAGCACCCAAGGGAAATTTTGTTTTATTCACTGTCGTTTCTCCGTTTTATATTTACTTTGCGGGCGATTTTTGAAAGCCCTCTTTGAACGCCGCCCAGGTTTCGGCAAGGTCGGCATAGTTATTGTTGGTGGGATAATCGTACTTGATATCCTCGGGGAAATAGAAGCACAGCCGATTGGTGATCGTGCCTGCGTAGGCGTCGATATCGTTACAGTTGAACCAGATAATGCCCTTAATCCTCGTCGCCCACTCTTCCTTTTCGCCCGTATACAGCACGTCGAACATTTCTCTTACGTACTTCGCCTGTACGGCGGCATTGCGCCCGAGCTCGCCCGTGGCGTTTCCGCCCGAACCGCAGGCGGTTTCCGCGATCACCGTAAACCATTTCGAGAATACGTCTTTATTCTTTTCGTACTGCGCCTTATAGCACGTTCTGAACGACTTGTAGGATTTCTCTGCCGCCTCTTTGGTATAGTTGTTCATCTCGTAGTTGGTCCCGCCCAGAAGCTGAACGTAATCAACGCCGGGGAAGTAGTTGATATCTTCGCCCCAGGACGAATACGGCGACGAGGTTTCGATGGGATTCCAGATCCAGATGGCGTTGTCTACGCCCTCTTCCTCGAAAATATCGTACAGTCTGCGCCAGGTAATGTTAAAAATTTCGGGATCGAGCAGCGTGAGCATTCCGCAGTAACTCGTCCAGTCGGTGTTCATTTCGTTGTTCAAACGGAACAGCACGGGCTTGCCGTATTCCTTGATATCGGCGGCGAGGCGGCGGAAATGCTCGTCGTACTTGCCGCGCATGATATCGAACAGCGGCGAGAATCTGGTCCCGGGCTGAGCGATCGTTCCCACGTTATTGTTGTCCGTCGTAAACTGATAGGTGAACTGCAACACGGGCTTATCGTCGAGCCCGTTTCCGTTGGCAAGCGTCTTAGCCATTTGCTTAGGGAAGTAATGGAGTTGGCTGTACCAGGAAAGGTGCGTGTAAGTGGGATAAATGTCGTAACCGTGCCCCCATATCTCTTCGACGCCCGCTTTGGATTTTAAGCTGTTGGAGAGCATCGCGTCGTAAGTAGGGTTGCCCGGTCCAGAATCATCGCCCGGCATCGACCAGCTGAACGCTCCCCAGTTGATATAATCGTCCGTGCACAGCTTGCGGAAGAACGCCTTCGTCTCGTCGCTCCAGTTGGGGTTTTCCTTCGGATCGCCCGCGTCGAAGAAATTTTTCTCCGTGCCGTAAGAGCGCATTAACGTATAGCTTTGCACGATCGAGTCCATAATCGCGGATCGCTCGGACTTAGACTTCATGACGAAGAGCACAAAGTTTACGGGATCGTTCTCTTTCCTGATGACGGCGATGTTATAGTACGGCAGCGCGTCCTCGCCCGTATAGTCGTTGATCTTTACGTCGTAACGGTACAAATCGAAACCGGGCTTGGTGGTTGTGTCGCCGAAGGCTTTGTAATTGGTAAACTCGTACGCCTTTGAATCGTTGGTGCGCGTTAAATTGCAGTTTTTGATATATTCGTCGTCGTTGATAAAGCGGATAATCCACTCCGCACAATAGGTATACCAGGGCGTGGGCGCCGAGGTATAGGGATTGCTCGATTCCCTGCTCACGGTGAGCACGGAATCGCCGAACTCGTAAGAGGAATGGAACTTCGCCGTCGTATAGTCCGCCTTCAATTCGGTTGTGGGGAGCGTGAAGGCAAACCCGCCCGAAATGTTGGCGACCCGAACGCTGGATTCGCCGAAAAATTCCACTTTCGCGTCGTGAATGCTTTTGGGGGCTTCCGTAAACGTTTCGCGATAGCGGTTGTTCACCTTGAAGCGCGCCCCCTTCACGTCGACCAGACTGCTCAATCCGTTGGCGGCGTCCTTCATTTCGCCCGCCTTATACAGCTCGTTGAATGCAAATTTCAACGAAGATTTGTCCTTGACCAGCGCCGTGCTTTCTTCCTCTTCCTGCGACGGTCCGTCCTGATTACAGGCGGAAAAACACAAGCCCGAAACGCAGCTGCCCGCAAGTACCGCCCCCAACATCAATGCCGTAAATTTTTTCATGTTAGACTCCTGATTATTCGTCGCCTTTCGGCGGTTCTTTTTATAACGCTATCGTAATAAGATCGCTGTAAAGACCGTATCCCGCGTCGCCCTCTTCTCCCTTGGCAACCGAATAGCCGTCCTCGTCCTGGATATATTTGGCTTCCTGCTTGCAATAGAGCAGGAAGGAAACGGAGATCGCAGTGCGCTCCACCTCGATAATTTCACACTCTCTGTCCTCCACCCAACCGTTGTAATTGACGCAAGGGAGAGTGATTTTCCCCGCCTCGAATTCCGCCGCCGTGGGCTTGATCCCTTTTACGGGAATTTCTTTTAAGAACATTGCGCACTCTTCCGCGCTGTTGGTGGTCGCGATGTTGATTTTCCAATCGAGATGCTTTACGCTTTCAAACGTCCAGGTATTTTGAACGTATCCTCTAGCCAAATAGTTCGCCGCCGTCGAATTGGTCGCACCGCTGTGCGTTTCGTCGAGCACCATATTGTATTTTCGCAGGAACGCGATCTTCTCCCGAACGGAAGAGAGTCCCACGTGTCCGCCGTTCCAGGCGGACTGCTTTTGGTCGGTTTCGTAACCGCTCAATCCGCCGCCCAGATATCCGACGGGGATTTGCGGAAGATGCTCTCTCATCCCCTCCGCCCAGGGCGAAAAGAAGGTGATCGCAAACCAGTGCCCCTCCATTTTGGGATACTTCGCCATAAAATCCTTTAACTTTTCGATCGCTTTCAGTTGGCTCACCGCCTTGGTAGAACCCGAATCCAGCTTTAATTCGAGAATGAGGATCATATCCGTCTGCAATAAATATTTCACGACCGAATCGAGCAGAGGATAGGTGTCCTTATACTTCAAATTGTAGTCGCGCAGCTCCGCTCTCAGCAGGTACGACGACTGCGAATTTACAAAGTACGCGCCCGATTGCGTGGACGTACGGGAGGTGTCGTTGTCGTGGCAAATCATAAACTTGCCGTCCTCGGTGATCTGCACGTCCAGCTCTACGTGCGTGGCGCCCTCGTTTGCCGCCGCCGTAAGCGCGGTAAGCGAATTTTCGTTGCAGTATTTCGTAATACCGCGGTGCGCCGCAACGAATTGCGCGCGAGTGACGCCGTCTTTGCGGAATATGCCGATCGAATCCTTTAAGGTCTCGTATTCGCCCGCGACCACACCGTAACAGCCTGCGGCGATCGCCCTTACGCCCTCCATCCTGCCCTCGGCATACGCCCAGCAAACTTTACTCATGGCGGATACGTACTCCGCCGCCACGCTTAAATTGGGGTCCGCCGCGTCGAACATTAAAATATTGCAACCTGCGGCGTTCGCCGCGCCGATATACTGCCAGGTGCCGTAACGGTCGGCGGGAATTTCCTTTTCGGTAAGATCGTATACGGTATTCACCCGAAAAGTCACTTCGTCCGCATACAGCTTTTCGATTACGCCGATATCGGAAGAAATCGCCATAATATCCGCCATGCGGTAGGTGTTCGTCATCCAGCCGATAAACCCGTCCACCGTGTCCGCGTCGAGGCGGACGACGGGAATAAAACGCGACATATGTTCGGAAATCACCGTTTCCAGCTTGCCGCCGTCCGCCGCACCGAATTTCACATTCATATCGCGGTCTACGCTAAGCACGACGGAAGCGGGCGGGACGGACTGCGTTTTTACCGCGGAAAGCGCCTCCGCCGTAGCGGGCTCGTACACGAGCGTAGGCTCCAGATTCAGTCCGCTGTTCGCCGACACCACGGACGGCAAATTATTGTTCGTCTGATGCGCCGCGGAAACCGACGCGGGCGAAGCCGCCGCGCCGAACGCAACGCACAGCCCCAATACGGATACGCAAAACGCCGTTAACGTCTTTTTCATCTTTTCTCCCTCCTTAAGAGTATCTGCCCACGTATACGGCGATCGTCGCCGTCTCGCCGCCGAGCTCTACCGTAAGCGTGGTCTGCCCGATCTTATGCGCCGAAACAATGGCGATCAGCCCCTGACTTTCTACAGTCACCACGGAAGTATCCGCGCTCGTCCAAACGGGCGTTCCGGAAAGCGACGGGTGCGCCTTCGCCGTTACGGTCGCCTTGGAAGTGCTGCCCGCCAGCACAAGTACGCCCTGCGGCAAAAATACGGAAAGCTTGGGCAATTCGGGAACGGTGATTTTGCACTGCGCCAGAATTTTGTCGCCGCTCTTGGCATATACGAACGCCTCGCCCGAATCCATAGCCGTTACCGTTACGGAGTTGCGGTTGGGCACGAAAGACAAAATATTTTCGTCCGAAACCGCCCATTCCACAACCGCGTCCTCCTCGCTCGGGGTCGCCCGCAGCTTTAATTCCTCCCCCACTTCGAGCACGGCGGACTCGCGGTCCAACTCCGCCGTAAGCCCTCCGCCGCAGGCGCAAAGAACGAACGCCGCTGCCGCAATCAGAAACGCAAAAGCCAACAACCTTTTTCTCATACTCGTTTCTCCTTATCGGTCATTTCGCGGAAACCCCGCGCGAATCCCATAAATGTTTTGTCATACGCACCGCAGTAAAGGGCGTGTTGCGCGTATTTTTTAAAACGGTAACCTCTTTTTCGTTCCAGGCGATCTCTATTTCGTTGCCGAAATCGTCCTTCAATTCATACTTGCCCGAGCCGCTGATCAAAAACGTGAGCTCCCGATATTCGTTTAACCCGTTCCCGACGTCCGAGCATAACTTCCCGCCCGAAAGATTGAAAGGAACGCAAGCATTATCCCGCATGAATACGGGGATAGACTCCCTCTTCAAGCGAATTTCGTGTTCGCCGCCCTCGAACGCTTCGCCCGTGAACAGATCGAACCACCTTCCGCGGGGAAGATAGCATTTGCGCGTATCGACGTAATCTTCGAGCACGGGCGCGATCAGCAGAGCGTCCCCCAGCATAAATTCGTCGTCGATATCGTAAACGCGTTCGTCGTCCGGAAATTCGGAAACCAGATGGCGCATAGGCGAAACGCCCGTGCTTGCCGCCTCCTGCTGCAAGTTATACTGGTAAGGCATCAAGTTGTAATGCAAATAAAACTGTTCGCGCAGAATTTTCAGCAAACTCTCGTCCTTATGATAGGCTGCCATATTCCACGGGCTGCGGTCGTTGATCTGCCACGCACCCGTAAAGTCGCAGCGCCCGTTGCCCACGGGATCGCTGTGCCACTGCATGACGGGGACGAACGCGGCAGCCTGCACCGCGCGGAGATACAGCTCCGCCGAGGGAAGATAACCCGAAAATCCCGCGATATCGAAGCCCCAGCAATTAACGCCCGAAAGCCCCGCAGAAAGTCCCGCTTTGATCACCGAACGGAATTCCGACCAGGTGGACTCCTGATCCCCCGCCCAGATCACCGAAAACGTCGGGCTGCGCTGTCCGCCCGCGCGGGCGAATACGATCCCCTCTTCCCCCACGAATTCGGCAAACGCTTCGGCATACTGCTCGCAATAGGCGTTCTGCCCCTCCGCGCCCGTCGTGCCGTCGTAAAAGGTCACCGTTTTGTCGTGAATGAACTCTCCGCCGTCCGTCTTGAAGCCGTCGATCCCCATTTCCTTTAAATAGGCGAAATGATCGAACCAATGCGCTTTGGCAACGGGGTTGGTAAAATCGGGAACCATGCTCTCGATACACCACGTGTGCGGAATTTCGTACGGGGTGCCGTCCGCGTTCAGTACACACTCCTTGTGTTTTTTTACGTACTCGTTGATCCTTAAAATCTGATCGTGATTGTCGGGCGTTTCCAGATTGACGCCCTGCGCGTAAATGGGAACGATCCACAAAAGACATTTCAGCCCGTCCGCGTGCATATCGGCGATCATTGCTTTGGGGTCCCGCCAATGCTCGGAGGCGGAAAAATCCATCCGCGAAAATTCCGTCTTTTCATCGCCCTGTAAATCGGGACAGCGGCTCCCCCGCCACAAAAAGTGGGTGGTGCAGTCGCTCCACGGCTCGATCACGAGCACGCTGTGCGGAAAATTCAGCTCTTTGGTAAGCCGCATCTGCTCTTCCACTTCGTCCTGCGTGTGCCAGCGGTTGGCGCTCATCCACGCGCCCAGCACCCACTTGGGGAAGAGCTTCGGCATTCCCGCAAGCGAACGGAACTGCGAAGTGATCTCCTTGGGCGAGCCTTCCAGCAGGTAAACCTCCGCCTGCTCCCCCTTGCTGCCGACGGGAAAAGTGACCGTGATCTTTCCCTCTTCGCGCAAGTCGAAATCCACTTCGAGATAGGTTGCAACGTAAATCCCGAATCCGTTCGGCGTAAGCAGAAAGGGCATGGAGCAATAGGTAAATTCGCCCTGATAAAAACACTTTTCCCGCACGCAGGCGCGCACGAATTTCCCCTTCTGATTCACGCTGTCGAACTTCTCGCCGAAGCCGAACGCCGCTTTATACGGTCTTTCGATCACGAACAAAAATCCGTCGTCCGTCTTTTTTATCTGTTCCGAAGAAATCTTTTTCATACCGTTACGATTTTACCGACCCGATGGTAAGTCCGCTCTTGATATAACGGATCACGTACGGGTAAATGCACAGAATGGGGATAATACTGATCAGCATACCCGCCGACTGAATGTTTTTTACGTTTGCCTCTACCCAGGCGTCGCCGCGAATCATGCCCGACTCGGTAACGAGCGTATATATGTACAGGGCGAGCGGATATGCGTCCCGATTGGTCGAAATAAAGAGCATTGCGCCGCCGTAGCTGTTCCACATACCCACGATGGTAAAGAAGCAGCAGCTCCCGATGACCGGAAGCGACATAGGCACTACGATGCGGAAGAACATCTGCAAATCGTTCGCGCCGTCCAGCTTCGCCGCCTCTTCGATGTCCTCGGGCAAGCCTTCGAAGAAAGTTTTAAAATAGAGCAGATTGCTTACGTTACTGATCGAAACAAGAACGACCGACCAAATCGTTTCGGTTAAACTGAGGCTATCCATTAATACGTAGATAGGGATAACACCCGCGGAAAACAGCATGGTGATGATAAAGTACATCATGATTCCGCCGCGGAAGGGACAATCGAATTTGGAAAGCGGGTAAGCCGCCAACGCCTCCACTAAATTAGAAAGGATCGTGACCGTTGCCGTTATAATAACCGAGTTGAAAAACGACCGCCAGAACTCCGCCGCCATTTCTCCGCCCATCACGTAAATGATCGCGTCCAGCGTGGGTCTCGCAGGAAAGAAAACGACGTCTATGTTATAATATCCGTTATTGAACGCATACGAAAAATAGTTCAGAAGCGGAAAGATAACGATTAAAACCCCGAGCAGCAGACAAACCACGTTTACGATAGAGAGCGTAAAGTCGAGCTTGCTCTCCTTTATTTTATTTGGATTGTGTTCGAAGCGCCGTTTGATTTTGTTCCACAGACGGATAAAAAAGTTTTTGGTGCCGAGAGTTGCAGTTTTTATAAAATTTTTCATGTCCGTTTCCTCTCTTACCAAAGCCCGCGTTTCAGCGTCTTGCTCGTAATTTTGTTGCCGATCAGCATTAGCGCAAGCGCGATAACTCCGTTAAATACGCCAAGCGCCGTCGCAAACGGAATGTTTGATTGATCGAGCACGGATATTTCGTATATGTACGTATCCAAAGTCTTTTGCGTGTCTTTCAGCGTCGTATCCGATTGCATCATCGTCCATATCTGTTCGAAGCCCGCCCCCAGCATACCGCTGATGTTTAAAACGAGCAGCAGCGCGATGGTCGGCATGATCGAAGGAATGGTAAGGAACCACATTTTCTGCAATCTGTTCGCGCCCTCGAGCGTAGCCGATTCGTAATAGGATTTGTCGATCCCCATAATGGCGGCATAGAACATAATGCAGCCCCAGCCCGCACCCTTCCAGGCAGACCAGATAACGGCGAGCGGTTTAAACCAGCCGCTGCTTGTGGTAACGTCCCCCGTACTCGGCGCAAGCACGTTAATAAAACTAAATACGCCGCGAAGCGGATCGAGCAACCCCCACCAAACTCCCACCACGATCGCCCAGGAAAGGAAGTTGGGGATACAGATAATAATGAGGATGGTTTTACTCAGCGCCTGACTTTTCAGCTCCGAAAGCTGAATCGCTATAATAATAGAGAACGGAAAACATATCAGTAGTCGGAATACGTTTATGAGCAGCGTGTTGCCCACGGCGGCAAAAAATATATCCCCGTTATCAGCGAATATGTCAATATAATTCTGAAAAGTCCAAGCCCCGCTCGAAATACTTCCGAACATTCCATTAACGATTTTATAGGTAGAAGGATCTTTGAACGAATAAAAGATTCCCACCATAGGAATATAAGAAAAGATTAAGGTAAAAATCGCCGCGGGAATAATAAACCATAAAATTCTGCGGTGTTTTTTCAACCTTTTCCACTGGGTTTTCCAATAACCGGGCTCTTCCCACAAGACTTTTTTTTCTTCTTCCCGTTCTTCGGGCTTCGGAAGCGATGCGTCCAGCACGTTCGTCCCCTCTTCGAGGACGATTTCGCCGTTTGCGCGGTTTTCTTGATCCATAGGTTCCTCCTTGCAAGCCCGCCCCTGAAAAGGGGCGGGAAGCAGTTGTTCTTTTCGGAAAAATCCCGAATTATTTCATGTTTAATTTTACTTCTCTATACCACGCCGTCATTTCGTTTACGATATCGTCGCACCACAGATAATAACCCTTTACTTTGGTGGTCTTTAAGCTGTTGCGGGTGTTTTCGATGGTGGAAATCGCCTTCTCTTCGGTCTTTGCCGAAATCGCAGCCTTTAAGCCGTCCTTTGCCATCGTACGTGAACGAATGGAGATGGGCGCCCAGTGGTCCATAGGAGGGCTCATGGACATCGGGTTATGAATAATGGTGTCGTCGTCGCGGGAAACAACGCGCCAGCCGTTAAAGCCCGTTTCGCGCAGGTGGAACAGTCTGTTCGCCACGATTTTATTCGTACCGTTGCAATACTGCGAATTTTCCACGATACCGACCTTCATATCCAGATAGCGCTCGGTAAGCTTCACCCAAAATCCGCCGCCCGTCACGTGAATTTCTTCGCCCTGCTGCGCGCCGACCAGCGTCTTTACTTTTGTTTCGCCGTCCTCTTGCAGCACGTCCTCGTAAATGGGCGTGTAGTCGTGATAGGTGTATTCCCAGGGCTCCAAAAATACGAGCTGATGGTCGAAATCTTCGTATTGTAAAATTTCGTCGGGGTTTTCGGGATCGTATTCGGGCGCGCCGGCGGGTTTATCCACCTTGTTCCAGTGCACGCCCTCGGTTCCGCCGTAATAGTCGGCAAACGCTTCGAGCTTTTGGGAAAGGAAGTCGATCGTATACAGCGCAGTCGCCGCCATGTGCTGAGGAATTACCGTGTAATACGAAACGCCCGCTTCTCCGCCTTCCGTCCTCGCCTTTTCCTGATTGACGGTGCCGTGCGAGCCGTCGCCGCGGATACGCACCGTCCAGTCGATCAGATTTTCTTTTACGTAATTGGGATCTTTCCCCGCACCGATACGCCCGTCCGCCACGCAGGCGTTTAACAGCATATTCACGTGCCAGTAAGGCAGATACACCACCGAATGATCGCCTTCGGCAAAATACTGGCAGGTAGTAGCCGCTTCCGCCTTTTGCCAGTTCTGTGAAATAATGTTCTGACGGCGGAGCGAATTTAAATATTTGGCATAATTCATGAGGTTATCGCTGAAAACGTACTGCTGAACGTTGCCGTTTTCGTCCAGATAGAACTGATTCGGAACTTCGAACGCGCCTTTAAACTGCACGATTTCGCACGAGTGCGGACCGGGAATCCCCAGCGCGCTGTACGTTTTTTTGTCTGAACCGAAATGCGCCTGCATTTTTACGAGTGCGTCGTTTGCTTCCGTCATGTTTTCGGGAACGTGATCGTAGCCTACCTGCTTTAAGTGCTCGGTATTCCAAATCAGGGCGGAATCGGTCATAACGCAATAGCCGAAGTCGGGAATGCCGTAAATGTGCTTGTTCCCCTCTTCGTCTACGGTAGTGACGGAATCCCAGCCGTAAGGCATTAAATCGATAATTTCGTAAAGCTTTCTCCCTGCGGGAGTTTTAAAGAGCAGATCGGTTAAATCGAGATACCCTCCCTGATTTAAATAAGGGTGAAACTGTGCCTCGTCTACCTTTAAAAAGTGATATTCCTGCTCATTAGACAGAATTCTTTGTATATCGTTATCTCCCAAAGGGGCGGTCTCGTAATATTCGATGTTATAGCCGGTTTTATCTTCAATAATTTTCGCCGTATCGCAAACCTTTGCTCCTTCGCGGAACATACTGTTCGCCGTGTTGGGGTACATTCCCTTTAAAGTGATCTTTTGGGATAAATCTACCGTCCAGTCGATTTCGGCGGGTACTTTATCTGCGCAAGCCGCAAGCATGGGAAGCGCGGAAACGAACATTGCCCCCGCAAGCAACAACGCAATGGGTTTTTTCATAATAAGGTTATCCTCCGATAATGTCCGTCTCTCGAAACAAGCGGTAACAAACTTTTTTCGTTACCGCTTGCCGTGAGACTGTGTTCATCCGTTTTAGCGGATATAAAAGTTATGTAACAGATACTTTTTTGTTTCGTTCCTCTCTTTGCCCCTCCCCTTGCGGGGAGGGCGAGAGTTTGTTTTGTTTGTTGCCTTCCTCAGGCTTCGGGAGTTACTTCCGCCGCGTTTACGATACGGAAATCGTTCACTTTAACCGTCGCGCCCGAATTTACGTAGAAAGAAAGCTTCGTAAGCGATAAGGTCGTAAGAACCCTGTAAGAGTCGGCATCCTTATTGTTATCTACGTGCCACTTAATCAAATCGGCAAGCTTTAACGCATACTTACCCGTTGCAAGCTCTGCACCGCTTGCGACTCCCTTAATTACTCTGCTGAAATTGGTATATTTCACGTTGTCGTAAAGGAGAATGTCCGCCTTGCCCGTAACTTCTACGTCGAGATAGATTACGGAATCCATACCGATCATAACGTTCGTGAGCTCGTAGTTGTGGCTGTAAGCCCAATCGCCGCCTTCAACGGAAACCGTTTCGTTTGCCTGAACCGTGGTTACGCCGTTTTCAACAGTAACGGTAGCGTTGCCTTGATATTCGACAAGTTGCGCAACATCCGTAGGCTTATAGCTCGTGCCGGCGTTGCCGTAAAGCTCGTCTGCGGGCAGCTCGTCTACATAAAGCGATTTAACGTTAACCGTCGTTCCGTCGTACACGTATACGCGGACATAAACAAATTCGAGAGTTTCTGCCGACGGCAACTGTTTATTCTGGACATACCAATCATGAAGTTTTTGCAGTGAAACATGACCTTTTACTTCGCCCGTGATATTCGTTTTTACGGGCGTATCGAATTGTTCACCCAAATATCCGTAAACTTGACCGTCGCCGTTCTTTACATAGAGGACAATGTCACACTTTCCGCCGTTGGAAACCTTTAAATCATAGTAAATCGCGTTTTTCGCAACATTAAACGATTTTCCGGTAAGCGCCACTGAAACGCTCGCCCAGTCGCCCGACTTAGAAGCTGTAAACTGATAGCTGTCGGTTTTCGCCGATACTGCCATGTGTTCTGCAGAGCTTGCGTCAATACCATTATTTATCGTCCACTTCGCCGTTTTGTCGGGAAGGAGGGTGCCCTCTTTGTTCTCTACAAATCCGTCGGGTTCGCTTTCGGTAAGCGAAGCTACAGTAACGCCCCAACCGTCTGCCGCAATGGTGAATCCGTTGGAAGTAAGGAATGCGTCGAGTTCCGTCTGGAACGAAGCAAACACATCCGTCGCCTGTGCTACAAAGGCATATCCTTTCAGCGTAGTATGAACGCGAATGAGCAAAGCAATTTTATGTCCCCAATTTCCCTTGACCTTCAAACCGTTCGGAACTGCGGAGTCGGCACTACCATTCCAGATAACGTCGAATACGTGTCCTTTGTTGAACGACGTGGTATAATTCTCGTTGAGGAACTTAATCTGTTCTTCGGAGAGCTGATCAATCTTCTCGAGGTTCTTGTCTTTGATGTCCGTCACCAAATCGACAATTCCCGTAACGGGCGTATAAATTTCTTTGTACCAGTCGTTAAAGAGCGTATCTTTGAGGACCTTGGTAAGGTAAGGCGTAAGCGATACGCCGATGCTCTCGAGATAGTCTTTGCAAAGCGCGGCACGGGGAGCCCAGTTGGTATTGTCGTTGCCGTACTCGTCGCAACCTTTGCCCGTAGAAGAAATCATCGAAGCGGAAATCAGCAGCTGCGTGAACGCATATTTCGCATCCTGCGTGCTCAGCATACCGACAGGGGCTTTTTCCCCAACCTTATAATTAGGGTTCAAACCGCTTCTTCCGTCGTCCTGTTCCCATACGGGATTTTCCCAATCGGTTTCATTCGTACCGGGCTTTTTCGCCGTATTTACCATGTTGGGAACTTTAAACGCTTTCTCGCTCCACTTTGCATTCTCAATGATCGCGTCGATCACTTTTTCTTCTTCAAGCCAAGCGTTCCAGCCAGCCTCATTGACGTTGGCAAGCACCGCAGCCTTATCGGTCTTGTTCAACTTATCCAACTCTACTTTTGCCGTGCGCACCGCTTGAATCTCGCTGTAATAATAACCCTTGATATCGGTAGCGCCTTGGGGAGCTTCCCAACCGTAAGCTACGTACTTATCGGTAAGCGGAGAAACGGCTTTGATTAAACCAACTACTTTTTGCGCATCTTCCGAAAGATCGGAGGGAGCGGCTTGCACTTCCGCCGTAATACCGAGATGTCCGCCTTTCTTGCTGGTCGTAAGCGTAGCGCCCTTGCTCTCTAACAGTTCGGTTACTACGTCGATATAGAACATCCAGTCTTGTCTTTCAATTAAGCCGAAATACGTCATAAATTTCGTATTACGTCCTGTAAAAGTGCTTCCGTTAAAGTTCCACGCCAAACCGCCTTCCACAAAGTCGGTCTTTCCAACCATGTATTTATTGGCAACTCTTGCGATCTCTTCGTCGATAGCGATCGAGCCGTTATCCGTAATATACTTGGAAAGCTTCAGAACGTTGTACAGGTAGGTAACGTCCTCAATCAGTTTTTCGGTATTTTCATCGGTAACCGTAGCAATCAAGTTCCCGAGATAACCGTCTTCAAAGATATTAAACCCTTCTTCTTTCAGGTTAAGGATAATATACAGAATGTGCCAGGACGAAGTCCAGTGATTATCCGAATTCATATGCGTAGCTTTCTTGCTATTTCCGTCGTCCGACGAAGTCGCCTTGCCTGCGCCGATCGCATAGGAAAGACGGATAACGTCCTCTACCATATTCATGCCCGTGCGCGTTTTCACTTCCGTCGCAGCGCCGTTCGCCGCCAGCTCGGGAAGATTAAATTTACGAGCCGTAAAGTTCGCGTCGTTTTCCAGCGCGGTGATCGCCGTATTCAGGCTGTTCCACTCGGTATACTGCGCCTTGGAAATGTGACGGAAAATGTTCGAATTCTTTTCCGACTCGTCCTTGATCGTGTCGTAAATTTCTTTGAATTTACGGAACGTTTCGAGCTCGGTGTACAGATAGCCCGCCATGCTCGCTTCCGCCGCGGGTTTGGTCCAACCCTTATAGTCGTACAGCGGAACGATCGTGCTAAGCTTTTTAAACTCGGCAACCGCCTGCTCGCCCTCGGGGGAGAGCTTCGCCGCCTGCACTACCTTTTCCTTCGCGTTCAGATACTCGGTGTAATCGAGCACGTTGCCGATATGCTTAGGAAGGGTCTTATCCGTCTTTTCGTACCAGCCTGCAATTTCCGCCATCTCTTCGTCGAAATCGAACGCCGTTTCAATCGTCATTTCGGACAGCGCTTCGATCTGCTTCTGATAATTCCAGACTTCTGCGGAATACAAATTGTCGGCAACGGGCGAACCGTCGTAACGGAACGAGAATACGTCCTGTCCGTTATCCTTATTGTAATCCACAAACGCGTTGGAATTAAAAATGGTGTAGTTGCCGAAATCTTCGTCCTTTAACGAAGGATCCGCAGCCATCAACAGGTTGAAGCTCTTGCCTCTGTCCTCTTCGTCGGGTACGTTAACGCCCATCAGTTCGTCCGGGATCTCCTCTTTCGTGGCGATATAGGACGACGCCTGCGTTACGCGCAGATTTTCGAATTTGGAACCCGTGAAATAGTCGGTGTTCGCTACCTTAACGCCGTCTTTAATGGGCGTGATCACGTCGAGCCCGCAAATGGCGATATAAACGTTATCGACGCCGAGCGTCTTGCCTGCGTAGTAGTTGCCGATAAACGAATCGTCCACGCGGAGCAAATAAGCACCCGCTCCCTCGCACTCGAACTTATAATCGTTTACCTGATACATGATATCTTTTCCGTCTGCGCCTACGGAATCTTTTAAGAACTTCGTCCTTGCCTGCATGGTGAGCGTATCGCTGTCGGGCGTAAAGTAGCCGCCGTCCTCATGCCAGGTGGAAGTCATAACGCAGTCGTCGCCGATGTTGTACTCGGTCTGCGAGAAGCTGTCGTCGCGGGAGGTTCCGTGGAAGGGATACCAGTTGCCCGTAGAGGTGTCGCACGCAAGTCCGAGGGCAATTACGTAATAGGGCTGCCAGGTGTAGCAACCGATGAACGCATACGTTTTAGCATCGCCCATGGGAGGCGTAATTTTAACGTCGCTTAAATCGTAAGTGTAGTCCAGCCCCGTAATGCTGCACGTTTCCGTAACGAACTGCATCACCGCGGCGTCCATCGTGGAGGAAAGCGTCCACGCCTCCGTGGTCAGCTCGTTCTTGGCAAATTCTTCGCCGTTAGGATCGCGCAGACTGTAGCTGTTCCAGGACTGCACCGTTCTGCGCCCCTTGCCCGTTACCTGCGTTACCACGTGGTTGGTGTTTTGCAGCAAATTGCTGATCGGCGGTTCCCAGCAATTGTAACCGCCCAGCTTGTTGCCGTCCTCGTAATACCAATACTGGTCGTCGTTCTCGGGCGTGTAACCGTTCTTGTTCTGGAACAGCTTCACCTCGCTGCCGATCTTGGTTACGTAGCTGCCCGAAACGGGCTCTTTGTCTTTGCCCTCGAAGATCTCGTCGGTTACGTCGGCATTCACCGCCGCGTTGATCGCCGCGGCGATCGTCTTGAACTTGCCGATCTCCGTTCCGTTCGCTTTTTTCGCGACGTAAGCGTCCGCACGGGTATCCGCGCGGGAAGCCTGAAACGTGTTGGCCGTTACCGCGTTGTACACCGTGCCGTCGAGGGTAAATTTATCTTTGCCCCCCGAACAGGCGCACAGCCCTGCAACCGTACTCGCCGCCATTGCCGACGAAAGCACAAGTGCCGCTACCTTCTTTTTGTTCATAATTCCTCCTGTGATTTCCCTCTTACGAGAAGATAAGAATTTTTGTAGTTTCATTTTACTATCATTTGGCGGGTTTGTCAACGGTTTTATGAAAAATTTTTTCTTTTTTTCGCATTTATTTTGCCTTTTGTCCCTTTTTACCCATTTTATGAACTTATTTTGCGGAATTAAATTTCAATTTATTTATTTTTTATCGAATTTAGTCAGAATTCCGCTCAAATGAAATTTTTTTGCGCAATTTTCTTCCCGAATTCCGACAAAAAGCGCGTAAAAAAATATCCGCATTTCTGCGGATACTTTTAAAATACGTCTTTCATTTCCTTTAAATCAGCTTGCCCGCCGTCGCTACGTTGCTTTTGGCGATAAAGCCGTCGAAACGGGATTTATCGGTTAAATGCACACCCGTGCATATTACGTCTACCATGAACAGCTGCATGATCTTGCTGGACATCGCGCCCGGCTCTACGGGAGACTCCATCGAAGTCGCCGAAAGGATAATATCCGCGAAGCGGGTAAGGGGCGATTTTTCGTAGCAGGTCACCACGATAATTTTCATGCCGTATGCGCGGGCAAGCTCCGCCGCTTCCACCACGTCCTTGGTGGCGCCCGAAATGCTGAACACGATAAGCAGATCGAGAGGCGTTCGCGAGGAGATGAGAATACTCTGAAAGTGCGTGTCCCGCTCGCAAAAGGTCACGATCCCCATTTTCATTAAGCGGTTATGCAGTTCTAATGCGGCAAGGTAGGAGTGCCCCACCCCGAAACAGCAGATAGAGCGCGCCGACAGGATATATTCGAACACCTTTTCCATCTGTTCGGGAAGGATATTCGCACGGCAGTTGTCGATCGCGGCGCGGTAATCCTCCATAATGTCGGCAACGTATCCGCCGCCGCTCTCCCTGCCGCGCACGTCCGTGTTGTCCTGCGCAAGCCGAAGCTTGAATTCCTGATATCCGTTGAACCCCAACGAGCGGCAAAAGCGCAGCACGGTGGCTTCGGCAAGCCCCGTCGCCTCCGCCAGATCGGTGATCGACATATACATGATCTGTTTAAAATCGACCTTTCCGAAATATTCCAGCATGATCCGCTGCGAACGCGTCAGCTTTCCCGCCTCCAGCCTTTCGATTCTGCTTAAAATGGAACCGTTCATACCCTTCTTCTCCCGCTCTCCGCTAACCTTATCTTAACCGAGTTTTACATTATTATAATGTTTTTCGACTTTATCTGTCAAACATTTTTTTATAAATGATGAAAATTTATTTCAACTCAGTCCGAATTTACGGTAACCCGCTCGATATAACGCTCCAGATTCTTTTTCACAAATCCGTCGTCGCGGCAAATCTCGTACGTTACGGGACGGTCGGTAAATTTCAGCCAGGTAAGATTTTTTTCGTCCAAGGAGGCAACGTTTTTCGCGGGGCGCGCCAACGGCATTACGCGGTTTTTGCGCAGGAAAAATATTACTTCGTCGAGGGCGACCTCGATATAATGCGAGCCCTGCGGCAATACCTCTTGGGTATAACGGTCGCCCGCGCGCATACGGATAAGCTTCATTTCCTCGGGCAGATACACGTATCTGCCCTTTGCGTTCTGCTCGTACACGGGCGCGATCATAATGCTTTCGCCCACGCACAGCTGATCCTCCACCGTTTGGGCGCGACCGTCCTGCGGATATTCGAACGCGAGCGGCTTGAACAGCATTTGTCCGCGCAGCGCGCTCTTTACGAATTCGCTGTAAAGGTAAGGCAGCAGCGAATAGCGGATCCCCAGCAGATTACGGAACGCCTCTTTGTTTTTAAACACGTAATATTCCTGCGGGCGGGACGCATTGTAATGGTTGCGCATAAGCGGCGTAAATATCCCCAGCGCAAGCCAGCGCAGCGCCAAATCTTCGGTGGTATTCTGCCCGAAGCCGCAAAGGTCGGCTCCCGTAAACAAAAATCCGCACATATCGAGCGAGGGCAGCATTTTAAGATTGAGCAGCAGGTGCGCCCACCAAGCCGCATTGTCGCCCGTCCATATCCCGCCGTAACGGTGCATTCCGATATAAGAGGAGCGCGAGAACATTAAAAACCGCTTGTCGGGGTCGCGCTCTTCGAAGTATTCCGCCGCCGCCCTCGTCATGTAATAGCCGAACAAATTGTGCACTTCGGCATGGCAATAGCGCTTTCCGTCCTTCTCGTGGTAGAACGCGCCGTAATCGAGCATACTGTTGGGCAGGTTGAAAACGGCACCCTGCACCTCGGCGAAATCCTTTTTCGTCCTTCCCGAAGCGACCAGCGCTTCGATCGTCTTTACCGCCGCCGCCATGCTCTCTTCCCCGTAGAAAATGCCCGGCTCGTTCATGTCGTTCCAGAAGCCCTCTATCCCCTCGTCCATCAAGACCTTATACTGCGAGCCGAACCACTTGCGCGCGGCGGGGTTAAGCACGTCGGGCAGCACGCTGTCCTGCGGCCACACGCCCACGATATACGGCTCGCCCTTTTGGTTCTTGCAAAAATACCCCTTTTCTATGCCCTCGTCGTACACGGAATAGCCCTTCTCCGCCTTGACCGCCGCGTCGATAATGGGGATCAGGCGGATATTTTCCTTTTTCATGTCCGCCGCAAGTTTCTTTAAATCGGGAAACGCCTTTTTGTCCACAGTGAAATCCTGAAAGCGCTCCATATAGTCGATGTCGAGGTAAATCATATCCAGCGGCATATCGCACGCCTTGTAATTTTCGGCGACCGTGCGGATATCCCCCTCGTTTAAATATCCCCAGTGCGACTGCCCGAACCCGAACGCCCACTTGGGCGGGATATAGCTTGTTCCGATCAGTCCGCGGAACTCTTGCACGATTTCGAGCGCGCTCTCCCCCTCGATCAGGTACAGATTGCAATCGCGCGCGGTAACGGTGAGCACGTCGGGATCGGTATAACCGACGTCGAACACGACCTTTCCGCCGCAATCGAAAAACGCCCCGAACGACCTGTTCTTTCCGATCACCATAATAAAGTTGTGCGAGGTATACAGCGACACGCGCGTTTCGGTCAGAATCGGGTCGTCCGTATTCCAGCTTTCGTAAATCCAGCCGCGCTTATTGATGCCGCGCATCTGCTCGCCAAGACCGTATACGCGGTCCTCTTTTTCCATCTCATAGCCGAACGCCGTTTTCCCCTCGCACTCGCGCTCGGAAAATACGGTCTGTCCCTTGGATTCCGCAATTTGAATAACAGCCGCCTCCGTGTTTACGGGGGCTCCGTAACGGTATCTCTTTATCATTTTTCTTTTCTCCTTTTTTTACTCGTTCACGTTCACGGAGGTCATTCTCCGCCAACGGAACTCGCACTGGTCGTAATCCTTTTCGAAATGTTCTCCGTTCCCAATAAAGCAAAGCAGCTTTTCGCCCAGCTCGGGAACGCTTTCCGCCTTTCCGCTTAAAAAGTCGCCCACCTTTTTCATCGCGACCTGCACGCGCTGCTTTAACGCGCCGATGCGGATATCCTGCACGTCGAACCCGTTCGGACGGTTTTCCTTTTCCCACTGCGCGCGCAAAAGCTCATAAAACGCTTCGATCCGCTCGGGAAGCTGCCGTAGTTTTTCGTACGCCGCCGCCAGCGCGGGGTTATCTCCGCTTTGGTAGGCGCCGCGCAGCTTAATCCCCAGATCCGCCTTGATCGCAAGCACTTCGCAAAGTGCTCGCTGCGTTTCGAACAGATACCGCCACCTGCCCGCGCGCTCCGCCGCCGCGCACAGCTCTTCGGCGTGCTTTTCATACAGCTCGCCCTGTCCCTCGTCGACGATCGTATCGAGCGTGCCGAGCAAAATATCGTTGAACAGCAGATATTTGTTGGCGGTGTTCTTCTCCTGCACGTCGTCGTGCTCGGTAACGCGGTTGCCCAGGTCGATTTTTATAAACTCTTCGTACGGTACGCCCGTCAAGCCGAAAAAGCTCTTCGCGAACGCCTCGTCCTGCCCGAAATCGCCGTAATTGAACCGCGAGCAAGCGAGCAGCGTGGGAAGGACGGCGAACGGGGAACACTCCGCCCCGTTATCGCCCCAGCCCGTCACGATATAATCGCGGATCCCCGTTTTCACGCAAGCCTTCGCCGCCGCCTCGCACGAAGCGATGGAATAGCGGTTGTCGGGCGTGTAGCCGTGCCATTTGGTCGCGCCGCCCGCAAACCCAATCGTGTTCGGGAACACGCGGTGCTTGTTCATCATCGCTTCGAAATGCTCGGGCTCGGTGCTGCAATAGTCCCAGTAATACAAATCGACGTCCGCGGGGATCTTTTCGACGACTTCCGCAGGCAGCTCTCCGCCGTATTGCGCGGAAAGCGTGAGCGAAAAGAACATATCCGACCAGATCATGGCGTGAAAGCCGTACTTTTTGCATATCCCGTTCACCCGCGCAAGATGCTCGGACATAATGTCGTAACGGCTGCGCGCGCCGTGCTTATCCATATATTTTCCCCGCCCGAGCATATACGCCTCGTCCATGCCGATATGAATGCGGCGGGAAGAGAAATAAGAGGCGCACGTCGAAATCAAATCCTCGACAAAGCGGTACGTGCTCTCTTCGCCAACCATTAAAATATCGTTGAAATCGAACAGATGCCCCATGGCGGGATAACGGACGATGCTGTTAAAGTGGGCGAGAGTCTGGATGCAGGGCACCAGCTCGATCCCGAACAGCTTGCAATATTCGTCGAAGCGGCGGATATCCTCGCCCGAGAACGGGTTGCGCAAATATCCGAAGTAGGGCTGCGATTTTACGGCGAACGTATCCTCGGTGTAAAGCATAAAGGTATCGTACCCCATTACGGCGAGCAGCCGAACGGTCTCTTCCACCGTCTCCGTCTTGGGCACCGCATTGCGCGAACAATCGAACATATAATTCAAGTCTCTGAAAGAGCTGTCGCACACAAAACCGTATCCGTTCGGAACCGCCCCGTCCGCACATTCGTCGGCGATCCGCTTTAACGCGTAAAACGCCTGCACGCGCTTTTGCACCGTTACCGTCAGCCCGCCGTTTTCCGAAGTCACCTTAATCCCCGTTCCGCCAAGCGAAAGGCGCGTTTTAACGCCCGCGTCCGACAGTCCGAAGCCGTACTTCCCGTTCAGCTCGTTCGCCGCCTTTTTGAGTCCCTCTTCCGCGATCAAACAAAATTGTATCATCTCTCTTTCTCCCGTTTTATTTCCATTCGGAAACGGCGCCGTATACCCCCGCCCGATTGCCGAGCTTGGCGAACACGACCTCCTTCCGACCGACGACCAACCTTTCCAACACGTCCTTCGACTCCGCCACCCCGCCGCCGAAAATAATCAGCTCGGGCGCGACGGACGTTAAAATAGTATCGAGCAGCACGTTTAAATAAAAACCGAATTCCGCGATCGTTTCCTGCGCGTCGCGATCGTTTTGCCGATACCGTTCGAATAATTCCTTGCAGCTTTCCAGCGCGGGGATCCTCTTTTTCCCCTCTCTTAACAGCGCCGTCGCAGAAAGGTACGCCTCGGCGCAGCCGCGCTTGCCGCAGTTGCAGTCTCTCCCGTGCGGATCGAGGCAGACGTGCCCCCAACGCGCCGCCTGAAAGCGCGCGCCCCGCAGAACGTTTCCGCAAACGATACTCGCCCCGCCCACGCCCGTGCCGAAGGTTAGCATGGTGGCGTCCTTCACGCGGGGATAAAAGGCAAGCTCCCCCTTTAACGCGCAGACCGCGTCGTTGTCCGCTTTGCACGGCAACCCGTACCGCCGTTCGATTTCGCCCTTAATATCCGCCCCCGTCCAGCCGAGCAGATTGTCCGTTGCGTACACGCACCGCCCCGAAACGGGGTCGATGTTCCCCGCGGACGAAACGCCGATCGCCTCCGCACCCTTGCCGCTAAATCCGTCGAGCAGAGAAAACAGAGCGGCAAATATCGCCTCCCGCCCCTCGCTGCCGTGCGTGGGCACCGAGCGCTCTACTATAATATTGTCTCCGTCGAACAGCGCGCCCTTTATCGTCGTGCCGCCGAGGTCTATTCCTATTTTTTTCATGATTTTAATTTCAGTTTCACGTCCGTTTCGAACATTCTTTTCCAAGGCTGTTCGATTTGCACCGCCGCAACGCGCCGCGCAAGCTCGGGGAAATTTTTCTCCATAAATTCCGTCAGTTTTTCTTTGACCGCAGCGGCGGCTTTTCCGTCCTTTCCGTCCACGCGGAAACGGTCCAGCCCCAAAGCGGGAAGCACGTTTTCGGTCACGTAACCCCGCGCATAGGTCATGTAGCCGCAGTCCTCGTAATAGCGATGGAGCAAAAAGCCGATCCTGCCCTCGTCGTCCTGCCCGAACAGATACAGAAGCCCCGCGCAGATCGCGGTGCCCAGCGTATTCGAGGAGGTGTTCCAGCCCGCGTACGAATGAATTTTAAGCAGCAGCCCCTCCTCTCGCATGATCCGCAAGAGCTCTTCGTCGCTCCCGTTGCAGGTAGCCACGTCGCCCACGGCGACGGTTTTTCCCGCTTCGAGCGCATAACGCATATAAGAAACGAATTCCGCGAGGTTGCGTTCGATATCGTAAGCGGTCACGTATCCCGCTTGCCCCTCGTGCCACATTCCCGAACCCATATTGATAAGAAGCGCCATATCCGCTTCGGGCAGGGAATACACCCGCTGCGCGCCCGCAGCCATGATTTGGTATTTTACCGTTTCGTCCAACACCCTATCCTCGAACCAGGGCACGACCGCCTCGGCTTTGGAAGAGGCGTATTTTACGAAAATTTTAGGACGAACGCCGTTCAGCTCGTTTACCGCGCGCGCCAGAAGGGTAAGCCCCGTGTCGTCCGCGGATGGATACATGGCGGTTTTCATGTGCAGCGTGTTCTTTTTGAAATACTCCCGCACCCGAATCTGATCGAGCGAAGTAAACCCGTACTCCGCCGCGTCGTCCTGCGGGACGATAAAATAATCCAACGTGCCGTCCTTTACGTATTCGAGGTCGTGCAGCAGCACCGCAAGATTGGTTTCCCGCCGCGAGGTAAAATCGTTTAAACATTCCGCGGGAATCTTTTTTTTCACCCGCGCAAACTCCGCGCTCTCCTCCGCCGTCAGCTCCCTCAGCGACGCAAGGTGGGTATACCGCCCGTAAAGGTGAATTTCTTCCCCGCAAATATCGTAATAGTCCGGCTCCTCGTCGCTCAGCGAATATCCCGGGCAGCGCATGATCAGCTGAAACGCATAAAATTTCATGCGGGGGTTTAAACGGCGAAGCTCCCTTACCGTCTCCGCGCGCTCGAAAAGCGTTTCCTTGCTCTCGGCGTGCAGACGGGACGGAACGATCCCCCCGTAAACGAGCGTGTCGAGCGAGAGAATGCAGGCGTCCGCGTCCCCTATATTTTCCATAAGCCACCGCTGCAGCGCGGCGGTATCGGCGGGCGTTTTTTTATCGCCCATCAATTCTTTGGGGGGCAGATAAAGCGCGTAGTCCGCCTTGGGCATCATTTGCGGATAGTTGAAATTGCAGGGTCTTTCGTCCAGCGGCAGCATTACGATTTTTTTCATTTCAGTTCCCTCCGTATCCGTCCGATTTGTCTTTCATAGGCGCGGGCAAGCTCCGCCATGCCTCTGTCCGTCGGGTGGATCCCGTCCGTAAAATATTCGGTAAAGTTTCCCTTAAAAATATTCGTTCCGTCCGCAAAGAAAACCCGATAGCCCCGCCTGCGGAATTTTTGCGCAAGCTCGCGCAGGAATCCGACGTAAAAACGATGCAGCCGCGCGCGGGCTTCGTCGTACAGATCGAGCGCAAGCGCGACGCGCGAAAAGAGCAATACGGGCGTTTCGGGCTTGCATTGCAAAAACGCGTTTAAAAAGGGCTCGGCGTTGCGGCGCATCCGTTCGTCCACGCCCGCGTTCGCCTCGGCGTCGACCACGAGAAAATCGAGCCTTCTCTTTCCGAGGATTTCGCCCATTTCGGGCTCCATAAACGCCACGCCCGAAAAACCGAAGTTGAGCACCTCCTCGTCCGTCCTGCGCGAAAGCAGATTCGTGTACGCCATTCCCGGGCGGGACGCGCTGCAACCGTGCGTGATGCTGGTGCCGTAAACGCCGATCCGCGTGTCGCGGGAAAATCCGAACGGTTTTACCGCGGCGTCTTTATCCAGCCCGATATCGAACTCGTCCGCCGCCATGTAAAGGGGGAAATACAGAAGATATCTGCGCATTTTGCGGGGCGCGGCGCCGAAATGAGAGAGCGAAACCTCGTATCTGTCCGCATGAAAGCCGTAACGCGCCACCTCGTGCAGAACGAATTCCCCGCGCCCTTCGTCGAACACGTAGAGGTCCGCTCCGCACTGCCCCGTTTGCGTCATGTTGGTCATGTCGAAGGAGCTGCGAAGCTTTACGCGAATAAAAATCTGCGCGGAATCAGATTCGAAACGAACCTGAATCCCCGCAGAATGTTCTCCGAACCAAGCCTCGCCGTCGTTTACGGGGCGGAGCGTATCCCGCTCCGCCTCCGTCAGTCGGCAATACCCTTTTTCGTGCAACGCATCCGAACCGTAAATTCCGAAAACGCCGTCCTTGGCGCAACGCCAAAGAATATCGCGCGCCCGTTCGGCTTTCGCCGTCATGTTTTTGTCGAAGTCGAATACGTCTTTCATATCCAAGTTATTTTACTTTATTCGTAACGAGAATGGAATTCATTACCACGCGCGTTTTTAACGGATTTAATCTGTCGTTATTGTTGATATCCGCGGGACGGATCACCACTTTTCCCGCTTGCTCGTCCGCCTTTCTCGTAACGAGCTGCGTCGAACCGCCTCCGTCGAAATTCGCGCCGTCCGAAACGCCGTAAAACTTCATAAACTCGGCAAGCTCGGGAAGATTCATACCGAACGAATCGTCCTTGGTGATTACGTAGTCGTCGAGAATCATCTTCATTAAGCCCGTTTCGGGATCGGTCTCGCCCTTTACTCTCGTTGCGTAATAGCGCAGCGCCTCCACGGCGAACAGCACCACTCTGCCCTCTTTCACGCCGACCGCGCTTCTGGGGATGTCCCTGGTCTGCGCGCCGTTGGAATTCTCTTTCGCCACCGTTGCGGGGATCTCGCCCTTTATCACAAGCGCCTGTCTGCACCCGAGAATGGTGTTATACCCGTCCCATGCGCCGTCGGGCGAATGGACCGTTCTTGTCATAGTCAACGTTTCTACGTCAAACTCTTCGAACGCGGACGAGCTGTTTCTTACCACCAGATAGGCTTCCCCTTCTGCTACGGTGATTTCTCCGCTGCCCGTTTGCACCGTGTTGGAAAGCAGGGGCACCTGAAACTCTCCCGCGGCGTTCATGTCCGTTTTTGAAAGATCCAGCTTGATCACCCGCGAGCCGCGGCGATAGCTGTAAGTGCCGGGAACGTAATAAAACGAGGGAAGCGTAAAGCTGTTTTCCGAATTGTTGTCGTCGACCTCGCAGAGCTCTCCGCCCTCCGCTGCAAACGCGGACGAATAGCCGAGCTTCGCCTGAATCAGCGGCGCTTTTACCTCGGCAGTCTCGATATTGCCCGTATAGGAGATAATCGGCGCGATCTGCGCTTTTTCGCCGTTGATGCCGAACAGCATGGGAGCGGAAGCGGGCAAATCTGCGTCCAAATCCTTATAGTCGTATTTGCCCTTATCGTTATGACCGTCCTTTACGATAACGCCGTCCTTCACGAACGCGTTTACACACTGCGCGCCGAAAAAGTCCGCGTTGAGCGAAGCGTACACGTGCCCGCCCTCGTTCGCCTTTTCCCAGGACTGCGCGTGGGCATAAGGCACCGCCTTATCGAATTTAAAATCCGAGCTCTTGTTATCCTTGGTGCCCGCCGCGATGCTTGCGCGGGTCAGGTCCACTTCCACCGTGTAAACGGTTGCCCATCTGTTCGTCATGAGCCCCGCGCCCTTAGGGTCGTTCGCGTCGTTAAGCTTAATTTTATTGGCTACCAGCCAGGCGCCCTCGCCCAGCTCCGTAATTTCCGTTTTTACCGTCGTGCCGTCGAACAGCGTGGGAGTAAAATCTTTTCTGTACTCTACTTTAAATTCTTCGGGCTTTCCCGGTTTCTCGTCTTCGCCCGGCTTTATCAACTCGGGCGGCTTTGTCCCTTCATCCGGGGTTTTCGGACCGCAGGCACAAAGTCCGCACGAAAGCCCCATTGCAAGCCCAAGCCCCAAACACAGCAAACGTTTCTTTTTACTCATATCTCCTCTCCCGCTTTTCTGTTTCGGTACGCGAACATACCGTATTATCAGCATTTTACGATACTGCGCGGAAAAAGTCAATAGTTTATGAAAAAAATTTTTTTCTTTTAAGTAAATTTTATCAAATATAAGCCCGTTATGGCGATAAATGCGTTTTATTTGGAAAATTTCTGTTTTTTTATTGCTTGGAAAGATAGATCCGCTTCATTTCGGCGGCGTCCTCCGCCTGCGTTCCGTCCGACTCGCTTACGATATAGGGCTCTAATTTCAGCTCGTGCAGCGCCGTAGCGAGCGGCTCGAATTCGGGACCGTACACCTCGTCCGCAAACGTAAGGTGTTTTATTTCCCCTTTCGCGCCGTACATGATTTTGGAAAAGTGCACGTGAAAGTGCTTCATGCGCTCGTACCCCAGCCGCCCGAGCATATCCGACAGCAGATTTTTATAATCCTCCGCCGTCTTTAAACAGCCCTGCCCGCGGGCGTTCACGTGTCCGAAATCCACGCACGGGGTAAACACGGGGTCCACCTCGCAAAAGCGCACGATCTCCTCGGGCGTTCCGATCTGGGCGGTTTTCCCCATGGTCTCGGGACAGAACATGCAGTCCTGCAAATCGTTCAGATAGATATAATCGCGCAGATATTTCAGCCGGTCGAGGGTGCGTTCCACCGCCCGCCCGCGCTCCTCCTTGCCCTGGGAGGCGGGGTGAAACACGCACCGCTTGCCGCCCATCAGCTTTAAGGCTTTGGCGCTGTCGAGCACGTAGGTATACGACTTTGCCGCCATCTCGTCGTCGGGGTTGGCTAGGTTCACGAAATAGGGCGCGTGAACGGAAATTTCCACGCCCTCCTTTTCGAACGCTTCCGCAAGGGAAATCGCCTTCGCTTCCGTAATGCGCACGCCCCGCCCGAACGAATATTCGAAGCAGTCGAGCCCGCGCTCCTTCATGAACGCGGCGGCTTCCTCCGTGTGCGAGTGCCCCTCCGCATAAAAACTGTCGCAATTACCGCTGGCGCCGAATTTAATCATGTTCCGTCTCCGTAAGAATATCTTTTTGCAGCTGTTTTATCAGCTCCTCGCGCGATGAAAATTTTTGCACGGGGCGCAGATACGTTTCGGGAAACACGCGCACTTCTTCCCCGTAAATCTGCCTGTCAAAACCGATCAGGTGCGCTTCGACCGCGCACTCCTCCACCCCGAACGTGGGACGCGCGCCGAAGTTGATGATCGCGCGGTAGTCGCCGTACGTCGTGGCAACATAGCCGGCGTAAACTCCCTCTTTTATTTGATACTTTTCCTTCGAGAGCACAAGATTCAGCGTGGGAAAGCCCAGCGTTCTGCCCACTTCCCGCCCGCGCCGCACGCTGCCCGCGATAAAATAGCCGTAACCGAACAGAGCGTTCGCCGCCCCAATCTGCCCGCAGGACAAAAGCCGTTTTAAACGCGCCGCAGCCACCTTTTCGCCGCCGTCCGCAAGCAAGGGCAGAACGGTCACGGGGCAGGGCGACAGCCTTTTTAGAAGCTCCGTATCGCCGAGCGCGCCCTTTCCGAAGCGAAAGTCCTCGCCGCAGAACACCGCGCGGGCGGGAATTTTTCCGAACAGCCCGCGTAAAAAATCCTCCGCGGAGGTATTGCGGAACTCCTCCGTAAACGATATCTCTTCGACGAACGAGACTCCCTCTCTCCTGAAAATTTCTTCCCGTTCGGAAAGCGTAAAAATATCGCCGCCCGCCTTGCCGCCCTCTATGGCGGTGATAGCAACGGGAAGCCCCGTTTGAAACGCTTTATTTAAAAGCGTGCGGTGCCCCGCGTGAAACCCGTCGAAGCCGCCCAAAAGCAGCGCGCAATCGGAAAGGGCGCCGCCGCGCAACGCCTTTAACATAGCTTTTTCTCCGCCTTGGCAAGTCCGTTCGACACGCGGGCAAGCCCGTAAAAGCCGCCGTTTACGAATAACTTATATTCGCCGTCCGCCGCAGCAACGGGCACGGCAACGCCGTTCAATAACCGCCCGTCCGCACTCTCGAGCACGGGCAGCGAAATCACGCTTTCGGTGGGAATGAGATAGTTTTTCCAGTTCTCCTCGGTAAGCTCGTCCAAAGCGACCGCCGTCTCTTGCGTAAACGCGCCGCTTGCCGTACGGCAGAGCGCGCTCATATATCCGAGCGTTCCCAGCGCCTCCGCCAGATCACGCGCCAACGAACGGATATAAGTGCCCGCGCCGCACACGATCTCAAACGCGTATTCGTCGGGCGCGGTCTGTCCACTCAGAGAAAAGCGCTCCACCGTGATCCGCTTCGCGCTCAGCGTGAATTCCTCGCCGCTGCGCGCCAGCTCATACCCCCTGCGCCCGTTTACGCTCTTGGCGCTGTATTTGGGCGGGATCTGGTCGATCTCCCCCAAAAACGCGGGCAGCGCCCGCTCGATCTCCTCGAACGAGGGGATCGCTCCGCCGTAGGTCTTTGTCCCCTCCTCGTCCAGCGTGTCGCTCGTCATGCCGAAGCGGAAGCGGGCGAGATAGGTTTTCCGTTTGCTTAAAAAATAATCGAAAAGACGGGTCGCGTTCCCCACGCCTACGGGAAGCACGCCCGAAGCGAGCGGGTCGAGCGTTCCGAGGTGCCCGCACGGCGTTTTGGTAAGCCGTTTCACGCGGTTCACCGCATAGGCGGAGGAAATTCCCGTCTCTTTAAAAATATTTAAAAAACCCGTCATTATCCCTCCGAATGCTGCAACACCGCGTAGCGGAGCCGATCTATCACGTCCTCCAATTCCCCGAACAGCATACAACCCGAAGCGAGCACGTGTCCGCCGCCGCCGAAAGTCGCGGCGACCCTGTTTACGTTCACCTTTCCCTTGGAGCGGAGCGAAACCTTATACTGTCCCTTTTTCATTTCGAGCAGGCTGGCGCTCACCTCCACGCAATCGACCGTGAGCCCGAAATCCACGACGCCCTCCGTCGCGTCCTGCTTTAAGCCGAGCCGTTCCAACCGCTCTCTGGGCACGACGGCGACCGCGAAGGTATCGTTTAACAGATAGCGCAGGGAAGCGACCGTTTCCGCGTACAGCGCGGCGCGCGCCTTGCTCCGTTTTTTAAACAGCTCGTACGTGATAACGGCGACGTTCGCGCCCGCGTCGGCAAAGTCCGCCGCCGCGCGAAAGGTGTCTCCGCTCACGTCGTCGTGCGAGAACGCGCCCGAATCGGTCACCGCGCCCGTCATAAGACAGTCCGCGATTTCCTTATCGAACGGAACACCCATCGCCTTGATGACGTCCGCCACATTCTCGCAGTTGCTCGCGCGGTGCCGCACGAAATTATACTTCGCATAGCGCGTGTTGGAAACGTGGTGGTCGATATTCACCGTAATTTTCTTCTTTGCGCCCGCAAAGTAAACGCTTTGCAGCTGTCCCAGCCGCGTTTCGTCGCTCGAATCCACGCAGATATACGCCTCCGCGTCCAGCGTGGGCGCACGCAGAATCCTTTTGGCGGCTTCGAGAAAGAAAAACTCTTCGGGAATCTCTCCCTCGTTCACCGTTTGGTTGGGAATTTTAAGCAAAGAAAGAGCGCGGGACAGCGCAAGCGCGCTGCCCAACGTGTCGCCGTCGGGGCGCAGATGCGTAAAAATCACCGCACTCTTGATGTGTTTGATAACGTTTGCGATCTCTTCAACCGTGTTCATGGTCCGTCCTTAATCCTTATGCAGTCCCGCGAGCAGCTCGTCCATTTTCGAACCGTAAGCCATACTGTCGTCGGAAGCGAACGTAAGAGCGGGAACCGTTCTCATGCGCATGACCTTTGCAAGCTCGCGGCGGATAAAGCCCGCGTTCTCCGCGATCGCTTCCAGCGTGCGTTTGCGCTGCTCTTCCGAAGCCGAATACACGCTCACGTAAATTTTCGCCGTCTTTAAATCGGGCGAAACGTGCGCCTCCGTCACGCTTACGATCCCCGTAATGCGCGGATCTCTGTTTTTGAGCGGTCCCGCGAGGATCGCCGAAATTTCTCTTCTGTATTCGCTGTCCAACCGGTCCGTACGCGAAGGTTTCATGCCTGTTTCAGCTCCTCGATGAGATAACACTCGATATAGTCGCCCACCTTGATCTCGTTAAAGCCCTCGATCGCGCAGCCGCATTCCATACCCGAAGTGACTTCCTTCGCGTCGTCCTTGTAGCGCTTCAACTGCTTTACGCCGCCCTCTACGATCATGATGTCCTCGCGGTAAATGCGCAGCTTTCCGCCGCGGACCAGTTTTCCTTCGGTGACGAAGCACCCCGCGACCGTGCCCACGCCCGTAATGTTGAACGTCTGCTTGACCTCGGCTTTTCCCATATAAACTTCCTGATACTTGGGCGAAAGCATTCCTTTGAGCGCGGCTTCGATATCGTCGAGCAGCTCGTAGATAATGCGGTAGCTTCTCACATCTACCTTGCTACGCTCGGCAAGCGTTTTCGCCTTGCTGTCCGGACGGACGTTAAAGCCGATGATGATCGCGTTCGCGGAATCTGCGAGCATCACGTCGCTTTCCGTCACGGCGCCCGCGCCCGCGTGAATGACCTTCACCTGCACTTCCTCGTTGGAAAGCTTTTCGAGCGAAGCCTTCACCGCCTCGACCGAGCCCTGCACGTCGCCCTTTACGATGACGTTGAGCGACTTTACGTTTCCGCTCTCCACCTGCTTGAAGATATCGTCCAGCGATACCTTGGAGGTCTCTTTGATCATGGACTCGCGCTGCTTGTTCTTGCGCTCCTCCTGTACCTGCTTCATCAGCGACTGTTCCACCGCGAAAATGGTATCCCCCGCGTTTGGCACGTCCTCTAAGCCGAGCACGGAAACCGCCATGGAGGGTCCCGCCTCCTTCACCGTTCTGCCCTTGTCGTCGATCATCGCGCGCACGCGCCCCATCGTGGTACCCGAAATGAGGTTGTCGCCCGTATGAAGCGTTCCGTTTTGCACCAGCACGCTTGCCACGGGACCCTTGCCCTTGTCCAGCTTCGCCTCGATGACGACGCCGCGCGCCTTTCTGTCCGGATTGGCTTTCAGCTCCTGCATTTCGGCAACGAGATAAATATTTTCGAGCAGGCGCTCCACGCCCTCGCCCGTCTTTGCCGAGACGGGAACGAGAATGGTTTCGCCGCCCCACTCCTCGGGCACGAGTCCGTGCTCGGTAAGTCCCTGGCGCACCCTGTCCACGTCCACGTGCGGTTTGTCGATTTTATTCACGGCGACGATAATGGGCACCTCCGCCGCTTTGGCATGGTCGATCGCCTCCACCGTCTGCGGCATGATGCCGTCGTCCGCCGCGACCACCAGCACTACGATATCCGTGACCTTCGCACCCCGCGCGCGCATCGCCGTAAACGCGGCGTGTCCGGGAGTGTCGATAAAGGTGATTTTCTTGCCCTCGGCAAACGCCACGGTGTACGCGCCGATGCTCTGCGTAATGCCGCCCGCTTCTCCCGCCGTGACGTTCGTCGCGCGGATCTTATCGAGCAGCGAGGTTTTGCCGTGGTCTACGTGTCCCATTACGGTAACGACGGGCGCGCGCGTCACGGTGTTTTCCGCCTCGTCTCCGCCGTGCGCCTCAAACAGCGCGTCCTCCGCCGTCTTTTCGGGCTTGTATTCCAGGTCGATCCCCAGCTCTAACGCGATATACGCCGCGTTGTCGTAGTCGATCGACTCGTTCACCGTTTTCATAACGCCCTCGCGGAACAGCCGTTTGGTGATTTCCACCGCCGAGATCCCCAGCTTTTCCGAAAGCGTTTTAATGGGAATCTCCTTGCTTGTGACCACCGCGTGGTCGATTTTTATCGTCTGCGTTTCCTTACGCGCGCCCTTCTTGTTAAAGCGCGCCTTTCTGTAACCGCTCTTCTCCTCGTCGAAGTCGCCCACGTCCGCGCCCTGCTGGCGCTGCAGCGCGCGCTTGTTTACGGGGCGGCGCTCCACGTAGGATTTTTCGAATTTTTTAGGAGCCGTAAACTCCCTTCTCGGAGCGGTCAGCGCGGGCGCCGCGGGACGGACTGCGCCGCCTGCGGGGCGCGGTCCCGCAGGACGGGGTGCTCCCATCGGACGCGCGCCTGCGGGGCGGGGTCCCGCGGGACGGGCGCCGTAGCCGCTCCCCGTTTGGGGACGGTTGGGCGTATAGGTGGGGCGAGCCGCGCCGTTTTGGAAGCCGCGCGCCGCGGGATTGTTATATGCGGGGCGCTGAGCGGGCGCGGGTCTGCGGTCGTTTTGCCCTGCTGGACGGTATTCCCGCCGTTCCGCGGGAGCTCCTTGCGCGGGGCGGACGGGTGCGGGACGGACGGGCGCGGGATTTTCCGCTTTCCGAACGGGCTCCGCAGGAGCAGGCGCGGGAACGGGCGCGGGCGCCTCGGATTCTTCCTCCGTAGCCTTTGCCTGATTCGCCGCCAGCTCCGCCGCCTTTTTCGCAGCGGCTTCCGCTTCGGCTTCGGCGGCTCTTCTCGCCGCCTCCTCTTCCGCAGCCTTTGCCGCCGCGCGCTTCGCGCCGAGCTCGGCTTCGATCTCGGTCAGCTTCTTTAACAGCTCGTTCACCTGTTTCTCGCTCGACGAAATCGCTTTGGAAATACTCTCCGTGCTCTTATCGGTTAAAAGAGCGCTTAATTTTTCGATGTTCTCATAAGCCATACTCTGTCTTTATCCTCCAAACTTATGCCCGTTAAGGCTCGCCCGCAAGTTTATTTAAAATCGCCTTTGCCAGATTTTCTTCCCGCACGGCGGCAAGGCGGCAGCCCGCTCTTCCCACCAGTTTTTCCAAATCCTCGAAATACACGAGCGGACAGGAAAATTTCGATTGCAGTTTTTCGATGATCTTTCGGGAATTCTTTTCCGTCCGAACGTCCGCCGCCAGCAAGTACACGGACTTTTTCAGCGTCTCGGCGGCGTTTACGCCCAGCGTCAGCTTTCCCGCCCGCTTCGCAAACCCGAAATACGCGGCTATTTTACTCTCTTCCAAGGAACTCCTCCTCGATTCGGAGATACACCTCTTCGCACACGTTTGCGGAAAACGTCTTGTGCAGCAGCCGATATTTGCGCAGCTTTCGGATACATTCGCCGCTGTTGCAGATATACGCGCCCCTTCCCGCAAGCTTGCCCGAAAAGTCGAGCCTGATTTCGCCGTCCGCACACTTTACGATGCGCAACATCTCGTTTTTAGGCAGAGACGCGCGGCAGGCGACGCACATACGCAACGTAATTTTTTTAGTTCCCTGCATGGATCCCCCCGCCGATCATTCCTGCGGAAATTCCGCTTCCTCTTCGGAAACGAGGTTGAGCTTCTCCGCCGCCGACTCGCTCTTCACGTCGATCTTCCAGCCCGTAAGGCGGGCGGCGAGGCGGGCGTTCTGCCCGTCGCGACCGATGGCGAGCGAAAGCTTATCGTCGGGGACGACCGCCACGGCGGACTTCTCGTCCCGCTGGGTCACGGAAACGACCGTTGCGGGAGAGAGCGCCTTCGCGATAAATTCGAGCGGATTCTCGCTCCAGGGAATAATGTCGATTTTTTCACCGCCGAGCTCGGCAACCACCGCGTTTACACGCGCGCCCTTGTTGCCCACGCATGCGCCCACCGCGTCGATACGGGCGTCCTCGGACGAGATCGCGATCTTCGTGCGGTGTCCCGGCTCGCGGGAAATGGATTTAATGGTAACGAGCCCCTGCTTGATTTCGGGCACTTCCTCTTCGAACAGCCTCTTAACAAGTCCGGGCGCAGAACGGGAAACGAGCACCTGCGCGTTCCGTCCGCCGCTTTTTATGCGCTTTACGAACACCTTAATGCGGTCGCCCGTGTTGTAGCTTTCGCCGGGAACCTGATCCTGCGGCAGCAGCAGTCCTTCGATCTGCCCCTTGCCCAGCTCGATGTACACCGTTCTGGCGTCCACCTTACGGATAAGCCCGCTTAACAGCTCCCCTTCCTTATCGGAGAACTCGGAAAGCGTGTTGTCGCGCTCGGTCTCGTGGATCTTTTGCAGCACCACCTGCTTTGCGGTCTGCGCGGCGATCCTCGAAAAGTCCTTGGGTACGAATTCCTCGCTGATGACGTCGCCCACCTTCGCGCTCTTTTTCTTTTCGCGCGCCTCTTCCAGCGTGAGTTCGCCGTCCTCGGGCTCGTCGCCGTCCACTACCGTGTAGGTAAAGAAAAAACGAATCGTACATTTTTCGGGATTCAGGCGTACCTCTACTTTTCCGGGCGTGCCTTCGGCAAGCTTCTTATATGCGGAAGCCAGCGCGTTTTCCAACGACTCGATAAACGCCGATTCGCCGATTCCTCTTTCCCGTTCCAGATCGGCAAGCGCCGAAAAGAAATCCTTATTTACCATAATTCACTCCTTCGCAATCTTTGCGTATTTATTCTTCCGCGGCGGTTTTTCCGCGCGTTTTAAACTTCGATATACAGGCAGACCTTGGAAGCCGCCTTAACGGGGATCGTCTTTTCTCCCTCCGCAGTACACACGGTAAACGTTTCGCCTTGGTAGCTTTTCAGCTCTCCCTCGTAATACTTCTTCCCCTCGAAGGGCGCATAAAGACGCACCTCCACCTTCTCGCCCAAATGCTTTAAAAAGTCGCGCTCCGTTTTAAACGGACGGTCGAGCCCGAGCGAGGAGCAGTTCAGCGTATAAGGCTCTCCGAACGTGGGATCGAGCTCGTCGAGCGGAATATCGGCGGCGCGGTGAAAGGCTTCCAGACGCACCAAGTCGATCCCGCCCTCCGCGTCGAGATACAACGTAAGCGCGCGCGTGCGCATATTCCACTCGCAATCGACGATTTCCACCCCCTGCTCCTCGGCGACGGGGCGGAGAAATTCTATCACTTCGGCAGTCGGTTTAACCCGCATATTCCCCCCACATAAAGAAATTTGAGAGCGGAAAGACCGCTCTCAATCACATTTCCTTGATTAAGCATCCTTATTATACCATGCTTTTTATAAAATAGCAAGCATTTTTTCAATAATTTTTCCGCAGAATTCGGTCGTAATTTTCGCCGTTACTTTACGCTGTACAGCAAATCGGTATAAGTGGGATAGGGCCAATAGTCCGCGGAGCAGAGCGTCTCCATAAAATCGGCGCGGCGGCGGATCTCCTCCATATCGGGCACCACGGCGTGCGCCATTTTCTGCGAAGCGGCAAGCTCGCCCGCGGGCATCTCCTGCAAATCCCGCTCCAGCTTTTTCACCGCCTGCATCAGCGCCTCGTTTTCGCTGCAAAGCAGCCCCGCGATCTCCTCGTCGGTCGCGCAGACGAATTTTTCGCTCGCCGCGCGCTTGGCGGAAATCACCGAACACAGCTCCGCGATATAGGCGTTTACCGCGGGATAGATGTCCCGCTTCGCCATTTCGGCGGCGGTAAGCGCCTCGATGTTGATGGTCTTTACGTAATTTTCGAGGGCGATATTGGCGCGGGCGATCACTTCCTTTTCGGTATAAACGCCCTGTTTTACGAACACGTCGATATTCTCCCGCTTGAAATATTCGGGCACGGCGTCGGCAGTGGTCTTGTTGTTTAAAAGCCCCCGCTTCTCTGCCTCGGGCTCCCAGTCGGGACCGTAACCGTTATAGTTGAAAATCACTCTGTAATGGTTCTTCAACAGCTTCGCCGTGTAGTCCTTGCACGCCTTTTCGAAATTCTTCGCGCCCGAAAGCTCGTCCACCGCCTCCGAGAAGAGCTGCGCCACGATCGTATTTAAAACGATATTGGGATCGGCGACGGAAGCCTGCGAGCCAAGCATACGGAATTCGAATTTATTCCCCGTAAACGCAAACGGCGAAGTGCGGTTGCGGTCGGTGGTGTCGATGGGAAATATGGGCGAAGAAGGCACGCCGATAGAGCCGGGGATCGCCTTTTTGGGCACGTATTCTCTGCCGAGCACGATGCTGTCGACAAGCGAGCCGAGCTGATCCCCCAAATAGACGGAAATAATGGCGGGCGGCGCCTCGTTCGCGCCCAAACGGTGATCGTTCCCCGCAGACGCCACGCAGGCGCGCAATATCCCCTGATAGCGGTCCACCGCGGCGATGACGCACGCAAGAATGAGCATAAAGCGCGAATTCGATTCGGGCGTTTCCCCCGGTTCGAGCAGGTTCAGTCCGCCGTCGGTGGAGAGCGACCAGTTATTGTGCTTGCCGGAGCCGTTCACGCCCTCGAACGGCTTTTCGTGCAGCAGACACACCAGCCCGTGCTTTTGGGCGATCTGCTTCATCAACACCATGGTAAGCTGGTTGTCGTCCACCGCAACGTTGGTCGTGGTAAAAACCGGAGCGAGCTCGTGCTGGGCGGGCGCCACCTCGTTGTGCTTGGTCTTGGCGAAAATCCCGTAGCTCCAAAGCGTTTCGTCCAGATCGCGCATATAGTCCGAAACGCGCTGTTTCAGCGTTCCGAAATAATGATCCTCCAACTCCTGCCCGCGGGTGGGAAGCGCCCCGAAGAGCGTTCTGCCCGTTAACATAAGATCCTTTCTCTTATGGAATAACTCTTCGTCTATCAAAAAGTATTCCTGTTCGGGACCGACCGTCGTATTTACCTTTCTGCATTCGATGCCGAACAGCTTTAAAAGCCGTTTCGCCTGCGCGTCGAGCGCGGTCATAGACTTTAAGAGCGGCGCCTTTTTATCGAGCGTTTCGCCCGTATAGGAGACGAACACCGTAGGGATATACAGCGTGCCGTCCTTAACGAACGCGGGCGAAGTCGGGTCCCACGCGGTATACCCGCGCGCCGCGGCGGTCGCCCTCGTCCCGCCCGAGGGGAAAGACGAAGCGTCCGGCTCGCCCACGATCAGGCTCTTGCCCGTAAGTTGCATAATGACCTTATCCCCCGAGGGCTCGATAAAGCTGTCGTGCTTTTCCGCCGTAAGGTTGGTGAGCGGCTGAAACCAGTGCGTATAATGCGTGGCGCCCTTTTTTACCGCCCAGTCCTTCATCGCGTTCGCCACGGTTCCGGCAATGGAAACGTCGAGCGGAGATCCCTCGTCGATCGTCCTTTTCAGCGACTGATACACTTCTTTGGGCAGCGAGTTTTTCATCACCTCGTCGTTAAATACGTTGCTGCCGAACAGCTCGGGAATAGTCATATCCTCTCCTTTGTAAACTACACCGCGTCGTTTGCGGGAATTGTCCGTTTCGTATTATTATAATTTGTTTGCGCGCACGTGTCAACCGTTTCTTATACGATTCCGTGTGCCGTCATCGCTTCCGCTATCTTTTTAAAGCCCGCAATGTTCGCGCCCGTCACGTAATCGCCCTCTACGCCGTATTCGCGCGCCGCCGAATCCATATTGCGGTAAATATTGATCATGATGCTTTTCAGTTTTTCGTCCACTTCCTCGAACGTCCAGAACAGGCGCCCGCTCGACTGCGCCATTTCCAGCGCGCTCGTCGCAACGCCGCCCGCGTTCGCCGCCTTTGCGGGAAGGAACACCACGCCCGCCTTTTGGAATACGGAGATCGCATCCAGCGTGGAAGGCATATTCGCCCCCTCGCCCACATATTTCACGCCGTTTTTCACAAGCGCTTCCGCGCTCTCCTTGTCGATCTCGTTCTGCGTGGCGCAGGGCAACGCAACGTCGCAGGGGATCGTCCAGATCCCTTTGCAGCCCTCGTGATATTCCGTCCCCTTCACGCGCTCGGCATATTCTTTCATGCGTCCGCGCTCCACCTCTTTAATCTGTTTGACAACCGCAAGATCGATTCCGTTCTTATCGTAAACGTAACCGTTCGAATCGTACATCGCAACTACCTTTCCGCCGAGCGATTGCACCTTTTCGCACGCATACACGGCAACGTTGCCGGAGCCCGAAATCACCACGGTTTTTCCCGCAAAGCTCTCTCCGCGCGCGCGCATCGCCTCCGCAGTGATATAAGCGAGCCCGTAACCCGTAGCCTCCTTGCGGGCAAGCGATCCGCCGTAGGAAAGTCCTCTGCCTGTCAAAACGCCCACGTGCTCGTTGCGAATCCGCTTATACTGTCCGAACAGATAACCGATCTCGCGCCCGCCCACGCCGATATCTCCCGCGGGCACGTCGGTATCCTGCCCGATATGGCGGCACATCTCGGTCATAAAGCTCTGGCAAAAGCGCATAATTTCGTTATCGCTCTTTCCCTTGGGGTCGAAGTCGCTTCCGCCCTTTCCCCCGCCGATGGGCAGCCCCGTTAAGCTGTTCTTTAAAATCTGTTCCAACCCTAAAAATTTAATTATGGAAAGATTGACGGACGGATGGAACCTCAGTCCGCCCTTATACGGTCCGATCGCGCTGTTAAACTGCACGCGATAGCCCTTGTTCACGTGCACGCCGCCCTCGTCGTCCACCCACGGCACGCGGAATAAAATCACGCGCTCGGGTTCGGTAAAGCGCTCTAACAGCGCCGATTTTTCAAATTCGGGATGCTTTTCCACCATGGGCTTTAAGCTGTTCAAAATTTCCGTTGCCGCCTGATGAAATTCGGGCTCGTTGGGATTTTTGCGTTTTAATTCTTCCAATACTCTGTCTACGTAATTCATTGCTTTGCTCCTTTGCGTTTTTCGCCGTTATTATATCAGATTTTTGCCCAAAAAGCAAATCCTAACGAAAAAAAACGTCATATTTTCTTATATCGTATATTAGCACAAATTATGATAAATTCGTTCTTTAGCAAATATAAAAAAGCCCTTCCCATTCTCAGGAAAGGCTTTTAAAATTATTGAAAATGAGCGCCGTCGTCGTCGATGACGATGATTTGCGGCTGTTGCGGTTGCAAAGGCTGAGGAGCAGGCTGCGCGTAGCTTTGCTGTCCCGCACCCTGTA
>CAJUOP010000017.1 GCA_910588465.1 uncultured Christensenellaceae bacterium | reverse complement strand
GAGCGATCCGTTCGGCGAGGCGGCGGTCGGCAGCGAGCATATCGTATATACCTATGCGCGGGCGGATAAACCCGAAGAGCGGTTTACCGAAAAACCGACGACGGAGGGCGACTATATCATGTACGCGACGCTTGCCTTGGACGGTTACGAAACGCTTACGGCGGAATACGCGTTCAGTATTTCTCCCGCGTTCGACAGCTCGCTTCTGACCATCGACATTATTTTGGGCGTGCTGGCTTGCCTTACCACGGGATTCGTGATTTATTTTGCGATAAAACGTTATAAACAGAATTAAAAAATATTTCACTCCCCCTGCGGAAACCGCAGGGGGAATTTTTTCGGGTTTCCGCGGGGCGGGAAGGGCAAGCAAAAAATTTCATCTTAAATTTTTCGGGAAGTTTCTGTGAATTAGGTGACAAACGCGAACGTAATTGTTATAATACTTCGTGGGGCGGAGTTTTGCAGCTTCACGCGCGGTTGCCAAAGAGGAGAATATCGAAAAACAAATGGCTTACGTAATTATATTCATGCACATTTTGGGCGGTATGGGCGCGCTTTTGATCGGCATGAAGGCGCTTTCGGAAAATCTGACCAAGCTTGCGCATTCCAAATTAAAGGGCTTGCTGGACAAAACCGCCAAAAACCGTTTTTCCTGCGTCGGGATCGGGACAATGGTCACCGTGATCGGGCAGAGCTCCGCATTTACCACCGTCATGGTGGTTGGGCTTGTGAACGCGGGGATCATGACCTTGTTTCAGGCGACCGCCATGATCATGGGCGCGAATATCGGCACGACGCTCGTAACTTGGATCGTTTCTCTGAGCAACGTGGAGATCACCGTGTTTTTTCTTGCGTTTGCGGCTGCGGGCGCGCTTACGGTGATGATTTCTAAAAAGGATAAAGTCGTTTCCGTCGGAAACGCGCTGGCGGGCTTCGGGCTTATTTTCGTAGGGCTTATGGTGATGAAAGACGCTTTCCCCACGACGGGAGCGGAAGCCGAAGTCATTCAAAAAATATTCGGCGCGAAAATTCATCCGATTTTGTTGCTTTTGATCGGAATCGGGATAACCGCGCTCGTGCAGTCGTCTACGGCGGTGAACGCCATTATCATTTCGATGGTGATGGGCGGGATCGCCATCGGCGGGGGCGAGGGCAACGCGCTTTACTTTATTATTATCGGTTCGAACATCGGAACGTGCGTTACGGCGCTCATTTCCTCGTTCGGCGCCGCGCCCAACGCCAAGCGCGCCGCACTCATACACTTTATGTTCAATCTGTTCGGCGCGGTGATCTTCGCGGTGCTGCTGCTCTCCTGGAAGGGCTTTGCCGACACGCTGCTCACGCCCGCGTTCCCCAAAGATCCCGGAATGCGCATCGCGCTGTTTCATACCATATTCAACGTGACCTGCACCGCGATATTCTTGCCGTTTACGGGTCTGTTCGTAAAGCTTGCCAACCTCATCGTGCGCGAGAAAAAGAAGGGCGAAGAGGAAAAGACGGAGGATACGGGGCTGATCGCCGAATTCGACGAGCGCCTTCTGCGTTCTCCCTCGGTCGCGCTTGCATATCTCTATCAGGAGACGGGCAAAATGTTCTCGTTCGCCGTAGATACGCTGGACGGCGCTTTTCAGGCGTTCCTTGCCAAGGATATTGGGGCTACGGAGGGCATTGCTGCGGAAAATGCAGACCTTTCGGAGGTGAATCGCCGCGCCGTGGCTTACCTGGTAAAGCTTTCCGCCGCCGCGCTTCCCATCGAGGACGAGCGGACGGTTTCGTCTTTGCATTACGTGCTGAACGACATCATGCGTATCGGCGAGCTTGCCGACAACGTGACGAAATATACCAGGCACTACGTGAACGACGAGCTGAATTTTTCGGACGAGTTTCTCGAAATGCTGCAAAATATGTACGGCAAACTGAAAAATTTGTACGTGCTGTCCTTGGCGACCTTCCTTTATAAGGACCTTTCCAAGCTGCGGGAGGTGGACGCTTTGGAGGACGAAATCGACAAAGACCGTAAAAAGCTGGTCAGCCGGCATATCTGTCGCTTGAACGAGGGCAAGTGCCAGCCGCAAAATTCGAGCGTGTTTATTAACCTTGTGGGAAATTTAGAGCGCGCCGCCGACCACATTACGTTTATCGCGCACTCCATCGAGCAAAGCGAATAACAAAAACAGTGATACTTGCCGCTTCGGCTGAATATGGTAAGGGAAGGAGACAAGTTATGAAAATTATTATTTCGCAGAACGATAAGATCCCCGTCGCGGAAAACGGCGTGGGGTTGTTTTTGGAAGATATCAACTACGCGCTCGACGGCGGACTGTATGCCGAAATGCTCGAAAACCGAAATTTCGAGGCGAAGAACGCTTCGGGCAGCCGCGGAGAGTTCCGCGCGGCGGACGACGGCGCTTACGGCTGGGAGGCTTATCCCGCGGGCGCGCCCGTTGCGATAAAAGTTAAAACCGACCGCGCGCTCTTTCCCGAGAATCCGCACTATCTGCGCTTGGTTGCGGAGGCGGATGGCGCGGGCGTCAAAAATAAGGCGTACGACGGAATTTACCTCACGAAAGGGGTCGTTTATAAAATTTCGTTTTACGCCCGCTCTTACGATTATAAGGGGGCGGCGTTCGCGGGTGTTTATGCGGGCGGAGCGCCGCTTTTCGAAAAAAAATTCAAATTAAAACCGGACGGCGAGTGGAGAAAATACTCCGTCCGTTTTAAAAGTAAGACGGATGCGGACGGTGCGGATTTCGTCTTTCGCCTTGCCAAATGCGGCATGGTGCATCTCGACTGTTTTTCCATGATGCCCGAAAACGCGGTGCTGGGCGTGTTCCGCCGCGATTTAGTGGCGTATTTAAAGGAATTGAAGCCCGCGTTCCTGCGCTTCCCCGGCGGCTGCGTGGTGGAGGGGAACAGCCTTGCCAACCGTTATCAGTGGAAAAATTCCATCGGGCAGACGGAGCGCAGAAAGCATAACTGGAACCGTTGGGCGGTGTACGGCGCGGACGAAAAGAACGGCTTTCAAACGCCCTATTCGCATTACGGGCAGTCGCTCGGCGCGGGATATTTCGAGTTTTTCCGCCTGTGCGAATATCTCGGGTGCAAGCCCTTCCCCGTGGTAAGTCTGGGGCTTGCCTGTCAGTTTATGTCAGACGAAGCGGTCCCCGTGCACGGCGAGGAGTTGGAAACGTATATTCAGGACGCGCTGGACGCAGTGGAGTTCGCAAACGGCGGCGCGGACACCGTATGGGGCAGAGTGCGTGCCGAAATGGGACATCCGCAGCCCTTCCGCCTCGAATATCTGGGGCTGGGGAACGAGCAGTGGAACACGGAGGATAACGACTTTTACGAGCGGTTCGAGCTGTTCGAAAAGCGCATTCACGAAAAGTATCCCGAGTTGAAAATTATCGGTACGGCGGGACCTGGGGTAGATTGCAGAACGCACCGCGACGCCTGGGCGTGGACGCGCAAAAATTTGGAAAAGGATCCCGATTTCGTGTATGCGGTAGACGAGCATTTTTACGTTTCGCCCGAATGGATGTACGCGCATACGGATATTTACGACAAATATCCCCGCACGGGCAGGGTGTGCGCGGGCGAGTTCGCGGCGCATATCCCGAACGCGGGCTGCGGCGGTTTTAACGCGCCGCAGACGAACGCATGGGAGGGTGCGCTGGCGGAAGCCGCGTTTATGACGGGCATGGAGCGCAATGCGGACGTGGTGGTAATGTCCTCGTATGCGCCGCTGTTCGCGCGTCTGGGCTACGCGCAGTGGAGCCCCGATCTGATTTGGTTCGACGGCAGGCGCTCGTACGCCACCGCAAGCTATTACGTGCAGAAGCTGTACAGTCTGTACACGGGGAATTATTCGTTAAAGACGCGCTTGGAGGGCTCGGGCGATAAGCTGTACGTCTCCGCCAGCGAACGCGACGGCATGACGTTCGTGAAAATCGTGAACGCGGGAAGCGAAGCCGAGGAGGCGGAACTCGAGGGCGATTACGAGTTCGGCGCGCTTGCGCGGATCGTGTGCATGAGCGCGGAAACGGGCGAATACAATACGCTCGAAGAGCCCGAAAAAATCGTCCCGCGGGAAATTGCGCCCGCCGCGCCCCGCAGCGCGCTGATTCCGCCGCACAGTTTTTGCGTGTTGATTTTTATGAAATGACCCAGAATCCGCCTGCGGGCGGATTTTTTTATATCGGGAAGGGGCACGGATGAAAAAGTTTTCGCGCGGGCGCCCGTTTTACTTTACAAAAAGCGGCGGAATCTTTATAATAAAACTATGATTCGGCTGGCGGAACATTGGAAAGATTATTCGGTTATCGCAACCGGCAACGGGTACAAGCTCGAACGCTGGGGCGACGTTGTGCTGCTTCGACCCGATCCGCAGGTGATCTGGCAGGCGCAGCGCGATCTTTTCGCGTATCCCGAAATTTCCGCCGTGTACCGCCGCAGCGATAAGGGCGGCGGTGCGTGGGAATACAGGCGGACGATGCCCGAAAGCTGGAATATCGGCTACCGCGATCTTACCTTTAAGGTAAAGCCCATGGGCTTTAAGCACACGGGGCTGTTTCCCGAGCAGGCGGTAAACTGGGACAAGTGCTCGGAGCTGATCCGAAACGCAGGTCGTAAAATAAAGGTGTTGAATCTGTTCGCCTACACGGGCGGGGCGACGGTCGCGCTCGCCGGGGCGGGCGCGGAGGTCACCCACGTGGACGCCGCCAAGGGAATGGTGGAGCGCGCGGGCGAAAACGCGCGGCTTTCGGGGATTGCGAGCGGGATCCGCTATATCGTGGACGACTGCAAAAAGTTCGTGCAGCGGGAGATCCGCCGCGGCAACAGGTACGACGCGATCGTGATGGACCCGCCCTCTTACGGGCGCGGACCCAACGGCGAAATGTGGAAGATCGAAAGCGAGCTTTACTCCTTTGTCGGGCTGTGCGCGCAGGTGCTTTCCGAGCGTCCGCTGTTCGTACTGATAAACAGCTATACCACGGGGCTGCAGCCGACGGTGCTCAGCAATATCCTTTCGCTTGCGTTAAAGGGCGCAAGGGGACGGGTGGAAGCGTACGAGGTGGGGCTGCCTACCGAAGAGGGGATCCCTCTTCCGTGCGGCGCGGGAGGGATATACGTCGATGATAAAGCCGAATGAGAACGGAGAAAATATTTTGGAAACAGCAGAAGAACGGGAAGAATTTACGGGCGAACGGGAGCTGAAGGTTCTCTTCGAGGACAACCACGTGATCGTGGTGTTAAAGCCGCAGGGGGTCGCCTCCTGCCCCGACGAGAGCAAGGATAAAAATATGCTCGATACCGTAAAGGAGTACCTCAAAGTAAAGTACAGCAAGCCGGGCAACGTGTATACGGGGCTGGTGCACAGGCTCGACCGTCCGACGGGCGGACTGATGGTTTTCGCCAAAACGAGCAAGGCGGCGGGCAGGCTGTCCGAGCAGATGCGCACGGGCGATTTCGACAAGCGCTATCTTGCGGTGCTGGTGGGCACGCCAAATCCCGAAAGCGGAAAGCTTGTGAACTGGTTAAAGAAAAACACGGTGAACAATATGGTGTATCTGTGCACGCAGGGCACGGACGGCGCGCGGCTGGCGAGCTTGGAATACCGTGTGGCGGGCAAGACCGATTCGCTCTGTCTGGCGGAGATCAAGCTGCATACGGGCAGAAGCCACCAGATCCGCGTGCAGACGGCGGGCATCGCGCACCCTGTGTTCGGCGATATGCGTTACGGCGGAGAAAAGGCGGTAAAGGGCAAGCTTGCGCTTTGGGCGTATTCGCTCGCGTTCACGCACCCCGTTACGGGGGAGCGGCTGCGCTTTTTGTGCGAGCCCCCCGTAGACGAACGCCCGTGGGACAGATTCGACGTTTCGGGCGTCGTAAATCCCGTATGACCCGCGGAAAGGGCGAAATTTTTAATTTCTTGTCCGATAACGGCAAATACCGCTTGACGGCGGATTAAAATTCGTGTACAATATAAAAGATAATTTAGGATAATCGGGCGAATTGTCCGCTTGGAGCAAAAGGTTCATGAACAAAGTTAAAGCACGTTTCATTACGATTATTTCATTTTTCGCCTTGCTTGCGGTGACGCTGGGGCTGGCGATAGGGTCGGTCGTTCCTGCGGTAAGGGCGGGGGCGGCTACCGTGTATTCTCCCTCCTCGGTATTTTCCGCGGGTACGAGCGGCGAGGTGGGCGCCTCTGCGAAAGAGGGCGACGATCCCTCGTTCGTCGAGTTTACGTTAAAGGACGGGGGCAAGGTGCACTTCCGCCGCGACCTCGCGTTAAAGTGGTACCGTGCGGAAAAGACGGAGCCTGCCGAGGGCGAGGAGTCCGAAACGCCCGCTCTGCCCGCCGATCCCAAGGGTGTCGCGGAATATTTTTCCATGACGTTTCAGTTCCCTTCCGTGGCGTTCGAAACGTTTACGATCGCGTTCGAGAGCGCGGAGGAGAATATCAGCAAGGATGCCAAGGCGACAAATTCGCTTGTGTTCGAGTATGCCGCGGACAAGCTCACCGTTGCGGTGAAAAACGCGGAGCAGCAGGGCGAGGATTTCGTAATCGAGGAATCCATGCGCCATGAAATTGCAAACGCTGCGGGGGATATCTCGGTCGCGTTTGCGGAAACGGAAGCTTGCAAGATCGGTGAGTTCGCCGTGCTCGTAGGCGGCGAGGAAGTAGGCAAGTTTACCAATATCGGCGGATATTTTATGGAATACCGCTCGGCGGCGTCCTCCACGCCCAACACGCCCGTGACCTTTACGGCGGAGCTGAAGGAGGCGGAAGGGGAAACCGCGCAGACGGAACAAAAGGTGCTGATGAAGGAGCTGAACGGTCAGACGTTCGAGCTGGATGCAGACGGAAAGGTAGTCGATAACGCCGATCCCGTGCTGGTGCTCAACGAAGAGCTGTATGCGTTCAGCCTCGGTCAGCGTTTCAACCTCACGTACGAGGCGATCGACGTTTGCGACGACTCTGTTACGGTAAGCCGCAGCTACTATATGTACGATTCGGAGAAGGTGTCTCCCTCGCTGGGCGATACGGGCGACACGCACTATAAAACGCTTACCACCTCCACGTATTTCATGCCCCCCAACGATAAGGAATCGGAAGAGGAATACGTCTCCGTACGCTTTAAGCTGGACGACGGTCCCAACATCGTTTACGTAAACCTTTGCTGGTATGCGGTGGATTCTGCGCTTTCCGTGCAGAAGGGCGCCGAAGAGAAGGACGGAGAGCAGACCGTCGAGGGCAGGAACTTCACGTATATTAAAGTAAACCGCGTAACGGGCGGTCCCGTTTACAACGGCGTGACGACGAACGACGAAAAGCAGGAGAACGAGACGAGCGAAGCTTCGAGCGCGGCTGCGGAAGCCTATCAGAAAGCGGTTACCAAGGCAGCCGAGGGCGTGAGCGCGGGTTCGGGCTCGTATATTTATCTGCCTTCCCTGCGCGGGCTCGTTTCCAGCAAGTATACCGATTACAGAAATCTGAGATTCAGCGTGTACTACTACAAAGAGAGCCAGGACAGCAGTGCTTCGGCGTCCTCCCAGACCTCTCTGCGCTACAATGCGTTAAAGCTGGAAGTCGATCAGATGGGCTGGTATAAGTTCCGCGTGCTGGTAACGGACGCTTCGAACAACGCCTTAAAGCTGTACGACAACGGCGAGCTGGTAGAGGTGACGAGCAGTAATATCTGGGATTTCGAGTGTATCCCCGAATTCAGCTTTTATATCGACTACGACGGCGCTACCGTAGAAGATCCCGGCGAACAGTCGCAGGGCTCGCGCAACGGCAGCTACACGTTTGAAAACTTTAAGATCATTGCGCTTACGGGCTACGAGACCGAATACGAGCTGTATTTCTTCGACACGTCGAAGGTGCCTTCGGGAACCAAGGTTCCCAGTTATTCCTCGTTTGTGGACAACGCGAAGCAGTACGTGGAAGAGACTTACAAGGACGCGCTTGTGGGGATCCGCACGTTTAACGACGAAGTGGAGGAGGACAGCGCAGAGTGGGACGACACGGACAACGACTATAAATGGAATCCCGATTCCGCGCTTTCGTTCGTGCCCCAAAAGACGGGCTTTTATGTGTTAAAGGTCACGGTAAAGGATTCGGGGCTTCCGGGTTACAGCACCGCGGGATATCAAGTCGTTGAAGTGCGCAACCCCGTCGATACCATTCCCGGTCAGTCGCAGTGGCTGCAGGATAACGTGGTTTCGGTGGTTCTGTTCTCCATTTCGGCAGTGCTCGGCGTGATTATTTTGGTATTGCTTTTGGTGAAGCCTTCGGATAAGTCGCTCGACGAAGTGGATTTGAGAAAGCTGAAGGGCGGCAAAAAGACGGAAAAGAAGGAAAAATAAATGTTACGGCGCTGCGGAAAGCGGCGCCTTTTTATTGCGCATGAAATCCGTATATCCGCACAACATAATGCGGGAGGATAAATTATGGTTATCGCAAATATTATTTCGTATATTCTCGTCCTTTTGGGAGCGGTGAACTGGGGTCTGTTCGGATTTTTCGATTTCAACCTTGTATCGGAAATCTTTATGGGACCGCGCAGCGTGGGTTCGATCATCGTGTATTCGCTCATTCTGCTTGCGGCGATCTGGCTGATTATTTCGCCCATCATCACCAACGGCGCGCTGAAGCTGCGCGGCGACAGAACGGTTACGGAAACCAAGCACGCGTAATCGGATCGAATTAGAAATACGGACGGAGCATAATTCAAGCTCCGTCCGCATTTTTTATAGTATGACGGTATGTGATTTAAAGAGCGGCGACAGAGCCGTAGTGTTAAAGGTGGAGCTTTCGGAAGAGATGCAGGCGCGTCTCAGGTATTTAAACGTGTATAAGGGAGCCAACGTGTCTGTGCTGAAAATTTCGCTGTTTAAAAAGACCTATCTGTTGCAGGCGCGCAGCGCAAAGGTGGCGATAGACAGAGATACGGCGGCGGGGATACGCGTATGGCGGACGTAAGGCTGCTGCTGGCGGGAAATCCCAACGCGGGGAAGAGCACGCTGTTCAACGCCCTCACGGGCGGACACGCCAAGGTGGGCAACTGGCACGGGGTAACGGTGGGCGTGCTCGAACGCGAAGTTACGCTCGGCGGAACGCGCGTTGCCGTGTGCGATCTGCCGGGCGTATATTCTACCGAATCGCTGAGCATGGAGGAAAAGCTCGCCTGCGATTTTTTGCGCACGCACGAAACGGAGCCGATGCTCTTCGTTTCGGAATGCTCGAATTTAGACCGTTCCCTGCCCCTGTTTTTCGAGCTTGCCAAAGGGAGAAAAGCCGCGCTGGTGCTCACCAAATACAGGGCGTTTACGCGCGCGGGCGGGCGGCTGGATATTGCGGCGCTGTCCGAGCGGACGGGCGTTCCCGTCATCGTCACCGAGGGGAAATCCAAAAAACGGCTGCGGGCGGAGGTCGCCGGCTTTCTGTCCGCGCCCGCAACGCAAGCGCTTGCGGCGGAGCTGCCCGAATCCGTTTATCGGCTTCCGAAGGAGGGGCTCTCACGTGCGGAAAAACTGTTCGCCAACGGATTTTTTTGTTTTCCGTTCTTTACAGCGGTGTTTCTGCTCGTCTTTTTTATCACGTTCGCCAAGGGAATGGCGGGGGACTTTTTAAAAAACGCCGTTTCGGATTTTTTCGTGCAGACGCTGGGCGGCTTGGCGCGGAATATCTCCTCGCCCGTGCTGCGCGGGTTTGTGTGCGACGGGCTGTTGAACAGTCTGGGCGGGGTGCTCTGTTTTCTGCCTCAGATTTCGCTGCTGTACTTCTTTTTAATCGTGTTGGAGGAGAGCGGGCTGTTATCCCGCCTCGCCGTGCTGACGGACGGATTTTTTTCCAAACTCGGTTTAAACGGCAGGGCGGTGTTTTCGCTGTTGATGGGGTTCGGCTGTACGGCTGCGGCGATCCTCACCACCCGCGGGCTGGACGATAAAAAGGTGCAGCGGCGGGTGATTTTGTGTCTGCCGTATATCTCTTGCAGCGCAAAGCTGCCCGTGTTCCTCGCGCTGTCCGCTTCCTTTTTCCGCAATCCCTTCTTCGCCGTCGTACTGCTGTACGCGCTCGGCGTGGGGCTCAGCCTGATCGCCGCGCTGCTGTTAAAGGACAGAACCCCGCCCGCTTTTGTGCTCGAGCTTGCGCCCCTGCAAATTCCCCGTCCCGTTTTTGTGCTGAAATCCTTGCTCTTTCAGATAAAACAGTTTATAATAAAGGTGGCAACGGTCGTTCTGGCGTTCTTTCTGCTCTCGTGGCTTACCTCGTCGTTTAACTTTGCGTTTCAGCCGTGCGCAGCGGAGGAGAGCATGCTGAGCTATCTCTGCGGCGGCTTGCGCGTGCTGTTCGCGCCCATCGGCATGAACGATTGGCGGGTGGCGTACGCCGCGCTCTCCGGGCTGGTCGCCAAAGAAAACGTGGCGGGAGTGCTCGCCATGTTTTACGGGGAGGCGCTGCCATTTACGGCGGCGAGCGCGTTTGCGTTCGCAACGTTCGTGCTTACTTGCTCGCCCTGCGTTTCGGCGATCGCGGCGAGCGCGAAGGAGCTCGGCTGGAAGCGCGCGCTGTTATACGCGCTTGCGCAGACGGGAAGCGCGCTGCTGTTTAGTTACGTTGTGTATTTTATTTTGCTCGGCGGCGGGATTTACGTGGCACTCGGCTTGGCGCCCGCGGTCGCATTCCGGATAATAGGAAAGAAAAGATTTGAAAAAGTTCACGGTAAACGAAGAAGGTTCGTTAAAAAACTTCACAGATAACGTTTACGCGCAGGCGTCGTTTTGCTTCCGCACGCTGTTAAAGGAGCGGGAAATCCGCGTAAACGGAATTAAGACGGGCGAAAATATCCTGCTGAAAGCGGGCGACGAGGTGCAGTATTTTTTGACTCCGCAGCAGGAGAAAAAAACGGCGTTTACGGTTCTGTACGAGGATGAAAACGTGACCGTCGTCGATAAGGAGAGCGGGGTGAATTCCGAAGCCGTGTTTTCCGCGTTGTGCGAACGGGGTGAAACGTATTTTATCCATCGGCTGGACCGCAACACCGCGGGCGTTATGGCGTTTGCCAAAACGCCGCCGGCGGAAACGGAGTTAAAGGACGCGTTCCGCGACCGTCGGGCAGAAAAAACCTATCTTGCCGTGGCGGTGGGGAAAATGCCGAAAAAGCACGCCGTGGAGGAAGCGTATCTGTATAAGGACGAAGCGCGCTCTCAGGTTTTTGTGAGCAGAGAGCCGCGGGGCGAAAAAATCGTCACCGAGTACGAGGTGATAGAGGAGGGCGCCCGAACGAGCCTGCTGAAAATTACGCTGCATACGGGCAAAACGCACCAAATCAGGGCGCACCTCGCATTCTTAAAGCACCCTGTGGCGGGCGACGAAAAATACGGCGACGGCGCGTTTAACCGCAAAATACACGCCACCCGCCAGCTGCTCGTGGCAAAACGGCTCAGCTTCCGCTTTACGGGCGGGCTTTCCTATTTGAACGGGCGCGCGTTCGTTTCGGAAAAAAGTTTAAAAATTATTTAAAAAACGCTTGACAGCGTTTTTTATTTGTGGTAATATATGAACAGTTATTCATATATTTATATATAGGGAGTTCGATATGACGGAATGTAATCACAAAGAAGAGCACGCGTTTTCGGCGGAGCGTGCAAAGGCGAATATGCCGTCGGAGGAGGCGGTAGAGCGCGTCTGCGCTTCGTTCAAGGCGTTTTCGGAGCCCTCTCGCATGAAAATACTGTTCGCGCTGCGGCAGGGCGAGCTGTGCGTATTTCACATCGTGCAGGCGGCAGGCGGAACGCAGAGCGCGGTTTCGCACCAGCTGCGCATCTTGCGCGCAAACGGGATCGTAAAGGCGCGCAGAGACGGGCAGAATATTGTATATTCGCTGGCAGACGAGCACGTTACCGCACTGTTGGAGCTTGCGTGCACGCATTTAAACTGTAAATTTTAAGGAGAGAATTATGCGGAAAAAAATTAAAATCGCAAATTTGGACTGCGCCGCGTGCGCGGCGGAGCTGGAGGAGGAGCTTTCTCAAATTAAGGGGCTTTCGGAAGTTTCGGTAGATTTCGTGGGGCAGCGCGTCGGCTTCGATTACGATTGTGCGCAGGCACTGGAAAAGGCGGTGTACGCGATCTCGCACTTCGAAGAGGTGGAAATTATCGACGGCAACGCGCCCGAGAAAAAGGAGCGGCATTTCAAAGAAATTATCTCGATCGCGGTATCGCTCGCGTTCTTTCTCCCCGCGCTAATCATGGAGCTGGTCGGCGGAATCGACGAATGGATCGTGTTTTCCCTGTACATCTGCGCATTTGCGGCGGCGGGCTGGTCGGTGCTGTTCACGGTGGTAAAAAACGTGCCCAAGGCGTTCCGCGGAGGATTTCACTTCGGACTGCTGCTGGACGAAAATTTACTGATGCTCGTTGCGGCGGCGGGCGCGTTCGCGCTGAGGCAGAACATGGAGGGCGCGATCGTACTGCTGCTGTATCAGATCGGCGAGCTGCTGCAATCGCTCGCAGTGGGGTCTTCCCGCGGGGCGATCCGCAAGCTGATGGAGTTGAAGAGCGATTCTGCGATTTTAGTGACCGACGGGGGAAACAAAGAGGTTTCGCCCGAGGAGTTAAAGGCGGGCGACGTGATCCTTTTGCGGAAGGGAGATAAGCTCCCCGCAGACTGCACGTTAAAGAACGGCGAGACGGAGCTGGACGTAAAATCGCTGACGGGCGAAGCGTATTACCGCGAGGTGCGCGCGGGAGAGGAAATGCTGGCGGGGAGCGTAAACGCGGGCGAGGCGGTGCAGGCGGTCGTGCTGCGCCCCTCCTCCGAGAGCGCGGTTGCAAAAATTCTCGATTTGGTGGAGAATGCCTCTTCCCAAAAGGCGCAGCCCGAAAAGTTTATAACCCGCTTTGCGCGTTGGTATACGCCGATCGTGGTTCTGTGCGCCCTTGTTCTGGCGATCGTCCCGCCGCTCGTTGCGGGGGGCGGCCGGGCGGAGTTTTCCGTATGGATCTCGCGCGCGTTAAACTTTTTGGTGATTTCCTGCCCCTGCGCGCTGATCATTTCGGTGCCGCTCACCTACTTTTCGGGCGTCGGGTCGCTGGCGCGTGCGGGCGTGCTTGCCAAGGGCGCGGTCTATCTGGATACGCTCGCTTCGGTAAAGGTCGCCGCGTTCGACAAGACGGGCACGCTTACCGAGGGAAAGTTCTCGGTGGCGGGCGTGAACGGCGGCGAACGGGTGTTGCAGCTTGCCGCGGCGGCGGAGCAAAATTCCTCGCACCCGCTCTCGCAGGCGTTTGCGGGGACGGATACGCCCTTTTCCTGCGAAAAGACGGAGGAGATCGCGGGGAAGGGAATCGCGGCGGTCGTAAACGGGAAGGAGGTGCTTGTCGGCAGCGCGAAGCTGTTTGCCGAGCGGGGCGTGGCGTTCGAGCCCGTACAAACGGGCAATCTGGCGGTGTACGTGGCGGAGGGCGGAAGCTTTCTCGGGAGCGTGGAAATCACGGACGGATTAAAGCCTAACGCCGCCGAGGCGATCGCAGAGCTGAAAAGGGCGGGCGTTGCGTATACGGCGGTGCTCACGGGCGACACGAAAGAGCGGGCGGAACGGGCGCTCGAAGGGCTGGGGCTGAGCGAAATCTGCGCCGAGCTGCTTCCCGAACAAAAGCCCGAGTGCGCCAAGCGGCTGAAAGCGCGCGGAAAGATGATGTACGTGGGCGACGGCATCAACGATACGCCCGTTATGGCGGAAAGCGACGTTTCCGTCTCGATGGGCGCGCTGGGCAGCGGCGCCGCGATTGAAGCGAGCGATTTGGTGCTGGCTTCCGATAACCTTGCCGCCTTGCCCAAAGCGGTGCGGGGCGCGAAGAAAACAAGGAAGATCGTTACGGAAAATATCGTATTTTCGATCGCCGTAAAAGCCGCGCTGATGGCGCTTACGCTCTTCGGGTGGATCCCGCTGTGGGCGGCGGTGCTCGGCGACGTGGGCGTTATGCTTCTCGCCGTGCTCAATTCCCTGCGAATGCGCGCGAAAATCAAATAAATTCTTAAAAAGCGGCTTGAAATTCAGCCGCTTTTGTGATATAATTCAACTATGAAAACTTTAATTGATTGCGCGATGAAACGCGCGAAGTGCGACCTTGTCATAAAAGGCGCCCAAATTTTTAACGTATTTACAGGCAAGACCGAAAAAGGCGATATCGCCGTAAAAAACGGCGTGATCGCGGGAATCGGCACGGGGTACGAGGGGGAAAAGGTTTACGACGCGGCGGGGCTTACCGTTCTGCCAGGCTTTCTCGACGCGCACATTCACGTAGAGAGCTCCACCCTTTCGCCCGAGGCGTTCGCACAGATCGTGTGCGCGCACGGTGCAACGGGGATCGTCGCTGACCCGCACGAGATCGTGAACGTGTGCGGCGTGGCGGGCGCGGAGTACATTAAGGAGAGCTTCGAGCGCCTTCGCGCGGGGGGCAAGCGTCCGCTGGAGGTGTATTTGCAGCTTCCCTCCTGCGTTCCCGCAACGCCTTTCGAAACGAGCGGCGCGGTCATCGACGGAAAAGAGACGGAGCGGGAGCTCTCCCGAGAGCTGTTTTTCGGCTTGGGCGAGGTGATGAACTTCCCCGCGGTGCTTGCGGGCGACGAGGATATGCTCCGCAAGCTGACTGCGGCGCAGAAGCTGGGAAAGGTAGCCGACGGGCACGCGCCCGCTTTGACGGGCGACGCGTTAAACGCCTACCTTTGCGGCGGCATGAAGACCGATCACGAAAATATTTCCGTAGAGGAGTGCAAGGAAAAGGCGGCGCGCGGAATGTACGTGCAGGTGCGCTGCGGCTCCTCCACGAATAACTTAAAGGACGTCGTGCTGGCTGCGGACGAATATAATTTCCGCCGTTTCATCACTTGCACGGACGACAAGAACGCCCGCGATCTGTCCGAGCGCGGACATCTGGACGATTTGCTGCGCCGTTTGGTAAAAGAGGGAATGCCCGCCGAGCGTGCCGTGATGATGGCGACGCTGAACGTGGCGGAGTGCTACGGCTTAAAGGGACGGGGCGCGGTCGCTCCCGCTTACTTTGCGGATTTAACGCTGGTGGAGGACATGAAGGACTTCCGCGTGCGCGCCGTGTTCAAGGAGGGTGAGCTCACCGCCGAAAACGGGAAGGCGCTCTTCTCGGCGGAGCGCTATCTGCCCAAGTCCGTGCTCGGCACCGTGCACGTAAAGGAGCCCTCTGCGGACGATTTTAAAATTCCCTGCAAGAGCGGAAAGCTGCGTGCGATCGCGGTTTCGCCCGAGTCTACCATCGTCACGCAGGAGGAGATCGTAACCGTTCCCGTAAAGGACGGATTTGCCTGTTTGGAGGGCACGGGGCTTTGCAAGCTTGCGGTGATCGAGCGGCACTTTGCAAGCGGAAGAACGGGGCTGGGCGTGGTAAAAGGCTACGGCTTCCGCGGCGGCGCCATTGCCATATCGGTCGCGCACGACGCGCATAATCTGGTGGTGCTGGGAGACAGCGACGAGGCGATGACGCGCGCAGTTTCCCTTTTGAAAGAGGCTGGCGGCGGTATGGCTCGGGTCGGCAAGGACGGAGAGGAGGTGTTTCCCTTCGATATTGCGGGACTGATGAGCTCGGCTTCCGCGGAGGAAGTGATTCGGGGCACGGGCGAAATTACGGCGCACGCGCACGCGATGGGCGTGACCGAGGGCATAGAAGCGTTTATGACGCTGGTGTTCCTCTCGCTGGCGGTGATCCCCACGGTGCGGCTGACCGACTACGGACTGGTAAACGTGAATCGGTTTGAAGTTGTGCCGTTAGAGGTGGAGTAAATGGAAAAAACGATCGTTGCCGCCACGGGCAACGCGCATAAATTAAAGGAATTCCGCGCGATTTTAAAGGGTTGGCGCGTGCTGTCCGCAAAGGAAGCGGGATTTTTCGGCGACGTGGAGGAGACGGGCGCAACGTTTGCGCAGAACGCCGAATTAAAGGCTCGTGCCGTGTGCGAGGCGACGGGCTTCGCCGCGCTCGCGGACGATAGCGGACTGTGCGTGGAGGCGTTAGGCGGCGCTCCCGGCGTTTACAGCGCGCGCTATTCGGGTGGAGACGACGCGGACAACCGCGGGCTATTGTTAAAAAATATGGAGGGCGTCGAAAACCGCCGCGCCTACTTTGCCTGCGCGATCGCGCTTGCGTTTCCCGACGGAAAACTGATTACGGCGGAGGGGCGTACCTACGGCGAGATCATGCGGGAGGAGCGCGGGACGAACGGATTCGGCTACGACTGCCTGTTTTTCAGCGAGGATCTGCAAAAGAGCTTCGGCGAGGCTTCGGACGAGGAAAAGAACGGGGTTTCTCACCGCGGGCGCGCGCTGAGCGCATTGGAGGAAAAGCTTTGAAAACGTTCGTCGTGCTTTCCGATTCGCACGGGCGGCGGAACGCGCTCGAAAAAATAAAGCCGTTGTTTGCGGAAAATGATTTTATCGTTCACCTCGGCGACGGGTCGGGCGATCTGCGCGATACGTTTTCGCAATATCCCGAAAAGACGTATATTTGCAAGGGAAACTGCGATTTGTTTTACGGCGGGGAAGAGTTCGTGCTCGAAGAGGAGGGGGTTTCGCTCTTGTGCTGTCACGGGCACAAATACGGCGTGAAGAGCGGTCTTGCCCGCCTTGCCGCGCACGCAAAGGAGCGCGGGTGCTCGGTTGCCCTGTACGGGCACACGCATCGGGCGGAGGTGCGCGAGGTGGACGGCGTGCTCTGCATGAATCCGGGCGCGCTCGGCGCGTATGCGAATCCGAGCTATTTATATCTCGTCGTGCACAAGGGTAAGGTTACCCCTGCAATCGTTTCCGTTTAAAAGCAAAAAATCCGCCCCGTTGCCATGCCGCAACGGGGCGTTTTGTTATTCCGTATGTTCGCGTTTCGAAGCGCGCTTTTGTTCGACCGCGCCTCTTATCACTTCGAAGATATTTATCCCGATTCCCGTTAAAATGTACATATAGTAGGTAATAAACCGCCATACGAACACCACCCAGCCCATAACGGGCTTTAACGCGTCCGTAAGAACGGTAATAAACACCAAAGAGCCCGCCGTTTCCACCGCGCCCGTATTGCCTGGGGTGGGAATGAGCAGCGCCGTATAGCGCGTTATCATGCTTAAACAGATGATCTGCACCCAAAGCTCCCACGTGGGGGGCACGGCTTCGGGTCCCGCGATTGCAACGACGACGAAGAAGGGAACGGTATAGTTTATCATGCATTCCAACGCCGCCAAAATGACGAGGGGCGCGGAGTACTTTATTTTTTTGGCGAACATTTTAATAGATACGCCGAACGCGTTCAGCTCGCGCAGCCATTTGTTCATCACGAGGAATTTGTGTTTAACGATATGCATTTTATAAAGCACGTGAATGATTCCCGCGATCATGCGCTTGGTGGCGTTGGGATATGCCGAAAACAGAATAATTGCCACGGGGAACATGCAGTTCAGCGCCAGCGAGATCCAGGACATGACGAGCACGGCGACCGTGAGCGTTTCGTTATCTTTAATGATAAACGGCGTTAAAATGAGCAGCGCGACGGAAATAACGGTAATGACGATGGCGCTTACGATATAGCGCACCAGCGGGATCGCGGTGGCGACGCCCTGCGGGATATCGTGTTTTTTGTGCAGATAGTAAATTTGAAAGGGCTGTCCGCCCGTGCTCAGCGGGGTGATTCCGTCGTAATACTTCCCCAAAAACATGGTCTTAAAGGAAGTACGGAACCGAAATTTTTTGGTGGAAATTTTTAATAAAAAGGCGTATTTTCCGCTTTCGACGAGGATATATAGCACGATCACGCCGATTAAAATTGCAAAAAACCGCCAGTCGATCCCCTTGATCAGCTCCTTTAACGAGAGCGTTCCCTCGGGCGAAAGATAGTCGGTTATCGTAAACATGACGGCGATCGACGCGCCGATCAAAACGAGCATAAACGCGGTCTTTATCCAAAAACCGCGCGTCGTTCTTTTGTCTTTGCGGCGCACGGAAGAAGCGGGCAGAAATTCTCCGTCCGTTTTTTCGGGCGTATTTTGTTGCTGCGGTTCCCGTTCGGACATATTATTCTCCGTCCGTTGAAATTTTGCTTTCGCGCTTGCTCTTTACCGCGCCGCGGATCATGTCGGTTACGTTGATAAAAATCCCGATCAAAATATACAGGTAATAGGTTGCGAATCGCCAGAACAGGACGACCCATCCGCTGACCGCCGCAAACCCGAACGATGCGGCGATTTGCAAAAATATGATCGTAGTGGCGCTTTCGTTCGCGCCGCTGTTTCCGGGCGTGGGCACGAGGGAGGCGACGTAAAAGGAAATCATGCTCATGCAGCACATCTGCAAGTAAAGCTCCGCCGAGGGCGCGACGTTCGCCACCGCAAGCACCGCAAAAAAGGGAATGCTGACGTATGCGAGCGTATCGAGCATATTGATCAAAATAAGGGGGAGCAGCTTCCACCATTTTATGATCATTACCTTCATCGAGTGGCTGTATTCCTGCATCTCGTAAACGTACTTTTTCATGGTGGGGTATTTGTGCTTTACGATTTTGATTTTATTCAAAAACGTGACGATTTTTACGATGACCCGTTTCCCCAGATTGGGCGCGATGGAAGCCAAAACAATGAGGATGGGCACGATAAAATTAAATGCCAGCGAGATCCATGCAACGACAAAGGTAACCGTGCGCGTTGTGCCCGAAAGCGACACGACGAAGTGCGCCGCAATCAAAAGCCCGAACGCCGCAACGCAGAACACCATGGTCTCGACGATATAGCGCACGAGGGGGGTTGCGGTGGCGATGCCTGCGGGCACCTTCTTTTTGTGCAGATAATAAATCTGGAAGGGTTGTCCGCCCGTGCCGAGGGGGGTGATCCCGTCGTAATACTTTCCCAAAAACATGGTTTTAGAGGAGATCCCGAGCCGGTATTTCCCCGTGGAAATTTTTAAAAGGTAGGCGTATTTCAAGGCTCCCAGCAGCATTAAAATGAGAATGAGCCCGACGAACGCGCCGAACCAGTGCCAGTTTACGCCGCGGAACATTTCGCCGATGCTCACCGAAGTGTCGCCCAACTCGCCCGTGATCAGGAACATGATCCCGATAGACGCGCCGATTAAAACAAGCAGAAGTATGTTTTTGATCCACTTATTCCGCTTTTTCGCCTTGGTCGAGGAGGACTGTTTCTCTTCGATCTCCTTGGTGAGTTTTTCTACTTCCCGTTCCTTGGCAAAATGATAGCGGGCGGCAAATTCTTTGTCGTCCGTCGTATGCAAGTCCGTCTCTTCCGGCTGCGATTCGCCGCTTCGAGGCGTTTGGTTTTTCTGGGATTTGCTTTTTTTCATAGATTACACGGTAATCATAACATATTCGGAAAAAAATAGCAAGAAATTTAGCCGTCGTCGGCGGAATTTTCATCCTGCGGAGGCGCTTGTTCGGCGGTTTCCGTTTCGACGGGCGGCACGGGGAGCGGCGCGGGGCGCTTCAATTCGTAAAGCCATCTGCCCACCGCCGCGCCGATTATGATGACGTAACCCGCCGCGCTCCACCAATCGGGGATCTGCGAAAGGAACAAAAAGCCGAGGATCGCCGCGAAGAGCACCTGCGCATAGTCGAACACCGCAATTTCTTTGGCGGGCGCGCGGCGATAGGCTGCGGTAATAAAAAACTGTCCGCCCGTTGCGGCTACTCCCGCAAGCAGCAGCCAGCACAGCTGCATGGCGGTCATAGGCTTCCAGAAGGCGATCACAAAGGGGAGGGAAACGACGGTCGAAAATACGGCGAAGATAAATACGGTCATGTTTCCGCGTTCGCCCTTTTTGCCCAGAATGCGCACGCAGGTATAGGCAAAGCCCGCGCATGCGCCGCTTAAAAACCCGAACAGCGCGGGCAGAGCCTGCGCGGAAAAGGAGGGTTTCACCACAAACATCGCTCCGCCGAACGCGATGATTACGTATATCATTTCGACCAGCCGCGGCTTTTCTTTTAATAAAAATACGGAAAATACGATCGCGAAGAAGGGCGAAAGCTTGTTTAAAATGGAAGCGTCCGAAATGCTTCCGATATAGTCGATCGCGTAAAAGTTTAAAATCACGCCCAAAAATCCGATTGCCGCGCGCAGCAGCAGCCAAAGGATACAGCTTTTGTCGTGAATTCGGAATTTTTCTTTGGAGCAGAGCAAAAGCACGAACACCACCGCAACGGTAATGCAGTTGCGGAAAAATACCTTTTGCATCAGGGGAAGCTCGCCCGCCTTGTTTACGAACAGATTCATGCACGCAAAGCAGAGCGCCGCGCCCAGCAGGTAGCATATTCCTATGGTCTTTTGTTTCGTCTCCGTACGCATATTCATTATTATATGCAAACAAAAGGAAATTGTCAAATAAAGAATCTTGCTCTCGTCTTGTTTGTAGTCTGTTTTTCGAGGGAGCAAAGATTCTTTCGGGACGGTTGCACCGTCCCTCTGAATGACGGGGGGATAATGTGCGCCTCTTCGGAATGACAGTTGGCGTGTGTTTCACCTTGTCATTCTGAGGCTTGCCGAAGAATCCCATGTGCGAAGTCCGCCCGTTCCTCCGTGGGATTTTAACTTCGCGCGTTGCGCTCGTGCCGCCATTATCTTCTCGTCGTTTTTGCACAACTCCACGGAATGGCGGGGCGCCCGGTAAAGGGGCTCGGAATGGCAGTTAGTATGCGCTTCTGCCTTGTCATTCCGAGGGAGTGGCGCGACCGCGGGAATCTCACGGGGAGACTGCGTAATAGGGGATTCTTCACATTCGGTCGGAATGACAAAAATTTGTTAGAATGACAGAAATCCGCTTAGTACGACAGAAAATCGTTCAGTAAAATAAAAGACCGAGGCGAAAGCCTCGGTCTTTTTATCAAAAACCTTTAAATTCTTTTGTCCGCGGTGTAATGCGTATGCAACAGCTTGTGCGCCTTGGGGCTGTTGGGGAAGGTGAAAAATTCGTTGTACAGATCGTCGATCACGGGCGAATCGTCGCTGCGGCGAAGCTCGTTTTTCACGTCTGCCGAATACAGCGCCTTCGCGCGCGCCTCTTTCAGCTCGGTAGAGTTGCGGATGCTGTCCGAAAGGGTGGGCTGTCCACCGCCGTTTACGCAGCCGCCGGGGCACGCCATGATCTCGATAAAGTCATACTGCTTTTCGCCCGACTGAATCTGTTTAATGATCGTCTCGGCGTTGGCAAGACCGGAAGCGACCGCCACGCGGACGGTGTTACCCGCTACCAGATAGGTTGCTTCCTTAATGGGGGTCGCGCCGCGGACCGCAAAGAAGTCGAGCACCTCGAAGCTGCCGTCCATCATGTGCGCAGCCGTTCTCAGCGCCGCTTCCATTACGCCGCCCGTCGCGCCGAAAATCGCTCCGCCGCCCGTCGCGATCGCGAACGGATTGTCGAATTCCTCGTCGGGAAGTTCGGTAAACTTGATGCCCGCCGTCTTGATCATGCGGGCAAGCTCGCGCGTGGTGATCGCGGCGTCTACGTCCTTTGCCATCTCTTCGCGCTTGCACTCGTTTTTCTTCGCCGTACAGGGGATTACGCTTACCACGTACAGATCTTCGGGGTTGATTCCGTTCTTTTCGCACCAGTAGCTCTTTAACAGCGCGCCGAACATCTGCTGGGGCGATTTGCAGGTGGAAAGGTGGGGGATCATCTCGGGATATTTCTTCTCGACGAATTTCACCCAGCCGGGGCAGCAGGAGGTAAACATGGGCATGGGCTTGCCCGTCTTAATGCGGTTGATCAGCTCGCTCGCCTCTTCCATAATGGTAAGGTCGGCGGTCACGTCCATGTTGAACACGTGGTCGGGACCGAGGCGGCGGATCGCCGCAACCATTTTTCCCTCCACGTTGGTGCCCACGGGCATATCGAACGCTTCGCCCAGCGTCGCGCGGACTGAGGGAGCGGTGAAGAACACCACCTGTTTTTTGGGATCGGACAGCGCCGCCCAAACCTCGTCGATGGTCGAACGCTCGGAGAGGGCGCCCACGGGGCAGGCGACGATACACTGACCGCACCCCACGCAGACCGATTCTTTCAGCGGCATATCGAACGCGCTGCCGATGTGCACGTTAAAGCCTCTGCCGATGTGCCCGATCGCGTTTACGTGCTGCTTTTCGCAAGCCGCCACGCAGCGCGAGCAGTTAATGCACTTGTCGTTGTCGCGCACTACGGCGGGCGCCGCGTCGTCGAGGGGAAGCACGAAGTTTTCGCCCTGGAAGCGGTCCTCGTCCACGCCGTAGCCGAGCGAGAGCTTTTGCAGCTCGCAGTTGTGGTTTCTCTCGCAGGAGAGACACTTTTTCTTGTGCTTGGAAAGGAGCAGCTCCAAGGTCATTTTTCTGCTCTGGCGGCACTTTTCGGTGTTCGTTCTCACTTCCATGCCTTCCGCTACGGGGTACACGCACGCGGCGACCAGTCCGCGCGCGCCCGTTGCTTCCACAAGGCACATACGGCAGGAGCCCACGCAGCTGACGTCCTTTAAGTAGCAGAGCGTGGGAATCTCGATATGAGCCTTTCTCGCCGCCTGTAAAATCGTCGTTCCTTCGGGAACGGTGACGGAAATATTATTGATTTTTAACGTTACGTTTTTCGTCATGGGTTTCACCTCACTTTTTCTCGATTGCTTTGAATTTGCAGTTGCCCATACAAACGCCGCATTTGATGCACTTCGCACTGTCGATTGCGAGCGAGGGGAGCTTATGACCCGCAGCCACGTAGTCGGTTTTGGAAATCGCGTTTACGGGGCAGTTCTTCATGCATACGCCGCACCCGATACATTTCTCTTTGTCGATGACGAAGGAGAGCATCGCCTTGCATACGCCCGCCGAGCACTTCTTGTCGTTGATGTGTTCCAGATACTCTTCGCGGAAGTAATGCAGCGTGGAAAGTACGGGGTTGGGCGCGCTCTGTCCGAGGGCGCACAGCGAAGAGGACTTCATGTGGGACGCCAGCTCTTCGATCTTTACGATGTCCTCAGGCTCGCCCTTGCCCTCCGTGATCTTGGTAAGGAGCTGCAGCAGGCGCTTGGTTCCGATACGGCAGGGCGTGCACTTTCCGCAGCTTTCGTCCGCCGTGAATTCGAGGTAGAATTTGGAAATATCGACCATGCAGGTGTCTTCGTCGAGAATGATCATTCCGCCCGAGCCCATCATCGAGCCGATCGCGATCAGGCTGTCGTAGTCGATGGGGGTGTCGATGCAGGAAGCGGGGATACAGCCGCCCGAAGGTCCGCCCGTCTGCGCCGCCTTGAATTTTTTGCCGCCGGGGATGCCGCCGCCGATCTCTTCTACGATCTCTCGCAGGGTGGTGCCCATGGGGACCTCCACCAAGCCGACGTTGGTGATTTTACCGCCGAGCGCAAACACCTTGGTGCCCTTGGAGTTTTCCGTACCGATGGAGGAATACCACGCGGCGCCCTTGGTGATGATGGGGTTTACGTTCGCCCAGGTTTCCACGTTGTTCAAAAGCGTGGGCTTTCCGAACAGACCCTTTACCGCGGGGAAGGGAGGACGGGGACGGGGTTCGCCGCGATGACCCTCGATGGAAGCCATCAAAGCAGTCTCTTCGCCGCAAACAAACGCGCCCGCGCCGAGACGGACTTCGATGTCGAAATCGAATCCCAGCCCTAAAATGTTCTTGCCGAGCAGACCGTATTCGTGCGCCTGATCGAGCGCAATCTGCAACCGTTTTACCGCGACGGGATATTCCGCGCGGACGTAAATATAGCCCTGGTGCGCGCCGATCGCATAGCCTGCGATGGTCATGGCTTCGAGCACGCAGTGGGGGTCGCCCTCCAGCACCGAACGGTCCATGAACGCGCCGGGGTCGCCCTCGTCGGCGTTGCAGCACACGTATTTCACGTCGTTTTGCGAAGCCTTCGCAAACGCCCACTTTCTGCCCGTGGGGAAGCCCGCGCCGCCTCTGCCGCGCAAGCCCGAAGCGAGCATTTCGTTTACCACGTCGTCGGGCGTCATGGAGGTGAGCACCTTTTCGAGCGCCTCGTAATCGCCCGCGGCGATCGCCTCTTCGATATCCTCGGGCGCAATCACGCCGCAGTTGCGCAGCGCGATGCGCATTTGTTTTTTATAGAAGGGCGTTTCCGCAAAGGGAATCACGCTGCCGTCCTTTAACACGGTGCCCTGATAAAGCAGTTCTTTTACGATAGAGCCGCCCTTGACAAGGTGCTTTTCGGCAACCGTCTTGGCGTGCTCGGGCGTCATCTGCGCATAGAACGCACCCTCGGGATAAACGATCATGATGGGACCGAGCGAGCAGAGCCCGAAGCAGCCCGTTTTTACGATGAGCACGTCTTTGAGCTTTAACTCTTTCAGCGATTTTTCAAGCTGTTCGATGACCTTCATGGAGTGCGAGGAAGTGCAGCCCGTTCCGCCGCAGACAAGCACCTGCTTGCGGTAGCCCGTTTTCTCGGCGAGTTTTTCGCCCTCTTCTTTCACCACGCGGCGCACTTCGATCAAATCGTGCTTCGCCTTGCGAATGGCGTCTAATTGCTGGATCGTCATTTGTTTTCCCCCTTATAAGAATCGAGAATTCCTTTCACCATATCGGGCGTGAGTTTGCCGTAAACCTCGTCATTTACCATAAGCACGGGAGCAAGCCCGCACGCGCCCACGCAACGGCAGCTGTCGATTGAGAACAGCCCGTCCTCGGTGCATTCGCCGCACTTGATGCCCAGCTGTTTTTCGATCTCTTCGAGAATCTTGTCCGAACCTTTTACGTAGCAAGCGGTTCCCAGACAGACGCTGATGCGGTATTTTCCCTTGGGTTTTAACGAGAACTGGGAGTAGAACGTAACCACCCCGTAAACTTCCGAAAGGGAAATTCCCAAACCCTCCGCAATGATCTTCTGCACCTCGATGGGCAGAAATCCGTAAATCGCCTGCGCTTCCTGTAAAATGTGCATCAGGCAACCCGGAGTGCTCCGCGAGCTTTCGATAACGGCTTTCAGCTTTTTCTGCTGTTCCGGCGTTCCGCACGCTGCACAATGTTCCATAGACAACCTCCTTATATTTACCTCTTTCTCTTTTGTCCTATCTTTACGATAAAGATTTAACGACCATTCCATAATTATATCATAAACTTTATTATAATTCAACCCTAAATCGTGAATTTACGGACAATATTTTTGGGCGAATTGGAAAAAAATTTCAAATGATAACGTTGCGCGGCTGCGCACATGTGCAGCCGCGCAACGCGTTTTAAAGCAACGGCGCCACCGAGCTGCGCTCCACAAGCTCCGTGGGGACGATGATGCGTTTGGGCAGCGTGCGGTCTCCCCGGATCCGCTGCAATAAAATTTCCGCCGCGACTTCCCCGATCTCCGTCTGCGGCACCGATACCGTCGTGAGCGGGGGCGTAAGATAGCGGGAATCCTCGATATCGGAAATTCCGATTACGGAAATTTCCTTAGGGACGGAAATGCCGAGCGAGTGCAGGGCGGACATGGCGGCGATCGCCATGTGGTCGCTGCAAACAAAGAGCGCGGTGGGGCGCTTTTCGCGGCTCATCAGCTCGATCGTGCGCTCGTAGCAAACGCCGCGGTGCCACTTGCTGTCTATGATCCATTCCGGATCGACCGTAAGTCCCGCCTGTCTCATCATTCTGAGATACGCTTCGCACCGACCGATGTTGGTAACGTTTTCGGAGATATGCGCGCCGATATAGGCGATGTCCTTATGCCCCTTGTCCAACAGATAGCGCATGGCGCGGCAGCCCGCCTCGAAGCGGTCGTAGCACACGTTGTCGATCGTCGGCTGTCCCGAATCTATTCCCACGATGTATTTTATCTTCGAGGAAAGGAACTGCATGGTTTTATCGTCCGGATGATCCATGAGGATAAGCCCCTTCGGCGGATGGGAAAGCAGCGCGGAAAGGGAGTCCTCGTTCATGATATCGAACTGGGACAACACAAAGTCGATGTCGTAATTCTGCCGTTTGAGGTATTCCTGCGCGCTGTTTAATATTTTTACGTAATAGCTGTCCGTGGTAAATTCCACCGTCTTTCGGGAAATGCAGCCGATGGTGATTTTTTCGGCGGGGCGGCGTTTGCGGTAATTCGTCTTGGGTTTGTAACCGAGCTGCGCGGCGGCGTTCAGCACCTTTTCCCGCGTTTCCAGCGTAACGCGGTAGCTCGGGTCCAGGCTGAGGATGCGCGAAACGGACGCGATCGAAACGCCCGCGAGAAGGGCGACTTCCCGAATGTTTGCCATTTTAATTTACTTCCTTCGAATTTTTTTCATATATTATAACAAAAACGGGATTATTTGTCAATATGTTTGGTAAACAAAATAAAATTTATTTAGTAAATGTTATCAACAAATGACGTAATGGCTTGCTTTCACGATTTATTTGGGAAAATAGCGTAAAAATCAAAAAAAATGCTGGTAAACAAAGTTGGTAAACAAAATATTTTCATAAAAACTATTGACAGCATAAAAAAACTGTGCTATGATACTTTCACATATAAAAATGTAAATTCTTCACAAAATACAGAGGTGCTCTTGTGAAACAGTATACGGTTGCGATTGCGGGCTTGGGCGGAAGAGGATTGCATACTTACGCCAAATATCAGGAGAAGTTCCCCGAGCGAATGAAAATAACGGCGATCGCCGATATCGACGGGCGCAAGGTGAATTATGCCAAAGAAAAATACAACGTGCCCGAGGAACGCTGCTTCGACAGCGCGGAAAGTCTTTTGGCGCGGGAAAAGCTTGCGGACGTTTTAATTATCGCAACGCAGGACAGACAGCACCGCGACCACGCGGTAAAAGCGTTGGAGCTGGGCTACGACCTCCTCCTTGAAAAGCCCGTCGCGGTAACGGCGTCCGACTGCATCGAGATACGCGAAGCGGCGCACAGGGCGGGAAGAACGGTCACGGTCTGCCACGTGCTGCAATATACGGCGTTTTTCCGCAAGATCAGGGAAATTATCCGTAGCGGCGTCATCGGGGAGCCCGTTACCGTAAACGCGACGGAAAACGTAGGCTATTGGCATCAGGCGCACAGCTTTGTGCGGGGGAATTGGCGGAACGACAAGATCGAATCTCCCATGATCCTGCAAAAATGCTGTCACGATTTTAATATTCTTTGCTGGTTGCTGGATAAGGAGTGTATTTCCGTCTCCTCGGTGGGATCGCTGAAATATTTTAAAGAGAGCAATGCGCCCGAGGGAAGCGCGGAACGCTGCCTTGATTGCCGCTACGTTAAAACCTGCCCCTACAGTGCGCCGAACGTTTATCTCGACCATAAAGAGATCGGGCTAAGAAGCGGCAACAACGGTTGGCCCTGCGACATTCTGGCGGAGAATCCCACGGAAGAGCTGCTTTTGGAGGCAATGAGGAAGGGACCTTACGGGCGGTGCGTGTTCCGCTGCGATAACAATGTGGTCGATCATCAGATCGTAAATATGCAGATGCAGGACGATATCACCGTTTCGCTTACCATGACGGGCTTTACCGCCTATAACTACCGCGAATTAAAGGTGATGGGGACGCTCGGAGAAATCGTGGCGGACCAGCGGCTGAATCTGGTGACCGTTACCCCGTTCGGGGGAGAAAGCACCGTTTACGACATTACAAAGCTTACCGACGATCTGTCCGGGCACGGCGGCGGAGACAACCACATGATGACGGAAATGTTCGACGCGCTCGACGCGAAAACGTGCGCGGGCTCGACCGTGGACGACGCGATCGCCTCGCACCTGATCGCGTTTGCCGCAGAGGAATCGCGGAAAAACGGCGGAGCAAAGATAGATATGGCGGAGTTCGCCCGCAGCAAGACCGCGGGCTGACCGTCTCGGACAAAACGGCGATTATAAAATCTTAACGGGGCGCGCCCCGTTATCGTGCAGAAAGGATTCTGCACGATAAAAAACAATTAACGGAAAGGGATTCAAAATAAAAATACGGAGGTCGTAACAATATGAAAAAGGCGTTTTGCCGATTGATGGCGTTGCCGCTGATCGCTGCGGTGGGATTATCGTTCGCAGGCTGCAACGGCACGAAGGGCAGTATTTTTTCCCGCCCTACGGTGGGAAAGGTCGCGGGAGAGAAAAAGGAATGGATCGACGTGGATTCGTTCACCTGCTATTACGGTTCGCTTTCCGGAAACGCGGAGGAAACGCCCGTAATGGGGGGCGAGACCGTCACGGCGATGGAGGCGTTAAAGCAGTTCGACGTGGCGATCATTCACAGCACGAGCCTGTTTACGGACGAAAACGCAAAGTCGCTCGTTGCGGAGCTGCAGGCGAACGGAACGTACGTGATCGCCTATATCACGATCGGCGAGGACGATTCGCTTCATACGGGCGACGGCTTGGGCGAAAACGGCTACGCGTCCTATTATATTTACGAGAACGGCGCGCCCAAGGTGAACGGCTCCTGGGGGTCTTACTTCGTAGACGCGGGCAATCCCGTCTGGCAGAAGTCCGTCCTTGCCAAAGCCGAAACGATCATGGATTACGGCGTAGACGGGCTGTTCCTCGACACGCTGGATACCGTGTCCGTCGTGCCCTCCACGATGGGCGGCATGGTGGACCTTGTGAAAAAGCTCGATCAGACGTTCCCCGAAGCCAAGCTGATCGCAAACCGCGGCTTTAACGTATATCCCTACGTTTCGCAGTACGTGGACGGCATCATGTTCGAGAGCTTTTCCACAACGTACAGCGAATCGCTGAAATACTTTATCGACAGAAATGCGGACGAGATGGAATATAACTATTCGATCGCTTCGAATATCATAAACCGCGCGCGGCGGTACGATTATATGCCCGTGTTCTGCCTCGAATACGTAAACGCGCAGGAATATTCGTATATGCCGCAGGGCGTATATAACGCCGCCTGGCAGTTCGATTTTATCCCTTACGCGACCTATTCGCGCCAGCTGGACGTCTGCCCGAATCCGGGGATCAAGCCCACCGTACCGCGCGGGGAGCTTGCGCTGAAATATATGGTGGATACCGACGTAAACGTGACCACCAACGGCGACACAAGCGAGAACAACCTTGCCTACGAGGGCAACGGGCTGTGTACGGTTACGGTAGATTCCACGTTCGTGGGCTATTCGGGCGCGAAGCCGCTGAACGACGGCTTCTATGCGACGGCGGAAAATCACAACCAGAACAACTGGGCGACGGAGGCTTGGGCAAGCGAAAACAATCCTGCCAAGGACCACTGGATTCAGTTTGCGTTCGATACGGAGCAGAGCATCTCCAAGGTGGTCGTGTATTGGGGCGCGGACGGTATGGGCACTCCCACGATTTATTCGGCGCGCGAGGCTTACGTGGAAGCGTATATCGACGGCGAGTGGAAAAAAATCGAGGGCGCGACCTATTCCTGGAAAAACGGCAGCGAATATCTGGTGCAGCAGCAGAGCACGACGTTCGAGTTCGCGGCTGTCAAGACCGATCGCATCCGCGTCGTACAGCCCAAGAATATGGGAGACGCGACCTCTTCGAGAACGGACGGCGCGACCACCACGTTCTCGGGGATTATGTGGGTAAGCGAAGTAGAAATTTATCGTTGATATTAAAATTACCGAATACGGATAGGGAGGATTTAAAATGAAGAGAAAATTAACGGCGGGATTCGGCTGTGCGATGGGGCTTGTGATGCTTTGCGGGTCGCTTGCCGCGTGCGGACCTTACGGAAATTACGATTACGAGGCGATAGACCCCGGCACGCTGGCGGCGCCCTCGGTGGAGTTTAAATCCGCGGAGGAGGATCCCGCGCAAAACGCCGCGTATCGCGCGGTATATCCCACGATGAAAAAATACGACCAGCCCGTAACGATTACGGTGGGCGTCATTCAGTACGATCTGGAAGCGGACGTAAAGGTGGGTACCACGCCCTATAACCAGACCTTTAATAAGATAGCGGAGGACGTGCTGGGTATTAAGCTGCAATATAAAACGGTCGCCGCAAGCACCGTTTACGAGCAGAAGCTGAATCTTGCCATCGCGGCGAACGATATGCCCGATATGTTCTTTACCAATTCCGCGGAGATGTTCACGACCCTGCGCGACAGCGATATGCTGGCGGACCTTACGGACGCTTACTATATGCTGAACGACAACCTGCTCGTCAACTATCAGGAATATATGCCAGAGCTGATCACCGCCTGCATGAAAGAGGGGAAGCTGTATGCGCTTCCGCAGCAGACGAACAAATATACGACGGCGCAGCGGCTGTATCTGAGAAAGGATTGGCTGGAAATTGCAGGCGTGGAAGCGCCGACGACGGTCGAAGAAATGATCGCCGTGGGCGAGGCTTTTCTGGCGCATAAGAACGAGATTGCCGCAGCGACGGGCATTTCCGCCAACAATGTGATTCCGTTCTCCATGCACAAGGATATCACGTACGCGGGTTCGTATTCCGCGGAGGGCTTGTTCAACGCGCACGGCGCTTCGCTCGGCTCCTTCTTTATGGGAGAGGACGGACAGCTTTACAGCTCCAACACCTCGCCCGAGGCGAAGGCGGCGGTGGAGACCATGCGCACCATGTATCAAAAGGGAGTTTTAGACGCAGAGTTTACCACCAACACCGCGGCGCAGGTGCAGTCTTTCGTTTCGGCGGGTTACGTGGGAATGGTGTTCGGCGAGTGGTGGCTGCCTAAGGACGCGCTGGGTTCGGCGGTATCGTCCTCTTCGGTGAAGGGCGCCGATTGGGTGTGGGTCGATTTGCCCTCTTACGGCGGAAAGGAAAGCCTGCCCGTGGTGGACGCCATGCTCATTTCGGGATACAACTTGGTGTCCTCGAAGTGCGCGCACCCCGAGGCGGCGGCAAAGCTCATCAATCTCTTTTACGATATTTACTATAACGACAGCGCAGAGCAGCTCTACGGCAGCGGCGTGCTTCCGTCCAACGGCTTTTACTATCAGTTCGTGCCCGTAAAGATTTGGGACGGCATGGCTTCCGCCGAGGAATACAAGCGCGTGCAGTCGGTGTTCAACCGCCTTTACAAAGACGGTCAGGCGGGCGGGCTCAACGACCGCGAAACGTTCAAAGACGGGCTGTACGAGGTGCTCACGCAGGCGCAGATCGATTCGTTTACGGCGCAGGGCGAGAAAATTTACAAGATCAGCGCGGCGGAGAAGGGAAGCTTCTATTGCCTGAAACGTTCGGTTTTACAGACGATTTATGCGGACGAGGAGCTTACGGCGGCGTTCGATACGCTCAGAAACCGCGAAAAGATCTTGCACTTTGCCGACGGCTATCCTTACTTTGTGGCGTACAAGCGCGGGATCTCCGCCAAGAACATGACGGCGGACGAGAAAAAGGGCTGGGGCATCTATCACGAAATGATCGACGAAAACGGCAGCTACGCTTACGTCGTCGATTTGGCGGAGGGCAAAAAGCAGGCGAAGTACGACGAATTTTACGGCACCGCGCTCTCCTCGATGAGCGACTTCGGCGACTATATTACCACGCAGACGAGCACTTATTTTACGAAAATGATTACGGGAAAATCGGCGCTTACGGAGTTTACCGCGTTCGCGGAGGACTATAACAGGAACGGCGGAGAAACGATTGTAAAACAGGTGAACGCCTGGTATACGGCAATGCACGCCTTCGATTGATAAGGAGAAATTTATGGATAAAATTTTCGGAAACCTATCGGCGGACGAAGCTGTGAACGCAGAGACCGCCGAGATGACGGAAATTCCAGAAAAAGAATGTGGCAAATCGCCGCAAACGGGCAAGAGGCGCGGGGCGTGGAAGGAACAGCTGGTGCTTCATTCCATGCTGATGCCGGGGGTGATCATTGCCACGATATTTATGATCGTCCCGATGATCGGCGTGATTATGGCGTTTCAGGATTACAACATTGCAAAGGGCTTTTTCAATTCGCCTTTGGTGGGGTTTAAGCACTTTGCCACGCTGTTCGCCCGCCCCAACTTTACGCAGGCGCTCTATAACACGGTGCTGATCGCCTTTGCGAAAATCGTAAGCACGACCGTTCTTTCCATCGTGTTCGCGCTGCTCATCAACGAAATTTTGCTGCAACGCGTTAAAAAGACGGTGCAGACCATCATGTTTCTGCCCTACTTCCTTTCGTGGGCGCTGCTGGGCAATATTATCGTGAACATGATCCCCACCCGCATTATGGAGGACGGACAGTGGTTCCGGCTGATCGTCGTCGCCACAGACGTTTGGAAAACGCTGGGGTATCAGGTGGTGATTTATCTGGCGGCGATCACGAATATCGACCCCACGCTGTATGAGGCGGCGAAGATAGACGGGGCGAACAACACGCAGCTGTGCCTGCACATCACCCTTCCGGGGCTCATGAGCATGATCGTGCTCAACGCGATTTTAAATATCGGGAACATCATGAATGCGGGCTTCGAGCAAATCCTCGTCATGTACAATCCGTCCGTGTATGCGGAGGGGGACATTCTCGACACAATGTCCTATCGGATCGGTCTGATCGACGGAAAGTATTCGCTCGGTACGGCGATCGGGCTGTTTAAATCGCTGATCAGCTGCGCGGTATTCTCGCTGAGCTATTACGTTGCCTATAAAGTAAAGGGCTATAAAATCTTTTAAGGACGGTGACAAGATGGAAAACGTAAAAATAAAAAACCGTCCCGAAAGAGAACGCCCGCGGAAGGTAAAGGAATCGAAGGCAAGAATCGCGTTTTTAATTGTAAACACCGCGTTTTTGTGCCTATTTGCCGTAATTTGTCTTTTGCCGTTTTTCAATCTGCTTGCGCTCAGCCTTTCGGGCAAGGAGGCGGCGGACGCCGACCTCGTTACGTTCTGGCCCGTCGGGTTTACGTTCGACGCATACCGCCTGCTTATTACAAAGGTGCAGTTTTTCCGTTCGTTCGGGATCAGCGTGGCGCGCGTGATTTTGGGTACGTTTATTTCCGTCGCCGTGGTCACGTTGGGCGCATATCCGCTGTCGAGAGCGGGCAGAACGCTGCGCGGAAGATCGTTTTATACGGTGTTCTTTATGATCACCATGTTCTTTTCGGGCGGGTTGGTCCCCACCTATATCGTCATTTCCAAGCTGGGTCTGATGAATAACATTCTTGCGTTGGTGCTGCCTACGGCAATGAACGCATGGAATATGGTTCTGCTGATCAATTTCTTCCGTTTGGTGCCCAAAGAAATGGAGGAGGCGGCAAAGATGGAGGGCGCGGGACATTACACGATTTTATTGCGGATCGTAATTCCCATTTCTCTTCCCGCGATCGCTACGGTAACGCTGTTTACGGCGGTGCAGCATTGGAACAACTGGTTCGACGGGCTCATTTACATGAACGCCGATTACGTGCCCTTGCAGTCGTATATCTACAACATGATCAACGAACAGAGCGGCACGGGAAACAACGTGATCACCAACCCCGAAGAGGCGGCGATCGCGCAGAATACTACGATAAAGACGTTGCAGTCCGCGCAGATATTCATTGCGATTCTGCCCATATTGCCCCTGTATCCCTTTGCGCAGAAGTTCTTTATCAAGGGGCTCGTGCTCGGGTCCGTAAAAGAATAAAAATGAAAGGAAAAAAGGAGAACCCTTTATGAAGCATTTTAAAAAATTATTGGCGCTGGTATCCGTGCCCGCAATGCTGCTTTCGTTTGCCGCCTGCGGCGGACCGCTGAGGTACGACGACGAAACGACGCGCCCCGAAATCGAAACGCCCGAAATTTTGTCGCACGTGGTTTATCCCGAAAAGCCCGCGCAGGCGCCCGCGGCTCCCGCGCCCGGCGCGGTACCCTCCGTTAAGGGCTATTCCCCGTCTGCGGCGGAAAGCGCCTATACGGTAAAAACGACCGAGGCGGGAACGGAAATTTCTTATAAGGATATTTCCGACTGGGCTTACGTTTACGTGCCCGTCGAGAATTATTCCGCCGCCTACGGCAATTTGAAAATTTCGCTCGAAAACGGCGAGAACGCAGCGGAGCGGATTGCCGTACAGGCGATTTATTACGAAGCGTACGATCTAGGCTACGCGCCCGTTACGGTGTTCCTCGGCGAGCTGTCGGAGGGGGAGCAGTACGTAATTGCGGAGCTTGGAGAATTTTTGATTACGGACGCCGCCTACAAGCCCGTTGCGGGGCAGTCGGTAAAGGATAAAACGGTGATCGGCTTTGCCATCTTTTTCGACTCGCTGCCCTCGTATGCGCCCGCGTCCGACGCGAGCGGCTCGGTTACCGTGAAAAACTTCGAGTTTTTGTCCGACGGCGATCCCAAGCTGGATGACCGTTACGTAAAACCCGTTGCAGACTTTTCGCAGGCGACCGCGGACGAAGGAATTACCTTGACCAAGGGAGAAACGCTGGAAATTACGTCCGACGGGGCGGGAACGGCGTACATTCCCGTAAGCAAATATTCGGCGGACTTTGCGAAGTTTACGGTTTCCGCAAGCGGAACGGCGGTCATCGAAGTGGGCGTGCGCTTTACGTTGGACGGAGGCGAAACGAGTATGCTGTCTACGGCGCTTTCCGTGACCCTTACGGGCGGGGAAAAGTCCGAGACTTACGACTATACGAAATTATTCGCGGTCGGCGATTCGGACGATATTACCACGCAGTACGTAAAGGACGGTTTGGTGACGGATATTTACGTTAAGCTTCCCGCGTCGGCAACCGTTACCGTAACGGGCGTGGGCTTTATCCGCACCGCCGCGGACGGAGCGTTTGTTTCCAACGTATGGACGGGTTGTTCCAGCGTGAATATCACGCGCGCGGCAAACGGCGGAAACGCAAAGTTAGAGCTTACCTATTACGACACCTGGAACTTTATCACCGTGCCCGTGCGCAAGGGCAACGGCGTGCAGAAAATCGTATATACCATATATGCCCCCGACGGGCTTAACCATATCGGCTTCGGACTTTCGAGCTCTTCCTCGCTGAGCACGCAGGGACAGAATGCGGGGAATTATATTCTGCGCGGCTCCGCAGGAGTTGTGAACGGCGCTTCGACGCAGGCTTCCGATTCGTTGACGGCACAGAATAATTTAGGGGGAGTGACCGAAACGATCGTGTACGACGCGGCGACGAAAATTTATACGTTCACGTATGACTTTACCGCGATGCAAGCGGACTCCGCAGGCAAGACTTTCGAAGATTATACCGTTACTTCGCTGCTGTTCTATCTGAACTGTCCCGATTCGGAAAAGAAAGCGGACCGCGACGCGCATAAGTTCGAAGGCGTTCACAACATTTACTTCCTTGGGATCGGGTTATACACGGAGTAAAAACAACGGCGGAAATGCCGAAAAAAATAAAAAAATTTTAGGAGGAAAAGTATGAGAACAAAATTACTGAAAGGCAAAACACTGTTGCTTGCGGGGCTTGCGTTCGCGCTTGTCGGAACGGCGGCAGGTGCGGGATTTGCAACCGTTCGCGCGGCGGCTGTGGAAGGCGAAGAAGGAAGTACCCTAACGGTTGGGCAGTTTGCAAATGATTCAGGCGCTACCGCTTACGACTTTAACGGCACGTCCGACGGAACCAAGAGCACCATTTCTTATATCGGCGATCAAAGTGCTTACTATGTTCGTCTGCCTATTTCAAATTATACTTCGGGTGATATTTCTTTAAGTATGACTTCGGAAAACGGGGCTACGATTCGTGGATTTTTCTTTAATTCACTTACGGGTTGGACTGCATCCGGAAATGCAATCAATTATGAAGCGATGACCGCAGGAATCGAATATACGAAAACGATTGAACCTGCTGGGTATATTAGTTCTTTTGAAGATAAAACGAATTTTGCGTTGGCTTTTTCGTTCAATTCAACAGGCAAAAACCGTATTACAGTAAATTCACTCACGGTGGCGGGCGTAAGCTATACGCTTACGGCATATGATCCCAGCAAAGACGAGGTGGTGGAAACTCCGGAAATTTCGTTTAAAGAATTTGCCGATTGGACGGTAACGAACGGCACGGCTGCTGCAAACACGCTCGATAAGCTCGAAGGAGACGCGGCGGAAGGGACTGTGAATAATGCGGCGGCGAATATTGCCGTTACGGACGTAGCGCAGCCCGTAAAAATCGAGATTCCGCTTTCCAAAAGCTTAACCGCCTGGCCGACCGATTGGGCAAAACTGTATGTGAAAGTCAAGACGACGGGAATTCAAAAAATATTGGGTTATATCGAGACCGACGTAGAGGACAATGCGTTCTGTAACGATTTATTCGGAAAAGCGGAAAATGCGTGGCAGATAAACTCGGTTCCTTCGATCTCGGAAGATTATAAGTTGATTACCGTCAATTTAACGACTTATTTCTCCGATTTTGTTAAGAAAGGAAATTCGGTTTCGAAAATCATTCTTGTTCCTGTGGTGGAGAGCGGCGCTACCTCCGCAATTATCGAGTTCGGCGGCATGACGTTCGGTTATGAAACGCCTACGTTTATCAACGATATCGGCACGCCCGAGCTTGCGATTTCGGAGTGGGTAACGTGGCACCAAAATCTTACCGTTGAGAATAAGGGCGAGCTTGTGGTCGACGAAAATACCACATATAGCGGACTTAAATTTACTTGGGGAAGCAATATGCAGGCAAACCCCAACATTGCAACGACCGTTTCCAATTTCGACGCGAACAAAACGTCCAAACTTCATATCGGATTTTATACGGATTCCGAAATGAAATTCGGCGTCGGTTACGGCGGTTTCGATCCCAATTTAAGCGAGTCGACAACTTATGCCAAAGGCTATCATAATATCGAAATCGACGTAAGCGAAATTAAAACAGATACGATCGAGTTGAAATTTTTTATCGAATCGGGAGTTGATCTGTCCGCTTTCGAAGGGACCAAAAACGTTGTGTTCGATAAAATCGTTTTCCATAACGACGTGGAAGTGGTATTCGACGAGTATAATTCCAACGGTTCGATTTATACGGTTACGCCTACCGAGTCGGGTATGTCCTGGACGTACGACGTGGCGAACGTTGCGGGACTTCGCTATTACGTTGCGATTCCCGTCGAAAACTGGTATTCGTTCAACCGCTATCTCGTGATCGATTTTACGGTTTCGAACGATTTCACGCTTACCGTGTTCTTTAACAGCGGAGCGAACGTAAACGGCAGCGCGTGCTTCCCCGGAATGTACGACGCACCCTATGCAAAGGGGCGGTACTTGCTCTGCTTCGATACCGCGGCGTTTTTCGAAAATGAGTATCTTACGGAGAACGGTCAGACTTACATCTATATGTATTGCGACGGTTCTGTAAAAGACGTGCCTTCTCTTACCAAAAAAGTAACGTTGAACAGCGTGTATTTCAGCGACAAGCAAATCGTTCCGTCCACGGTGGTCACCGTAAACTATATGGAACAGACGATAGACTTTGACGATACGAAGTACGAGGTTTCCGCATCCGAGGATTTCGGTACGCTCATTTTAAAGGGCGGCGCGGTCACGCCGGGAACGACCCTTTACGTGCGCGCAAAGGGCGGCGCTTCGGAAGTGACGCAAATCGTTTTGGAAAAGCCCGTGCTTACGGCGGACACCGTTCCTCAGGCGACCGTTTCCGATAATTATATCCGTTATACCGCCGAGGGTTACGAATATAAATTCGGCGAAAACGGCGAGTGGACCACGCTCGGCAGCTGGGGCAATCTTACCGCGGGCACCGCATATCAAATTCAGATCCGCATTGCGGCGACCGAAAACTCGTTTGCTTCCGATATCGTTACCGTTACGGTGACGACGACGGGCGGCGCCGAAACGCCGAATACGGATACGGAGAGTGATTCGTCGCTCGGCGGCGGCGCGATCGCGGGCATTGTGATCGGCTGCGCGGCGGCGGTAGCGATCGCGGCGGGCGTTGCCGTGTTCGTAGTGAAAAAGCGTAAGAAATAAGGAAAAAACAGGCAATGAAAAAGCGGGGGAGTTATCCCCCGTTTTTTTGAAGAGCGAGGAGCCGAAAATGGAGACGGAAGCATTTATGAGAGAGACGGGCTTTTCGGACGAAGCCCGAAGAGCGGTGCGCGCGTGTCGGCTGTCGCGGGAAGAAATCGAAAGCCTTCCTCAACGGTCTTGGTTAAACGAAACGTATACGGGCGATCGCCCCGACTACGTGCTTGCGCTGTTCGCGCACTATCTTGCGCGATATTCCGAGCAGGCGTATTCGGCAAAGGGGCTTGCGCGGGAAGAGTGGTTGGACACAATGCGCGATCTGGCGATCTGGAGCAGCAATTTGCAGTCCGTCGGCGGAGAGTGCGGCGTGCGGGAAACGCATTGGCTTGCCCATTTGGTGCGGACGGAAATTTTCCGTCTGGGGCGGCTGCAGTTTATCCCGCGCGTTGCGCAGGCGCCCGTTTGCTTCGGCGGAAACGAATTTCCCGCAGGCACGCCTTATGCGGAGGTGCATATCCCGCAGGGAGGAAAGCTCTCGGTCGAAGCGGTAAACGCGTCGTTTCGGCGGGCGGGGGAATTGTTCGGCAGCCGCTTTTACAGCTGCGAATCCTGGTTGCTTTCTCCGAAGCTGAAAACGTTGCTTTCGGGCGGAAATATTCTTTCGTTTGCTTCGCGGTTTACCGTGACGGAATCGGACGAACGCGACCGCAGCGCGGAACGGTATGTTTTCGGGCGAATCGGCGATCCGCAGGCTTATCGGGCGGAAAACGAGTTTGCCCGCCGCGTAAAAGAGCTTGCGCTGCGCGGGGTTTTCGTCGGCTCCGCCCTCGGATATTGTTTGGCTTAGGGGGATTCCTGCGGCGCGGCGTTGCCGCGCCTCTGAATGACAAGTGAATTTAATTTTCTTATCTGTTGAATGGCAAAGAAACTTGATTTTTACTGTCATTCCGAGCCCCCTTGCGGGGCGAAAGAATCCCAAGGTGTTCAGGGCGGATTTGTTGTGTGGGATACCTGTGCCGCCGCGCTGCTAAATGACAAGAGACGGAAAGCATATTCGGAATAACAAAAAAGCACCCCGCGGGGTGCTTTTTTCCTTTGTTTATTTTTTAATTTCGATCGAGCCGATCAGGTTGGCGCGCAGGAGCGCGTCGTACAAACCGTCGTTCGCAAATTGAAGCGTGTAGAGCGGGGTCTGATTCAACATTTCTCCGTAGAAAAGCAAATATACGCGGTAAGCGCCGTTTTGCAAATCGAGCGGAAGAGAATATTCCGCCGTGTCCGTTCCGCAAAAATCGCCGAGTTCCTGTTCGCGGACAACCTCTTCGTTTGCGTTTACAAACAGCAGCCTTGCCTTTTTCGGCTTGTTCAGATTTCCGAATCCTACGTTCTCGAACGAAAGGGAAATTTTAAGGCTGTCGAATTTCTCCGTGTATTCGAAGGTCGAATTTTTCAGGACGAAGCGGTAACCCATGTGATTGGATATATACTCGTACGCCGTTTTGCCGTAGTAAAGGGCGCTTGCTCCCGCGCACTCTTTCGTGACGGTAGTGTCTTTCCATTTCTTCACCACGGTATTGTTCCAAAGCTCGTTCAGATAGCTGAGGTGGACCAAATTCATTTCGGGAAGGCAAACTTCGATATCGTGTAAGGAGCTTTCCGGCTCGACCACTTCTCCGCCGAACGGCAGGTGCGCGGTCTGTCCGCCGATAAATGCGATATCCCTCTCTCTGTCCTGATACGTTCCCAGATCGCTGTCCGAGCCGAGGTATCCGTCGTTGAACATTCCCAGCCGATAGGCGCTTTCTGGGATCTGATAGCCCGCGGGCGCGCCGTCGGGAATGCCCAGATAGTTGTAAATCATTTGCGGAGTTCTTACCGAGACGGGCAAGGTGACCGTGTTGGTCAAAAACGCCTTTATCAGCGCACCGATCGTTTTGGGATTCGCCGCGGTGCTCGAGTGCATTTCGCCCCACGGTCCCACCATACCCACTTCGAGCGCGGTGACCGTGGCGGGATATTGTTCCAGCAAGGGACAGAATTGCTTTGCGTGACCCAGCATGATTTCCAGCGCGGGCTCGCAATTCTTGTTGCCGCTGAAGCCCGTATCGTAGGCAAAGCGGACGATCGCATTTTTATTGCGGCTGCGCAAAAGGGACAAAAGTTCGCCGATCCCTTTCAGCGCTTTGTCCGTTAACGGTTGGTCCGTTCCGCCCGCGTTCGAGGAAAATGCGCTGATGTCCAGTCGCAGATGATAAAGCTGCGTCGCGCCCGTGATCGTGCTGCTGCTGTAAGTAACGCCGGTTTCCGTCACTTTTACGTTGATGGGAATGTAAAATCCCTGGTCTGGATTTTGAATCGCCGCCGTGCTTTCCGCGTAGTTCAGCTGTTGTACCTGAATAAATTTCAAGGGTTGTTCCTCCTCGGGCTTAGGATGTTCGTCGTCCGGATTCGTATCGTCGGGCAACTCCGCGGGGGGCTCGTCTCCCGAGCCTTGCGGCGGAACGGAGGGGGCGCAGGCGGCAAAGCCGATCGTTGCGGAAAATGCAAAAATACTTGCCAATAAAAGAATCAGAGATTTTTTCACGTCGTTCCATTCTCCTTTTTATGTTATAATGTAATTATAACATAAATTTTTAAAATCCGCAATTGTTTTTCCGAAAAATATGCAAACGGCGGCGCGTTACGATAACGCGCTTCGTTGCAGCCCTGCGCACCTGTACAGCCGCGCAGGGAGCTTTTACGTTTCATAAAAAACTCCCGCCGGGCGGCGGGAGAATAAATCGGATTTATTTTTCGGGAACGTAATTTTCGAAGATGATATTGTCCGCGTACTTTCTGGCGTATGCCTCGTCCTCGGGCGAGCGGATCGTCCAGGCAAGCTTTAAGCCCTGAAAGTTTTCCGTCGCCTTTTGCGGATAGTCTTTAAAATGGTAACTGATAAAGTCCGGCTTTATCCGTTTGTTAAAGCTCATGTTTTTTACCGCGCGCGCCTTTATCCGCCAGAATGCCGAGCCGCCGAAGTCCGCCTTACAAGAGCTTGCCGTGGCGAGAATTCCGCAAGGGATATCGGGACGGAGCGCTTTAAACTCCTTTACGTAAAAGGGCGAAAAGCTCTGCACGGCGTAAAGTCCGCCGTAATTTTTAAGCGCGTCCGCAATTTTGGCGATAAACGTTTTGGTGTTCGCCGAGGGCATATTTTTAATTTCGATCAAGAGGGGGACCTGCCCGTCTACCGTGCTTAAAAATTCGGAAAAGAGGGGGATCCGCTCGTTCGATTCGCCAAGCTTTAAACGGGAAAGCTCTTCCGCCGTGCAGTCGGCGACGGCAAGGTTCGCGCCCGTCATGCGGAACAAGTGATCGTCGTGAAAAACCATAATTTCGCCGTCTTTGGAAAGGCGTACGTCCGTTTCGATGGTATACCCCTCGCGCATGGCGGCGCGGAAGGCGCCCATGCCGTTTTCGGGGAGAGTTTCGTTATGTAATCCGCGGTGCGCCACGGGAATATTTTTTAAAAAAGAAAGTTCCATAACGCTATTTTAGCAAATTATCCGAAAAATTGCAATAGCAGTTGCAAAAAATTCCGAAATTTATTATAATATTTTTCGAACGGAGAGATTATATGGCGAAACCCAACGCATTTTTACGGAATTTTTGCATTATCGCGCACATCGACCACGGAAAGAGCACCATTGCCGACCGCATTATGGAGCTTACGGGGCAGGTTTCCAAGCGCGACATGGAGGCGCAGCTGCTCGACAGCATGGACATCGAGCGCGAGCGGGGCATTACGATAAAGCTGACGCCCGTGCGAATGTACTATACCGCGCTCGACGGGAACGAGTACGAATTCAATCTGATCGACACCCCCGGGCACGTGGACTTTACGTACGAGGTGAGCCGTTCGCTCGCTGCGTGCGAGGGGGCGATATTAGTGGTGGACGCCACGCAGGGGATCGAGGCGCAGACGCTCGCCAACGTGTATCTGGCGCTCGAAAACGATTTGGAGATCGTGCCCGTCATCAATAAAATCGACTTGCAATCCGCCCGCATCAAGGAGACGAAGCAGGAGATCGAGGACGTCATCGGGCTGGAAGCGCAGAATTGCCCGTGCGTTTCCGCCAAGGAAGGCACGAATATTCGCGATATTCTCGAAGCGGTGGTAAACCTTGTCCCGCCGCCTTCGGGCGATACGGAGGCGCCGCTGCGCGCGCTCATTTTCGACAGCTATTACGACAACTACAAGGGCGTTATCTTGTTCGTGCGGGTAAAGGACGGCGCGGTGAAGGTGGGCGACACGATAAAGACCTTCCTTTCCGAAAAGACGTACGACGTTACCGAAGTGGGCGCGTTTGCTCCGCATTTGCAGCCCAAGGAAAGGCTTGCGGCGGGGGAAGTCGGTTACATTGCGGCGAGTATCAAGTCCATCGAGGACGTCGCCGTAGGCGATACGGTCACGCTGGTAAAAACTCCCGCCAAGGAGCCGCTGCCCGGCTATAAAAAAGTGCAGCCCGTCGTGTTTTGCGGAATCTATCCGCTGGACGGAAGTAAGTTTCTCGACTTAAAGGAAGCCATTTTAAAATTAAAGCTGAACGACGCCGCGCTGATTTTCGAGCCCGATAATTCGGTGGCGCTCGGGTTCGGCTTCCGCTGCGGATTTTTGGGGCTTCTGCACATGGAAATTATTCAGGAGCGTATCGAACGGGAGTTTAACCTCGAAATCATCACGACGGCTCCCTCAGTTTCCTATCTGGTGCACAAGACGGACGGAGAGGCGTATTACGTGGACAACCCCTCGCACCTGCCGCCGCCCTCGGATATCGATTTTATGGAAGAGCCCATCGTTAAGGCGGAAATTTATTCCCCGCCCGACTATTTGGGTCCGATCATGGATCTGTGTCAGGATAAGCGCGGCACGTTTAAGGATATGACCTATCTGGACGCCCACCGCGTAAAGCTGGAATACCGTCTGCCGCTCAACGAAATCGTGTACGACTTTTTCGACGAGCTGAAATCCCGCACCAAGGGATATGCGAGCTTCGATTACGAGGTGGCGGGTTACGAGCGGAGCAAGCTCGTGAAGCTGGATATTTTATTGAACGGCGACGTTTGCGACGCGCTTTCGACCATCGTGCACGAGGAGCGCGCCTATACTCGGGGCAGAACGCTGTGCGAAAATTTAAAGGACGCCATTCCCCGCCAGCTGTTCGAAATTCCCATTCAGGCGGCGATCGGCGGGAAGATCATCGCGCGCGAAACGGTAAAGGCAGTGCGCAAGGACGTGCTCGCCAAGTGCTACGGCGGCGATATCACGCGGAAAAAGAAGCTGCTCGAAAAGCAGAAAGAGGGCAAAAAACGCATGCGCCAGGTGGGTACGGTAGAGGTCCCGTCCGAAGTGTTTATGGAAATTTTAAAGACGAATAAGGATAAGTGACCGCGGACTGCGTTTCGGGGGATTCTCACGGCACGGCTGCGCCGTACCTCAGAATGACAAAGGGCGGACGGCGTGACGGAGGGCGGCTGGTTCTGTCATTCAGAGGCAGCGGGCGGCTGGTTCTGTCATTCAGAGGCAGCGAAAGCGACCGAAGGAATCTGAGGACAGAGATTCTCGCGCCGTACCTCAGAATGACAGGAAGAGTGGACAGGAACATATGAGGGAAAAGCTATGACTTTTTCGGAAAAGGTGTACGAATATTTAAAGACGGTGCCCAGAGGAAGGGTGGTAACGTACGGCATGATCGCCGCGGCGATCGGCTCTCCGCGCGCGTCCCGTCAGGTGGGGAACGCGCTGCACCGCAACCCTTATCCCGTTGTCGTGCCCTGCCACCGCGTGGTGAATCGGGAAGGGCGGCTTGCTCCCGCGTTCGCGTTCGGCGGGTGGGAAAAGCAGGCGGAGCTGTTGCGCGCGGAAGGTGTGGAAACGGATAACGGCTATGTGGATATTTGCAAATATGTATGGAACGGAGAGGAGTGAACCGACGAGGGGATTCGGTTTGTCATTCTGAGGCGGAGCCGAAGAATCCCATGGGATGATGGGCGGACTACGTAACATGAGATGCCTTACGTGCGTTCAGCATGACAGAGAGGTAGAGCGGGGCAGCATGGCAATAAAAGCGATAAAATACGAATAAGGAGAGTACTATGTCTGGCATTTATATTCATATCCCATTTTGCAAGCAAAAATGCACGTATTGCGACTTTACGTCTTTTCCCGATAAGCTGGCGTTTGCCGAGGCTTACATGGCGTGCCTCTATAAAGAAATGCAGTTGCGCGCCGAGCAATGTAAAGAAATTACGTTCGATACCGTATATATCGGCGGCGGAACGCCTTCGGTGATAGACCCCGCTTATATTTACGGCGCGATTAAACAGATTAAAAACAGCTTTCGGCTTTCCAAAAATCCCGAAATCACGATCGAAATGAATCCCGGCACGGTAAACGAAAAGAAAATAGAAACGTACGCCCGCGCGGGGATAAACCGTTATTCGGTGGGGCTGCAAACGGCGATAGATGAGCAGCTTGCAAATTTAAACCGCATACATACCGTGCGCGAATATCTGTACTGCACTTCTTTGTTAAAGGGCAAGAACTTTTCCGCCGACGTTATGCTCGGGTTAAAGGGGCAGACGAAGGAGGACGTAAAAAAGACGATAGAGGTCGCCGCGCTGAGCGGAGCGAAACATATTTCGATGTACGCGCTTACGCCCGAGGACGGCACGCCCATTTATACCGACTATTTAAACGGAGAGCTTCCCGACGGCGACGAGGTGCGCGCGCTTTACGATTACGGGTATTCTCTGTTGAAGGAAAAGGGGTACGAACGGTACGAAGTGAGCAATTTTTGCAAAAAGGGCTTCGAGAGCAAACACAACATAAATTATTGGCGGCGGGGCGAATATCTGGGACTGGGCGTTTCGGCAAGTTCGTTTATGGCTGGCAAGCGGTTTACGAATACGTTTCATTTAGACGATTATATGAAGTGTGTGCTTTCGGGATTTTTACCCGTGGTAGAGAGCGAAGAGGTAAGCGAGGCGGACGCGAAATTCGAGTTTGTAATGCTTGCCCTGCGTACCGAACGGGGAATCTGCGCGGAGGAGTATAAAAAGGCGTTCGGGAGCGAATGGAAAGAAGATTTTTCGGCGGGATATAAAAAGACGGCGCAATATTTTACGGACAGCGGAGAATATACCCGAATAAAACCCGAATTCTTATACGTGCAAAATCAGATTTTAACCGAATTTATGGCATAATAATTGAACGATACGGAAAGGCGTATTAAGAGAAAATGCGCCTTTTATCATAGCGAAAGAATATAATATATTATAATAAATTTATGTTGAATGGGTTAAAAATAAAATCTTGTAAGAAAAAGGTTGAAATATTTAAAATAGTGTGGTACAATTTAATATGTATCGGTATAATTGCAAGAGATTCTCACGCCCCATAAAGGGGCTCAGAATGACAATATGCTCAGAGTGACAAATAGAGTGGAATAAGGAGAACGAAATATGCAAAAGAAATATGCAAAAGTGAATCTGCGGGGGGGGTACTATAAGAGCGCTTTTATCGTACGCTTGTTTGCCGCGTTGCTTTTGTGCCTTTTGTTAGCTTGCGGCGCAATGCTATCTTTGTTCACGCTTCGATCCAATGCATATTCGATTCCCGAATATTCTCACGGGTTGGTATCACAGGAAGATTTATATAATTCCGCTACGGGCGGATTTAATTCTACTCCTTATACGGCGCTTTCGGAAGCGCTTCTCGGCACGGGAAAAACTCCGAAAGATTTGGTGGACGCCGCTTTGGCGGCGGGTACGACAGGGCAGGCAACGCAAAGCGAAGTTACGGTAAAGCTCGGCGGGCTTAACTGGATTCCCACTTATCTTTCTAAATCTATTAGCGGAAAGCCCGTACTCACGTTGTGGTTATCAGGCGCGGCAGACGGTGCATATCCCACTACGTTCGGGCAACAAATTGTGGATACAAACGGAGCGTTCAGTACCTTTTCGACGGGGTTTAATCCGATAGTGGAATCCGCCACATGGGATACTCCTGCAAATATGTACGGTGCAAGTTATATCCGAGCGGTAACATTAAATAACGGCGGAGATTTCGTTACCGATATCGGTATCGATGACGGAAACGGCGGAAGAAAGCCAAATCCTGCGATTATAGGATTGTGGACGACAACCGATGCGGGCAGCAACAATAATCCGAACGGATTCAGTTACGAGGTGATCAACTGGGACGCGCAATCGGCGAATGCGACAAATAATAAATTTTACGAATTTACGAAAGGCGCAATTTCCAACCGCATTTTAACGCCTTCCGACATTGCCTGGCAACGCGACCAAAAGAATGCCAACACGAAAGTGCAGGCTATATACGGAACATATTGGAACAACTTTAATGAATCTTACGATAACATAGATTCTTATAAGACGTTCGTCCATTACGCCACGGACAACGTTTACTCAGATTATCAAACAAAGCCTTATTACGGGCAATGGAAAGACGATAAGGTTTGGCTTCCGAGTTATACGGAGCTGGGGAACGGCGACGGTGCGAGCGCGAACGGGCTTTGGAAAACCAGCATTGAACAGCGAAAGACCGGCACGGGTACGCGCGGATATGCGCAGTGGATCACGTATACTCAAAACTCGCATTTTATCGGATATCAGTCTTTTTTGCGTACGGCGGAATTTGTGTTCGGTTCAACGGCTTCTTCGTTAGGTGCCGGAGTTATGGTTGTGGACGAAAACGGAACGATAGTAAATTTGGGGGTACAGACCTACGGAACAGTCAATACGTTCTATACGCGCCCTTGCATTCACTTAGAGCTCGAATATACGCAGGCGGAAGATACTACCGTTGAATACGACGGAAACGATTGGGCGGTAGATACCAATCTTTCGGGCGGAAACTATTATGATACGACAGATAAAATCGACTGGTTTGAGCCGATGGTCTCCACCGTACAGTTTTATAAGGATTCTGCCTGCACGCAGGCGGTTGCTAACGTGTACGACGCGGGTGTTTATTACGGAAAAGTTTCGCTGAACGCTTCGGAAATTTCGTTGGGGCGAACATGGTCGGACGGGTCGGTAACGGATAAAATTTTTACGTTGACGGTAAAAAAGAAGCGGATAGGGATGCTTGCGCCGAATGTGACGGACGACGGCGATTTGAAAAACGGGGAAAGTATTCAGCCGAACGTTTCGGGAATTCCGTACGTGCACGATATCGGAAAGGACACCGCGCCCGACTTTGCGCTGCAATACCGAAAGGCTGGCAGCAACAACTGGTCGGCAAACAAGCCCACCGTGGCGGGGAGTTATTTCGTCCGCCCGTACATTACCAACGCAAGCACTTCCAACTACGAAATAGACTATTCGGCGAACAACTGCGAAACGGCGTTCACCAAAAACAAACAGAGCATTGCGGTGCCGTGGTTTACGAACTCCCCGCTTGCCTCTACCGCGCCCGCGAATTCGATTACGACGGTAGAGTATAACGGCGATTGGCAGGAATTCGATCTGATTAACGACGGCTCTGCGGGCACGCTTACGGGCGTTACGGCGGGGGCGCGGTCGAACGGGTTGCAGTTGGGTTCGGGCGCCAATAAATTTAAAGCGCGGGAGGTGGGCACGTACACCCTTACCGTATATCTTGCCGACAGCGGGGCGAACACGCGGTGGGAGGACTTTACCAACACGGCGACGACGCGCACGATCACGCTGGAAATCAAGAAAAAAGAACTTGCCGTTACGTTTGACGACGACACGGTGACAAGCTGGCAAATGAACACCCGCACGGATATAAAAATTAAGGCGAGCGGAGTGATCGCGGGGGAGAGTCCGCAGCTGCGCGTGTATTACACCAAGACGAAGGACTCCGTGACGGACGCTCCCGTGGACGTGCCGAGCTCGGCGATCATTTTAAACGGAACGGAAATCGACGTTACGGTAGACTTGACGCAATTCGAAGCGGATTGCAGCTATGATCTGGTTGTGGAGCTTGCCGAAAACGTAACGGCGAACGACAACTACATGATCTCGACCGCTTCGGCGTCCTCGTACAGCTTCTTTATTTTAAAAGCGAAGATCACGAGCCTTACCATTCAATGGCAATACAACAACGTAAAAACGGGAATCGTTGCCGTGAACTCCGTGGGAACTCAGGTAGACTATAACGCGCAGCCTTTCACCTTTGCTCTGGACGAAACCAAGCTGTCCACGGGCGTATTGGTAAACTATACGGGCGAATACACCGCCACGGACGTAAAAGCGGGCGGCGCCATGTATACCGCTCGGGCGGAAATCAGCGCCGACACGGGATACGAGCTCGATCCGAGCCTTTCCACCGGTTATACGATCACCTATCAGATTAAGCCCATGCTGTTCGATTTATCGAAGCTGGAATGGGAGGACGACCCCGAATATAACGTGACGAACGTTACCATGAAGCTGAAGGATTCCCCCGCGGGCACTATTAAAGACGGGAACAGCGGCTGGCTGACGGTAACGACGGGTTCTTCCGCGCAATTAGGCTTTACGGCGACCAACTCCGCCATGGCGGTGAGCACGGGCGGAACGGCTTACACTGCGGGATATGTGTTAATGTGCGACGGAAACCACGCGTTCGCGGGCTGGACGGGCGCGAATGCGGGGCTGAATCAGGACGGCGTGAAGCTGATGAACAACGATACGACCGCCATTATCTCGCACGTTTGGAATATCAAGCCCAAACAAATTAAAACTTCGTCGCTGGATACCGACTGGGCGAACAGCGAAACGCATTACGACAGTACCGAAGCGCAGAACAGCTTCGAGGTTCCCATCGCCAACGTGATGGCGGCGGACAGCGCGTTTAAAAACGTGCTCGAGGTGAAGTATTACAATCATATCGACTGCGATCCCTCGCAGGAGGTTCAGCTTGCCGATATTGTTGCCACGCCCGGAGATATCAAGGAATACTATGCCAAATTAACGGTGATCGACTCGCCCTCCACCACGGGCAATTACGAGCTGTACGATACCATGTTCGGTATGGTGGTTCCGAGTATCACAAAAGAATTTTCGGTAGGGGATAACCGCCCCGGCGTGCCCGTAACCTTCGGACCCAAAGAGTACGCGTATAACGGTCAGCCGCAGGGGCAAGTGCCCTCCATCGCCATGCAGGCGGATATCCGCTTCGAAATCTGGCAGATTAAAGACGGGACCGAAACTATGATCGGCACGAGCGCCGCAGACTTCCCCACGGAAGCGGGCAAATACCGCATTAACGTTTACTTCGACGAGGCGGACCCCGACGCGCCCAACTCGCTGAAAAATACGTTCCGTCTGGATCCCGCGCGGTTCGTTTACGAAATTAAACCGCTGAATCTGCTTACGGACGGCTGGACGACGGGCTCGAACAACGCTCCCGCCGCCGAAAAGGTGATCGCCGATACCGACTATTTGGGCGGCTCCGACTTTTCCGCGCTGTACGATTACAATATTTATAAAGTATTTGCGGACGGATCGTACGATACGACCCCCGCAGAGAAAACGAATCTGGAATTCGATACGAAGTACGTCGGCATTTTAACCGTGAAGCCGGAATTTGCGGATAACGTTCAGTTCGATCCCACGGCGCAGACCGAATTCGAGTTTACCACGGGCTTCGATCCCGCAAATATGCCGATTTCCATTCCCGAACCCGTGTTCGGCGCAACCGTTTTGCCTTACGCGGGCTATGAACAGAGCTTCGTTATTACCAACTGGGACGCGATCAAAGACCATCTTACCATGGAAATAGACGGCGTTGCCGTTCCCAACTCGGGCGAAATTAAAATGCTTGACGTGGGCGTAAAAAAGGTAACCTTTATTCTGCGCACGGACGAGAACGTGAGTTGGGTAAACGAGGGGACGATTCCTTTGGAATTTACGCTCGAGATCGCCATTCGCGAAATGGAGCGCCCCGCGCTCGAATCTATCGTGTTTACCGGCAAGGCGGAGGATATCTATAAATATCTGCCCGCGGACTACTACGACTGGGTGGACGTAACCATTATCGACTATTCGCCCTTCGTTGCGGGGACAGCCTCGAAGGACGAGAACGGAAACCTCGTGCTGTACCGCGCGGGCGAATATACGGTGAAATTCCATTTAATTGATCAGAAGAACACGCGCTGGAAGCAGGCGCCCGCTTCGGGGGCTGCGCACGTTGCGGCTTTGGGCTGCGTATCGCCGCTTGCCTCCTCCGCCACGGACGACTTTACGCTTGCCTTGCAGGTGAAAAAAGCCGTTATCTCGGGCGAGTGGAAGGACGGAAAGTTTATTCCCGCCAATCCCGCCGACGAGGCAAAGTATACCGTGAAATATATCGACGGCGACGGCAACGAAGTGGAGTTCGGCGCGTTCGAGGACGGCAAGAAGTACCGTGCGGTTGCCACGCTGAACGGCGACTGCGCGAACGATTACGAGTTCGGCGCGGAGATCTGCGAGCCGAACGACCCCGCGACTACCGCGACCGAGTTCGAACAGACGGCGAGCTTTGCGGATAAGACGCTCGGATTTTTAAAACGGTATTGGATCTGGCTGGTGATCTCGGTATGCGCGCTTGCGTTTATCGTGTTCGCTATCGTGTACCTTGTTAAGAGACCTTCCCGCGCCGCGGTCGCCGCTTACGAGGAGGAGCTTTCGGAAGAGGCGGAGGAGCTTGTCCAAGAGGAAGAAGAGGAAGAGGAGCCCGCGCCCGAGGAGGAGCCCGTTTCCGAACCCGCGGTCGTTGTTGCGGAGCAGGACGTAAAATCCGTTCCCGCCGCGGCGAAGAGCGCGGAGAAGGACGGACTTTCGGATAAATTAGACGAGCTGACTGCCGCCATGAAGGAGGCGCTAGCGAGCAAGGGCTCGGAGCATTCCCCCGCGCCCGCTGCTCCCTATGCCTATCCGCCCGCTTATCCTTACGCGCCGCCCGCGCCTGCGGTGGTGTATGCGGCGCAGCCTGCGGCGGCTGCGGCCCCCGTTGCGACTGTTGCAGCCGCGCCCGTCGCAACCGTTGCGACCGTGGCTTCCGCGCCTGCGGCTTCCGTTCCCGCGGACGTCGGGGCGGGCTCGCTGGGAATCGGCGGACTTCCGCTCGGATTGGATACGGCGCTGAACGAGACTTCGGCGGCGCTCGGCGTGATGGGGCTTGCGGACGAAGCCGCCCTGCACGCGAATACGGACGCGCTCGGGCTGATGGGCGGAGCCGCGGTGAAAGAGAATTCCGCGGACGCGCTCGGCAAGCTCGGCGAGCCGGACGGAGACGAAGAGCTTGAAGAAGAGCCCAAAAAGAAGAAACGCCGCATCGTGGTGCGGAGCGAGGACGATTACGAGGAGGTCGCAATCCCGCAGACGGCGAAAGCGAACGCTTCCGTTCCGTCCGCCGCGGCGCCCGTGCAGCAACCTAACGCCGACGCGCAGCAGGCGGCGGCACAGCAGCCCAACGCGGCAATGGGGACGAACGGTATGAATCCTATGTTTAACGGACTGATGATGAACGGCATGAACCCCATGATGAACGGAATGGGCATGAACGGCATGAACCCCATGATGAACGGGATGGGCATGAACGGCATGAATCCCATGATGAACGGGATGGGCATGAACGGCATGAATCCCATGATGAACGGGATGGGCATGAACGGCATGAATCCCATGATGAACGGGATGG
>CAJUOP010000016.1:35868-53483 GCA_910588465.1 uncultured Christensenellaceae bacterium | reverse complement strand
GCATTGATCGGTCTAACCGAAGCGGATTTAGAACCGCAGTACATATGCCGGAAGTGCGAGGATACGGGCTTCGAGATACAAAGCGGAAGGGCGTGCAGCTGCTATCCTAAGAGCGGGAGGCGGCGACCGTGAGCGGCTCGGTAACTAAGTGGCGAACTGAATAGGGAAAGAAAAAGCGCGGGGAGCCGCGCTTATAGTCGTTGAAAAAACCGTCTGTGCGGAGAACCCGCGCGGGCGGTTTTTCTTATATTCGATTACCGTATAGAAAATTAGACTTAATCGGTATTAGAAAGCAGACGGTGACGGTATAAAAATTAGGACAGTGCAGTGTAAAAAATGGGACAGTGGATACTATTATTATATATCGTATACTTATTTTTTAAAGATAGACTATGCGCTGCGTGCCGATCGTCGGGGCACTCCGCGCGAAAAGGGGAGAGCGGAGCGGCGCGGAGCTCTCGCGCCGCGGTATCCGAAACGGCGGGGCGGGTTTCCAAATTTTAACGTTAAAAAGTTGCAAACTATAATGCGGAAGGGCTGCGCCCTTACCCCATTATCTTCCCCCACGACGGTGCGGCGAGCCGCACCGTCTGCTCCTCGCTCTTTTGATAGATTTCGTTTCCCAACAAAATTCATCAATTAGAGCGGAACCCGCCGCTCACGCTTCCAATCTCCGCCCCGTCAATCTTTAACGCTATATTTTAACGCGCTCGGAGTGTAACTTAGCCGTTCGGAACAGGCGGAAAGGCGGCGACGTCGTAATGTCCCCGCTGTGCGGGGAGGTTATCGGAATCTAATCGCGCCGGTGCTGGGCGTACGTCCCCGACAATGGGGGAGCGAAACGATGCAGCTCTTCGAAGAGCGTCCCCATGGCAAAATTGATTGACTTCCGTCCGCCTCTATGCTATAATAAAAAAGCCGTCCGAAAGGACGGTAGCGACGGGGCGACCCGTGGCGGTTAGCACTTCCTACAAAAAGGAGGTGATACCTATGACGAAAGAGTTGATTTTGTTCTTGTTGGAACTTGTTCAGCGGGGAACGGTGACTTCGGTCACGGTCAATCAGAGCTCTGTAATTGTACGTATAAAAAAATAACCGCCCCGCGAGCCAAAGCAGTGGCGATTATTTAATCAAATAAACGCAGGCTAACCGCCAACTCGGTTTCGCCCTTGTTCGCTCTTATTATAAACCTCGGAAATCGGTTTGTCAATAGTTTTTACGCAAATTTTCAAAAAGCTGCCCTCCGCGTATGCGAGTAGGGCTTTTTTATACCTAAAAAAATTTGGGGGCAATTTGGGGGCAGGTTTTAAGAAATGAGAAAAACAGTAAAAAACAGCATATTTTATGGACAAAAAAGGAAGATTTTTAGTAAAATCTTCCTTTTTTTGGTGGGCAGAGGTGGATTCGAACCACCGAAGTCGAAGACGTCAGATTTACAGTCTGATCCCTTTGGCCGCTCGGGAATCTGCCCGTATTTAATTTTTAATTACATTGGAGCCGGTGATCGGAATCGAACCAACAACCTACTGATTACAAATCAGTTGCTCTGCCGATTGAGCTACACCGGCGTTTGGTGCCTTGGGGCGGAATCGAACCACCGACAGACGGATTTTCAGTCCGTTGCTCTACCATCTGAGCTACCAAGGCATAAGCCTTTTTCAAGGCGGGAGCCTCATTCCCGTGAATAAGGCTCCCGAATTATGGCGACCCAAAACGGGCTCGAACCGTCGACCTCCAGCGTGACAGGCTGGCGCTCTAACCAACTGAGCTATTGGGCCATAAACTTATGCGTTACGCTTTTTCGTAAAGCTCCCGAACCGAAAGGGGAATTTTGGTGGGCCTTCACGGACTCGAACCGCGGACCAACCGGTTATGAGCCGGCCGCTCTAACCAACTGAGCTAAAGGCCCTTGGGGCTTTCGTAACCGCAATGCTTGATTATAATATTATAAATGAAAACAAAAGTCAAGTGATTTTATCGCAAAAATAAGAAATTCAGTCAACTTTTTTTTCGACTTTTTTCTGTAAAATCCGTCGCGAACGGATAAAATCCGCTCGGCGGTACCCGTTATAATTATTTTTACAAAGAAAACGGCATATAAAGGAGCGTTTATGCAGTTAAAAGGGAACAGGCGGGGCGACGAATTATACCTATACCTGTTAGGGGAATTGGACGAGCATTCGGTCCCGCAGGTGCGCGGCGAGGCGGACAGGCTCATCGAGGAGAACGCGGGGCTTTCACGTGCGATATTCAATCTTGCGGGCGTCAAGTTTATGGACTCGACGGGAATCGGTTTTTTGATCGGCAGATATAAAAAACTGCAAAAGTACGGAATGGGGATGTATCTGGAAAATCCCAACTTCGGCGCAGACAAAATATTAGAGTTGAGCGGAGTATATTCGCTCATCCCCAAACTATAACGGGAAGGTCGGCTATGAATGAAATGCAACTGAAATTTTTATCCCGCTCGGAAAACGAGATCTTTGCGCGGAACGCGGTGGCGGCGTTTGCGCTTCCGCTCAATCCCTCGCTTTCGGAGCTGTCCGACGTAAAGACCGCTGTTTCAGAAGCGGTCACGAACAGCATCGTGCACGGCTATGCGGGCGGCGAAGGCTGGATCACGCTTAATTGTAAGACGGAGGACGACGTTCTACATATCGAAATTTCCGACAGCGGAAAGGGGATCGCCGACGTAGAGCAGGCGAAGCAGCCCTTTTATACCACGCTGGCGGACGAGGAGCGTTCGGGAATGGGATTCACGATCATGCAGACCTTTATGACGGCTTTTTCGGTAGAGTCGCGGCAGGGCGCGGGAACGACGGTGAAGATGAGCAAAAGGTTCGGCGCAAGGGCGGAATTAGATGCTCAATGAACAGGATACCTTACATTATCTGCGGCTGGCGAAGTCGGGAGACAACCGAGCGAAAGAAACCCTGTTGGAACATAACTCGTCCCTGTTAAAGAGCATTTTAAAGCGCTATCTGGGCAAGGGCGTGGAATACGACGACTTGTATCAGCTTTCCTGCATGGGGTTTTTAAAGGCGATTTCGGGGTTCGACGAGAGCTTCGGGGTCCGCTTTTCCACGTACGCCGTACCCATGATCGCGGGGGAGATCAAGCGGTTTTTACGCGACGACGGAAGCGTAAAGGTTTCGCGCGCCATGAAAAAATCGGCGCGGGAAATGAACCGCTATATCGAGCAATACGCCTTCGAGCACGGCACGCAGCCCTCGGTAAAGGAGCTTGCCGCCGTTTTCTCCATGGACGAGGGCGAGGTGGTGTTCACGCTCGGCTCCTCGCGTATGCCCGTTTCCATTTACGAGCAGGGAGAGTATAAGGACGAGAAATCGGCGACCCTTGCCGAAAAGCTGCCGTCCAAAGAGAATCCCGAGGACATGATCGAAAAAATGGTGTTGAAATCGGCGATCGAGAAGCTGGACGAGCGCGATAAAAAAATCGTGTTCCTGCGCTATTTCCGCGACATGACGCAAAGCGAGGTGGCAAAGGCGATCGGCGTTTCGCAGGTGCAGATCTCGCGCATCGAAAGCCGCATCATGCGCGAGTTTAAAAAAGAGCTTTCGTGATTTGCTTAAATACGGCAAGGCGACGGAAGGGCGAAAAAATCCGCCCGTCCGTCGCCTTTTTTCGGTAAAAATCAGGTGAAATTTGTGCGTTCTTTGCCCGCGTTTGTTTGACAAAAATTTTATTAAGTGATAATATAAGTAAATACTGTTAAAACCAAAAAGGAGGTGAGGTGTTTGATTAAACTGCTTGCCAAGTCGGTGCGCGAATACAAGACCGCTTCGGTATTGTCGCCCCTGTTCGTTATTCTTGAAGTCGTGCTCGAATGTTTGATTCCCTTTGTGATCATCTATCTGGGGAACGCCATTCAGGACGGGCTCGTCATGTGGGGCACGGGCGGAGTGCTCGGGATCGGGCAATACGCCATTATTTTAATCGCGATGTCGGTGCTGTCGCTTGCTTGCGGAGCGCTTGCGGGAGGGTTCTGCGCAAAGGCGTCGGCGGGGTTCGCCAAAAATTTAAGAAAGGATTTATATTATAAGGTACAGGAATTTTCGTTCGAGAATATCGACAAATTCTCAACCTCGTCTCTTGTGACGCGTATGACGACGGACGTTTCCAACGTGCAGATGGCGTATATGATGATTGTACGCATGGCGTTCCGCTGCCCCGTAATGATCGTATTTTCGGTGGCGATGGCGTTTGTCATCGGCGGAAGCCTTGCTTGGATCTTTATTGCGGTGATCCCGCCCCTTACGTTAATTTTGCTGCTGATGATGAAAAAGGTAATGCCGTTGTTCCGCAGGGTGTTTAAAAAGTACGACAATCTGAACGAATCCATTCAGGAGAATATCAAGGGGATCCGCGTGGTAAAATCCTACGTACGCGAGGATTACGAAAAACAGAAGTTCGGCGCGGCGGCGGAGGATTTATGCGCGGACTTTACGCGCGCGGAAAAAATTCTGGCGTGGAACAATCCCGTGATGCAGTTTTTCTTTTACGCCGTGCTTTCGTCCGTGCTGTTCGTCGGCTGTTATCTCAGCATCAAGTCGGGTGTCGATCAAACGTGGGAAATTTCCCAACTGATCGTTTACGGCATGCAGGTGTTAATGTCTCTTATGATGTTTTCCATGGTGTTCGTAATGATAACCATGTCTTTGGAAAGCGCTCGTCGTATTACCGAGGTGCTGAAAGAGGAAAGCACGCTGCATAATCCCGAAAATCCCGTTTTCGAAGTGAAGGATGGTTCCATCGATTTCGACGGCGTCAATTTCAAATATGCGGCGAACGCAGAAAAGAACGTGCTTTCGGACGTAAATTTACATATTAAATCGGGCGAAACCATCGGCATTATCGGCGGAACGGGCGCAAGTAAAACTTCGCTCGTGAACTTGATTTCCCGCCTTTACGACGTGAGCGAGGGGACGCTGAAGGTGGGCGGAATCGACGTACGCGAATACGATTTGGAAACACTGCGCAATCAGGTTGCCGTGGTGCTGCAAAAGAACGTTCTTTTTTCGGGCACTATTAAAGAAAATCTGCGCTGGGGGAATGCGGACGCGACGGACGAGGAGCTTGTCGAAGCGTGCAAGCTTTCGCAGGCGGACGAATTTGTTTCCTCCTTCCCCAAGGGGTACGATACCTATATCGAGCAGGGGGGTACCAACGTATCGGGCGGACAAAAACAGCGCCTGTGCATTGCGCGCGCCCTGTTGAAAAAGCCCAAAATTTTAATTTTGGACGACTCGACGAGTGCGGTCGATACCAAGACGGACGCGCTCATCCGCAAGGGCTTGCGCGAGTATATCCCCGAAACGACCAAAATTATTATCGCGCAACGCACATCTTCGGTGGAGGACGCCGACCGCATCATCGTTATGGAGGGCGGAAAAATCAACGCGATCGGTACGCACGAAGAGCTGTTAAAGACAAACGCGATTTATTCGGAGGTTTATACTTCGCAGAATAAGGCTTCGAATGACGGCGCGGAAGGAGGGAACGAATGAAACCGAATCGGAAAAACATGCCCAAACAAAAGGGCGTTTTAAAGAGAGCGATTAAATCGGTATTCCATTTCTATCCCGCTATGCTGACCATTTCGCTGATTTGCGTGGTGTTCAACGCCGTTGTGAGTGCGCTTCCTTCACTGTTCATGCAGACGGTGTTTACCGCATTAAAGGACGCGATCGGCGCGCAGCAGACGTGGGCGGAAGCGGGCAAAGCGATCAGTATTCCCATGTGTATTCTCATCGGGCTGTACGTGCTGTCACTCATTTCGGGGGCGATCAGCAAACAGCTCTTTGCGGTGATTACGCAGGGCTACATGAAGAAAATGCGCGTGGCGATGTTTGAGGGTATGGAAGATTTACCCATTCGCTACTTCGATACGCACAACCACGGCGACATTATGAGCTATTACACCAACGATATCGACGCGCTTCGCCAGGTGGTTTCCGAAAGCTTGCCTCAGTTGCTCACTTCGGCGATCATGGTGCTTACGTTGTTCGGCATTATGCTGTGGTACAGCGTGTACCTTACCCTGATCGTATTCGGCGGAATCTTGCTGGTGCTGGTCGTCACCAAATTCGTGGGGGGCGGTGCGGCGAAGTACTTTATCGGTCAGCAGCGCGCGGTTGCTAAAACCGAGGGTTTTGTAGAAGAGATGATGAACGGGCAAAAGGTCGTAAAGGTGTTCTGCCACGAAGAGGAGGCAAAGCGCGACTTCGACAAGGTGAACGAGCACCTTTTTCAACAGACGAACCGCGCAAACGGCTATGCAAACATGCTTATGCCCATTCTGGGAAATATCGGTCATGTGCTATACGTGGTGGTAACTTTGATTGGCGCCATGTTCATTTTGAACCGCGTAAACAACGTAAGTATCTCGGGCTCGGTGTTCTACACCGTTAACGCCGCGGGGGAATTTCTGACGAGCGCCGGCATCGTCCTTTTGGTGGCGTTCCTGCAAACGACCCGTCAGTTCTTTAACAATATCAATCAGGTTTCCCAGCAGGTAAACTCGGTGGTAATGGGGCTTGCGGGCGCGGGGCGTGTGTTTGCGCTCATCGACGAGAAGTCCGAAACGGACGACGGCTACGTAGAGCTGGTAAACGCCAAAGAGGTGAACGGCGAGCTGACGGAGTGTGTCGAGCACACTGGGCTGTGGGCATGGAAGCACCCGCACAAGGCGGACGGTACCGTAACTTACACAAAGCTGACGGGCGATATTGTTATGGAGGAAGTGGACTTCGGCTATACCGAGGATAAAATCGTGCTGCACGATATCAGTCTGTACGCAAAGCCGGGGCAAAAGGTTGCCTTTGTCGGGGCGACGGGCGCGGGCAAGACGACTATTACCAATCTGTTGACCCGCTTTTACGACATTGCGGACGGCAAGATCCGTTACGACGGGATCAACATCAACAAGATCAAAAAATCCGCGCTGCGCCGCTCGCTGGGCATGGTGTTGCAGGATACCAACCTGTTTACGGGCACGGTGATGGAAAATATCCGTTACGGCAATCTGGACGCGACGGACGAGGCGTGCGTCGAGGCGGCGAAGAAGGCGGGCGCGGACGACTTTATTACGCGGCTTCCCGAGGGCTACAACACGCTGCTTACGCACAACGGCGCCAACCTATCGCAGGGGCAGCGGCAGCTTTTGTCCATCGCGCGGGCGGCGGTCGCCGATCCTCCCGTAATGATTTTGGACGAGGCGACGAGTTCTATCGACACCCGTACCGAGGCGATCGTGCAGCGGGGCATGGATAAGCTGATGGAGGGCAGAACGGTGTTCGTCATCGCGCACCGCCTTTCGACGGTAAAGAACTCCAACGTGATCATGGTGCTCGAACACGGCAGGGTGATCGAGCGCGGCACGCACGAGCAGCTTATCGAACAGAAGGGGCAGTACTACCAGCTTTACACGGGCGCGTTCGAATTGGAATAAAACGAATTTTAAAGTGCGGTTTTCTCGAGAGGGAAGCCGCATTTTTTATTTTTCTGCGATTATTTGAGTAATATGTCACGCATACTATTCCAAACGGGGCAAAATAATCGCATTTTGCAGGAAAATTATTCCGCTTTTGCAAAAAACAACCGAAAAGATATTTACATTTGCCGCGTTTTGTAGTAAAATAGATAGAAGGCAAACTATCTTTAAAAGAGGTACTTTATGGCTGATTTTACCAATAACGAAGAGGAACGCAGGGCGGCGGTCGCCGAAGGAATGTACAAGGGCGTCATTTCCAAAATCGACGAAGTGCGCCAGATCATGGGAAAGGACCTGCAATTCAATACTTCGCAGCAGGCTTCCATTTACGAAGCCGTTATGGGGGGACTGAAAAACAATCTCGACGCCGTGCTGGCGGAGTTGAGATATATTTCGCTGCAAAACAGCACTATTTATCAGAACGGTTTGGACGACCAGGAGGATTTGCGCAACGATATTTTGTCCGCGCTCGAATCCCGCGCGGAGGAGTTGGGCAAGCTGTGCTCGGGCACGGGCGGCGGCGTTACCGCCGAACAGCTGCAACAGCTTTTGTATTCCTTGCAGCAGCGCATGGCGCAGGAAAACGAGCGGCTGCTTTCCGAATTAAAGGCGAAGGCGGAGGAGGCGGAGCGCACCCACGCGGAGGTACTGCAAAAGCAGGCCGACTCCTTGCTCGAAGAGTTTAAAAAGACTGCGGAGGAAGCGCGGGACGAGCTGTTGTCAGCCGTCCGCGATTTAAAAGACGCCGTTACCGCCGTTCGCAGCGAGCCCGTCGAGCGGGTTTATGATGATTACGCTTCCGAGCGCGTTGGTTACGTGCAGGTGGATTACGATTTATTGACCGAGCGCGTGGTGTCCGCATTGCCGCAGCTCGATTACGAAGAGCTGGCACAAAAGGTCGTCGAGCGCCTTCCCGTTCGCGAGGAGGATCCCGCGAAAGAGTCTGCCGAAAAGACGGCGTTTAACGAGGAAGCGTTCGATTACGGGATCCTTGCGGAGAAGATCGCCACTATTTTACCCGAAGTGGATTACGATTTGATTGCGGAGCGCGTTGCCGCCGCGGTGCCCGTGCTCGACGAGAATCTTCTCGCCGACCGCGTTGCCGCCGCCGTGCCCGAAACGGACGAAAATTCGATCGCCGATAAGGTCGCCGAAGCGATTACGCCCGTCGATTACGATTTGATCGCGGAGCGCGTCGCCGCCGTGTTGGAGAGCGAATTCGACGTGACGGTAGACGAAGCGGGCATTTCGAAAATCGCTTCCGCCGTGGCGGGAGAGCTGGACGCGGAAAAGCTTGCCGCGCAGGTAAGCGAGGGACTGGATTATACCCGCCTTGCCGCGCAGGTAAACGAGCTTTTGGACTATGACAGGCTTGCCGAACAGATCAGCGGCGGGATTGACTACGAACGCCTTGCCGAGCAGATCGGCGGAGCGCTCGCCGCGGAGGGCGGCGCCGTTGCGGAAAGAGAACGGGAGGAGGAGCCCGTTTCGGCGAAGATAGATTACGACGAGATCGCCGCCCGTCTTGCCGCGCTTTTCCCCCGCGCGGAGGAAAAGGAGGAAGAGGAAAGCAGGATCGTGGGAGAGCAGCTTTCGGTGTTCGAATCGGAGCCCGCTCCCGAGCCCGTGAAGCCCGCCGAGCCCGACTATAAGGAGATCGCGGCGCGCGTGGCGGAAATTCTCCGCCCCTACGTCGCCCCGCAGGAGCCTGCGCCCGTTCCCGATTACGACGAGCTGGTTGCCCGCGTTACCGATAAGCTGCGCGCGGAGGAACAGCCCGAGCCCGCCGAACCCGACTACGACGCGATCGTGGCGAGGGTGACGGACAAGCTGCGCGCGGAAGAACAGCCCGAGCAGAATAAGAACGTCGAGCCCGACTACGACGAAATCGCGGCAAGGCTCGCTTCCCGTCTGCGCCCTGCGGAGCCCGTGGTTGCGGAGCCCGTACAGCCCGATTACGACGAGATCGCGGCGCGGCTTGCCTCCCGTCTGCGCCCCGCAGATCCCGTGGTGGTGGAGGCGGTGCAGCCCGACTACGACGAGATCGCGTCCCGACTTGCTTCCCGCCTGCGTCCCGCAGAGCCCGTGGTGAAGGAAGAGCCCGACTATGAAAAGCTCGCGCTGCGCATGGCGGAGATCTTGCGCCCCGACGCGACCGACCGCCGCCATAGCGAGCCCGACTACGAGAAGATCGCTTCCCGTCTTGCTCAGCTGATGCGCGAGGACGAGAACGACGAGGAGCACGACTGCGAGAAGATCGCCTCCCGCGTGGCGGAAATTCTGCAAACGGACAAGGAAGAAAAGGAGGGCACGCCCGAAGAGCCCGACTACGAAAAGATCGCGGCGCGCGTCGCCGACCTGCTCCGTCCCGAAACGGGCGCGGACGAGGACGAGTCCGACTGCGAGAAGATCGCTTCCCGCGTGGCGGAGCTGCTGCGCCCCGAGCAGAGCGAAAGCTACGAGGAGCCCGAAGAGGAAGAAGCGCCCGAGGAGCCCGAAGAGGACTACGAGGAGGTGGAGGTGATCCCGCCCAGAATCAAGGCGGCGCCCCCGCGCGACAATAAGCCCCGCCCCATTACGGGCGAAATCGCCGTGGCGGAGGAGCCGGAGCTGTTCGTGCGCTACAAGCGCAGCTTTATTTCCAAAATTATGCAGAGCGACGACAGCTTAAAGCAGTGCTACGGCGAACTGAAAAATACGTTCATGAGCTACGCGAACGTAAAATCGCAGGTGAACTGGTCGAACGACAGATTCTTTTATAACGGAGAAACGATCGCCAAGGTGGGCATGGGCGGCAAGACGCTCTGCCTGTATCTGGCGCTCAACCCCGAGGAATTCCCCACGAGCGTATACCACCAGAAGTACGCTGGCGATAAGAAGATGTACGAAAAGACGCCCATGATGGTGAAGATCAAGAGCGGGACCGCGTTAAAGCGCGCCGTAAAGCTGATCGAGCTGCTCATGGAAACGCTGGGCGCCGCCCTCGGCGAATACGAACGGGTAGATTTCGTAGAGCTCTACCCCGATAAGAGCGACGAAGAGCTTTTGGAACAGGGGCTGATCAAAACGGCGCTCGTTCCCAAAACGGATTTGGATTCATTTAATTAAAACACGACCGCAACGGTACGGGGAAGAGGGCTGAAAGGGTTTCAGCTCTTTCCTTGTGTTTACAAGGGTTGCGGAAAAAAGGAGTATGGTTTGGACAGCCAAAAAAAGAACGGCAAACAAAAGGAAAAAGCGGTGGACGCGATCGAGCTTGCAATTTTAAACGGCATCGAGGCGTATAACCGCGAGCAGGCGCAAAAACAAAAGAACGGCGCGCAGGGCGCGCAGAAAACGGCTAAGAATATCGGTCAGGAACGCACGGCGGAAGCCATGCAGGAAGCGGGCTACGCGCCCCGCCGCCCCTCCCGCGCCAAGGGAAAGGGGACGAGGATCGCGACGGCGGAGCTCTCCGCTCCGAAGCAGGAAAAGCCTCCGCGCGAAAAGACGGAAAAGCGCGCACCCGCGCAGGGCGGGGGCAAAAAGCGCGGCGCGAAAAAACAGCCCGTAAAGGTGCTGTTTCTGGGCGGTGTGGGAGAAATCGGCAAAAACATGACCGCGCTCGAATTCGGGAACGATATTATCGTGATAGACGCGGGCATCAGCTTTCCCACCGAGGAAATGCCGGGGATCGATTTGGTGTTCCCCGATATTACCTATCTGGTGCAGAACAGACACAAGATAAGGGGCGTGTTTTTAACGCACGGGCACGAGGATCACATCGGCGGCGTTCCCTATTTAATGAAGGAGATCCAGCCCGATACGCCCGTTTACGGCACCCGTCTTACGCTCGCGCTGGTGGACAACAAGCTGCGCGAGCACCGCTTGAATAACGTGCATTTGCGCACCGTAAAGCCCAAGGACCGCATTAAGGCGGGCGCGTTTACGGTAAACTTCGTCAACGTAAATCACTCCATCGCGGGCGCCGTCGCGTTAGCGGTGGAGACCCCCTACGGCATCATATATCACAGCGGGGATTTTAAAATAGACTTAACGCCCGTTGCGGGCTCGCCCATCGACCTGTCGGAGATCGGCGAATACGGCAAGCGGGGCGTGCTGCTGTATTTGGGCGAATCGACCAACATCGAGCGGCAGGGCTACACCATGAGCGAAAAGGTGGTGGGCACCACGCTCGAGCACCTGTTTGCGGAGAATGCGGACCGCCGCCTGATTGTGGCGACGTTCGCTTCCAACGTGCACCGCTTGCAGCAGATCGTGGACATCGCGGTGAAATACCGCAGAAAGGTCGCGCTTTCGGGGCGGAGTATGTTCAACGTGGTGGAGGCGGCGGCGAAGATCGGAGAAATCACCATTCCCGAGGGCGTCCTCGTGGACGTGGAAAAGATAAAAAACTATTTCGACCGCGAAATCGTGATTCTTTCGACGGGCTCCCAGGGAGAGCCGATGAGCGCGCTTACCCGCATGGCTTCGGGTGAGTTCAATAAGGTGACCATCGGCTCCAACGATACGATCATTATTTCGGCAAGCCCTATCCCCGGCAACGAGCGCATGGTTTACCGCGTGATCAACAATCTGTACAAAAAGGGCGCGAACGTGGTGTACGAGAGTCTGGAAAAAATCCACGTTTCGGGGCACGCCTGCCAGGAGGAGCACAAGATATTGCACTCCCTGCTCAGCCCCAAATTCTTTATTCCCGTGCACGGCGAATATCGCCATTTAAAGCGGCACGCGCTGCTGGCGCAGGAACTCGGATTAAAGCCCGCGCAGACGTTTATCCCCGATATCGGCGTGTGCGTGGAGCTTACGGACGATTCGCTGCGGCAGGGCGAGAGCTTTGCGGCGGGCGCGCGGCTGATAGACGGCGGCGGCTTCGAGGACTTCGGCACCAGCGAGGTGTTAAAGGACCGTCTGAGAATGTCGAGCGAGGGCGTGTTTGCGGTGAGCATTACGCTTTCCAACGGCGTGGTGCTGGGCGAGCCCGTGATCGAGTGCAGGGGCGTTGTGTTCTCGGAGGAGCGCGACTGTCTGAGCGAGCTGAAAGAGGTTGTCGAAAAGGCGATCGAGGGAACGGGCTCCCACGGGGGGGCGGCGGAGGTCGCCGCGTCCGTGCGCAGGGCGATGAAAACCTATCTGTTTAAAAAGACCAAACAGTCTCCCATGATCATTCCCATGGTGACAGAGGTATAAAAAATACGGTATATAAATTTCGCAAAGAGGGAAAGCATGAAACGGAATTTAATTGCTGTTTGCGTTTTCACGGGGCTTGTAACGCTGTTTTTTATCGCGGTGTCCGTGGTCGGGTTCTGCTACGGCGTGACCGTTGCGGGCGCGCTGGGCGCGGTGATGGCGGCAATCTCCGCCTGGATGCTGATAGGGAGCGTATGGCGGGAGGTGCAGTTCGAGCGCTTCCGCCATAAATTCGCCGCCCGCGACTTTATGGGCGCGGTGCGCGGGCTGGACGGGGCTGCGAAAAACGTGCTGCTTTTCCCCGTGTTCCGTACGGTCGCCTATCGGCTTTACATGATGGGCTATACCGCCCTGGGCGATACCGCTTCCGCCGAACGCTATATTTCCGCGCTGCGGCACATGGGCGGTGCGGGCTGGCGGTTCAGAACGTCCTTTTATTTCGTCTTGCTGAATTTCGCGTGGGAGGATATTTCCGCCGCGCGCGAGGAATTCGAGGAGTTTCGGGCATGCTGTTCGCACGCGGCGATCTACAAAGAGGAGCTGGAGGTGCTTTCCGCGCTCTTTGCGCATATCGACGGCGAACGGGGAGAACTGCCCGATTCGGTGAAAAATTCTCCCTATCCCGCAGTGCATAAAATAATCGAGAGGTATTGAATATGGCGACGGACAAAGCGTTTCTCGAAGAGCTGCTGGCGGGGCTGGAAAACGTGCGCGTACACCCCATGATGGGCGAATACGTGCTGTACTGTAACGAGAAGTCGGTGGGCTGCGTGTGCGACAACACGCTGTTCGTAAAAATCACGCCCGCCTCCGACGCACGGCTTAAAGGCGCGCCCTCTCTTCCGCCCTATTTGGGCGCAAAGCCGAGATACGTGGTTGCCTCGCGGGACAGGGCGTTTTTGCAGGAGCTGCTGTCGGCGGTCGCAGACGGACTTCCCGCGCCGAAAAAAAGAAATGAGAGAGCTTGACGAACGGTTGAAAGCGTTGCGCGAAGCCGCCAAAAAGGGGCGCGACCCCACGGCGGCGGACGAAACGCTTTTCCTTATTTTAGAGACCGCCGAACGGCTGGGCGCGAAGCGCGTGCTCGAAATCGGGGCGGCGGAGGGGCTTACCTGCTGCGCGCTGCTCACCCGAACGGCTGCGGAGGCGGTCGCCGTCGAGCGCGACCCCGAACGGGCGGCAAGGGCGAGAGAACATTTTAAGCTGTTCGGCGTGGAGCACCGCGTGATTTTGCACGAGGGCGACGCAGGGGAGATTTTGCCCCTTTTGGACGGGGAATTCGATCTGATCTTTTTAGACGGTCCCAAGGTGCAGTATATCAAGTATCTGCCCGACTGCAAGCGGCTGCTGCGCTCGGGCGGGGTGCTGTTTTCGGACGACGTGCTGCTCTTCGGCTGGGTGCTGGGCGAGGCGCCTAAAAAACGAAAGATGCTGGCGGAGCACATTCGGGAATATCTGCGCGCGTTGGAGAGCGACCCCGATTTTTCCACCGAGGTTTTGCCCTACGGAGAGGGGCTTGCCGTCAGCGTGAAGAGGTAAGGAGAGAACCATGAACAAACCGGAGCTGCTCGCGCCCGCGGGCAATCTGCAAAAATTAAAGCTGGCGTTCTATTTCGGCGCGGACGCGGTGTACGCGGGAGGAAAGAGCTTTTCCCTGCGCACCTTTGCGGATAACTTTACCGAGGAGGAGCTGGCGGAGGGGATACGCTACGCGCACGAGCGGGGCAAAAGGGTTTACGTCGCCGCGAACGTCTTTGCGCGCAACGCCGATTTAAACGCGCTCCGCGAATATTTTAAGACGTTGGAGAGGCTGGGCGCGGACGCCGTTCTGATTTCCGATCCGGGCGCGTTCAAGCTCTGTCGGGAGGCGGCGCCCAAGCTCGATATCCATATTTCCACGCAGGCAAACACGACCAACGCGCAGGCGGTCGCCTTCTATGCGGCGGCGGGCGCAAGCCGCGTGGTGCTCGCGCGCGAGCTGTCGCTCGAAGAGATCGCGTTCATTCACGCCGAAAATCCCGAAACGGAGCTGGAAGCCTTCGTGCACGGGGCAATGTGCATTTCGTACAGCGGACGCTGCCTGCTTTCCGACTATCTCGACGGGCGCTCCTCCAACCGCGGGGCGTGCGTGCAGGCGTGCCGCTTCGATTACGAGATCCGCGCCCGCGAGAGCGGAACGGAGCACTGGCTGCCCGTTTCCGAGGACGGCAAGGGCACTTATTTGCTGAACAGCAAGGATCTGAACATGAGCGCGCATTTAACGGATATGGCGCAAGCGGGCGTCGTATCGTTTAAGATCGAGGGGCGCATGAAGAGCGAATATTATCTCGCCACCGTCGTAAACGCATACCGCAGGATTTTAGACGGCGGGTATACCGATCGGTTGGGCGAAGAGCTGCTGTGCGCCGCTCACCGCGACTATACGACCGCTTACGCGTTCGGAGAGTGCGAGCTTGCTCAGTCGTTCGACAATTCGCAGACGAAGGGGCTCTGCGACTTTATCGCCGTCGTTGCCGATTGGCGGGACGGGCGCGCCTACGCCGAAATGCGCGGTCGGTTTTACGAGGGGGACGTGCTGGAAATTCTTTCCCCGTCCGAGAGCTTTTTGAAGAAAATCACCGTTTCGGATCTGCGCGCGAGCGACGGCGCGAGCTGCCTTGACGCCAAGCGCGTGCAGGAGGTTTACTCCTTTCCGTGCGAATATCCGCTGAAAAAGGGGGATATTTTACGCCGCAGACGGGCGAAGGAGGGCGCGCGGTCGGTATAAGCGAGCCCGAAGCACTCATATAATGGAGTATGAGGAATTTCAAGTTGAAACGCCGCGGAGGACTGACCGCGTTCTTTGCCGTCCTCGCGGTGTTTTTGTTTACGGTCTGTATGTTTATCGGCGTGTTTTGGTGGAACGGCAGGGACAGGGCGCACCTCTCTTTTACGCAGAAGTATTATTTTCTGGTGCGCGACTGCGAGTCCGCCACCGCCGCCGCGGTCGCGGGGCAGGTGTACCTTTCGGGCGGTTCGGGCTTGCAGATAAAGACGGGCGGGGAGTACGCCGTGGTGGTCTCCTGCTATTTTCGCGAGGAGACGGCGCGCTCGGTGCAGGAGGGCATGACGGAAAAGGGCGTGGAAACGCGGGTGCTCGCGCTCGAGCCCGAGGATCTGTACTTGTACGGGAAGTCGGCGGCGGAGGAGCTGCGGGTGATATCCAACGCGGAAACGGCGGATTCCTGCGCGCGCCTGCTGTACGACACCGCCAACGGGCTGGAACGCACGGAAATTTCCCAGACTGCCGCAAGGGCGGCGGTGCGGGGGGTGCAGAATTCGTTAAAGGGGCTGCGGACGGAAAACGGCGAGGGGATTTACGCGCGCTGGAACGTCGTGTTAAAGGAGGCGGAGCGCAAGTGCGCCGAGTGCGCGGACGGGATCTTGTTTGCCAAGGACGTGCGCTATATTCTCTCTCTTTTGTGCTTTTCCGTCGTGAATCTGAACGCTTATTTTTCGTAAGGTCTTGTCAAACGGGCGATTATTGCGTATAATGGTGGTATGAAATGCCTGTTTTTATACAACCCGAACAGCGGAAAGGGAAAGCTGCTCAAAAAATTACCCTATGTCGAACATCGGTTAAAGGAACGGTTCGAGGAAGTCGTCTGCCGTGCGACGAAGAGCGCGGAGGATCTGGAAAAGCAGGCGCGAGAGGGCGCGGAGCGCTTCGACGCGGTGATTTTTTCGGGCGGAGACGGCACGTTTCATCACGTGTTGGAGGGGATCGGCGAGCGGGAGGTCACGCTCGGCTATCTGCCTTCGGGCACGGTGAACGACGCGGCGCGCTCGCTCGGGATCCCGAAGGGTTTAAAGGGCGCGCTCAACGTAATCGTAAAGGGGAATGCGGAGCGCGTGGACTGTATGCGCATTAACGGCTCGCATTACGCCGTGTATATCGCCGCCGCGGGTGCGTTTACCCGCGTGACGTACGATACGCCCCAAGCGGAAAAGCGGCTTTTGGGCAAGGCGGCTTACGCCGTCGAGGGCTTGAAGCAGTCGGATTTTCAGCCCTTTCCCGTTACGGTCTGCTGCGACGGGGAAAAGACGGAGACGAGCGCAGCGCTGGTGTTCGTGCTGAACGGCAAATTCGTGGCGGGCTTTCCCGTGAACGACGAAGCCAGCTTAAAGGACGGCATGTTGGAGGTTGTAATCATACGGCAGGCGAAGCGCACGAATTTTGCAAGAAAGATAAAAACGATGTGCGCGCTTGCGCACCTGTTCCTGTTCGGCTGCAAGGTGCGCAAAAAGGACGTGCTGCTGTTGCGTGGCAGGCGCGTGGAGATCGAGACGGAAGAGGGCGTGCTGTGGGATTTCGACGGCGAAAAGGGAACGCGCGGCAGGGTGGAAATCGAGGCGCTTCCGCAGCGGATGAAGATGTTCGTCGGAAAAAACAAATAAAGGCTGTCCGAAAATAAAATTAAAAAAACCGCGTAAAAACGCTTGCTTTTTCTTTTTATTTTCATTATAATAAAAAAGCTGTTTGCGGTGATGCAAACAGGAAAACGGAATATGCTTCTGTGGCTCAGTCGGTAGAGCGATTGATTCGTAATCAATAGGTCGCCGGTTCAAGTCCGGCCAGAAGCTCCATTTAGCGGAAGCACTAACAAAATTGTTGGTGCTTTTGCTTTTTTTGTGTTTTTTGCTTTGGGAAGGGTTCTTTTATGGGAATGGATTAATTTTATATAATTTTTTATATAAAAAGGATAGGGAAAGATAGAAATTTGTCGTTTTTTAAGAAAAACTATTGACAGTGCGGAGTTTTTAAAGTAAAATGTACCCGTAAGGATGTGTGCACTCCGTTTCGTCATTGCGAGGGAGCGGACTGCGTTGCAGGGGATTGCCGCGGTCGCGTTGCTCCCTCGCAATGACGGCG
>CAJUOP010000016.1:0-35768 GCA_910588465.1 uncultured Christensenellaceae bacterium | reverse complement strand
CGGTCGGACTGCGTTGCAGGGGATTGCCGCGGTCGCGTTGCTCCCTCGCAATGACGGCGGGGCGGAAGGGATTCCTACGGCGCGGCAGAGCCGCACCTCTGAATGACAGGAAGAGGGGCGACCGCCTTTGAATGACAAGGAGCACCAAATGTCATTCTGAGGGAGTGGAACGTCCGAAAGAATCTCTTTTACTGTCATACTGAGCGCAGCGAAGTAGCCCACGGAGGAACGGTCGGACTGCGTTGCAGGGGATTGCCGCGGTCGCGTTGCTCCCTCGCAATGACAGAGGGGCGGAAGGGATTCATACGGTGCGGCGGAGCCGCACCTCTGAATGACAGGAAGAGGGGCGACCGCCTTTGAATGACAAGGAGCACCAAATGTCATTCTGAGGGAGTGGAACGTCCGAAAGAATCTCTTTTACTGTCATACTGAGCGCAGCGAAGTAGCCCACGGAGGAACGGTCGGACTGCGTTGCAGGGGATTGCCGCGGTCGCGTTGCTCCCTCGCAATGACAGAGGGGCGGAAGGGATTCCTACGGTGCGGCGGAGCCGCACCTCTGAATGACAAAGGAAAAAAGGAACAAATGACAAGAGGTAATGCCTTATGAAATTATTTAAAAATCGAGCCAAGGCTGCTTGGATAGCGTCGGTTTTGGCGGGGGGGGTGCTCGTTTCACTGCTCGCCCTTTTATTTTTTACCCCGTTTAAGGAGTCGAAAGCATATAACTCTACTCATACCGCAAATCTTTATGACGAGACAGCGGGTAAATTTATTTGGGACGAATTGGAAAAAGTAGCGGTTGCGGCGGGTTATACGGCAACTGCGACAGATTCCGCGATGGATTTATTGCTCAATGATATTGGGGGCGGCAATACAAAAGATTCGCAGGATTTTGCGACAAATACGCTTGTTAAATTAGGTTCTTACATACATTTTAACGGTGACAACAAAAGTTATGAATTTGAATGGATACCTTCTTATCTTTCAAAGGCGGATAGCGGGGACGTTATTTTAACGCTTTGGCAATCGGAAGGAATTTTAAAAGGTCCGCTTTCAAATGGGACTTGCTCTAATTCTCGTTTATCGAACAACACCAGCAGCAATGATTATTCGTTAAACTACGTGCGTTCCGTTACGTTAAATAACGGAGGCACGTATGTGCATAATTGGGGCTATACTTTAAATCCCGGAGTAATAGCACCCGAACCATCTTGGTATCCGGGAACTACCAACCAAAAGAATAGAAATTATTATGTAGATTTTACGACGGGCGCACTTAGTTCGTATATAGTCGTACCCAGTGATTTGGCATGGCAAAGAAACGAGGCTAATTATACTAACGATTTAGGAATTACTTCAAGATATACAAACTTATGGGGCAACGATAAAGTTTGGATTCCGTCTTTAACCGAAGTCGGGGATACAAGAAATGGAGCGACAGGTACGGATTATAAGCCCGATGTTTCGCCGGCTTCTGCAAATATTGTTTTAGGCGGGGGGATTTGGAATACTAATTATAGTATGATTCAAGGGTTCGGCAGGCAGGGCGCGGCAGTTAGGAATAGTTATACTATGACCCGTTCGGGTTGTGTCAATTTATCTGATTCAGATGACTTAACTCATGCCTGCGTTTATACGTTGGAAGATTCCGCGCAAGGATACAGAAACGTAGCAAATTCTATGATGTATGTACGTCCTGCAATCCATTTGAATTTAACGCAAGCTGTGGCGGATTCGGTAATTCGAGTAAAACAACCCACCATTACAACCGCTACCGCAACATATAATCGCGGAGCAGATTTAACTTTTACGCTGAATGATTATGCTTCCGTAAAATACGACGGCGTGAACGCAAGCAATATTATTACGGTAACGCCGCCCGCTGTAAGTGTTGCGCAAGATATGACATTTACGAGCGCTACGGGTGTATTAAAAGCAACGAAAGCAGGAACGTATACCGTATCTCTTACCTTGCCGAGTGGGGGAAAATATATTTGGGCGGATTATGACCAACTTGCCCATACAACTTCTACAAGAACATTAACCATTACAATTAATAAAGCCCAACTAACTGTGCCGAGCTTCGGGACGGGGAATTCCGCTGCCAAAACATACGACGGAACCGCGCAAACGTTTAACGCGAGCAATTATCCTCATACGGGCGCAACGGCAACGCCCGCCTATCCGCGCGATCCGCTATCCTACGTTATCACCCGAAAGGTGAACGGGAGCGTTTCGCCGCCCGCGTATGCGCCCGTCGGCGCTCCGCAGGCAAACGGCACGTTAAACGTAACCGTGCGCGACGCGGGCGACTACGAAGCGAAGTTCACCATCGCCGATACCGCGAATTACGAGTGGGCGGACGCAACGCAGGCGGACAAGACGGTTCCGTTCACCGTAAAAAAGAAAGCCCTCACGCTCTCCTCGACCACCACGGTAACGGGGAACGTATGGGGCTGGGCTGCCGACAAGAGCGAAAGCGGCACCGTAACCGTATCGGGCTTTTATAACGGCAACTCCGCTGCTACGCCCGCGGTGCCCGCGGACAGCGTAAATTTAACGCTCGCCGTTACCGATTCGAGCGGCGCTTCCTCTTACATTACAGGCACGAACAACCACGACGGCACGTATACCTTTACCGTAGACAAGGATATTTCCGTTTTCGGCGGAAGCTACTCGGTGGGCACTTACTATTTAAAGCCCGTACTAAGCAACGGCTCGGCGGGCACGCACGACAGCAATTACGAGCTTTCGACCGCGCTCAGCACCATAGAAAACGGCAGCGGCTACAAGCTTGTCATTTCCGCCGCGAGCGCGGGGCTCAGCTCTTACGACTGGCAGTACACCGAGGACAACGGCGCGGCGCAAGCGATGCCCGCGGGAAACAAGCTGAAATACAAGCTGAATTCCTCGGGCGCGGGGACGGTTTACACCGTCACGGTAGATACTTCGGCATTCCCTTCCTATCTTTCCGTAGACACCTCTTACACGGACGCTGCTTCGGGCTTTGTAAACGGCTATAAAAACAACTTTGCGGCAAACGCGAACACGTACACCACCACGGTGCGCTTAAAGGCTTCGGGCGGGTATCAATTCGCCAACGGCACGCAGACGGACGACGTTACGCTTTCCTGGGAAATTCAGAAGGCGGACTTCGACTTTACGAACGTCAAGTGGCAATATACCTGCAACGGCACAACGGTAAACTATCCCGCCAAGTGGAACGCGAGCTCGGGCTCGTGGGACTATCTGGACTCTTCGGGCGCGGTCGTTTCGACGGACGAGGGGCTCGGCTGGTGCGGGGTGGACTACGCGCTTTCGCTTGCGAATCTGCCCGCGGGGATCACGGTAAACGCCGCGGGCGCGTACACGGGCAACCGCAAAAAGGCGATCGGGAGCTACACGGCGAGCTGCAACGTTACTTACGATACCGCCAACTTCAACGCTCCGCCCTCGGCTGCGGTGCAGCTCAACTGGAAAATCGTAAAGGGCAAGGTGGAAATTATTACGGGGAGCTGGACGAGCTCTTCGCAGGGGTCGGGCTCGAATATCTTCTACGTGCCCACGCTGCAAAACGTTTCGGGAATCGACTACGAATATTACGATCTGGGCACGGACAGCGCGCCGATCGCGTTCCCCGGAACGAAGCTGAACGGCATTTCGGATATCACTTCGACCGCGGGCACCACGCACCACTATTACGTGAAGGCGGTAATCAAATCGGGACTTTCGCTCGACGGCGTTACCGCATGGGCGGACGCAATCGAAATTATCGACAAGACGGGCGGCGGAACGCATAACGGGCAGGCGCTGGGCGATTGCACCAAATATTTTTACACGGGCGACAACCGCACCCCCGTACAGGTCACCCTAAACAACGCGCCCTATACCTACGATAAAAAGCCGCACGCGGTGCTGTTCGACGGCACGAACGGCGGCGAGCTGGAAATTACCGTGGGCTCCAACGCGTTCCCCGCAAGCAACTTTACCGTAAACTATTATCTGTACGACGCAAGCAACTCCTCCGATCACTTCAAGGGCACTCAGCTTGCGGGCGCGCCGACGGACGCGGGGCATTACGTGCTGGAAATCGCGCTTACGCAGACGGCGGGCGGCTCGTACTACGCCACGGACGAATATTTCGACTTCGAAATAAAACCGTTTAAATTCGATATGTCGCAGGTGCAGTGGGGATATTTAGACGAGAACGGGAACGAGGTCGCCTACAATCCCTCTTCGCCTCCGCAGTACACGCTGGACCAAAACGGACAGCGCGTGGAGCACGAGCTGATTTTAATCGGCTTGCCCAAGGGAGACGCGAACGGCACGGATGCGGAAAAGCTGCTTGCCGAGCTGTTTGCCGACAGCGGGCTTTCGGGCGCGCTCCTGCAATACTCGGGCAACACGGGTTCGACGGTGACGGGCTCGGGTACGCTTACGGCAAGGTGCGAAATCGACGTGCCCGCTCTTTCGGCAAACTTCGGGTTCAGTTCGCCGCTGCCGCCCTCGTTCAGTACGGGTGCGGACGGCAAGGCGACCACCACGCAAAGCTGGAAAATCGAGCCCAAAAAGATCAACGCGCCCGCCAACGACAACACGCACACCTTCGACGGAAACGTTCAGGATATTCTAAGCTACGCGGGCTTGGATCCCGCGGGGCTGGGCGTGTATTACAATGTTACGGGGCTTACCAAGCGCGACGCGCAGAACAATCCGCAGTCGCTGTTTACCTCCGCCAACTGCGCCAATCCCAACGCGCCCACCGCGGACGAGGTGAAGGCGATTTTGGCTACGCTCACGGGCGCGGGACGGTACGGCTTAACGGTGCAGCTGATCGATTCGACCAACGTAAAGTTCGTGCAGAACGGCGCGATCGGCACGCTGCCCACCTATTCGGCGCAAATCACCGTAAATAAATTAAAAATTCAGGTCGTGGGCTGGCAGGGGGACGGTAGCGCGCCCTGGCAGGCTTCGTTCGGCTCTTCGGATTATCCCGCGGGCGTGGTGGAGGATCGGTTTACCGACTCGAACGGGAACACCGTTTCGGCAGTCGACCTTGTAAACCACTATAACGAACAATTCACCCAGACGATCGCTCCCTCCGCAGGCAACGAGGACAACGTGGAGGTGGAGTTTATCGCGGGCGCGGACAGCCAAAAGCAGTTTTTAATGCTGAATCAGGGCAATCCGCCCGACCCGATTATAAAGCCTTCCGTCACGCTGCCCTCTGCGGGCGGAACGTATACGGGCGGGGCGCAGAGCTTTTTGCCCAACGGGCTGCAAGCGCTCGTCGAAAGCGGAAAGGTGAAGCTTTACGCCGTCGACGCGCAGGGCAACGAGACGGAGGTCGGGCTCGACTACTTTACCCAGACCAACGCGGGCAAATATAAAATCGTCGCCAAAATTAACGGCAACTACTATTGGGACGGCACCAACTACGATAAATCGAATCTCGAATACGAGTTCGAAATCGCAAAGGCAAAGGTCACGCCCGTGTGGAAAGAGGATTCCAAGGGCAACCCCGTCGCAAGCCTGCCCGCAGGATTCGAGGGGATAGATTCGCCTTTCGACTACGTGTATTACGACGCGGACGGGAACGAGATTTCCGCAAGCGAGTTAAAGGGCGGCAGCTCTTATACGGTCGGCGTGAAATTAAAGGACGAGTTTGCGGGCAACTTCGAGCTGACGGACAGCTCGGGCGCGGCAATCGAGGGCGGAGTCGCGCTTTCGGAAAAGCCGTTTACCCAGCCCAAGTCGGGCTTCTCCGCGTTCGTTTCGGATAAATTCTGGTTCGGGCTTCCCATGTGGGTGTGGCTGATTATCTTTGCAGTGCTCTTTATCCTGCTGATCATCTTGCTGATCGTGCTTATCAAGGGGCGCAAGAGACGGAAGGAAAAGAGAGAGGAAAAGGAACGCCGCAGAGAGGAGCAGCAGAGCGAGCGCGAGCGGCAGGAACAGGAGCGGCAGAACCGCGAGGAGGAACGCCGCCGTCAGCAGGAGGAGCGTGACGAAGAGCGCCGCCGCAAAGAGGAAGAACGGGAAGAGGAGCGCCGCAGGCGCGAGGAAGAGCGGGAGGACGAACGCCGCCGCAAGGAAGAGGAGCGGGAAGAGGAACGCCGCAGACGGGAGGACGAACGCCGCGCCGCCATGATGGGAGGAGGCATGAACGCGGGAATGCAAATGCCGCAGATGCCCATGCCCGTGCAGCCCTACGCGCAGCCGATCGTGCAACAGCCCGCACCCGCGCCGAGCGCGGATCCGCTCGCTTCGGTCGCGGCGATCGCCGCCGCTGCCAAGCTGTTCGCGGGACAGGCACAGGAAACAAAAGCCGCGCCGCCCGCGGACGGGGAGAGCTCTTCGAGCCTGCTGCGCGAGTACGAGGAACGCCTCCGCTCGATGGAACGCGAATTGCAGGATCGGAAAATGGAATCAATTCTCCGCGTCGAAAGCGACCGCGCCCGCAGAGAGCTGGAGGACGAGGCGCGCGCACGCCGTCATGAGGACGAGATCCGCCGTCTGCGCGAGTTGCAGGAATACGAACGCAATTTCATGCCGCCGCTCTCTTCGGGCTACGGAGCCTATGCGGGATATGCCGACCCCGAGGGGCTGCGCGCAAGAACGCAGGCTTCGGAAACGGATCGGTTAAAGCTCCTCGAAGAAGAGTTAAAGCGCAAGGAGGCGGACAACCGCTTGCTTTTGGAACGGCTGAAAAGCGCGTACGGCGCGGAATTCGGCAAAGCGGATCGGACGGAACAGCCCGATCCCGACCAAGCGAAAAAATAAGGAAGGAGAAATTTGTTATGTCGAGAAAGGAAGAGTTGGTGCGGGCGATTTCCGCCGTCGAGGAGGAAATTAAGGATCTGGAACAGAAGCGGTTGCGTTCGCAATCCTCGATCATCGAGGCGTTCGTCGATAAAACCGAGCCCAACCCCCGCGACGCGGAATATTTTAAAACGCTGTCGTCGCTCATCAGGCTCCAACGCGAAAAGCTGCAAATGCTCAGCGACGAGTTAAAGCTCCTCGACTGAGCAGGTACGGGCGCTCGTTAAGGCGGAATCGGTATTTACGGAGGGAGTTATGGACTCTCAGGACAAATTAAGAGAATACGAAAGCCGTATGCGGGCGATCGAGCAGCAGCTCCGCGCAACTCAGATGGAGGAGCTGTGCCGCGAAAACACCGAACGGCTGCGCAAGGAATTGCAGCGCGAGGAGCAGATCCGCCGCGAGGAAGAGGAGCTGCGCCGATTGCGGGAGATGCGGGAGGAGGAACGCCGCCGCTATGCGGAAATGCGCGATTACCGCTATCGCCTGCAAGAGCTGCAAGGCTACGGCTCCGCGCGCGAGCGGGAGCAGGAGCTTATCGAGCGGGAGCGGGCTTATTCCGAACGCGCGGCACGGGAACGGCGCGCCGAAGAAGAGCGGCTCGCGGAAGAGAGACGCGCGGAGGAACGGCGGGAAGAGGAGCGGCGGAGGGAGGCGGAACGGATTGCCCGCCTCGCCGCGGAAGAGCGGCAGCGGCAGTTCGAGGATCGGCTCGCGCTCTTGCAGCAGCAGGTAAGGCTGCAGGAGGAGGAAAACCGCAGGTTAAAGGAGCAGATGCAGAGCATTTCGTCCGCGCCCAAACAGGCGGAAGCGGCGCCGCAGGCGCAGCCGCCCAAAATTTATATCAAGCAAGAGGTGGCGTCTCCCAACGCGCCGCCCGCGCAGCCCGGGGCAAACGGCGCCGTTGCGGCGGGGGCTCCCGCCGCGCAGAATACGGCGGCGCCTTTCGCGCAGCAGGCGGGTTTTCAGGGCTGCGTCAATCCCATGGCGGGCATGAACGGCATGATGGGCATGGGCAATCCCGCGTTTCAGGGCATGGGGTTCCAGCAGCCCGTGTTTATGCCCGTGCCCATGAATACGGGCAATCAGAAAAAGCGCGTGGAATACGTCTACGAGGACGAGGAGCCGCCCCGCCGCAGACGGCGGGAGCCGCTTCAGCCCGTGGTGCAGCCCATTATTATAGCTCCGCCCGCGCCGCAGCCCGCGCAATACGTTCCGCAGACGGTGCAGCAGTACGTGCAGCCGCAGTTTACGGCGCAGCCTTTTGTGCAGCCCGTCGTCTTGCAGAAGCCGATCGTGCAGCAGCCCGTGCCCGTCGCGCCCGCGGAAAATCCCGCGCAGACGGATAACGTTTCGCCGTCCGATTATTCCAGCCAATACCGCTACGACGGCATTTACGACAAGACCTATTATAAGGGATAAACAGAAAATTCGAACAGCCGTTTTGCACGGCTGTTTTGTCATAATTATCCAAAATTTTGCAAAAAATTTTTACAAAAGCGATTGACAGGTCAAAATAATAGTGTATAATATGGGTGAGCGAAGGCGGAAGCTTTTGCATAAAAATTCGGGATAACGGCGGGGAGATCCGCATAAAATTTAAGGAGGAGTTTTATGGCACGTTTTACGTTACCCCGTGATTTATATCACGGAAAGGGCGCCTTAGAGGCGTTAAAGACGTTCGAGGGCAAGCGCGCGATGATCTGCGTGGGCGGCGGCTCGATGAAGAAATTCGGGTTTCTGGACAAAGCGGTTTCTTATTTGAAAGAAGCGGGCATGGAGGTGGAGCTGTTCGAGGGGATCGAGCCCGACCCCTCCGTCGAGACGGTGATGAAGGGCGCGGAAGCGATGGCGAAGTTCATGCCCGATTGGATTATCGCCATGGGCGGCGGTTCTCCCATCGACGCGGCGAAGGCGATGTGGATCAAATACGAATATCCCGAAGTGACGTTCGAGGATATGTGCAAGGTGTTCGGGCTTCCCAAGCTGCGTAAAAAGGCGCATTTCTGCGCAATCTCGTCCACCTCGGGCACGGCGACGGAGGTGACTGCGTTCTCCATCATTACCGACTATTCCAAGGGAATCAAGTATCCCATTGCGGACTTCGAGATTACGCCCGACGTAGCCATCGTCGATCCCGACCTTGCCGAAACGATGCCCAAAAAGCTGGTGGCGCACACGGGCATGGACGCGATGACGCACTCGATCGAGGCGTACGTTTCGACCGCGAATTGCGCCTATACCGACCCGCTTGCGATTTTCGCCATAAGAATGATCGAACGCGATCTGGTGGATTCGTACAACGGCGACATGGAAAAGCGCGACAGTATGCATAACGCGCAGTGCCTTGCGGGCATGGCGTTCTCTAACGCGCTGCTGGGCATCGTGCACTCCATGGCGCACAAGACGGGCGCGGCGTTCGCCGACTGCGGCGCGCACATCATTCACGGCGCGGCAAACGCCATGTATCTGCCCAAAGTTATCGCGTTTAACGCCAAGGACGCGACCGCAAAAAAACGCTACGGCGAAATTGCGGACTTTATGGAGCTGGGCGGAAAGAACGACGACGAAAAGGTGAAACTTTTGATTGCGTACCTGCGCAAGATGAGCGAGGATCTGAATATTCCGCACTGCATTAAAAATTACGGCGCGGACAGCTATCCGACGGAAAACGGCTTCGTTCCCGAAAAGGTATTTTTGGAGCGGCTTCCCGAAATCGCGAAGAACGCCATCGGCGACGCGTGCACGGGCAGCAATCCCCGCAAGATTTCTCAGGCGGAAATGGAAAAGCTGTTAAAGTGTTGCTATTACGATACCGAGGTGGATTTCTGATCGGCGCAGGGCGCCGTAAAAAGCCCGATCATGCAGGACGGACAGACGGCGAAAAAGCCGTTTGTCCGTCTTTGCAAAAAAAGGAGTGAAAATGTATCCTATCGTCGAGAAAAAAATACTGAACGAATCTGTCACGCAAATGGAGATTTTCGCACCGCTCGTCGCCGCAAAGGCGAAGGCGGGGCAGTTTATCATATTGCGCGTGGACGGGGAGGGGGAACGGATTCCACTTACCGTCGCGGGGTGCGACGCGGAGCGGGGCACGGTGCAAATCATTTTTCAGGTAGTCGGGGCGACGACGGAGAAGCTGAACCGCAAGCAAAAGGGCGAATCGGTGTGCGACTTCGTGGGACCGCTCGGCACGCCCACCCGTACGGAGGGAATGAAAAAAGTATGCGTGGTCGGGGGCGGCGTGGGCTGTGCGATCGCGTTGCCCGTCGCACGGGAATTTTTTAAACTGGGCGCGGACGTTACGTCGATCGCGGGCTTCCGCAGCCGCTCTTTCGTTATACTTGAAGAGGAATTCCGCGCCTGTTCCCGCCGTTATACGGTTACCACGGACGACGGCTCTTACGGGGAGCGCGGCAACGTGACGGCGCCGTTAAAGGCGCTTTTGGAAGGCGGGGAAAAGTTTGATATGATTTTTGCGGTAGGTCCGCTCGTCATGATGAAATTCGTCACCGAAACGGCGAAGCCGTACAATATTCCCGTTACCGTTTCCATGAACCCCATCATGATCGACGGCACGGGAATGTGCGGCGGCTGTCGACTCACCCTCACGCGCGGCGGCGAAAAGATAACCAAATTCGCCTGCGTGGACGGTCCCGACTTTAACGGCTACGAGGTGAATTTCGACGAGGCGATGCTCCGCGGAAGAATGTACGCCCCGTTCGAAAAGAAGGCACGCGAGCGCGCGTGCAATCTGTTTGCGCAGGCGGAGGGAGGAGCAAAGCATGGCGATTGAACCGAAAAAGCACGAAATGCCCGTGCAGGATCGAGCAGAGCGGGCGAAAAATTTTAAAGAGGTGGCGCTCGGCTATTCCGAGGATATCGCGGTGGCGGAAGCGCTTCGCTGCTTAAACTGTAAAAATAAGCCCTGCGTGGCAGGTTGCCCCGTAAATATTCATATTCCCGAGTTTATCGCGAAGATCAAGGAGGGGGATTTCGAGGCGGCGTATCAGATTATATCCGAATCGTCCTCGCTGCCCGCGGTGTGCGGGCGGGTGTGCCCGCAGGAATCGCAGTGCGAGAGCAAGTGCACGCTCGGCATTAAATTCGAGCCTGTGGCGATCGGTCGGCTGGAACGCTTCGCGGCGGATTGGCACAGCGCGCACTCTCAGGAAAAACTTGCGGCGGCGGAGCCGAACGGGCGCAGAGTCGCCGTCGTCGGGTCGGGACCTGCGGGGCTCGCCTGCGCGGGCGAGCTGGCAAGAAAGGGCTATTCGGTGACGGTTTACGAGGCGCTGCACACGGCGGGCGGCGTGCTCGTTTACGGGATCCCCGAATTCCGTCTGCCCAAAGCCATCGTGGCGCGCGAGGTGGAGGCGTTAAAAAGCATGGGCGTCGAAATTCAGACGAACGCGGTGATCGGCAAGACGATCACGGTAGACGAGCTGTTTTCCATGGGCTTCGAAGCGGTGTTCGTCGGCTCGGGCGCGGGGCTGCCCAACTTTATGGGCATCGACGGCGAATCGCTGAACGGCGTGTATTCCGCGAACGAATTTTTAACGCGCAGCAATCTGATGAAAGCGTATCGCGAGGACGCGGAAACGCCCGTGATGAAGGGCGGAAAAGTCGTCGTCGTGGGCGGCGGCAACGTGGCGATGGACGCGGCGCGCACCGCGCTGCGGCTGGGGGCGGAAAAGGTGTATATCGTCTACCGCCGTTCCATGGAAGAGCTTCCCGCGCGGCGGGAGGAGGTGGAGCACGCGAGGGAGGAGGGGGTCGAATTTCTGCTGCTGTGCAACCCCACCGAGATTTTGGGCTATTTCAACGCGGACGATCCGCGCGACGAAAAAAACGGCTTTGTGACGGGAATCAAGTGTATCCGCATGGAGCTGGGCGAGCCGGACGAGCGGGGGCGGCGCAGACCCGTTCCTCTGCCCGATTCCGAATTTACCCTCGAAGCGGACGCGGTGATCATGGCGATCGGCACTTCGCCAAATCCGCTCATCAAGAATACTACAGAGGGGCTGGAAGTAAACGCGCGCGGCGGCATTGTGGTAAACGAGGAGGCGCTCACCTCGCGAGCGGGCGTGTACGCGGGCGGAGACGCCGTAACGGGGGCGGCTACCGTCATATCCGCCATGGGCGCGGGCAAGCTTGCCGCGGCGGCGATCGACCGCGCGCTTTCCGCAAAACACACAAACGAAGGGAAATAACATGACCAAACGAAACAAAAGAATTTTGCAGATCGTCAGCATATCGCTTGCAAGCGTCATCGCGTTGTTTCTCCTGATTATCGCGGGCTACGTCATTTATGTTGCGGCGCAGTATTACCGCATCGAGGATCATTTGCAGCTCGAAACCGTCGGGGCGCGGGAGGAATGCGTGCAGGCGGGCGGAGAATATACGCTGGTTTCGTACAATCTCGGCTTCGGCGCGTATTCGCCCGATTACGATTTTTTTATGGACACGGGCGTTATGAAGGACGGAACGAAGGTTTCGGGCACCTATGCCAAGGGCAGGAATAAGGCGGACGTGGAAAAGAACGTGAACGGGCAAATCGTTCTTTCGAAAGGGTTGAACGCCGATTTTTACTTTTTGCAGGAGACGGACGAACGGGCGGACAGAAGCTATGGGATAGACATGACGGCGCGCTTCCGCGAGGAGATGCCGGGCTATACGAGCGTGTATGCCGAAAACTTTCATACGGCGAATTTGTTTTATCCCTTTCACGATCCCATCGGTCGGACGAACGCGGGGATTCTGACCCTTTCCCGCTACCGTACCGACCGCGCCGTGCGCCGCTCCTTTCCCGTAACGACGAATTTTATCGACAAGCTGTTTGATTTGGACCGCTGTTTCGCCGTGCACTATCTGCCCGTTGCGGAGAGCGAAAAGGAGCTGGTGCTGATCAATTTGCATATGTCTGCATACGACGAGGGCGGGACGATCCGCGCCGAGCAGCTTAAAATGCTGAACGCGGTGCTGGCGGAGGAGCGCGATAAGGGAAATTACGTGATCGCGGGCGGAGACTTTAACCACTGTCTGATCGCCGATCGCTTCGCCTCGGACGAGGAGGCGCTGCAATACTTTAAAAGCGAACAGAAAACGCCCGGTTGGGTAAAAAATTCGGTGCTGCACCAAGCGGAGATCGCGCAGGGATTTTCCATCGCGGCAAGCCTGAACGCGGCGACCTGCCGCGGCGCGGACATTCCGTATACGGCGGGCGTGAATTATTCTACGGTGATCGACGGTTTTTTGGTCTCGGACAACGTTACGGTGATCGAGGAAGAGACGGTCGATACGCAGTTCGCTTACAGCGATCATAACCCCGTGCGGTTAAAGTTCCGCATCGGCTGACAAAGAGCGGAGAAGCGTCTCCGCTCTTTTCTCTGTTTGAAGTCGGGCATTTGCGGGTATATGATATAATAATCGTTTAATAAAAAAACAATACGGAAAAACTGACGGGAATCACAAATGAAACGAATCGAAAATCAGACCTTTCCCAACGAACGGGACTTATACGGCATTAACGGCGCACGCATCGTGAACTGCGCGTTCGAGGGCACGCAGGACGGCGAATCCGCCCTGAAAGAAGCAAAGAACGTGATATTAGAGGGCTGCAGGCTCGCGCTCCGCTATCCGCTTTGGCACGACGAAAACGTGAAGCTGAAGGACGTGCTCATGACGGAGGGCTGTCGCGCCGCCCTTTGGTATACGGACGGGATCGAGGCGGAAAACAGCCGTTTGCTCGGCATTAAGGCGCTGCGCGAGTGCAGCCGCGCGGCATTTCAAGGGTGCATCGTCGATTCGCCCGAATTCGGCTGGAAGAGCCGCGATATTGCCATGGAGGACTGCTCGGTAGAAAGCGAATATCTGTTTTTGCTTTCGAAAGATATCGTCTGGAAAAACGTGCGGTTCCGCGGAAAATATTCCTTTCAGTATACCGAAAACGTAACGATCGAGCATTGCGATCTCGACACCAAAGACGCGTTCTGGCACGCGAAAAACGTTACCGTAAAAAATTCGACAGTCAAGGGGGAATACCTCGGTTGGTATTCGGAAAATTTAACCTTTATCAACTGTAAAATCATCGGCACGCAGCCGCTTTGCTACTGCAAAAATTTAAAGCTGATCGGTTGCGAAACGGAGGGGACGGATTTTGCTTTCGAATATTCGGACGTAGAGGCGGATATCAAAGGACAAGTTCTATCCATAAAAAATCCCCGTTCGGGGCAGATCGTCGCCGACGGCTACGGAGAAGTTTTGCTTACCGAGGACAGCAAGTATCCTTGCAAATGTTTGATCGAAACACGCCAATAAGCATAAGGATTACCCTGATTTCGTCCGAAACGGTCGCCGAGGCGCAGTGGAAGACGGCGCTTTCGGAAAACGCGTTTGTAAACGTCCTGCAGCGCGAGCACCTTTGCGCCCTCGCTGACCGAGCCGTCGAAGGTTGTCAGTATGTTTGATTCGGAAACAAATCGCTTTAAGGTTTCGGGAGATTCTTAGCTCGATAATGAATTTTATCTTTTTACCAAAGCCGACGAGAGCGACTGGCAATGCACCAAAATTACGTAAGAGAATTATCAATATGACCTGCAAGAAATCAGAATTAGCTGTTTCTTCTTACACGATTATACCGATGCTGAATAAGGTTTAATCGTAATTATTGAAACGGTTGGCAACAAATTCGGCAGGATCGCAACTTAATCGTTATCAACCGAGTTAAAAAACGGCGGGGTGTCCCGCCGTTTTTTTAAGCAAATTCGGGGAATAAATAATTTTCCGTTGCAAAAACTGCTATCAGGCGGTTTTGTATGGGAAATCAGACGATTTATTTTAACAAGCATCCGAAGATCGTAGCCGTAAGCACGATCGCCGGACCGAAAGAGTGTGAGGGCGTGATCGGCAGATACGTCGAAAAGGCGCTCGGGGACGATATGTACGGCGAAAGCACCTACGAAAAAGCGGAATGTAAAATGCTCTCTTACGTAATTGACGGCGCGATTCACAATGCGGGTATTTCCCGCGATCGGTTGGATATGATCGTCTCGGGCGATCTGCTCAACCAGATCATTTCGGCAAGCTTTGCCGCCCGCGATTTTTCGGTGCCCTTCCTCGGGGTTTACGGGGCTTGTTCGACGATGGCGGAAAGCCTCGCCATAGCGGCCATGGCGGTGGACGGCGGATACGCAAAAAACGTTGTCGCGGCGACGGGCAGCCATTTCGCTTCCGCCGAACGGCAGTATCGCTACCCGTTAGAGCTGGGCTGCACGCGCCCGCCGCAGGCGCAGTGGACGGTGACCGCGGCAGGCGGCGCTATGGTTTCCGACCGCGGGGACGGAATCTCGATCACTGCGGCAACGCTTGGGAAGGTAGTCGACTACGGCATTACGGACGTAAACAATATGGGGGCGGCAATGGCACCCGTAAATGGTATAATAGCACCATGAGGAATGCTGCCGAATGTTGAAAACATTTTGTTATATTTCAAGTGTTTGATTAGTATAGACGCTCGTATTTAATTTTTTTGGTATAAAATGCTCATTTAGCAGATATGCACAAAAATTTATGGAGAAAATTTAACAAATTTATTTCAATGCTTGCGTTTTGTTTTTGTATATGTTATAATACGGCTATCAGTATTAGTGTAATTCTTTTAAATATATTGAAAAATTGCATTTTAAGTTTACGGCTTTTAAAATATAAGCTAAGGAAATTTACTTATGATTATTACAAAGACGCCTTTTAGAATGAGTTTCTTTGGTGGGGGAACGGATATCCCGGAATTTTTTAGAGAGAATAGAGGAGCGGTTCTTTCAACCACATTTGATAAATACGTATATGTAACGGTTCGGCATTTGCCGCGTTTTTTCGATTATTCGACAGAATTGATTTATGCGAAAACGGAGCGCGTTAACAGAATAGATGAAATAGAACATCCCATGGTTCGTAATGCCATGAAAATGCTGGACATGAAAGAATTGCATATTTCTTACGATGCGGATTTACCAGCAAGAACGGGTTTGGGAACTTCGAGCACTTTTGCCGTTGGTCTTTTAAACGCATTTTATTGTTTAAAAGGTGAATACCGTTCAAAAAAAGAGTTGGCTGATGATGCTATTTATCTTGAAAGAACACTCTGCAATGAAGCGGGCGGTTGGCAAGATCAAATTGCCGCTTCGTTTGGAAGTTTAAACAGAATTGATTTTGATAATCGCGGGTATCATGTGCATCCTGTTATTATCAATCCGGAACGAAAAAAACAATTGAATGAAAATTTCATGTTGTTTTTTACGGGTTTTACGCGCAACTCTTCTGAAATTCAGAAATCCACGATAGTTTCGATACAGGAGAAGAAAAAACAGTTGTTGCGAATGCTCGATTTGGTTGATGCCGCTCAAAAAGTTTTAGAAAACAATGAGTGCGATTTGGATCAATTCGGAGTACTGTTGGATGAAGAGTGGAAATTAAAAAGGCAAACCGGCGGAAGCATTTCCACCGATTTTATTGATGATTTTTATACAAGGGGAATAAATTCGGGCGCGCTCGGCGGGAAACTGCTTGGTGCGGGCGGGGGCGGTTTTCTGTTATTTTACGTTCGTCCCGAAAAACAGGATAAGGTGCGGGAAGCGCTTTCCGATTTAATGGAAGTGCCTTTTAAATTTGAAAGACAGGGGACGCGAGTAATTTATTATACGCCAGAAGCGTTTGACAAGTGCACTTGCCGAGAGGAATAATAATGAAAGCAGTGATTATGGCGGGCGGTAAGGGTACGCGCATCAGAAATGTGAATGCGGAAGTTCCGAAACCGATGATTCCCGTTCTTGGGAAGCCCATTTTACAATATCAGATTGAGGCGCTTGCAAGGCAAGGTTTTAAAGAAATTGTTTTAGTAATTGGTTATCTTGGTAATATTATAAAAGAATATTTTTCCGATGGAAGTCAATTCGGGGTAAATATTAAATATATCGAAGAAGACGAGCCGCTTGGGACGGCAGGTGCGTTATATTTATTAAAAAATGAAATTTCTGAAGATTTTCTTCTTATTTGCGGAGATTTGATTTTTGATGTTGATATACAAAAATTTTATTCGGCTCATAAAAAATGCGGTGGGGAAGTTACGCTCTTTACTCATCCTAATTCTCATCCCTATGACAGCGGTATAATCGTTGCCGATAAGAACAATCGGGTGCAGAATTGGTTGCATAAAGAGGACAAGCGTCTTTGGTACAGGAATCGCGTGAATGCGGGCTTGCATTTTATTGCTCCTACCATTTTCAGTCGCTTTACGGAATTAAAAAAAAGGGATTTGGATAGAGACGTTCTTAAACCTTTGATTCAGGAAGGAAAATTGTTTGTTTATGATTCGCCTGAATATGTAAAAGATATGGGAACGCCCGATCGCTATTTTTCGGTGATATCCGATATTCGGTCCAGTAAAGTTTATGCGAAAAATTTGTCGCATAAACAGCGAGCGATTTTTTTGGATCGGGACGGAACGATAAATAAGTATGTGGGTTTTTTAACGGATATTAATCAATTTGATTTAATTGACGGTGCGTCTAAGGCAATTCAAAAAATAAATGAGAGCGGATATTTAGCTATCGTTGTGTCTAATCAGCCTGTGATCGCGCGCGGGGAAGTTAGTGTTGACGAGCTTCAGGAAATTCACAATAAAATGGAGACTTTATTGGGTATCGACGGAGCTTATCTCGATGCGATTTATTATTGTCCTCATCATCCCGATAAAGGCTTTGCGGGTGAGCGTATAGAATACAAGATGAATTGTGATTGCCGTAAACCCAAGCACGGGATGTTAATAAAAGCTGCGAATGACTTTCATATAGATTTATCGGCATCGTGGATTGTTGGCGATAGCGAGAACGATATTTTGTGCGGTAAAAATGCAGGCTGTAAGACAGCGTATATCGGCGCAGACAATCGCGCGGATATTTGTGGGAAAGATTTGAATGATTGTATCGAACAAATATTAAACTAGAGGGTTTACTATGGATTACTTAGATCGATTAGTTGCAAGGTATCCTGCTTTAAAGTGTTGTAAAACAAATATCCAAAAGGCTTATCAGGTAATGGTCCAATGTTTTGAAAGTGGCAATAAATTGTTGATTGCAGGAAACGGCGGAAGCTGTGCCGATAGCCAACATATTGTCGGAGAACTCATGAAAGGGTTTAAATTGCCGAGAAAATGTTCTGCGGAGTTTGCGGAAAAAATGTGCAAGATTGATTCGACGAGAGGGTTGGAGCTTGCCGAAAAATTACAAGGTGGACTTCCCTCTATAGCGCTTACCGATCATCAAGCATTAAATTCCGCTTATGTGAACGATGTGCAAAACGGCGGGTTGTTGACCTATGCACAACAAGTTTATGGGTATGGTAGAAACGGCGATGTTTTGATAGGCATATCTACGTCTGGAAATTCTCAAAATATTATGAATGCGGTCGTAGTGGCCAAGGCGATCGGCATGAGAGTAATCGGATTAACCGGGGTTCATGGAGGAGAACTTGCAAAAATCGCTGATGTAGCGATCAAAGCTCCGGAAACAGAAACTTATTTGATACAAGAACTTCATTTGCCCATATATCATTGCTTATGTTTAATGCTTGAAGAGAAATTTTTCGGATAATCAGAATGAAAATTTTACAAATCGGTAAGAGATATTTTCCTTATATCGGGGGAATCGAACAAACGAGCAAAGATATCGCGACGGCGCTTCGCAATGATTGTGAACAGCGCATGATTTGTTATAATCATAACAAAGGAAATTCGTACGATACGGTCGATGGCTTGGATGTGGTTCGCGTAGGCTGTTTTTCTACAATCGCTTCACAGCCGTTATCAACAAGTTATAGTAAAATACTTGGCAAGCAAATGAAAGATTTTGCGCCGGATGTAATTATTTTTCATTATCCAAATCCGTTTGCTGCCCATTGTCTTTTAAAAAAATTGAAAAAATATTCGAAATGCAAACTAATAGTTTGGTGGCATGCGGATATTATAAAGCAAAAATTTATCGGTAAATTTTTCAACAGACAAAACAACAAACTTTTGCAACGAGCATGGAAAGTGGTTGCTACGTCTCCGATTTATATAGAACATAGTTCGTTTTTGATGAAATATGAGGATAAATGTATCGTAATTCCAAGCTGCGTTGATGCAAACAGACTTGAATTGACCGAAGAAAACAAAAATAAGTCTTGTGAAATTCGTAATTGCAATGCAGGGAAAATCATTTGTTTTGCTTTAGGAAGACATATAAAATATAAGGGATTTGAATATTTAATTAAAGCTACGGAAAAGCTTGATGATTCGTTTAAGATATATATAGGCGGGGAAGGAAAACTTACCAAAAAATTAAAAAAAATTGCTAAGAATAACAAAAAGATTGAATTTTTGGGAAAATTATCGGATGATGACGTTAAATCATATTTAGATGCTTGCGACATTTTTTGTTTTCCTTCCATCACCAAGAACGAAGCTTTCGGGCTTGCTCTCGCTGAGGCAATGTCTTTTGGGAAACCTGCTATAACTTTTACGATAAAGGGAAGCGGAGTAAACTATGTTTCGGTAAACGGTCTTACTGGTATCGAAGTTGAAAATAAAAACACTGAACAGTATGGAGCAGCAATAAAATTTTTGGCGGATCATCCAAAATTGAGAGAACAGTATGGTGCTGCCGCCAAAGAACGGGTGAAGGAATTATTTACACAAAAAGTTTTTTCGGATAATGTCGTTCAATTGATATCGTCGTTAAGGAAAAGTGGACAATGAATATAGCCGTGGATTGTAGATATTTGGGTATGTCTGGGATTGGGCGTGCATTAGAGGGCATTATTAATAATTTGGATTATACTCAACATAAAATTTATTTAATTGGAAAAGAATTGCTTTTAGAAAAATATTCGCATGCGATTGTTCTTCAAGATGAAACTAACCCTTTTTCTAAAAAGGGCTTGCTTCATTTTAATAAAAAAAGAATTAATCGAGAGTGTGATTGTGTCATTATTCCGAATTTTATTATTCCGTTTGGAATTAAAATACCGATTCATTCCGTCATGCACGATTTGATTTTTCTTGACGTTAAGGAAACGGTGAACGGAAAAGTAGATTATCTTATCAAAAAGACGCTTCTAAAACGTTGTATGAAAAAATCGAAAAGCATTGCTTGCGTATCGGCATTTACCAAATCGAGGTGCGAACATTATTTTAAACGCTATTCTAATAAGTGTTACGTCAATTATAACGGTTTGTCCGGCGACGTTTTGGAATACGGTAAAACCCATAAAGCAGAAAAAAAAGAAAATACGATTGTTTTTGTAGGGAATGTGAAAAGACACAAAGGGTTAAATACGCTTTTAAGTGCTTTTTCGAAAGTGAATGATTCCACCATGACGTTAAAGATCATAGGAGAAAAAAGCGGATTTTTAACGGGGCTTGAAATTAACGAAACGGAATACCCGAATGTGGAATTTACCGGAAGGATCGATAACGACACGCTGTTTGATGAAATTCAGAAGGCAAAGTATTTGGTGCAGCCGTCTGTGTATGAAGGATTCGGACTTCCTCCTTTGGAGGCGCTTTATTTAGGTACGCAGCCTATTTTGTCTGATATAGAGGTTTTTAAAGAAATCTACGGCGATTTTCCAGTGAAGTTTTTTAAGGATGAAATAGAATTGACTAAGTTAATTCAAGATTTTGCAGATTGGATCGATTGCAAAGATATAATTATTGATAAATATAGTTGCAAAAAATATGTTGGAAATTTATTTGAACATGTTTTAAACTGAGCGAGTTAAGTAGATGGGAAAGAGCAAATTAGCCAAATTGAATAGTTTTCTGCTTTTTATCTTGCTGTTTTTTGGATTATTTGATGTAGCAAGAAATTATACGAAATTACCGATATCTTTTGGTTATTTGAAAGATATTGCTATTTATATTTTATTCATTATTAATTTATCTATAATTAAATTTCCCAAACGAATAGGCGGTTTTTTTTATCTTTGGGCGGCTTCAGCTATTTGTTTTTCGGTGCTCGGTTTTTTAAACGCAAACTATTCCATGAGAGAACTTTTGATAGCTTGTTTTAAATTTCTCGAAATTTTTATACTTGTACTTTTATTTTTTAATTGGGACCGCATTTTTAGCGTTAGACTGGATAAATTTATTAAATATTATATTATAGGGGCAATACTATTATGTTTCGTAAATGTGTTCGGATATTTTGTTGACAATCCAATTGTTTCGGTAAATATGCCGAACGCCAATATGCCTGAGGGGCATTACGGGGGGCGAGTTACTGTAGGACAGCCTCCAATTGCAATTTTTCCTGTTCTTTTGGCGTTTATTTATTTGATGATATATGCAAGTAATGCGAAAGAAAGAATACTACTTGTTGTTTTTATGTTTTGTATTTTTATGGCTACATCAAATACAGGACTTCTTGCAGTAAGTTTTATATTTATAATTTTAATAATCTATGCGCTTTTAAACCATCAAGCAAAAAATATTAAATTAAATCTGTTGCTTTTCATTGTAGTGTGTATTAGTGGAGTAGCTCTTGCTTACTTTATCTTTCCGAATATGACAGAAAATATAATTAACCAATACATTAATAAAATTGGTAAATATTTAAGTGGTTCATCAGATGCCTCCATGGATATTCGAGTTATGCACTGGCAGATGGGATTGGATACCATGAGTGGGGTTGATTATTTTTTTGGTAGAGGCGTTTACGGTTATATTAAAAATGGATTTTATCCGATAGAAAATACCTTTGTAATTACGTTTTTAATGTATGGAGCGATAGGAACTTTGGGCATGGTCGGTTTTTTTGTTCAAATGTTATACTTTGCTTTGGGACGTTTGAATCGGTTTCAAACAAAAAATAGTGTTTTTTTCGTATGTGTTATCGTTGTTTTTTTAATGCATATGTTTACCCTGGATTTATATATGTGCTATACATTATATTTTTCTTTAACATTTTTTATTGCTTATTGCTACAATAAGGAGAAAAAAATTGAACGTCAATAATACTTTATTAACGATTGCAATCCCTACGTATAATCGTGCGGCATTTTTAATAAGAGCGCTTAATTCAATTTTTATACAATATGATGAACGAGTGGAGATACTCGTTTCAGACAACGCTTCTGCAGATAACACGCAGGCGATTGCAGAAGAATTTAAGATTAAATATCCACAATTGAAATACGTTAGAAATGCGAAAAATATTGGACCTGATGCCAATTTTTTACAGTGTTATAACTTGGCTACCGGCAAATATGTACTTCTTCTTGGGGATGACGATTTGCTTGTGGAAAAATCTCTTTTATCGCTTTTGGACTTTTTGGAAGAAACAAAAATAGATTGTTCATTAGTTTTTTTAAATCATGTTTTTTTTGAAGGAGATTACGTTGACATTCATCACTGTTCAAAGCCGTTTTTAGCCGAAAAACAATCTTTTGTAACAAGTGATAAATCTTTGTTAATGCAGGTTGCACGAGATAGAATTACATATATGAGTGCCTTTTTATTGCGACACGATGCGTTTGAGCAGGTTGTGGATCCCATTAAATATTCTAATACTTCTTTTATGCATACATGTATTGTGTTTGAAGCGACGAAAAACGAAAATACAAAGTTTGGAGTTTTTGTTAATCCCTGCATTGCACAGGACAGTGCAATAGAAAACACAGTATTTTGGACAAGACCTCAAGAAATATTATTGGTTTTCGGACAGAGAGAAGAGTATGTTTTTTGCGAAGTAGCACCAAGATTCGGTTATGATAAAGAATTGATGGATAAGATATATACGGATTTTCTTTGTAAATCTTGGCGTGGAAGTATTATTCGTATAAAGGCGAATGCAAATAAGTTTTGGAAAGAATACTATAAATCGTATGCAAAGCCGGTTTTGCTGAGACATAAACGGGCGCAGCGTAAGTTAAGACCTTATGTGTTTTGTCCTGCTTGGATCGCGAAGCTCATTTATAAATGCGTTCGTCCGCTTTATCGTAAAATAAGACGAAAGAAAGGCGAAATATAGAAAGGGGATTACAATGAAAGTTGTTTTACTTGCGGGCGGGTATGGAACTCGCATTTCGGAAGAGAGTCAATTTAAACCGAAGCCTATGATCGAAATCGGTGGAAAGCCGATTCTTTGGCATATCATGAAAGAATACTCTCATTACGGATTTAATGAGTTTATTATTTGCGCCGGATATAAGCAGCACGTTGTTAAAGAATGGTTTGCGGACTATTTTTTACATAACAGCGATATTACGTTTGATTTTACGAAAAGTAAAAACGATATGATCATTCACAATCAGCACTGCGAACCGTGGAAGGTCACGGTTGTAGATACCGGTTTGAATACCATGACGGGGGGACGAATTAAAAGAATACAATCATATATCGGAAACGAACCGTTTATGATGACGTACGGGGACGGCGTTTGCGACGTTAATATTTCTGAGCTTGTAAAATTCCATCAGTCGCACGGCAAAATTGCGACTCTTACTGCCGTTATGCTCGAACAGCAGAAAGGTGTCTTGGATATCGGGGGCGACAATGCCGTTCATTCGTTTCGAGAAAAGAGTGCGAACGACGGGGCGCCGATCAATGCGGGATACATGGTGTTGAATCCTGAGATTTTTAAATATATCGGTAATGACGGTACGATATTTGAGCGCGAGCCCCTTGTAAAGCTTGCTGCTGCGGGACAGCTTATGTCGTACAAGCATAAAGGATTTTGGCAATGCATGGATACCAAACGTGAGTTGGATTTGCTTAATAAAATGTGGGATTCGGGAAAAGCTCCTTGGAAGGTTTGGGAGAATTAAATGATTGATTTATCTTTTTATAAAAACAAAACTGTTTTGATTACAGGTCATACAGGTTTTAAAGGTGCCTGGCTCTGTAAAATACTGGTGGGCGTCGGTGCGAAAGTGATTGGCTACTCTTTAAATCCGCCGACTAAGCCTAATTTGTTTACGCTATCTGAAATTGAAAAAGATATCGTATCAATAATAGGGGATATTCGTAATTATGATGCTTTAAAAACTGTTTTTGACGAATATAGTCCGGAGATTGTCTTTCATTTGGCGGCGCAGCCCATTGTAAGAGATTCCTACAAGGCGCCGCGTTATACTTATGATACGAACGTAATGGGTACGGTAAATATATTAGAGTGCGTGCGTTTGTCTTCTTGTGTGAAAAGTTTTTTGAACGTAACAACAGACAAAGTTTACTTTAATGATGACCAGCCGGATCATGCGTTTCGGGAGAACGAGCCCTTAGATGGGTTCGATCCGTATAGCAATTCTAAATCTTGTAGCGAGCTTGTTACGCATAGTTATAAAAAATCGTTTTTTTTAGACAAGAGATGTGCAATCTCTACTGCTCGCGCAGGGAATGTGATAGGCGGTGGTGACTTCGCGCACGATCGGATTATTCCTGATTGTATTCGCGCTATCGAAAAAGGAGAGCAAATCGTTGTACGGAATCCGTATTCTACAAGACCTTATCAACACGTTTTGGAACCACTTGTTCTTTACCTTATAATTGCGGAAAAACAGTACCAAAATAGCTTGTTTTCAGGATATTATAATGTCGGTCCAGATGATTGTGATTGCGTGAATACAGGTAAATTGACAACTCTTTTTTGTGATCTTTGGGGGGATGGGCTTACTTGGAGTAATAAGTACGATGGCGGTCCTCACGAAGCATCTTTTTTAAAACTTGATAATTCTAAAATTAAACAAATATTCGGCTGGAAGCCGCGTTGGCACATTCGGGAGACGATTCAAAAAATTGTTGATTGGACTAAGGTTTACTTTACGTCGCCCGAAAAAATTCCGCTGGAAATGGAAAAAGAGATAAAAGAGTTTTTAAAATAATGGTTAAAACAGCCAAAAAGTATGGATTAAAAGCCAACTTTATTTTCAACTTAATCAGTCAATTATTAACTTTATTGATTCCTATCATTACGACGCCATATTTAGCGCGCGTATTGCATGAAGTGGGAAATGGGCAAATTAGTTTTTGCAGTTCTATTAATTCGTATTTTGTTCTATTTTCCAGTTTGGGTTTTGCAATTTATGGACAAAGGGAGATTGCAAGAAATCAAGACGATAAAGAAAATAAAAGTATTGTCTTTTGGGAACTTTTTATTGTTAGAATTATTTCTACCGTTATTTCATTGATAATATATTTTGTAATACTATTTACTGTAGGTTTCGGAGAGAAATACAATTTTTTAATGCTGCTGATGGTAATTCAAATAGTTGCTGTCGTTTTTGATATTCAATTTTTATATTATGGCAGTGAGGATTTTGGATCTGTTGCAATAAGATCTATATTTTTAAAGTTTAGCGGTCTCATCTGTATTTTTGTATTTGTTAGAACAGAAAATGACGTTTGGGTATATGTATTATGTATTGCTGTTACCACATTATTATCTAATTTAATAATGTGGACGACAGCATTTCGTTATGTTAAATTTGTTAATATAAAAAATTTAAAGCCTTGGAAACATATTATTCCGACAATCATTATCTTTATCCCTACAGTTATTACTACTTTATTTACAACGTTTGATAAAACAATGATAGGGTTGCTATCATTGAATCCTGATTATGATAATGGATGTTATGAACAGGCCTACAAAATAAATAGTGTTGCACAAATTGTGGTTACATTGGTTTCCGGTGTAATGCTGCCAAGAAATTCGCATGATTATGAGATAGGAAATATAGAAGGTATGAATCAACATATTTATTCTACAAGTAATTATGTATGGTTTGTTTCCTTGCCTTTATTAGTAGGATTTTTAGTATTGTCAAATAATTTTTCTTCTTGGTTTTTTGGAGAGGGATATGCCGAAGTACCACTGTTATTACAAATTATGGCGATTCGTTTGGTCGTTGCAGGATTTAGTGTTATTTTAGGAGAACGATTTATTGCAATAAAAAAAGAATTATTTTGGACGATTGCTGTAGGGATTGGGGCTACGGTTAATATTTTTGTTAATTATTTAATGATCCCCAAATATGGTGCAATTGGTGCAGCAGTTGCAACAGCATTAACGGAAATAATGATTTGTATTGCAATGGTTTTTATGACAATATTATATAAAAAAGAAAAAATCTCCGTGCGAAAAATATTTATAATGTCATGGAAATATATTCTTGCTGCCTGTGCAATGTTTGGAATTATGTTTTTAATGCAGCATTTTATGCATTATTCCGTTTGGGAATTTATTGTTATTGCCACAGTGGGAGTGGTTTTATATTTTTTGGTTTTATTCATATTACGAGATAAATTTTTATTTGAATTATTACAAAAGTTAAAAAAAATACTCGCTACATTATTTTGCGGAAAAAGAATATTACAGAATCAAGGTGATAAAAGGGAAATGACGGATATTGATATTTATCAAAAAGAATTTGATGATAAACTCCATAACGTAGAAAAAGAGGAAAAGGAAGATGAGTATAAAGACGAAGATGAAAACGCTTAAAGGTGTTTACAAGATAAAAATTTTTTTGCCTACTATTTTTAATTTTATTTCGCTTAAAATGCGAAAAAGAAGAATGACAGAGTTGCAGGCAATTTGTGCAAGAGGTGCATTAACTCAATACTTGGAATGTTTATTGATTTCGAAACTACGTAAAAAGTTTAAAAAGCAAATTAATACTACTGCACAAAAAATAAAGGAAGAGAATTGTTCGCTTCAACATTCCAAATCCAAGATAATATGGGTATGTTGGTTGCAGGGCATTGAAAAAGCTCCAGAATTAGTTCGTGTATGTTATCAATCATTGTTAGATATGTTTTCTGACGAATATTCGATTAATATTATTACCGAAGAAAATTATAGTAACTATGTGGAATTTCCCGATTATATAATTAAAAAGTATAAAAAGGGTATTTTTTCACGAACTCATTTTAGCGATTTATTGCGGTTAGAGCTACTTATTAAGTATGGTGGAATATGGGTGGATTCTACATTATTCTTTACTGGGAAACTGCCTGCGTTTATGATTGAAAGCGATTTGTTTGTTTTTCAAAGTGTCTGGCCGCAAATATTCGGAAGAGCTACGCGATCGGAAAGTTGGTTTATTTCTTCAATGCAGAATCATCCGATTTTAATTTTTGTGAAAGATTTGCTCTATGCATATTGGAGAAAGTATAATATTTTGGTTGATTATTGGTTAATTTATGATATGTTTGAATTTGCGATTGAACAATTTCCGAATGAATGGAGCAAAGTTATTCCTGTTAGTCAATGTGATGTTCATATATTACAAGATAAATTATTAGATGAGTTTGATAAGGACATTTTTGATATTACTGTGAATCGCATTCCTATGCATAAATTGAATTGGCGTTTTAAAGAAGAGGAAATAGCAAAACCGAATACATATTATCAATATATAATTTCGCACTATAAACAATTTTCGGAGGAAATTTAAGAAAATGAAAGACATGACAGAAGAGCAGGCTCGGGAAAAAATTAAAGATATGGTGGCGCAATACTATCATGAATTTAAAGAGAAGAAAAAGCCTTACACGGAAGGAGATAGGATCACGTATGCTGCTCGCGTTTTCGATGAAAAGGAAATGTGTGCGCTTACGGATGCAACGCTTGATTTTTGGCTGACGACGGGAAGATTTTCCGATCGGTTTGAAAAGGAATTTGCCGATTGGATCGGCGTGAAATTTGCTCATCTTGTCAACAGCGGCTCGTCTGCCAATTTGATTGCTTTTTCTGTTTTGACTGCGCCGGAGCTTGGAGAACGTCGGATTAAAAGAGGGGATGAAGTGATAACCGTAGCGTGCGGTTTCCCCACGACGGTTACTCCTGTATTGCAATATGGTGCGATCCCCGTGTTTGTAGACGTTACGATTCCGCAGTACAATATCGATGTAACTATGCTCGAAAAAGCACTTTCCGAGAAGACGAAAGCCGTTATAATTGCTCATACGCTCGGAAATCCGTTTGATCTGTCGGCGGTAAAAAAATTCTGCGATAAACATAATCTTTGGCTTGTCGAGGACAACTGCGACGCGCTCGGAACCGAGTATAAGATTGACGGCGAAACGCGTTTTACGGGAACATGGGGGGATATCGGGACTAGCAGTTTTTATCCTCCTCACCACATGACGATGGGTGAGGGCGGTTGTGTTTATACGAATAATCCGTTGTTGAATCGTTTAATTTTATCTTATCGCGACTGGGGTCGCGATTGCATCTGTCCGTCGGGCAGAGACAATTTCTGCGGACACCGCTTTAACGGACAGTACGGTGAGTTGCCGGAAGGGTATGACCATAAATATGTATACGGTCATTTCGGATATAACTTGAAAGTTACCGATATGCAAGCGGCAATCGGATGTGAACAACTCAAAAAGTTTCCCTCGTTTATTGTGCGTCGTCGTCATAATTGGGAAAGACTTCGTAAGGCATTGGAAGGTGTGCAGGATAAATTGATTTTGCCCGAAGCTGCCGAAAACAGCAACCCGTCTTGGTTTGGCTTTTTGATTTCGATCCGTCCCGAAAGCGGATTAAAGAGGAATATGGTCATCAAGTATGTGGAGGATCATAACGTTCAGACCCGCCTTTTATTCAGCGGAAATTTGATTAAACATCCTTGCTTTAACGAAATCAGGGGGACGGAAGCTTACCGTGTTGTCGGTTCTCTTGAAAATACCGATTTTATTATGAATCATACATTTTGGGTGGGAGTATATCCCGGCATGACGGATGAAATGATAGACTATATGGCGAAAGTGATTTTGGAAGCGATTCAGTGAGGGTCGAGCGTTGAATAATATAAAATTGTTGGATTGCACGCTGCGCGACGGCGGATATATTAACGACTGGGAGTTCGGACATGACAATATTGTCAGTATTTTCGAACGCGTTGTAGATGCGGGGATCGACATCATTGAAATAGGTTTTTTGGATGATCGGCATCCGTTTGATATGAATCGCAGTATCATGCCCGATACCGATTCCGTCGAAAAAATTTACGGAAAGCTGAATCATAAAAGTACAATGGTTGTCGGAATGATCGATTACGGCACTTGCGATATTTCCCATATAAAACCTTGCAGCGAAAGTTTGCTCGACGGGATTCGCGTTATTTTTAAAAAACATTTGCGCGAGGAAGCGTTAAATTTCTGCGCCCAACTTAAAAAATCGGGTTACAAAGTGTTTGCTCAGCTTGTTGCCGTTACAAGCTATACCGATGACGAAATACTTGATTTAATACGGATAGCAAATATAGTGCAGCCGTATGCCGTTTCTATGGTCGATACGTACGGGCTCATGCATCAGGACAATTTGATGCATTATTTTGGCTTACTGAATAACGGGTTGGATCCGCAAATCGGGTTGGGGTATCATGCGCATAACAATTTCCAGATGGGATATGCAAACTGCATTACGATGCTGTCTAATAAAATAGAAAGACTGATGATCGTGGACGGCAGTTTATACGGCATGGGGAAGAGTGCAGGAAACGCTCCGTTGGAGCTTTTAGCCATGCATATGAACGACCGTTACGGGAAGTGTTATCGTATTGGTCAATTATTGGAAGCAATGGATGCAAATATTACGGAATTTTATCATCCTGCCGAATGGGGATACAATATGTTTTACTATCTCGCGGCTGCCAATGACTGTCATCCGAATTACGTTGCATATTTGATGGAGAAGCGAACGCTTTCGGTTAATTCCGTGAATGAAATTTTAGGAAGGCTGGAAGGTGAAAAAAAACTGCTTTTTGATAAAAATTATATCGAAACGCTTTATGTAAACTATCAAAACAACGAAGTGAACGATGCGGATGACAGAAAACAGCTGCAGTTAAAAATAACGGATGCGCAACTCTTAATAATCGGTCCGGGAGCGTCTATCGGAAAATATAAGGATAAAATTCTTCAATTCGTTTCGGATTATAAACCCATTATCGTTTCGATCAATTTTATTCCGGATTACTTACAGCCGGATTATATCTTTTTAAGCAATTCTAAACGTTACGTTCAATTAGCGTCGAAGTTATCGTCGAGCAGGCAAAAAATAATTGCAACTTCCAACATTACGGCAATGGGAAACGAGCGCTTCAATCATGTTTTAAATTACAGTACGCTAATCGATCGCGATGCAGATATTGTTGATAATTCTTTGATTATGCTTTTAAAAGCATTAATGAATTTAAGTGTCACCGACGTTTGGTTGGCAGGGTGCGATGGCTATTCCAGCCGTAAGTCGAATTATTGGAATCATGCTATGGAATATGATTTTATTAAAGATAAAGCGGATTATTTAAACAAATATACTTCCGACTTTTTAAAATTTAACAAAGACAAGTTAAATGTAAAATTTTTAACCGAAACTTTGTACCACCTATAAAACGGTAAGGAGTTTTTTATGATGAAAAAAGTTTCCGATTATATTGCGGATTTTTTGGTGGAGCATAATATTGTTCATAATTTTACCGTGACGGGCGGCGGAGCGATGCATTTGAACGATTCTTTAGGACATAAAGAGGGTTTAGAGAATGTTTTTTGCAATCACGAGCAAGCCTGTGCGATTGCGGCGGAAGCGTATTCCCGTTTGACGAGAAATTTAGCTTGCGTTTGCGTGACGAGCGGTCCGGGAGGAACGAATGCAATCACCGGCGTAGTGGGCGGGTGGTTGGACTCGATTCCTATGCTGATATTGTCAGGACAAGTAAAAAGAGAACTTTGTACAAGAAATTGTCCTGAATTGGGGTTGAGGCAGCTGGGCGATCAGGAATTCGATATTATTAGCGTTGTAAAAAATTTTACAAAATACAACGTAATGGTAAATGAGCCTTACGAAATATCGTATCATTTGGAAAAAGCTGTTTTTTTAAGCAAGCTTGGAAAGGGCGGACCCGTGTGGCTCGATATTCCGCTGGATGTGCAGGGCGCTAAAATCGACGTTCGGAATCTTCGTCACTTCGATGCGGAAAAAGAAGAGTATTTGCTCGATTATGAATTTTGTAGCGATGATGCGGAACGGCTGATTCGTTTGATCCAAAATGCGAAAGCGCCTTTGATTTTGGCGGGAAGCAGTATACGATACAGCCAATCTTCCGAAAATTTTTTAAAACTTGTTCGTAAATTAAACCTTCCTGTCGTAACTGCATGGGCGGCAAACGATACGATTTCTTATTTCGATCCTTGCTTTGTAGGGGTTCCCGGTACTTTGGGGACAAGAGCGGGGAATTTTGCAGTACAGCAATGTGATTTGCTGATTTCGTTCGGTTGCAGAATGAACGTAAGAATGGTTGGTTATACCAAAGGAGACTTCGCAAAGAATGCGTACAAAGTAATGATTGATATTTGCGAAGAAGAATTGCACAAGCCCACCTACGTTCCCGACTGGGGAATCCGTGCGGACGTCGGTTCGGTGATCGAAGCATTGCTAAAAACGGATTTTAAAAGTTCTGCTAATCATGTAAAATGGTTAAAGTGGTGCCAGACGTTAAAAGAAAGATATTCGGTTGTTTCGGAAAAATATTACGGGTCTGAAAAGATAAATCCTTATGTTTTTACCGAGAAATTGTTTGAACAACTGAACGAAAGAGATACGATCGTTTGCAGTAACGGTAGCTCTTGCGTAATTCCGATTCAAGTAGGGCGTATAAAACAAGGGCAACGTTTGTTTTGTAACTCAGGATGTGCGGCAATGGGTTACGGACTGCCGGCGGCAATCGGTGCCGCAGTGGCGTTGAACGGAGGCAGAGTAATCTGTTTAGAGGGCGACGGAAGCCTTATGATGAATTTGCAGGAGCTTGTCACTGCAAAATATTACGGTTTAAATATTAAAATTTTTATTTATAACAATAATGGATATCATTCGATACGACAAACGCAGACAAATAATTTTAAACCTCCGTTCGTTGGAGTAAACGGTGACAGTGGAGTTGCGTTGCCTGATTACGGCAAGATAGCAAAAGCAATTGGTATCGAATATTTTACGATTTCTTCCGAGAATGATGCGGAATCTGCCTTAAAGTGCACGCTTGAATGTAACGGAGTTTGTATTTGCGAAGTTTTTGTGGACGAAAAACAAAATTTTGCGCCGAAATCGTCTTCTAAAATTTTAGACGACGGAAGAATAATTTCGCCGTCGATCGACGATATGGCACCTTTTTTATCGACCGAAGAGTATAACGATATTTACAACAGTTGGAGAGAAATAATCAATGAATCGTAAAAAAGTTTTGGTAACCGGCGGCAGCAGAGGTATCGGACAAGCGGTAGTAGAGCAATTAAAACGGGAAAATTATGAGGTCTTTGCGCCGTCTCACCAAGAAATGGATCTCAGTTCGTCCGAGTCGATTGAACGATTCGTTCAAAGTTATTCGAAAGAAGGATTCGATTGCATCGTAAATAATGCCGGTATCAACGAATTAAACTTTGTTGAAAACGTTTCCGAGGAAGCGCTTGCCCGTACGCTTGCCATTAATCTTGTGGCGCCCATTTTATTGATTAAATCGTTTGTTCCTCAGATGAAAAGCCGAGGATACGGTAAAATCGTAAATATAGGATCAATTTGGGGGATTGTTTCAAAGGGAGGGCGGCTAACGTACAGCGCTTCGAAACACGGGATCCACGGCGTGACGAAAACGCTCGCCGTAGAGTTGGCACCCTATAATATATTGGTAAATACGGTCAGTCCCGGGTTTACGTTAACGGAATTAACGCGAAAAAATAACAGCGAAGAGGAGATTTCGGAGATATGCAAAGAAATTCCAATGAACCGTATGGCGGAACCGAAAGAAATTGCTGATGCGATATGTTATCTTATTAGTGAAAGAAACACTTATATAACGGGACAAATGATAGCCGTGGACGGAGGATTTACTTCAAGATGATCATTCATTCTAAATTCAAAGACTACAATGTTGAAATAGAAAGCGATTTATCGTTTTTGAATCGATTTTCCAATTTAAATCATGTTCAATATGTCGTAGACGAAAAAGTATATCGGTTATACCAATCGCAGTTTCATGAAATTCCGTCTGAAAGTTTAATTTTATTAAAAGCAACCGAAGAAAATAAAGTGATTGAAACCGCACTTTCTGTTTGCGAAACCATGACAAAATTATCCGCCAAGAGAAATATAGTTTTAATTTCGATCGGCGGAGGCATTATACAAGATATAACAGGTTTTGTGGCAAATATTTTGTACAGGGGAATTAAATGGATTTTTGTACCAACTACGTTATTGGCTTCGTGCGACAGCTGTATCGGCGGCAAAACTTCTTTAAATTATAAAACTTACAAAAATTTGTTGGGAACATTTTATCCGCCCGATTCCATTTATATTTGTCCTCAATTTTTTAAAACTTTATCGGATGCCGATTATAAAAGCGGACTGGGTGAAGTTGTCAAGTTTAATATTATGGCCGGACCAAACGGATTGTCGAAAATTTCTAATGATTTAACAGAGTTGTTAAATAAAAATTTTGATACGGTAAATGAATATGTTAACGGGAGTTTAGAGTATAAAAAACGGTTTATCGAAGCGGACGAATTCGATAAAGGGGAACGTATCAAGCTGAATTTTGCTCATACGTTCGGGCATGCGATCGAAGTAATATCGCATTATATCATTCCGCATGGCACGGCGGTTGCAATCGGAATGATCATGGCGAATGCGGTTGCGGAAGAAAGGGGAATTTTGTCGAAGAAGTTTGTACAGGATTGCGAAAAAATATTATTGGAAATTATTCAAATAGATATTAAATTATTAAATGCGTCTTTGTCCGATGTTTTGAATGCGATTCAAAAGGATAAAAAACAGATCGACAATGGCATGACGGCTGTTTTAATGGCGAATGTAAGCGGCAATACGGAACTGAAAATTGTACGCGATATGACTGAAAGAGAAGTAAAGTATGCTTTTGATTATTTTATAAATCTTTATAAAACAAAAAATTATGGACAATAAGTTTAAAGCGATCATAACGGGTGCGACCGGGGCAATCGGCTCGGCATTGGTTGAAAATTTAATAAGTCACGGGATAGAAGTTCTGGTGCTTTGTAGAAAAGATTCTCTGCGAAACGGTGTTATCCCTGATCACCCGCTGGTAACGAAGAAATTTTGTTCTCTTGAAGAGTTAAAGCAAATTCAAAATGATACGAATGAACAGTATGACGTTTTTTATCATTTTGCATGGGCGGGAACTTTTGGCGTTTCAAGAAATGATATGTTTCAACAAAATCTAAATGTGCAGTATTCTCTTGCGGCAGTCGAGGCGGCAAAACGGTTTGGTTGTCATACTTTTATAGGCGCGGGATCGCAAGCGGAATATGGTCGTTATGAAGGAAAATTAAAAGCGGATACTCCTGCTTTTCCGGAAAACGGATACGGAATAGCAAAACTTTGCGCGGGTCAGATGACAAGAGAATATGCTCGTCAGCTTGGATTAAAGCATATTTGGGTACGAATTTTAAGCGTCTATGGTCCGTGCGACGGAGCGCAGACAATGGTAATGTCAACCATCGGTAAGCTGAAAAACGGACAGATAGCCGAGTTTACCAAAGGGGAACAATTATGGGACTATCTTTTCAGCGGCGATGCTGCGGAAGCGTTTCGTTTGATTGGTGAAAAAGGCGTTGATGGGAAAATTTATGTATTGGGAAGCGGAGAAGCCAAGCCGCTGAAAGAATATATAGAGACAATCGGAGAGGTTCTTAATAAAAAGCATCTTATCAATTTAGGAGCGATACCATATTCGGAAAAACAGGTAATGTATCTTTGCGCCGACATCGAAGATTTAAAAAAGGATACGGGGTGGACTCCTCAAACAAAATTTTCAAAAGGTATAAAAGCATTGAATTCTTCAATAACTAAATAGTGAAGTAATTTTAAAAAGAAAGGGGGATCCCTTTCTTTTCATTCTACTGTTTACATACCCCATGGTGTTAAATTTTCATTTACCCCCGCGGCGGCAGACACCATATTGGCGCATTTCCGCGGCACGAAAGAAAATCTGGAAGCTTACGATTTAATTGTTACGGGAGATTTAGGGGCGTTAGGCAGTCGAATTTTAAAAGATTTAACCTGGGAAAAGGGACTGGACATTTCCAAAAATCACGTAGATTGCGGCGAGATCATCTACAATGTGATAGAAGACGAGTTTCAGGGTGGCAGCGGAGCGGGTTGTTCGGCGGTTGTATTAAATTCTTATTTTCATTCCAAACTGATGACGGGGAGTTTAAAACGGATTCTTTTTGTGGCAACGGGAGCATTGCTTTCCACGGTCTCCTCGGGGCAAGGAGAAAGCATTCCGTGCATTGCACACGCGGTGGTGTTAGAGCGTTAAGGGGGAATTATGGAACTACTTGAAATTGCATTTATGTTTTTAAAGGCGTTTGCCGTGGGCGGAATAATTTGTATGATCGCGCAGCTTGTGATCAATTTTACCGAACTTACGGCGGGAAAAATCTTGGTTATGTTTATGCTTGCGGGAATAGCTCTTACCGCGCTCGGGTTGTATCAGCCTTTGGTTGAGTTCGCTGGCGCGGGCGCAACCGTTCCGATTTCAGGATTCGGCTATCTGTTGGCGCAGGGAGCCATGAAAGGGGCGCAGGAAGGGCTATTTCAGGCGCTTACTGGTTCGTTGGCGGCGGCAAGTGCCGGAGTTTCGGCGGCGGTTATTTTTTCGTTTATCATGGCGCTGATTTTTAAATCTCATACGAAATACAATTAAAAAAACGCCTTACCGTATATTCGGTAAGGTTTTTTATTTTATCGAGCAAATGGGAAGTTGTAAATCAACCGATAGCGGAAACATATAATATATTAGTTAAAAAATACGTAAAACAATTAAAAAACGAAAAAAATGACAAAAATAGTTGAAAAACAAATAGATAT
>CAJUOP010000015.1 GCA_910588465.1 uncultured Christensenellaceae bacterium | reverse complement strand
CGTCTGCGCTTTGAAGGTTTTTCAGAAAAACCTCCTTTAAGTGATATGTAACGCCATGTTTCTCTGTGCCGTTTATCACTGTTATTTTCATATAATCTCCGTTAAATTACCGTTTTTCGTACAGCCGTTATCATATATCGCCCGCGGGGAGGTTTCCTATCATTATTTCAATTTCGAAACGCCCGATTTTACCGCGGCTTGAGCAACCGCTTTCGCCACCGCCTCGTGCGCACGAAGATCGTACGCATAGGGCAATATGTAATCCTTGGAAAGCTCCTCGTCACTCACGCAGGAAGCGATCCCCTTTGCCGCCGCCGTCATCATCTCGGTATTCACCGTGCTTGCGCGCACATCAAGCGCGCCGCGGAACAGACCGGGGAACACCAGCACGTTGTTGATTTGGTTGGGGTATTGCGAAGAGCCCGTCCCCACGATAAACGCCCCCGCATCTTTGGCGTCCTCGGGCAGAATTTCGGGCACGGGATTTGCACACGTAAACAAAATAGGATTTTCCGCCATGGAGCGCACCATATCTTTGGTAACGCAATTTGCCACCGAAACGCCGATAAACACGTCCGCGCCCTTCATGGCGTCAGCGAGCGTACCCGTCAAATGTTCGCGGTTGGTGACCTTTGCAATCTCCTGTTGCGCAGGATTAACCCTTGTATCGCCCTCGCAGATAATGCCGCGGCTGGCGCACATGATCACGTGCTTCACGCCCATGGAAAGCAAAAATTTGCCAATGGCGATCCCCGCCGCGCCCGCGCCGTTGATCACGACCTTGATTTCGCCGATCTGCTTATCCGCAAGCTTCAGCGCGTTTAAAAGCGCCGCCGCCGTTACGATCGCCGTGCCGTGCTGGTCGTCGTGGAACACGGGTATATCCAGCTCCTGCTTTAAGCGCGTCTCGATTTCAAAGCAGCGGGGCGCGGAGATATCCTCCAGATTCACGCCGCCGAAGGAGCCCGAAAGCAATTTTACCGTGCGGATAATTTCCTCGGTGTCCTTGGATTTTATGCAGAGCGGATAGGCGTCTACGCCGCCGAACGCCTGAAAGAGCGCACACTTGCCCTCCATGACGGGCATCCCCGCTTCGGGACCGATATCCCCCAGCCCGAGCACCGCCGTTCCGTCCGTAATCACGGGCACGGTATTCCACCGCCGCGTCAGCTCGAAACTCTTTTCAACGTTTTCGTGAATGGCGAGGCAGGGCTCCGCCACGCCGGGAGTATAGGCGAGCGAGAGATTCTCTCTGCTGTCTACGGGAACGCGGGCTTTTATCTCGATTTTGCCCTTCCACTCCGCGTGCTTTTTTAACGATTCTTCTCTGTAATTCATAAAACACCTCTTTTCGTATTTCCGATTTCTTATTATAATATAACGAAGATAAAAAGTAAAGTCAATCGATCGATTTTCCGCGCTCTTTGCAGATTTGCTCCAAAATCTCCGCCGCGTCCGCGATCAGCTCGGGGCAAGGGCGTTTCTTATAATATTCCTCCGTGCGCGCCTCGGGCTCGGGCGAGGTGTCCGCAGTAAGGTGCGCCCCCGTAAGCAGCTCGCCGCAGTTGATGCTGCCGTTTTTCTGCGTAAATCTGCGCGCGAATTCCTGCACGAGCGCATACATTTCCTTTTTGGAATATTCGGGAAACAGCAATCCGAGGCAAAGCACCGCGCCCGTCACGCCGCCGCACGTCTGCCGAAGCCGCCCCATTCCTCCGCCCATGGGCAACCCGAGCGCGAGCAGCGTTTCCTCGGGCACTTCCAATAAATCGGAAAAGGCAAGCAAGATTGCCTGCGTGCAGTTCAGTCCGTTTAAAAAATTATTTTTCGCATTATTTTTTCTGTCCATATTTACAAACTCCTTTCCGTCTGTTATAATACCCGATAAGAGGTAATCCCGTGAAAATATTTTATACGAGGGACAAGGTCGCAAGCCGCGACTTCCTTTGCAAAGTATTGCAAGAATATTACGGTATCGACCGCCCGCAATTCGAGCGGGGCGCGCACGGCAAGCCGCGGCTGAGTACGGGCACCCCCTGCTTTAACGTAACGCACAGCGGCGGGCTGACGGCGGTTGCGGTGAGCAAGCGCGAGGTCGGGCTCGATTTGCAGCTGCGCAAGGAACGCGATTATTCCGCCCTGATAAAACGGCTGACGCCCGCCGAACGCGAGGAGGATTTTTTTCGCGTATGGACGGCAAAGGAGGCTTACGTAAAATATCTGGGCTCCTCGCTTGCGGAAGAGTATCCCTCGCTGCGCTTTCACGGCGGAGTGCTCTATCGGAACGGAGAGCACACGGGCGTTTCGCTGTTTTTCCGCGAAACGGCGGACTACGTGCTGTGCCTTTGCACCGCTTCCCCCTGCGCCGTAGTGGAATTGAAAGAGATATCTCTATTATAATTGTTTTTACATAGAAATACAAGCGTTTGAAAGGCGGTTATTTTGCCCTGCTTTTGTCGTTCCATGGCGTAATGCCTCTCCCCGTCATTCCGAGCGCAGCGCGAGAATCTCCCCAAAAAGATTCCTTCGGTCGCTTCGCTCCCTCTGAATGACGTTAAAAGCTCTTTTCTCTTTTATTGTCAAGCTGAACGCAAGTGAAGCATCCCATGCACGAAGTCCGTTCTATCCCTCATGGGATTCTAACTTCGCGCCCTGCGCTCGTGCGCTGTTGGTTGCTCTTCGCCTTATAGGCACGTCCGCGGAACAGCGGGGCGGCTTCTCCTCAGAACGGCACTATTGCCACACAGCCCTCCTCGCCAATCTCCAAAGTATTAAAAGCCCCGAGGGCGACCGTATCGCCCTCGGGGTTTATAAAACAAAATTATTTGCCCTTTACTCTTCCCACGTCCACGTTGTCCTGCGTTCGGTCCGCAAGAACGCGCACGGGGTGTTCTTTGTTTTGCAATCTGTAATCCTTTTGGAACTGCGAAATCGCCTTGTCGATCACAAGGTGCGTGCCCACCGTATTTACGTTGCCGTTGATATGCGAATTATATCCGAAGTAGCGGAAGCCGTCGGGCACCTTGGCAAGCTCTTCCCAGCCCTCCTCCACGCCCGTGAGGCGAACGCTCTTTAACACTTCGCGGATATACTCCTTCTGCGAACGGAACTTCAACAGCTCGGGGAACGCGCCGCCGTCGGGGAACACCTGTTGCCAGACCTTTCCCTCGTACGTCTTTAACAGCTCCGCCGCCTCGTGCAGGTGCGCGACCTCCTCCTCGAAGTGCATTTCCCAGATTTTTTTGATGCGCTCGTCCTTTTCGTCCATAAAGCACGAATAGTACAAATAGCACTCGGTATACTCGTTCATCAGCAGATTTTCCCAGAAGGTCGCCGTGGGATCTTTCAGGCAGCCGTAGCCCGTCACGTGCTGTTCCTCGATCATGGCGATCTCGTTATACAGCTTTCTGCCGAGGGGCGAGGCGTAAAGGTTGCCCACGTTCATATAAAAATTCATCGTCTGCTGTTCCGCCGCCGTAATGATATTTACGTTCAGCTTGGTCTTTACGTCGTTTAAATGACAGTTAATATAAAAGTTTACGTCGTCGTACGGATGGCGGTATTCGGCAACCGTAGGGCGCCCCGGCATGATCTCGGTGTAATTGCCCACCAGCTTCGCGGGATCTCCGCCCTTTTCCAGCTCCATTAAATCGGCATAGCGGTACAAATGGTCGAAATCCTCCAACAGCGCAAAGTCGAGCTGCTTTTTCACGTAGCTGTTCTTTTCGCTCAGCGCAAGGTTGGCGGTAAGATCGACGGCGAGCTGCTCGTAGCCGATCGTGTGTTCCAGAATACTCTCGTTTGCGGGCTTTAACCCCGCGACGCGCTTTTGCTGGATCTGCTCCCCTCTGCGCATAAAGGCGAGGCGGCGGCGCACGTCGTTATTGGCGCAATGACGGGTAAACGCGTGCGAAAACCGAACGCTCTCGAATTCCGTGCCCGACATTAAAATAACGCGCAGCCGCGTGTAGGGGTCGACCGTGTTCTTATCGTAAGGCTTTACGAGAACCTTATTCCAGCTGGTAAAAATCTTGTCCGCTTTCTGCGGCTTACATTCAAACGGATTCATACATCCTCCTTTTACAAAATTTATTTCCAACCGAATAAAAAGTATTCAACGGCTTGCAAACTTAACAAAAAATTGTTATAATATCCGTATATGAAACGTTTTTTACTTAGATTGATCCCCGTTGCCGTAGCGCTGCTTTTATTTGGCATGATTATTTTGGGCTCCTATCTGGACCTGCCCGTTCTTACCTATCTGGCGATCGGGCTGCTGTTCGGCGGAGGTTTTTTGCTTGCGGTCGTCGGCGTTGTGATTATGTTCGTACGGGCGAAGAAAACGGCGGACAAAATGGAGGAGCCGCCCCAAAGCGAGGAACAAAACGCGGAATCGAACGAGGAAGAGTCCGTCTACCCCGAAAATGAATACGACGCGGCGGAAAAAGTAATCGCGCAATCCATTCACGGCTATCGTAAAGCTTCGAAAAAAACAAAAGCGCTGAGCATCCTGTTTTTGTCCTCGACGCTCGGAAGCGTGTTCGCAGGCTTGATTTTAATGTTTTTTAATCAGTTGACCGCCGCGTACGTCTGCTTCGGCTGCTTTGCCGCGATCATTCTTATCGGAATCTTATGCGCGGTCATCGCCCCGAAGCTTCACAACCAGGCATCGGCGGAGGAAAGCGTGCGCGAAAAGAAAATAGCCGTCGTCGTCGAACGGACGCCTGTTACGGATCCCGAAGCTTTCAAGAACGATAAACCCTCGCACAGTTATAAATATCTGTTGGAAATCGACGGAAAGCGATACGAGACCGAGTTTTGTACCCGATTCGAAACGGGCGAATGCGTGGCGGTTACTCTGTATCCCCGTTCCGGATTCGTACTCATCGACGCCGCAGAGACGCGCCGTTACCAAAACGAAGGCAAGCGGGAAGCATGAAACGGTTATTCCAATTTTTCTTATTCGCTACGGTTATTGCGACAGGAATCACCGCATATCTTGGCGCATCCTACGAAAATATTCTCATCGAGCGGTTGGGAATCGGTTTGCTGTTCGGCGGAATTTATTTGAATTTAGTCGTCGCCGTACTCGTTGCGGGCGTCAAATATTATCGGGCCGCGGATGCGAAGGACAACCCGCACGAATTCGATATGACGGACAGCTTTTCGGTTTCCCTTTACCTGTTCGGAGGGTCGCTGTTCGGCAAAAAGCTTTCCCCGAAAAAGCGCGTGGCGCTCGGCATGACGGTTATGATCGTACTTCTTAGCGCTCTGTTCGGCGGGTTCGCCTGCCTGTTCTTTCAACAGTTCGTTATAGGCACCGTTTGCTTGACGGTCTTCGGCTTGTCTACGTTTGTTTTTACATTCGGCGCGGTCATTAAATTTTTATTTCACTCGGTCATCCCGAACGCTCAAACGCCTGCGGCAAATACGGAAACGAACGGCGAAAACGCATATCGCGTCGGCATTGTAAAAGAATGTCTGCTCTCGCCCAACTCGCAGGACTGCCCCGAAGAAAACAGGCGTTACATTATCACCTTAGAAATCGAGGGCAAAGAATATACGGCTATGCAGGAAACCCGCTTCGAGGCGGGCGCGCGGGTCGCCGCCGAAACCAGGGGCGGGCTTGCCATTATAAACCTGCCTGCCACCCAAGAGTTAAATAAAAATACGGAGGAACAATCATTATGATCGGCTGCGTCATCGCGTTCGACGCGGAAGCGAACGCTCTGCTTTCTCAAACGGAGATTATCGAAAAAACCGAGGTGCTCGGAAAGTCCGTTTCCCGCGGCAGGGCGTTCGGCATAGAAATCGTGCTGGTGGAGTGCGGCGTGGGAAAGGTAAACGCGGCGACGGGCGCTGCGATCGTCCTTTCTATGGGCGCGGAAAAGGTGCTTAACTTCGGCGTGGCGGGCGGACTGCACGGCAACACCGAGGTGGGCGGCGTATATCTGATGGAAAAAGCCGTGCAATACGACTTCGACATTACCCAGCTGGAGGGCGGAAAAATCGGCACGCTGGACGGCGAAACGGAAAATTTTTTGCCACTGTTTGTGCCCGAAGCGCTTAACCTCCCCCTCCGCGCGCTCGGCACGGGCGACCGCTTTAACGACTCCCCGACCGACCACGCGCTGCTTCTCGAGCTGGGCTGCGACGTCCGCGAAATGGAAGCGGGCGCAATTGCGCAGGTGTGCAAAAACGCAGGCGTTCCTTTTACGAGCGTAAAGGCGATTTCGGACGTGTACGGCATGGGCAGCACCACCGAACAGTTTACGCAAAACACCGCGCGCGCCTGTGAAAATCTGCGCGCGAATATGCAAAAGATTTTGGAGTGTCTGTAATGGAAAAGATCCCTTCCTTTCAGAAAAATCACGATACGCTTCCCGTGGGACTGCACGCGCAGACGGACGAAAACGGGATAACCACCTTCGATCTGCGCTTTAAAAAGCCCAACGGCGGAGACTATATCTCGCCCAAGGCGCTGCATACGATCGAGCATCTGCTCGCAACCGTGCTGCGCAACAGCCGCGAGAAGGAAAATATCGTTTACTTCGGACCCATGGGCTGCCGCACGGGCTTTTATCTGCTGACCCGCAATTTAAGCTGCGACCGCGTGAAAGAGCTGTTAAAGGGCGCGGTTGCCGTTGCCGTCTCGCTGGACGAAATTCCGGGGAGCAAACGCGAGGAGTGCGGGAATTACCTCGAACACGACCTTGCGGAAGCGAAACGCGAATTAAAAGAATATCTTACGGTTTTGGTGAATTTATGATTGATTTGGGCGATTGGAAAGAGCCGCTCGCGCCTCTGTTTGCGGACGAGCGGTATTTGCAGATAAGGGCGTTTTTAAAGCGCGAATATTCCGAACACGTGATCTATCCCGATATGTATGATATTTTCAATTGCTTTCGGTTTACGCCCTTTCAAAGCGTTAAGGTTGTGCTGTTGGGGCAGGACCCCTACCACAACGAGGGGCAGGCGCACGGGCTCTGCTTCTCGGTAAAGGACGGCGTGCAAAAGCCCCCGTCGCTGGAAAATATGTTAAAGGAATTAAAGGCGGATCTGGGCTACGACCCGCCCGAAAGCGGCAACCTGACCAAGTGGGCGCACGAGGGCGTGCTGTTAATGAACACCGCGCTTACTGTGCGCGCACATCAGGCAAACTCGCACGCAAACTGCGGGTGGAGCTGGTTTACCGATTCCGTGATTTCGCTGCTGAGCGAACAAAAACGCAATCTTGTGTTTCTGCTCTGGGGCGGCAACGCGCGCAGAAAGGTGCCGCTCATCGACAAAAGCAAGCATCTTATTTTAGAGTGCGCGCACCCCTCGCCCCTCTCGGCGTACAACGGATTTTTCGGCTGTCGGCACTATTCCAAGACCAACGAATATTTGACCGCGCACGGCATTGCGCCCATCGACTGGGAGCTGTAAAAAAATAACGATAAGGGGCGGCGGAATTTATTTCCGCCGCCCCTTAAAAATTATCCTGCATTTTAAAATTTACTCTTCCGAAAAGACCAGCTCGCCGTCCTGCTCGTCTACGATGATCGTCCGTCCCGCCGAAGCGTTCCCGAGCAGGATCTCTTCCGAAAGTCTGTCCTCGATCAGCCTTTGCACGGTGCGTTTTAACGGGCGCGCGCCGAACTCCTCGCTGTAACCCTTTTCCACCAACAGATTTTTGGCGCGGGTGCTCACTTTCACTTCTATCTCGCGCTCGCTCAGCCGCCGTTGCAGCCCGTCTATGATTTTTTCACAGATCTTCGCCGCGTCCTCTTTGGAGAGGCGGTGGAATATGATCACGTCGTCCAAACGGTTTAAAAACTCGGGCTTGAACTGCGCCTTTAACGCCTCGTCGATGCGGTTTTTCATCTCCTCGTATTCGCTTTGTTCGGTTTTGGAATAAAACCCGAGCGTCGCGACGTCCTTTACCTCGTGCGCGCCCACGTTGGAGGTCATGATAAGCACGGTGTTTTTAAACGAAACCACCCGCCCGCGGGAATCGGTCAGTCTGCCGTCGTCCAAAATTTGCAACAGGACATTAAACACGTCGGGGTGCGCCTTTTCGATTTCGTCGAACAGCACCACCGAATAGGGCTTGCGGCGAATACGCTCGGTAAGCTGTCCGCCCTGATTGTCGTCGTAGCCCACGTAGCCGGGAGGCGCGCCGATCAGCTTGCTCACCGAAAATTTTTCCATATATTCGGACATATCCAGCCGCACCATCAGCCGCTCGTCGCCGAACATACTCTCGGCGAGCGCCTTGCACAAATCGGTCTTGCCCACGCCCGTAGGTCCCACAAAGATGAACGAGCCGATCGGCTTATTCGGGTCCTTTAATCCCGCGCGCGCCCTGCGGATCGCCTTGGATACGGCGCTTATCGCCTCGTCCTGCCCCACGATGCGCCCGTGCAGCTCCTCCTCCAAATGAATCAGCCGTTCGCTCTCCGCCTCCGTCATCTTCAACACGGGGACCCCCGTCCAGCTGCTTACGATCTCCGCGATCTCCTCCGTTCCGATGGAGAGGTGCATTCCCGTGCGCTTTTCCTTCCACTGCCTGCGCAATTCGTCCACGCGGGCGGAAATGCTCTCGATCTCCTTTTTCAGCTCCGCCGCGCGCATAAAATCCCCCCACCTGTTCACGGCTTTTTCCTGATCTATCTTCAATCGGGCGAGCTTATCCTCCAACTCGTGCAGCTCGCTCGGTCCGTTATAAGCGTTCAATCTTGCGCGCGAAGCCGCTTCGTCGATCAAGTCGATCGCCTTATCGGGCAAAAAGCGATCGGTAATGTAGCGGTCGGAAAACTTCGCCGCCGCCTCGATCGCCTCGTCCGTAACCGCAACCCCGTGGTGCGCCTCGTATTTGTCCTTTAAGCCCTGCAAGATCACGACGGTATCTTCCACGCTCGGCTGCTCCACGGTAACGGGAGTAAATCTGCGCTCCAACGCGGAATCCTTCTCGATAAACTTGCGGTATTCTTCCAGCGTGGTGGCGCCCACCGTCTGCAATTCCCCGCGGGCAAGCATAGGCTTTAAAATGTTGGAGGCGTCCATATTGCCGTCCGTCGAGGAGCCCGCCCCCACGATCATGTGAATTTCGTCGATGAACAGAATAATCTCTTTATTCCGCGTGATCTCGTCCACCAAATTTTTCAGCCGCTCCTCGAAGTCCCCGCGGTAGCGCGCGCCCGCCAAAAGCGAGGTCAAATTGAGCGAAAACACCATTTTTCCGCGCAACAGGTCGGGCACCTCGCCCGAGACGATGCACTGCGCCAACCCCTCGACCACCGCGCTTTTCCCTACGCCGGGCTCGCCGATCAGCACGGGATTGTTCTTGGTGCGGCGGGATAAAATCTGGATCACCTTTTCGATCTCTTTTCTTCTGCCGATCACGGGATCGAGCTTGCCCTCCCGCGCCTTCTTCGTCAGATCCACGCCGTAGGCGAGCAGCTCGTCGTCCGCGGACGGCTCCGACTTTTGCGCGCGGTCGGACTTCGGCAGGCGTTCGGACAGCGCCGCGCGCTCCGTCTTTTTCTCCGTCTGCCGCTTTTCGGAAGAGTCGTCCTGAAAGGGACCGATCATCTCCTCGGTGCGCTCCGCGAGCGCGTCGAGATCCACGCCCAGCCCCTGCAAAATCTGAACCGCGTAGCTCTCGTCGAAGCTGAGCACCGCGCAAAGCAAATGCTCCGTGCCCGTAACGAGCGTCCCGCCCGAACAGGCGAATTCGTTCGCCAGCTCGAACATCTTTTTTGTATTGGGCGTAAAGTCGCGCTTCGTGGCGGCGTTATGGTTGATGATCCGCTTAAAATAATTCTCGTATTCGGGCGCGGACACTCCCGCTTCCGCCAACAGTCTGCCCGCCGCGCTCTCGGGAACACCCAGCATTCCCAGCACGATATGCTCGCTTCCGATATAAAAAGTGCGGTACTTATCCGCCGCCATGTCCGAAAACTCGATCACCTGTTTAAAATGGTCGGAACAATTAGAAAAATCCATCTTCTCTCCCTACGCCTCGAAGGACGTGCTGCAAATTTTTAAGCCGTAAACGGTTTCGCCCGCGCGCGCCGCGCGAAACTCGTTTTGTTCCTCTTCCGAGAGCTCCCGCCCGTTCAGACGGTTGATGTTGGCGGGACGGAGCGCGACGAGCATTTCGTCCAGCGCAAGCATGAGCTCCTCCCCCCGCTTCGACCCCTGCAAAAAGCCCAGCGCAATGGCAAGCTTTGCATCGGCGGTGCGCTGGATCAGCTCCCGCAGGTCGATACGCGCGCAGTTCGCCAACAGCCCGAACGAGCGCAAAAGCCCGTCGCGCAGCGCAGAGCCGCCCTCCGCCCGCATCCGCTTGCGTTCGTTCACTTCCATTTCCGCAATGGTCATGACCGCGCTTTTCATCAGCTCTAATATTTCGGGCTCCGACAGCCCCAACGTCATTTCGTTGCTTACCTGATACATATCCCCCTCCGAGCCGCTGCCCTCGCCCGAGGAACCGCGCATCGTAAACCCGCCCGGAGTGAGCACGGCGGGGAGCCGCCATATCAGCCCGCGCCGCGAAACGGCGGGCAAAAACAGCATGACGGAAGCGCGCAGACCCGTGCCGAGATTGGTGGGACAGGCGGTAAGATACCCCAGCGTTTCGTCGTACGCAAAGGGAATGGAGCTGGATATGATCTCGTCGATCCCGCAAATGCGTTCGTACGCTTTTTTCAAATGAAAGCCGCTCGTAAAATATTGCTCGCGCAGGTGGTCCTCTTCGTTCAGCATGACCGAAATGCTCTGATCCTCGCTGATGAGCGCGGCGGAGATTTTATCGTTTTTGATCAGCTCGCGGCTGATGAGGTTGCGCTCGGTAAGATACGCCGCAGTCACGTCCGAAACGCTGTCCATCTGATAGAGCACGAACGCCTCTACCGCGTTCAGCTCGGCGGAGACAAGCTGCACGATCTCCTGCGCCTGCTCCTTGGCGTGCGGGTCGCGCAGGAGCCTGCGCGGGAAGGGATAATCGGCAAAATTCCTCGCAAGACGCATCCGCGTGGAAACCGCGACGCTTTGCACGCCTTCCAATACGTCGCCCGTCATACGTTCTCCCCTCCGTTTAAAATATTCTTGATCTCGGCGATCCTGCGCTTTAATTGTTCCGCCCTGTTAAAATCCTTTGCTTTCAGCGCGTGCGTGACCTCCGTTTGCAGCGCGTTCTGCTCGGTAACGAGCTCGCGCACCATGTCGTACCGCGTTTCGGCGATCTTGCTGGGCAGATCCCCCTTGTGCTGCACGCCCCACTGAATATAGCGCACGGTAGGAAGAATCTCCGCACGAAAGGTTTTATAACAGTCCGCGCAGCCCAAAAGCCCCGTGTTTTCGAACTCCTCGTAGCGCGTTCCGCAGGCGGGACAGACCTTTTTCCCGCGTTCCTCCGTTCCGTTTAAAAAACCGAACTTTTCCTCCCGCGCGGTATACAGCTTGCGATAGCAATCGGGGCACACGGTCACCTCCGCCGTCCGCCCTTCCGTTTCGACCCTGTAAATTTTCGCGCAATCTCTCCCGCACGCGTCGCAAATCATATCTCTCTCCCCCAAAGCCTTCCGTCAGTGCACAAGCTCGAAGCGGAAACGCTGCCCGCAATCGGGATATTTTTCCGTATCCGTTTCGGACAAAAACATATCCAGCGGACGCACGTAAAGGGTTCGCTCGCCGTAGAGCTGACGGTACACCGCCATTTGTTCGCCCGTTTCGCTGTCCGTCGCCACGCCCTCTACGTAGTAATATCCGCCCTTGAAATGGCGGTAAACGCCGTGCACCTTTAACGTGTTATTCATCCGATCCCTCGCACTTTTCGGGGAACTTCTCTTTAATAAACTCGTAAAAGCCCTTGTCGTTCCAAATGCCGCGGTAGGAATATCCGCAGTCGAACACGACCAGATTGCCGTTGCCGCAAGGCTTGCACGATACCGAATGAACCTCCGCCCAGGGGAGGAACGAAACGTTGCTAAGTCCGTCCTTCCAATACAGTCCGTTGTGGCACACCGTCACCCGTTCTCTGTTGGTAAAGTATCCCGCGCAGGCGGTAAACGCGCCCGTCAGCGCTCCCGTCACGGCGATCAGACTCCCCGCAACCGCGCTCCGCGAGCAGATCACCCAAAGCCCCAAAAAGGCAAGCGCGCAGAACACCGTTGCGCCCCAGCCGAAAAACGCCGTCATGCTGCGCTTTCTGCGGTAGCCGCTCAGCTCGAACGATTTCATGCGCTTGGGTCTCGCGCTCGGCTCGCCGCGCGTGTCGAACACCTCCGCGCCGTGCTTGTCGAGCAGCCGTTCGAATTTCTTATTCGCTTCCAGGGTGTAAGCGACGTTCCCGCTCTTGCCCTCCTTTAAAAAGCAGGCGGGCATCTTTACGTAAATGAGCTCCTGTCCGTACATATTCGGGCGGCGGCGCTTTGTGGTGCTGTACGCCTTGATCGCCGAATAGGGCACGATGATTTTGCACTCCTCGAACACCTCTTCCCTGCCCTTGCATATGTACATTCCCTCGTTTAAAAAGGTGAGGACCGTCCGCCCGATAACAAAGCTGTTCGCCGAGATCGCACGCCCGCGCTTGCCCCGCGCCTTGGCGTATTTCCGTTCGAGCGGAACGGACACGACGATCAGCACGATCCCCGCGAACGCGACAAGCAGCCCGATGAGAAACAGCGAGAGCGCCCACACGCCGCCTTCGAACTCGATACACAGTCCGCCCGCCGCCATCATGCCCAAGCCCGTCATGGCAAACACGATGCCCGTCAGCAGCAAAACGCGGTGCACCGCCTTTAACGGCGCCTTGCGCTTTGCCGAAGATTTTGCCGTTTTTCTCTTTTTAAAACGATTGCGTTCTCTTTGTTTTTCCGCCATATTACTCTCCGCACTTCTCGGGAAAAGTCTCCCGCAAAAACAAATATAATTCCTTTTTATCGGCAAAGCCGACCACCATATATCCCAAATCGAATATCACGGCGGCATGGGGCGCTTCCCCGAACCGCTCGATTTTTTCGATCTGCTCCCAAAGAATAAACGCGCCGCCGAAAAATCCGCTGAGAAACCGAATGCCTCTGTCGTATAAAACAAGCGTATTCCGTTGCGTAAAATACAGCGCGCCGAGAATGACGCCCGTCACGAAAATATCGGCTGCAAGCACAACGAACCCGCCGTTCACGCCGCCCTCCATGAGTCCCGCCCAGCAGACGGCGGCAAGCGCGAGCAGTCCTAAAAACACCGCGGCGGCGACGATGCCGATCGCGACGCACACCCGCGCGTTGATACAGGAGCGGATCGTTTTGCGGGGCAACTTCTTTACGGGCGTTGCGGGGACCGAACGGAAATCCTTTTGCGCCACGGAAAACTTTTTTAACGTTGCGTCCAGCCGCCCGCTCTCGTGCAAACTGCAGTTGGCAAAACCTTCGTCCGTCTCGTCGCCGAAATAGCGCGCGGGCACCTGCAGCACGCAAAGGCTCTTGCCCCTGCTCTCGGGCGCTCTCCGCTCGAACGTGCGAAACACGGCGACGTCCGCATACGGCACGTACGTTTCGCCCTCCTCGAACGCTTCGCCCTCTTCCCGCGCGATGCGGATCCCCTCGTCCGTAAAGGTAACGAGCGTTCCGCCCGCATAGTACGTGTTTTCGGAAACCTCCGCCGCGGCCGAATCCTCTTCGCCGACGTAACGTTTCCGCTCCCAAACCCCGATCGCCACCATCCCCGCAAGAGGAAGGAGCATCGTTGCCGCTCCTGCGACGAACAGAGCGACCGTCCAGTCGATCTCTCCGTAAACTTCGATGCATACGCCGCCCGCGACGGCTACGGCAAGCCCCGCAAGGCTGACGGTCAAGGTCGCCCAAAACAGAATTTTTCCGCGGCGCGAAAAGCTCGGATATCCTCTATACATTCTTCCCCCCGCACTTCTCCGCGAACCGTTCCTTCGCCCAGGCGTAAGCGTCGGCGACGGAGGGGAAATAATAAGAGCCGTAAACGCACTTTACGTGCAGCACGGGGATCGAATTTTTTTCCTCTTCGGAAACCGTTTCGATTTCCTCCCAGGTCAAAAAGGTGCTCTTCACGTTGCCGCTCTCGGCAAAATAGACGCCCTCCTCGTAAAATGCAAGCGTTGCGTGCGCCTGCGATAAGGAGATGAGCGCGCGCCCCAGCACCACCAACCCCACCGCGGCAAGCACGGCGAGCGGCGCGCTGTCCAGCGTGAGCGGCAGCACGATCCCCGACACGGTAAGCACCGCGCCCAGCCCCGAAAACATAAGCGCGCGTTTCCGCTTTTGCAGATTTGGCAGTTTAAACCGCTTTAACAGCGTAAATTTTTTGCCGTCCGTTTCCTTGGGAGTCTCGCCCAAAAGCGTTAAAGAGCGCTCCTGCAGCGTATCGTAAAGCCGCTGCTTTCCGTCCGCCTCCACCAGCGCGGGCGGGTCCTTAGGATCGCCCTTGCCCTTTTTGGCGAGATAGCGCGCGGGAATTTCCAGCGCCACGCTCCAATTCCCCTTGTTTTTGGGACGGCTGCGATTGCACAGCGAAAAGAAGCGCATTTCCGCGTACGGAACGCGGACGGGGCTTTTGCCGCCCTCCTCCGCGCGAATCACCAGCTCTGTTTCGCCAAATTGCGCGATCGTGCCCTCGCCGACGTAAAAGCAATTTTCGCCGCAGCAGCGCTCCTTAAAATCGAGCTCGTGCAAATACGCTTTGCGCGCCGCCTGCGCCGCAGCGAAAGAGCACGCCGCAAACAACGCGCTGCCGCCCGCGAACGCGCCTGTTAAAATATAAAAGAGAGTCGCCTCGTCCTGATTGAAGTTGAGCATAATCACCGCGACCAGCAAACCGATAAAACAGCATACGGCAACGCCGGCAAACGCATACGTGACGGCATTGCCCAGCACGCGCCTGCGTTTCAGCGCGCGCTTGCGGGAAATTTTCCCCTCTTCCGTTGTTAAAAATTGCGTGTCGGTCATAAACACCTCTGCCCCGATATAAAAAATGCGCCGAAAAGGCGCGGTAAATTACGGCTTGTAAGAGCGCAAACGCTTCCACCAGGCAAAAAAGAAAAATGCCAAAAGCTGTAACGGAACGCCGATCAAAAATATGAGCCACATGGTAGAATGGTACCCCGAAACTACCGTTACGGTACAGTAACAGCAGGCAAGCACCGTCCAGATAAGCACGGAGACGGAAATAAAGCGCGTCCATTTATACCGCCAGATGCTGCTGAACACCACCACGACGATCGCCGAAGCGGGAACGGCGTATAAAAACGCGAGCCACGCGCCTGTCAGCTGCGGCGCAAAAATTCCGCAGAGCACAAAGCCGACCACCGCGACCAGCCAGCACAGCCCCACGCTGCAAGCAAGCACGATAAGCCTGCGCACCAGCCGCGCCCGTTTGGGCATGATTACCTTTTCGGGCTGCTCGCGCACCAAATCGTCCAGCGAAACCCCGAACAGCTCGGACAACTGCACCAAAATCCTGATATCGGGGATCCCGTTCCCCTGCTCCCACTTGGAAACGGATTTATCCGAATAATTCAGCTTTTCCGCCAGATCGAGCTGGGTCATGTTCGCCATTTTGCGCAAGCGCGTTAAATTTTTACCGACGGTAACGGCGAGCTTATCCTGCTCCTCCGCCGACGGCTTTGCGTTTTCTTGCTTATCCACGCTTCCATTATAGCGATTTTATGAAAAAAGTCAACAAATCTACCGCGAGTAGAACATGAAAATTCCGCTCTGCCCGCCTTTAAACGTAATACCCGCCGTTTACGGAAAGGATTTCGCCCGTAATATATCCGTGCTCCGCCAAAAAAAGTACGGCGAGGGCGACCTCTTCCGCCGTTCCCTCTCGTTCCAGCAAGATCTCTTCCCGAAACGCCGCGCGCGCGCTTTCGTCCAGACCGCCGTTCATGCGGGTGTCTATCATGCCGGGGCAGACGCAGTTCACGCGAATCTTCGCGGGCGCGAGCTCCTTTGCCAACGCCTTGGAAAAGGCAATCACCGCACCCTTGGAGGCGGAATACACGCTCTCGCAGCTGCCCCCCGTCTGCCCCCATACGGACGACACGTTTACGATGCTCCCGCCCTCCGAAAGCATCTTCTTCACGGCGTGCTTGCAGCACAAAAAGGTTCCGCCCGCGTTCACGTTCATTACGCGCGAAAACTCCTCCCAGGAAACGTCCTGCACCTGCGAAAAGGAGGACACCCCCGCGTTGTTCACCAAAAGGGAGAGGCTCTCAAACTTAGAAAACGTCCGCGCGACGGCGGCTTCGTCCGTAACGTTTACGCGGAGAAATTCGGCGGAGGGGACCGCTGTGCGCGCCCGCGACGCGTCCTCCTCGTTCGAAGAATAAAAGGCGGTCACGGCATAGCCCGAATCGGCAAGCAAGCGAACGACGGCAAGCCCGATCCCGCGCGTACCCCCCGTGACGACGGCGCGCTTCAAATCTGCTCCGCCAGCGCGACGATCTCGCGGGCGACCTCGATCGGCGTCTTTCCGTCCGTATCTACGGTAAAGTCCGCCACGTGTTCGTAAACGGGCGTGCGCTCGTTTAACAGCTCTTCGAGCTTGCTCGACATATTGTTCGAATCCTTTAACAGCGGACGGGTCTCGTCCGCGCCGACCCGCTCCATCAGCGTACGAAAAGAGGCGCGCAAAAAGAAAATTTTTCCGTTGTTTTTGAGCATCGCGTTATTTTCCTGCTTTAACACCAGCCCGCCGCCCGTGGAGATCACCAGCCCGTCCTCGTCCGCGATCTCGCGCACCACGTCCGTTTCCAGCGAACGGAAATGCTCCTCGCCGTAATACTCGAACAGGTCGGAAATACGCCCGTGGCGGGTAAGGATCACCGTGTCCGTATCCACCCAGCGCCGACCCGTAAGATTGGCGATTTCGATCCCCGCGCTCGATTTGCCCACGCCCATCATGCCGCAAAGTACGATATTCATAACCAAAAACTCTCCAACGCCAGCTTATAGCTGTTTTTCCCGAACCCGAGCACCGCTCCCGCGCACACTTCGGTAAGCACCGATTTCCTGCGAAATTCCTCGCGCGCGAAAATGTTGGAGAGGTGCACCTCTACGACGGGCACGCGTACGGAGGCGATCGCGTCGCGCAGCGCGTAGCTGTAATGGGTATACGCGCCCGCGTTTAATACCACGCCGTCGTAAACGCCCTCCGCGTTCTGGATCTGCGTGCACAGCTCCCCCTCCGAATTGCTCTGAAAAAATTCCGCCCCGTGCCCGTGCTCCGCACAAAATATTCTCAGCTCTTCGTTGATGCTCTCCGGCGTTTCCCCGCCGTAAACGCTCGGCTCGCGCCTGCCCGTCATGTTGAGATTTACGCCGTTCAATACGAGAAATTTCATTTCGTTTTCTCCTGATATTTTTTCCAAAGCCCCTCCGCTTCCTCCGCGGACGGCTCCCGTTGCAGATAGATACAGTCTGCGGCATACGCCTGATAAAAGAGCATACTCCCGCCGTTCACCGTCTTTTTGCCGAGCGAGTCCGCAATGCGCAAAAATTCCGACTGCGCGGGCTCGTAAATCAAATCGACCGCCGTTTCGCACAGAGACAGCAGGCGATTATCCGCGGGGCGCTCCCCGTCCTCGAAGCGGACGGCGGGGGTTTGTCCCACCGTGGCGTGCATCCCGATTCCCGTACAGTTTAAAAGGATATCGAAGGGACGGTACGGCACCTTATCCAGCGGAACCGCGCCCGCAAATTCGTCGCAAACGGCATGAAGGCGCGCCCCGTCCCTCTCGTACACGAAGGGCTTCGCGCCGCCGTCGAGCAGTTTTTTAATGCAGCTTCTGCCCGCGCCGCCCGCGCCGAGCACCAAAACGCTCTTGCCCGCAATTTCCACTCCCGCGTTTTTCAACATCAGCAAGAACCCGTACCCGTCCGTATTATAGCCCGCTAAGCTCTTACACAGCACGGTGTTCACCGCGCCGAATGCGGGCGCGTCCCCCGCGAGCTCTTTTATTAAGGGGATCACGTCCGCCTTATAGGGGATCGTCACGTTTACCGCGTCGTACTCTGAAAAGAGCTCTTTCATCCTCGCTTCGAACTTCTCCCGCGGGAGCGAAATATTATCGTATATGCATTCCGCGCCCAGCTCGCGCAAAATAAAGCCGTGCATCCGCGGACTTTGGGAGGCGGAAACGTCCTTCCCCACCACGCAAAGCTTTAACATAATTCCCCCTGAATGCGCGCGAGCTCCCACTCGTATTCGACGAACGGGATTTTTAACAGCGTATATTCGCCCTTGCGCACGGGGGCGGTCACCACAACGCAGCCGTCCGCATGATTCTTTTTATCCATGCGAGCAAGCTTCACCGCCGTTCCCGCCGCGGGCAAAGGCGGCATTCCGCCCAGCGCGCACAGCGCAAGCTCCTTTAACTGCGCAATGTAATCACGGCTGTACGTGGCGCGGGAGGTCGCCAGCTCCGCTTCGAACAGCAGCCCGACCAGCACGTATTCGCCGTGGGAAAGCTCTCCCCCGCACAGCTCGAACGCGTGCGCCGTCGTGTGCCCCAGATTAAGGCATTTGCGCAAGCCCTGCTCCTGCGCGTCCCGCCGCACGATTCCCGCCTTAAACGCCACGTTCTTGGGCACGAGCCCGCTTAAAAACGCCAAATCGTGTAATTTATCTTTGTTCTTTATAAAGATATCGAACAGCTCCTTATTGAGCGCGGCGTGCTTTACCATTTCGCCCAGCCCGCAGCGAATCTCCCGATCGGGAAGCGTGTTTAAAAATCCGACGTCTATCACAACGCGCGCGGGCTGACGGATCACGCCGATCAGATTTTTCACGCCCGCAAAATCGACGGCGGTTTTCCCGCCCACGGCGGCGTCCACCTGCGCCAACAGCGTCGTGGGCACGCAGACGCACTCGATCCCGCGCATATACAAGGCGGCGGCAAGCCCGCCCAGATCGCACACCACGCCTCCGCCGAAACACACCAGCCGATCGCCCCGCAGCAGCCGCGCCTCCGCCATGGCGGAAAGCAACGAAAACAGCGTTTCCGCCGTCTTATGCACTTCACCCGCAGGCATCGCGTAAACGGGCGCGCCCGCAAACGCCGCCCTTATTTTCTCTCCGTAAAGCCGATTCAAGTTTTCGTCGGTAAAAACCATGGAAGCGTGCCCGACTTCGGCAAGCGCGTCCTCGCAGAATATTATCTGCGTGTTCTCTTCTCTGTTTAAATTGATCTCGATGGAATTCATGGCAGCAATTCTCCGTAACGCTCGATAATTTTGTCCATGCGGTCGCCTCCCAAACGCTCCAACACGACGGCGCAAAGCTCGCACGCGATCACGTTTTCCAGCACCGTTTCGCAGGCGGGAAGCGCGCAAACGTCGCTCCGCTCCGCCGCGGCGATCGCAGGCTCGCCCGTCTTTATATCTATCGTATGCAGCCCCCGCATTAAAGTGGGAATGGGTTTCATCGCCGCGCGCAGCACAAGCTCTTCGCCGTTGGACATTCCGCCCTCGATCCCGCCCGCGCGGTTAGTCTCGCGGAACGCGCGCCCGTTTAACACGGACAGCCCGTCGTGCGCTTCGCTCCCCTTACGCTCCGCCGCCGCAAACCCGAGCCCGACCTCCGCGCCCTTTACCGCCTGCACGCTCAGCATGGCGCCGCAAAGGCGGGCGTCGAGCTTCTCCGCATACGTCATACAGCTTCCGAAGCCGCTCTTTAAGCCCGAAACGCGCAGCTCGCACACGCCGCCGCAGGTGTCGCCCGCGGCTTTCAGGCGGTCGATTTCCTCCGCGGCACGCGCTTCCGCCGCCCGATCCATCATCATAAGCTTTTCGCCGCGCCCCGAACGGATCGCCTCGAACGAATACTCCCCGTCGTCCTTCACGCCCCCGACGGAGCGCACGTAGCCCGTGATCTCCACGCCCAGCGCCCGCAACAGCTGACGGCAGAGCGCCCCCGCCGCCGTCCGTGCGGCAGTCTCCCGCGCGGACGCGCGTTCGAGCACGTTGCGCGCGTCGTCCGTTCCGAACTTTTTCACGCCCGTATAGTCGGCGTGCCCCGGGCGCACCCGCGTGAGCCGCCTTTGCTCCGTGTCGCAGGGCTCGGGAGACATGAACTCCTTCCAGTTCTCGTAATCGCGATTCCAGACGGCGACCGTCACGGGACTGCCCAAAGTAACGCCGTTTCGCACGCCCGAAAGAAATTCCGCCCTGTCGCTCTCGATTTTTTGGCGGGCGCCCCGCCCGTAGCCGCTACCGCGCAGCGCGAGAACGCGGTCGATCTCGTCAAAGTCGACTTTCAGTCCCGCGGGCAGTCCTTCGATAATTGCGAACAGCCCCTTTCCGTGCGATTCGCCCGACGTGGTAATTTTCATAAATCACTCCGTTTCCTGCGTAAAAACGCGATATTCCCCGTTGCGGACGGACACGACCACCGTCCCCAGCTCGTCCGTGCGGTAAACGTCCGTTCCCGCCGAATGGAGCCGCTTTGCGACCTCTCCCGAAAAGCTTCCCTCGCCCCGCCCGCACGAAACGATTCCCGTTTCCGCGCCGAGAAAGAACAGCCATTTTTCGGAGGAGGCGCCCGCCGCGCCCCCGCGCGCCGTCCGCAGCAAGCTCAGCTGCGGAAGCCGCACCGTGCAGTTTCCGCGGTCGAATATCGTCTCGTCGATCGCATATTCGTTCATCAGCTTCTCTTCGCGCGAAGCCGTCGTGTCCGAACAGAGCAGCGCGCGAAACTCCCCGTATTGCAGATAGAGCACGCTCGACGCTTCGTCCGCGTCCGTCTCTCCCATGGAATAGGGCGAAAGACAAACCGCATAAGCGCCCGAATCTCGGGCGATAACACCGTAACGCGTCAGCCGCTTCGTCTCGCAGCCCGCCCGTTCGGCGGCTGCGATCGCGCGCCGATAGGCTCCCGTCTCCGCTTCGAACGCGGGCAAATACAACTCTTCGGGCGAAAGCGCGGAAATCAGCTCGGCAAGTCCGCCCGTATGTCCGTATCCGGGGTTAGTCAGCACCACCGAAACGCGCGCGGGATTCAATGCCTTTATGTAATTTGGAACGCGCGTTCCGAATCCGCCCTTCCCGCCGTCGATTACCAGAACGTCCCCCTCGGGAAATTCCACCGCCGTACACTCGCCGCCGTCCGTATCGAAAAAGTGGAGCCGCAGCTCTCCCTCCTCACGGGCGGCAACGCGCGGCGCGGGCAAGAGCGAGCGCATCGGGCAAAGATACTCGAACAGCGCAAGCGCCCCGACGACTAAAAACACGGCGGCACAGCGCGCGATCCGCAGCCAAAGCCGAATGCGTTTTCCGCGTTCAGCGCAGCTTCGATTTCGCATCTTCGATCGCCTTTTTCAGCTCCGCCATGCGGCTCTTCGCCTCTTCGTAGCCGATCTCGAACATTTCGTTCATGGCGGCGGGCGCAACGTCCGTCGCACGGTAGTTATACAGGTTCGGGCGCAGCATCACGTCGGCGGCGTCGTATCCTCGCGTCTTGTTGTCGTCCAAATACTTTACGGGTACGAACGCGTTCAGCGCGGAGCCCAACAGGCGCGAAACCATGCTCTTATCCTCGTCCGAACGGGGATAGGCGGAAAGATCCACCGCGACTACAAACTGCGCGCCCAGATCCTTGCACACGTCCGCGGGGATCGCGTTGGTAAACGCCCCGTCGTAAATCTTTTTGCCTTCGATCTCCACGCTTTTGAAAAAGGGCGGAATTGCGGAAGAGGCGGAACATATCTTCGCCGTCTTGCCTTCGTTTAACAAAACGCCCTCGTTCGTCTCGGCGTCCGTTCCCCACGCGGCGTACGGCAAGGGCAAATCGGAGATATTCCCCTCCACGTACTGCTCTAAAAACTGTTCGGCAAACGCCATATCCGAAAAGGGTCGGAGATTCTTCGAAAATTCTTTGCGGTTCAGGCTCTCGACAATCCCGATCATATCGTTGGAAGAATAGCCCTTCGCGTACAGCGCGCCCACGATCGAGCCGATCGACGTGCCCGTTACGTACGAAAAACGAATCCCCTCTTCCTCGAATGCCTTTAATACGCCCAAATGGGTCATGCCCTTTGCTCCGCCGCTACCGAGCGCCAAGCCCATTTTTAATTCGGGTTTCTTTTTGGAAAACGCCGATTTTATCCGTGTAAAAAATCCCATGCTGCCTCCGATACTTCTACGGATACTATTTTACACTGTTTCTTGCAAAAAGTAAACCCGTTTCACCTTATTTCATATTTTTTTGCTTTTTGGTAAGAAAAATACACAATTTCGGTTGACCGTAAGAAACATTCGGGCTAAAATATAGAAAAAGGAGAAACCATGAAAGATTTTTTAAAACAAAAGCGTAATATTACCGTGCTGATCGTTTGGGGCGCGCTTGTGCTTGCGCTGATCGGCGGACTGATTGCCAATACCGTCGCCTATCGGGGCGGAAACATGACGAAAGCCGTGTTCGACCACCGACTGCTGTTTTTCTTTTCCTGTTTGGGAATGATGACGCTCGTTTATCTTGTCGAGCTGATTTTTCGGATTCGGCTGCCCCTCTATCTCGAGCTTGCCTGCACCTGTTTTTCGTTTATGGGACTGGCGGGCGGAACGGTGTTCGGCTTATACGGCGTATTCCCGCAATACGATAAGGTGCTGCACACCACAAGCGGCGTGCTGTTTTCAATCATGGGAATGTCGCTTGCCTCGCTATTGTTAAAAAACCAGCCGCTGGGCGCAAGGCGGGTCGTCGCCGCCGTGGCGATCGCATTATTCTTTTCGCTTACGGTGGGCTATCTTTGGGAGCTTTACGAATTCTCGCTGGATACCGTGATCGGCAGCATGAACAACCAGCGCTGGCAGTCGGGAATGTACCCCGTGGATATGGGCGACGGAACGTATTTGGTACCCAACCGCCGCGGCACGGCGCTCATCGACACCATGGGCGATATGATCGTAAACTTTTTCGGCACGCTTGCCCTGCTGATCCCAGTTTTGATCGTATGTTTCAAAAAGCCCGACCGCCTCAGCTTGTTTGAAATTCAGGTAACCCAAAGAAAGAAATCTCTTCCGCCCGAAAACAACGCACCCGAAGCGAAAGAATAATTGATAGTAAAAACACTCGGCGATTCGTCAAACGAATCGCCGAGTTTATTATTTTGTATCTTCTATCCGAACGCGCTCTACTTGTTTAGTGGCTTCGGACAAGCGCTTTTTAATTTGTTAGCTTACCTTAAACGATTTGCGACTGTTGGAAAAAAATTAAAATAAAGTTTATCTTATCGTCAAAACGGCTTAACCAAGCGGAAAAAGATATTATAGCAATTTTTAAACATTTGGATGAAACTTAAAATACTTTTCCAAAAATTCCGCCACGCCGTCATGATCGTTCGCGCCGATAATTCCCGTTGCGACCGCCTTTAATTCGTCCGCGGCGTTTTCCACGGCGTAACATTCGTCCGCGATTTCGAACATCGGCAAGTCGTTGCGCGCGTCGCCGAAGCACACGATTTTGTCGCACCCGAGCATCTCTTTCAGCTTTTTCGCCGATTCCGCCTTGCTCGCGTATTTGGGCAGCACTTCCAGCCACTGCTCGCCCGTATAAAAATCCTTGCCGAAAAAACAACGGCAGCACTCCTTCAAATCCTCGTAAACGGGGCGGAGCTTCGCCTCTTCGTGAATACAGGTAAAATAAAAAACATCGCCGTCGAGCGCGTCTCGCTCGGAAAAAATTTCCCGCGCGCGCCCGTCTCCTAATCTGCTGAGCACAAATTCCCACTGCGCCGCCCCGCAGGATTCTTTGCAATAGGAAAAGCGATTTTTTCCGTCGATCAAAGCATAGCTGATCGGGAAGAGCCCGTGCGATTGGAACGAATCGAAAACCTTCTCCGCCGTCTGCAGCGGGAAGCACTCTACCTGCAAAATTTTATGCGAGGCGTGGTCGGCAAGCGCCGTGCCGTTGTGCACGATCACGGGAAGGGTTACATTAAGCCCTTCCAGCAGCGGCGCGGCGGTCTCCGCAGAGCGAGCCGTCGCATACGAAAAGAGCATTCCGCGCGCGATCAGCCCGTTTAAAATATTTTTCGTCCGTACCCCGAGCGTGCCGTCCGAGCGCAACAGCGTGCCGTCGAGATCGCTTAAAAACAGCGTTTTCACAGCACAATCTCCATGCCGTCATATGCGGCGACGGCGCCCAGCTCCCGCTCCGCACGCTCGACCTCCCGCACGGTCGGCGCGGAATTGTGCGAAAAATGCGTGATCACCTTTTTTGTGTTTTCGTCCGCAACGCCCGCTCTTTGCAGCCGTTCCAGTACGGTTTTATTTTCCGCAACGCCCATGTGGCGGGAATTTTCGTCCGCCCGCTCCCACAACAGCGTACAATCCAGCGTGATCAAATCTACCCTGCCCCCGAGGCGGGATAAAAACTCGTAATCGTCCTCGGGCAAAAGCCCCGTATCGCAGAGGTGAAGCACGCGCTTTCCGTCCTTTTCGATCAAATAGAGCAACGGATCGTGCGAGGAATGCTTCGCCCGTAGCGCATTCACGCGGTAACCGCCGAAGGAGACCTCCTCGAACGCGGACAGCGCGTGCAGCGAAATATTGTCTTTCACGTCCTCGCGCAGCTCGCGGCGGGTGCACTCGGAAAACACCTCCGTCACCTCGTCGTTCCCGTAAATTTCCAGCGCCTCTTTTAGCCCGTGCGCGTATTTATAGCCGCGCAGCACAAAGTCGTGCGCGTAAAAATGGTCCATGTGCGAATGGGTAACGAGCACGTATTTCAACCTTGAAAAATCGGCTCCGCCCTGCGCGGCATGGTAGAATGCGTCGGGCGGAAAGTCGATCGAAAGCTCTCCGTCGATGAATATCTGCGAGCGCGAGCGGACCTCCCGTCCCCCGCGTTCGCGTACGCCGTTGCAATATTTACAGCGGCAGAAGAGTGCGGGAATCCCCTCCGCCGCCCCCGTGCCGAGATAGGTTATTTTCATAGATCTCCTCGTAAAAAACAAGCCCGTATCCGAATTGCGGAAACGGGCTTATATTCTCAAAAAGTTAAACGCGGCTCATATATTCGCCCGTGCGGGTGTCGATACGGATCGTATCTCCCTCGTTCACGAACATAGGGACCTGGAAGGTTGCGCCCGTCTCCACTTTGGCGGCTTTGGTCACGTTGGTTGCGGTGTTGCCGCGCACGCCGGGCTCCGCCTCGACCACCTTCAACTCCACAAAGTTCTCGGGCTCGACCGAAAACGCGTTGTCGTAAAGGAATTTTACGGTAACGCTGTCGTTCTCGCGGATATAGCGGAGCGCGTCCTCCACCTGTCCGAAATTCAGGGGCGTGAGGTTGAACTCTTCGTCCATAAAGTAGTAGAACTCGCCGTCCGTGTACGAATAGGTCATTTTCTTCGTTTCCACCTGCGCGGTTTCCAGCTTGGTGGTGGGATTGAACGTTTCGTCCGAAAGAACCTGTCCCGTTACCACGTTTTTAAGCGTGGTGCGCACGAACGCCGCGCCCTTACCGGGCTTCACGTGCTGAAACTCGGTTACGGTATAAACGCCGCTTTTATATTCGAACGTCGTGCCCTTTCTGATGTCGCCTGCCATGATCTGTGCCATATTCTCGATCTCCTTAATAATTTACAATATTACGAGGTTTCTTTCCGTTTTGGTCATAAAAGAAACCGCTTTTCCGTCTTTTAACGTGCAGCTGTCCTCGATGCGGATCCCCGCCTTGCCCGCAATATACAGCCCGGGCTCGTCCGAGAAAACCATGCCGTCCTGCAACGCTTCCTCGCTTTTGGGAGACAACACGGGGTATTCGTGGATCTGCAAACCGATCCCGTGTCCCAGCGAATGGGTGAAATACTGCGCAAGATTCTTGCTCTCGAAATAATCGCGGGCAATCGCGTCCGCTTCCCGCCCCGTCATGCCCGAAACGAGCTTTTCCTTTACCAGCTCGTGCGCGGTATATACCTCCGCATACAGCTTTTTAAAGTCCTCGTGCTTTTTATCGTCTCCGAAAAGAAATGTGCGGGTGATATCCGAGCAATAGCCCTGCGTTTTACAGCCGAAGTCCAACAGTACGGGATCGCCGAACTTTAATTTGCGTAAACCCGTTTCGTGGTGCGGAACGCTGCCGTTTTCGCCGAATGCGCAAATGGTATCGAACGAGGTCCCCTCGGCGCCCGCCCTGCGCATCTCGTATTCGAGCAACGCGGCGACCTCCGATTCGGTCATGCCCTCTTTCAGCGCGGGGAGCAGCTTTAACAGCGCTTCCTCCGCCATGGAGCACGCGCTGCGGATCAGGGAAATCTCCCTCTCCGTCTTTATCAGCATCGCCTGCTTTAAGGCGGGCATTCCGTCCTTTAACCCGAAGCCCTCCGCCTTTAACCGCTCGAATGAAGAAACGTTCGTAAACGGATAGGGCACGGCAAGCGTGCGGTATTTTTTTAACAGCTCCAACGCCTTGGGATAAGCGCCTTCGCACAGCGTAATTCCGCTTCCCTGCAACGCTCTTTCCGCCGCTTCGTAATAGCGCGCGTCCGCCACAAATACGCAAACTTCGCCGTCTAAAATCACGTATCCGTCCGTCGAATAAAATCCCGTAACGTATCGGCGCAGAAAATCGCACTCCAAATAGAGCGCGTCCGCTTCCGCCCGTGTGTAAAGATTGCGCAACTTCTCCGATAGCATACCCATATTATACCAAAAACAAACCGTTCCGTCAACGGTTTTTTAAATATTTCCCCCGCCTTTCTTACCCCTTTCTTTCAAACAACGTACAGCCGCAAGGCAAAAGCGACTTCATATAAGCGGACGGCAGCCTGATTTTAGCATTTGGGCAGTGAATTTTCTCCCAGCCCTCGCAGCTTAAAAACGCCGAATCCGAAATATCCTCCGCCGCAAGTCCGCACACGTTAAATTCCTTAATTTGCGGACAGGCGTAAAAGGCGAACGATGTCAGCTTCCCGCCCGTAACGGTAACGCGCTTGAGCGAGGGCGGCACGCGGTATTCTTCCCGCACCGTGAATAGACAGGCAAACTCTCCCCGATACGCCTCCGTATGCGTGTAGAACGTGTTTCCCGCAAAGGGCACGGCGAGCTCCTCCAGCCGCTCGCACTGCGCGAGCGCGCCCTCGTCCGCAAATTCGTTCCCGCAAACCGTAAGCGAACGCGCCGCAGGCGCGCCCGCGATCAGCCGCGTTCCGCCCGCCGTGTGCAGATACAGCGCGCGCCCGTCCGAGGCGTAGGGCTCCTCCGCAACGAATTCCCCGATCTCCGTGCCCAACAGCGCGGGCGCGAGCAGCTCCGCGTCCGCACGCACGTCCAAAAGCTTCGCTTCCGCCGCGATCACCGTTCGGGCGGAAACCGAACCGTTTAACAGCACGAATCTTTCCCGTTTTTCCGCGCCGCTCACGGCGATCCGTTCGCCGTTCCAGATAAAGTAACCGCCGTCGTACCAGACCCTGTCTCCGAACGCCCGCCACAGCGCGGCTTTCTCCAGACGGCTCGGATTCGGGCTCAGCTTATAAAGCTCGCCCAGATTCCCGCCGTCGAGCACCGCGTACGCGCGCCTGTATTCCTCCGTCGGCAAAACTCTTCCCCGTTCGCCCGCCCGTTGCAACACGATCGCATCCGCCTCCGCGCGTTCCAGGGCGGAATAAGCGGAAAAGTACGTCTCCGACGTTTCCCCGCGCCTTTCCCAAACGCAGGAATACGCCTCCCGCCCCGCCGAAGGGAAGAGAACGGGCAGAGGCACAAAGAGCGACGCGACCCCGAACAGAACGTACAGCGCCGCAGCCGACAGCGCGGCGCAGCGAAAAACAATATGCTTTTTCTTTTGTGTTTCTTCCGCGCCCAACGCCTATTTGACTCCCGTGATTTTGAATAATAATTTTTTCTGCCGAGCGGACAGGGCGGAGCTCGGCGCGATCGAGAGCAGCGTTTCCGCATACGCTGTCCCGACGTCCGAGGCAAACCCGCGGAAAAGCTTCTCCGTTGCGTCGCTCGTGCGGTGCGCGACTTCGAGAAAATCGCCGCAGCCCTTTTTTCCGAAGTGCGCTTCGCAGGCATGATAGAGAGTGCAGACCGCCGCGGCGCACCCCTCGCCCGTGCCGAAATCGGGCGTTTTGCAATACAGCAAGCCCAAAAACGTTTTCAATTCCGCAAGCCCGTCCGCCGTAAGAATTTCCCCCGACGAACGGAGCAGCGCCTCTGCCGTCCGCGCGCGGTGCTCCCCCGCGCTTGCGCCCGTTTTTTCGAGCGAATTCACAAAATAATTCCAGCCCGCCGCGCCGAACGGCACGTAGGCGGCGTAATGCGCGGCAACATAAAACCGCGCCTTCCCGGGACTGACGCCCGCACGACGGGCGCAATAATCTACGTCCGCCGAACAGCCGCTGCACACGGAGGGCAACGCTCCGCCGAGCAGCTTTTTATCCTCTCCCCTTTGCCGCACGGCGGACAAAAGCGTTTGCGTCATTCTTTGGTACAATTCTTCCATAGCCGTATTATACCGCGTTGCGCGCCGAAATGCAACCGTATCTGGCAAGCAGGTTTAAATCCGCAAAATTTCGGCAATAACCACCGCTATGAAAATGGAATACGGCTCGTTTGCCTATTGTTTCAGCTTAATACTCGCCATCGCGCTGCTTGCGGCAATGGGCTATCTCTTCCGCAACCGTTCCCCCCGCGTGCAAAAAGCGGCGTTGCTTTTGATAACCGCCGCAAACGTTTTGCAGCACCTGTTTAAGTCCGCCCTCTATCCGCATTTATACGGCACGGGCTTCTCGCTGGTTAACACGGCGTATAACGTGTGCGCCTTTCTCATCCTCGCCTCTCCCGTCGTCCTGTTGTGCGGAAGCAATCTGATGCGCGTGTTCGTTTCGTATGCGGGCGCGATCGGTAGCCTGCTTGCCCTCGCCATGCCCTTTTGGTTTATGGGGCAGACGGTTTGGCAGTGGGAATATCTGCGCTTTTACGTGTGCCACGTCTTGCTGCTGCTAAGCTCCGCCCTGCCGATTTTATGGAAGCTGTACCGCCCGAGCTACCGCGACTTCTGGAAAACGGGCTTTCTGTTTTTAGGTATGCTGGGCGCGATCATGATAAACAACGTGCTGTTTTTCGTCTGCGATCCCGCCCGAGACCCGCAAGACCTGTTTTCCTTTTTACAGACGCAAAACCCGCTGTGGAGTATGCACCCTACGGACACCTATCCCGCCCTTTCGCGGCTTTTCACCGCCCTCACGCCCGAGCTGTTTCTGCCCTCCGCCGCGCACCCTTATTACACGCCCGTGCTGTGGTACGCACTCCCCGTATATCTCGCCGTCACAGCGCTGTCGCTGCTGCTGTTCCTCTGCGCGGACGGAAAACGCTTTATTAACGATTTCCGAAAAAGCTTAGCGCAAAAAAGGACGGAGCGATTAAAAAAACACGGCTGAGCCGTGTTTTTTATTTTCTTTTAATTTTGCGTCCACACGGCGAACAGAACGGTGCCGTCGGGAACGTCTATCAAATCGTTTGCCGCATAAACGGCTTCGCCGCCTTCCTCCGTCGCCCAGCCCGCAAAGGCGTAGCCCGCGCGCTCGGGGGCGTGAACGGTGTTGCCTTTCGCGTTTTGCACGCTTTGCGCCGTCTTGGTAAAGGAAACCACGTAATCCTTATCCTGCGACAGCGTCACCCCGTAAATCACGGGACGGTAAGAGGTGTTCCAACGCGTGTTCCAGCCATCCGCGTCCGCCGCGCTTTCGAGGTACAGCGTTAAGTCGTTGCAGCCGTAGAACACATGCATCTGCATTTGAGCAAGCGATCCCGTAAGCGTAAGGCTCTTGATTTTAGCGCCGCGGAACGCCTGTTTGCCGAGCGAGACGAGGTTTGCGGAAAGGGTGAGCTCTTCCAGCGAAGTGCACCCGCCGAACGCGGAATTCCCCACCGAGGTCACTCCGCCCAGCGAAGCGGAAGTCAACCCGTCGCACAGATAAAACGCGTATTCCGCGATCTCTTTCACGCTGTCGGGCAGCGAAATACGGTTCAGTCCGATGCAGCCGTAGAACGCGCGGGAGCCGATTTTGCTTACCCCGTTCAGATTTACCGTCTGCAAATTTTCGCAGCGGTAAAACGCGCGTTCGGGAATTTCGCTTACCCCTCCGCCGAAGTTTACCGTTTTCAGCGAAACGAACTTCGAAAACGCCCGCTCCCCGATTTGGGCAACGCCGCTTCCGAGATTCAGCGTGCGGATCCCGACCAGCGTCTTTTCGCCCGTTTCCTTATTTTCGTCTACCGTTCCGCACCCGAAAAACGCATACGCGCCGATTGTCTCCACGCTGTCGGGAACGGTAAACGTCGCGTTTTCCATTTCCTCGGCGGAGCTGCTCTGATAATTTTTCATTCCGAGCAAACGGCAGTTATAAAACGCCGACCTGCCGATATATTTCAACGTTTCCGGCAATTTGTCCAGCATCAGATAATTGCAATTATAAAACGTATAGTCTTCCAGCCGTTCTAAATTTTTGGGCAGCGTGATATCCTGCAATGCCTTACAGCCCGAAAAAGCGCCGCGCCCGATAGATTCCACGCTGTCGGGCAGCACGATTTCCGAGACGAGCGCGCTCTGGAACGCATAGGCGGCAATGCCCTTCGTGCCCTCCCTCACGGTAATTTTTCCCGAAGCCGAGTTTACGTCTACGACCCAATTCCCCGCATACACGGCGCCCGTCGCCGCGGCGTAAAGTCCGCTGTTGCGGAACGCGCGCGAGCCGACCGTCTCCACCGTATCGGGAAGATTGATATTTACCAAACGCGCGCAGCCGTAAAACGCGCGGTCCTTTATCTCTTGCACGGAGCTCTTGCCCTCCGTATGGGTGACGGCATTGTATTCGCAAAGCCTCATGTTGAGCAGCTTTGCGCAGCCCTCGAACGCGCTTGCGCCGATCACCTTTACGCCGCTGCCCGTAACTACGTTTACAAGCTCCGCGCAATTTTTAAACGCATTGTCGCCGATAATTTCCACGCTGTTGGGCAAAGTGATCTGAACGAAACTGTTACAGCCGTAAAACGCGTATTCGGCAATCCCGCGCGTACCCGCCGCCACGTTGTAAATAAGCATCGTATTCTTTTGGGGCGCAAGGAACCAACCGTCCGCGTACACCATGCTTTCCTGTTCGTTCCAAAGCTGCGTATCCTTAAACGCGTTCACGCCGATCCGCTGCAAATTCGCGCCCAGCGAAACCTCGGCAAGCGTATTGCAACCCATAAACGCGCCTTCGCCCAGCGATAACACGCTGTCCGAAACTTCCGCCGAGTAGAGCGAAACGCAGGAGCCGAAGGCGTAGCCGCCCACCTCTTCTATCCTGCCGCCCAACACGACGGAGTTGATATTTTCGCAACCGTAAAACGCCCTTGCGCCGATCGTCTTTAACCCGTTCCCCAGCGCAATATTCTGCACGGCTTTGCACATCGAAAACGCATAATCGCCCAGCGAGGTCACGCTGTCGGGGATCGTAATGCTCCTGAGAGAAACGCAATCGGAAAACGCGCTCGTGCCGATGGACGTTACGTTTTTCCCGATGGTAACGTTTTTCAACGCGCGACAATACGCGAACGTATCGTCGGCGATTTCCGTCACGCCGTCGGGGATCGTCAAATCCGATTCCAGCGCGCGGCAGCCCTGAAACGCCTGTTCTCCGATGGAGGTGAGCGTGGAAGGGAGATTGATATTAACAAGATACGAACAATTATAGAATGCCTGAGAACCGATTGTGGTGATATTATCGCCGAGCGAAACGCCCGTAAGCAAAGATTTTCCCGCAAACGCCCTGTTTCCGATGCCCGTAACGGGCTTTCCGCGGAACGTTTCGGGAATGACGATATCTCCCTTTTCCGTTCCCAACCCCGAAACCTCGTATTCCGTTCTGCCGTTGATCAGCGTAAACGTCAAACCCGGCTCCTGTTCGCGGGTAAAGCGGAAGGTATCCGACCAGCCCGAATTGCGGTAATCGTTGCCGTTGGAGCACGCTTTCACGCGAATGGAATACTCCCCCGCTTCCAGCGAGGACAGCGAATATTTGGTCGCTCTCGAATCCTTCTGTTCGCCGTTCACGCTCACCGTATAATAGCGCGCGTTGGGAACGGCGCGCCAGGACAGCACCAGCGTATCGCCGTCCACCGTAAGATCCTGCGGACGGGACAGCGGCGCCGCACAGCCCGCCAGCGCGAACAGACAGCCGATCGCAAATATAATTGTTAGAAAAAAGCGCAATTTTTTCATGCCTTCTCCTTATTTTCCGAACGTTAGCTCTTTCGCCTGCTTGCGGATCTTTCGATCTCCGCCCGCGCCTTGCGGTCTCTTATCATCTCGTGAATCCACTTAAACTTGAACTTGCGCACGGCAATATCCAACAGGAACAGCACGATTGCGATGATCAAAAACGCCAGACGGGGATCCGCCGTCTTTTTAATCGTCTTTTCGAACGAGTCGAACACTTCGAGCGAATCGGTGATCACTTTTCCCTTGCCGTTTTCCGCGATCTGCGCGAGGTAATCTTCGCCGATCGGTTCGTCCTCGGGGAACAGGTTGTACTCCTGCGAATAGGAGAACGTACGCAGCACGCTCCGCGCGGAAACCACTTCTCCCGCGGCGTTTTTCTTTTGCACCGTAACCTCGTACAGCCCCGGGCAGGTGATCACAATGGTAAAGCGCGTAAATCCGTCCGAAGCGGTAACGGGCACGGAGGTGCCTGCGTAATAATTTTTGGCTTCCGCGCTGTAAGGCGTTACGCTCACCTCCACCCTGTCCCCTTCGCCGAGCGACGCATATACGTTCATTTGCGTGGAATAGTTATCCTCTTTGAACGAAAGCTCGATATCCGAAAGATTGATTTTTTCCGTGGGGAACAGCCCCGAGAAAATGTTTTTCATCAACCGCTTTCCCGTGGGCGAGGTTAAAAACTCTCCCGACCATTCCACGGTGAGATTGCTCATAAAGCTTCCCACATTGCCCTTGCCGTATTTCCACTCCGCGTAAACGGGCACGTATTCGCCCATCAGCGGCGCCGAAGCGCCCTCCTTTAAGGAAGTGCCGTAATAGCCCTTGAACGGCAGCTTGTTCAGCTCCGGTTGGGTGACGCCCGAAACGACGGGCGTATATTCGTTGATCCGCAGTTTAAATTCCTTGTTGTACTCGATTTCGGTAACCGCGTTATCGATAAGGTCCTCGTAAATCTTGTCGGACAGCTCGCTGCCGACCGTCGAAACGTTATAAAAATTACCGCCGCCCAGCTCGCAAGCCTGCTTCATTTTTTCGGCATACCCGCCCGAAACGTAAACGCCTACGATGGAAAGCGTAATGCCCTTTTCGCGGTTTGCCCTGATAAAGTCGGTATAAACTTTTTCGTCCTCGTCGTCTACGACGCCGTCCGAAACCATAATAATGTGCTTGCGCGAAACTTCAACCGTGCTCAACGCCGCGCCCGCCTTGCGGATCGCGTCGGCAAACACCGTTCCGCCGCTCCCGTCCTCGGGAATGTTGCGGATGATTTCGCGAATCTTTTCCTTTTGCGAGGCGGGCAGCACCTGCACCGTTTCGCTTGCGCTGTCCGAAAAGGTCATCACGCCGCAAAAATCGCGCGAGGTGAGCGCGTCCAGCACCTGTTCCGCGCCGCGCTTCGCCTGAGGGACGGAGCTGGACATCGAGCCCGAAGTGTCGATCACAATCATTACCGCGACGGGGGGCGTATAGTCCACCACGCGCACGGGAAGCATTTGCTGATACAAGGTGCCCTGCATATCGCTCCGCAGGTAGGCGTGCGGAACCACGTCGCCATTCTCGTTTTTGTCCGTCTCTCCGCCCACGGTAAACAGTCCGCCGCCGTATTCGCTTACGTAAACGTCCATAAGCTCGAAAAATTCGGGCTTCATGTCCTTGTTGGCGATGTTTACGAGCAGCACCTGCTCGTATTGGCTGATTTCTTCCAACGTCTGCGGAATCGCCTCGGCGTCCTTGGAAGCGTTCAAAACGGTTACTTTGTATTTGAACTCCTCCCCTTCCATCATTTCTTTCAGCGCCTTCGCCTCTTCCGCGTCGTTTTCGATCATTAAAACCTTATCGAAAACCTGCATATTCAAATAGGAAAAATACTTGTTGTTCTCTACCACCGTGTCGCCGATATTATCGGTTACGGAGAGCGAAAACTTTAACTCGTGCATTCCCGCTTTTTCGAACACGTAATTCAGCTCTACCGTCTGCAAGCCCGCGCCCAGCTCGAACGCGGTGCTCGCCGAAAAGCCGTCCTCCTGCTCGCCCTCTCTTGCGGCGGGCGCTTCGTTTTCCTCTCCGCCGATAAGCGTATCGAACAGCTTCACGGTCGCCTTGTTGCCCCGCGCGTTCCGATTGGTCCGCACCGTTATGCGGAGCGTTACGCTTTCCCCCGCGATCACATTACGGTCGGGCGTTTCCACGCCGATAAACTGCACCTCGTCGTGCGAGGGGTTGGCAAGCGGGACCACGTCCACCTTGATCCCCTCGGCGGCGATCCCGCGGATCACCGAAAAGGCGTTTCCGTCCGTCTCGATCCCGTCCGAAATCAAAACGATCTTCGCCGATTCGGGACGTTGAAACAGTTCGCTCGCATAGCGGAGCGCGGAAGCAACGTCCGTCGCGCTCGTGTCGGGATCCTCCGAATTTCTGTAATCCCGATACACTTGCGAGGAATCGTTGGAAAGCTTCGCGGCATACGTCTGCGTATAGCCGAATTTCACCACGCCAACGCGGTAATTTTTGCCGCAGTCGTTGATCACCTGCTCGATAAACGTCTCGCGCTCGTCCTGCGCGTCGCGGTTGCTGAACGAAGCGTCCACCAAAAGCAGCAGCTCATTTTCCTTATTGGGCAGCTCGTAACTGAACGAGATCCCCGAAATCAGCGTGATGCTGAGCAGCATTACGACAAGGTGGAGCACCACCGAAATCACGCGGTTGCGGGTGCGGCGGTACTGCTTTGCAAGACGGAAGTAGGGAAACAGCGTAAGCGCGATCGCGGGGATCAGCAGCAGCAATAACCAGGGATTGGAAAATTCGATTTTGAAATTCGTCATATTCTATTCCCCCTACCTCAGATTCTCGCGCGATTGCAGCCACCACTCCGCAAACAGCAGCGCGACGAGCGCCGCCGCAAAATAGATGAGCAGATCCGCGTCTACATATTCCTGTTTTTTCGTGCGTTCCAACAGCGGCAACGCGTCCACTTCCTTGGCAATATTGCTCTCGAACGCGGGCACGCATACGAAAAACTGTTCGATGATCAGCTGATCGCGCACCGTTTGGGTAAGCGTATAAGAGCCCGGCATTACCGCCTTCAACCGTTCGGGGAATACGTTTATCGTTTCCTTCACGTTCGGACCGTCCAGCCCGAGCTCCGTTCCGCGCGCGTTAAGCGTGATTTCCGAACCGACCTCGAACATATAGGAAGCCACCGTAGCCGGTATATAGCGGTTGAACATACTGATGAACATCAGCGGGAATTCCATTACCACGGGCAGGTTGGAGTTGTGAACGTCGAACGAAAACACGATATGCGTATAGTCGGTCTCCTCCCGCAACAGCATAACGGGACTTCCCTGATAGTACAAAAGCTCCAAAAAGTTTTCCGCGTAAAGCACCTCGCGGTACTTCGAAATGGTCATCTCCTCGGGGTCGAGACGGTCGGTCAGCGGATGCTGCGCGCCGGGCGCCAGCGTTGCGTTGTTGCCGATATTATGCACGCTCTGGCTGAATCCCATCGTCAAGCCGTCGATATCGCTTGCGCCGGGGTTGAAAATCACCACCACGCCGTCCGTGGGCATCTTTTTGGGCATCAACGTTTCGAACAGATAAAAGTCGTAACCCTCCGTCTCGATCGCGTCCGCTTTGGTCACCTCGGTAATTTCCACCTGCCAGCTGGCGTTTAAAAAGCTGCGCAGCAATACGAACGTATTCTGAAAGAACAGACAGGGCGCGGTGCTCGCGTACTGAATTTTTATCACGGGCTTTACGCCGCCGTAAATATACACGGAGTTGTCGTCCGAAAGGGAATCGGCAGCCTCCACGTAAATATGTACGCTTTGGTAAGAATAGATCTGAGCGCCGCCCGCCTGAATCTGCTCTTCCGCGCCGAAGGAAAGATTCACCTCGGGCTCGGCGTTGTGAAACGCTTCCGTCTTTTTCATCGTGACGGTTTTGTCTTCGCCGTTCACGCCGATCACGTTGCAGCTGATCGTCAACTTTTCCGACCTGCCGTAACAGCCGACCTTGGCGTTAAATACGTAAAAATTGTCCTTTAACACGGCTTCGCCGTTTAAAATCGCGGCGTTCCACTCGTCCGCCTCGGCAACGTTCACCACGTTTAAGCCGCTTTTGTCGAGGTACGTGGTCGCCGTATAAAGCGTAATTTCCGTCTGGGGATTTTGGTTTACCACCGCTTCCGCAATTTCCACCGCGCCCTCCATGTCTGCGGTGCCGTAAGAGCATTTGATCCCCTCCTCGGGAAGCAAGCCGTCCAACAGCTCGAGCGTCTCCGAAAGGTTCGCCGCGGCAGCGCGTTGCAGCAGATAATACGCGTCGGTATCGGCAACAATGACCGAAAGCAGCCCGTCTTTTTCCGCCAGAGACTGCGCCAGATCGCGCACCTGCATAACGGCGCGTTCGAAGCGCGTGATGTCGTTGTTGGCAACGCGCATGCTTGCGGAAGCGTCGATGATCGCAATGCTTTCGGGGCGGTCGTCGGGCTTTTCCGCCGCGATTACGGGGCGCGCGAGCAACAGCGCGCAGGCAATTAAAATCAGCAGCTGACAGAGAAATATTAAGATGTTCCGAAAGCGGTTGATGGGGATGCTCTTCTTACGGTACTTTAAGCTCAGCTTCCAGACGTACGTACTCGAAACGAATTTTTGCTGGTAGTTGGGTTTAATGATGTAAATAAGAATGAGCGCGCCGATTGCCAGCAACCCCAAAAACCCTAAGGGTAAAAGAAAACTCATGCCATTATACCTGTTTTAAGTAGTTCGCCGAACAGCATTTTTTCGATGGGCTTGCTGGTGTCCACGGTAATAAAGTCGGCGTCGCGCGAAGCGCAATAGTGCTTCATATCGGCGATCATATCCGCAAGCGCGTCCAAATACGCCTGCTGCATTCCGCGCGTGATTTTCATTTTCATGTTCTTTTCGTCCATCATGTCCGCCGCTTCGGCGTCGATCAGGTTCACCCTGCCGCTGTAAAACGGATTGAGCTCTTCGGGCGTGAGCACCTGAATGAGCAGCACCTGCCGCCGCTTGTAGCAAAGATAGTCGATGGCTTTTTTCCAGTCGCGTTCGGTAAAGAAATCCGAAACGATCACGGTAAGCCCGTCCTTAGAGCCCGTATCGAGGCAGCCCGTGACGGCGGACGAAATATCCGCCTCGTCCGAAAATTCGGTATTTTCCAGCGTTTTCATGGCGCGGAAAAAAGGCTGCTTTCCCACAATAAGACCGAACGGATCCTCCGCGCGGTCTTTCTTGATGAGCTTGATGGAAAGTTTATCCATATTGTGCACGGACAAAAAGCCGAGCGCCGCAGCCGTTGCAACCGCGTAAGCCCCCTTTTCGGGAACGACCTTCCCCATAGAAGCCGAGCAGTCTAAAAAAATCTGCGTGTGCATCTGTCTTTCGTCCGTAAACAGCTTTAAATAAAACTTTTCAAAACGACTGTAAAGATTCCAGTCGATCCGCCGAATGTCGTCGCCGAGCATATATTCGCGGTAATCGGCGAATTCCACCGTCTGTCCGTACGTCTGAACAAGGTGCTTCCCGCCGAAAAACCCCGCAAGATACGACCGCATATTTAACGCCAGCGTCTCTAACCGACTGAAAAATCCGTCGTTTAAATAAGACACCGCCATTATTTTCTCCCGAAGAGTTTACGCTTCTTTTTTCCTTCGCCGTTTTCTTCCTGCGGCTGAGAGCTTTCCGCCGTCTCCGCGGGCTCCTCGCTTTTCGCCGTTTCCAAATCCAGGGAAACAGATTCCTGCTTGGGCGTTTTGTTGCCGTTGAGCTCCTTTATGATCATCGAAATGATCTCGTCGGGCGAAACGCGCGCGGCGATCGCCTCGAAGTTGAGCTTCATGCGGTGACGGAGCACCGAATACGCCAGCGCGTTTAAATCGCCGTAGGATACGTTGAATCTGCCCAGGAGCAGCGCGCGCACCTTCGCCGCCGAAATGAGCGCCTGTCCCGCACGGGGGCTGGCGCCGAGGCGAACGTACTTTTTCGCCGTTTCGGTCGCGCAGTCGCTGTCGGGATGCGTTGCCGAGCAAAGCGTCATGGCGTAGCGCATCACGTCCTCCGCAACGGGGATTTGGTTCGCGGTCTTGCGCATTTCCAGCAACTCCTCGCCGTTACACGCCGCGTCGGCGACCTCCGCCATGGTCTTTTGCGTCATGTTTACAATGTCCATCAGCTCGTCTAAGCTGGGATTTTTCACGATGAGCTTGAACATAAAGCGGTCCATCTGCGCTTCGGGAAGCGGATAGGTACCGTCCTGCTCGATGGGGTTTTGCGTGGCGAGCACGAAGAACGGCTCGTTCATTTTACGCGAAACGCCCATTACCGTTACGGTGTGCTCCTGCATGGCTTCGAGGAGAGCCGATTGCGTTTTCGGCGTCGCACGGTTAATTTCGTCCGCAAGAATAATGTTGGAGAAAATGGGACCGGGCTGAAAGCTGAAGCTTGTATTGCCGTCCTCGTCCTTTACGATGATGTTGGTGCCCGTTACGTCGGCGGGCATCAGATCGGGCGTGAACTGAATACGCGAAAACGGCAGGCTGAACACTCTGCCGAGCGTGCGCACAAGGCGGGTTTTCCCTACCCCGGGAACCCCTTCCAAAAGCACGTTGCCGCCCGCGATCATGGCGATGATCGTACCCTCGACGACCTCTCTTTGTCCGATCACGTCGCGCTGGACCTGCTCGAAAATATTCCTGCATTGCGTGCTGAACTTTTGAATCTGCTCTTCTGAAACCATAATATCCTCTCTTAAAAAAACTTAAATAATTTCCCTGTTTCGCCGCGTTACAGCGTTCCGAAGTAAAGCTCGATAAATCTTCTTTCCTCGGGCGTAAGGTCCTCGTTATTCGCAAGCTTTTCTTCCAGCTTGCGCTTGTACTCCTCGAGTTCCTTTCCGTAGAACGTGTTGCCGTTTAAAATCTGATTCGTTTCTTCATACTGGTAGCCCGCGCCGTTGCCTTGCCCGCTGCCGCCCTGGTTGTCGCTGTCCTGTCCGCCATCGCCCGAGCCGTTGCCGTCGCTGTTGTCGCCGCCCTCGCTGCCCGGTCCGCCTTCGGCGTTCCCCGCGCTGCCGTCGGGATCCATCATATCGCTATCCTGTCCTTCTCCGCCGATCTCGTCGGAGGGATCTCCGCCGTCGTCTTCCTCGGGAAGCTCGATAAACAGCGCCGTAAAAATAGTGCTTTCTGTCACGTTCTCGTCCAGGCGGTAAGGATCGCCCGAGCGGTCGTCCCAGCCCACGAACTCCCAGCCGTCGGAAGCGACCGCCTTTACGGGCGTGCCCGACTCTCCGGGAAGCAACAGCTGCAATTCCTCGCCCTCGATCTCTCCGTCGCCGTCCACCATATAGGTGAGCTCGATATACTGATCTTTCGCGGAGGGAAAAATATCCTGCCCCGAAGGGAGGTATCCGTGCTCGGCGAGCGCCGTAACGGTATTCATGCCCGCGCCGATCACGGGCGCCACGACGGCGGGAACGATCAATGCGACCGAAACGCTGAGCGCCATTTTTAAATTAGACGCAACGCGCAACGCCTTTTTCGCGTCCTCGCGCTGACGAAGCGCGAGATAGGAGCCGTCGTCCGCATAGTCGAGCATGGTAACCGTTCTTTCCTCCAGCCCGAGCGCGTCGATTCTGCGCGCAACGTCCTTTTCGGTAGGTTTATATTTTAAGAAGTAGAACAGCAAACCGCAAGCGATTCCGCCGCCCGCCGCCGCGCCGAGCGCGAGCCATACTCCGCCCTGCATTCCGCACAGCCAAACGATGAGAGAAATTACCGCGTCGAGCGCGCCGAATACGATAAGACCGTTTAAAAAAGACTTTAAAACGCCTTCGCGCACCAGCCTGGAACGGTACTTTTTGAATATTTCGCCGTGTTGCATAAGTTACCTCCGTTTATGCATTATTTATTACTTTTTATACATTTATGCGCATATATACGCAAAGTGGTATAATGTAATACGTACATTATACCACAAGTTGCTCATTTCACAAACTGATTTACACCGTAAAATGCATCAATTTGCGGTTTTTATAAAATTTTCACAAACTTTTTTACCGTTTGCGCCCGATCAGAGCGATGCAGGCTTCGGCTGCCCATACTTTATGGTAGCATAGCAATAGCTCTTCCAATTCGACAGCCAGGCGCCGTTCTTCACAAGTTCCGCCACTTCCTCTTCGGTCGCCTCGATATTGATCGTCTGATTATCTCTCCAACCGTCGAACGGATAACCGCCCTGAATTTTCAGGCTCTTGGGAACGAAAATTTCCGTAACCGAATTGCAATAATAGAACGCTTCGGACGCCGTTATCGTAACGTTTTCCCCGAGCAAGAGCGAAGTTACCTTCGAACGGTAGAACGCGTAAGTGGCGATCGTAATGTTGTTTCCGATCGAAATCGTCATCGCGGTGGATTCGGGCAACAGCTCGGTGTACTGGAACGAATAGCTGCCGATTGCAACGTTCGCGCCAAGCGTGACCGTTCCGAGCTTCGCATACTGGAACGCATTGCTACCCAGCGTCGCGTCCTCTTCTACGACGAGCTCTTTGATGACCGCATATTCGAACGCGTAATTGCTTACCGCCGCGCCCGACTTCACCGTAACCTTATTCAGCGTAACCCCGTTGAACGCGCCGCGCGAAACCGAAGTTCCCGCAGTCCACTCGAACGTTTCCACCGTGCCCACGAAGAAGAGGATCTGCGACTTATCCGCATTGTACATAACGCCGTTTTCGAAGAAGTAATTTTTATTTCCTTCCTGCACCGAAAGACTCAGCGAACAACCCGCAAGCGCGTTGGGAATAAAGCTCGTCACCGAAGCGGGGATCTTGAACGAGGTAAGCCCCGTGCAGTTTGCAAACGCTTCGTCGGAAATCGTTTCGACTCCCGCGCCCAGCGTGAGCTCCGCCGTTGTCAGCTTCGGACAGTTGCGGAACGCGTACGTTCCGATAGAGATAAGGTTGTCGTGCAGCGTGACCGAAGCAAGATTCGGACAGTCGCTCAGCAAGCCGTTTTTCGCCTGAGAGCTGTCGTATTTATCATACTCGCCGTCGGGTATCACGGTGACCTTCGCGGGAAGAGTGAAGCTCCTTAATCCCGTTCCCGCAAACGCCGCCAAGCCCAACGAAGTCACTTCCTGGTGCAAGGTAAGCGTTGTAAGGTTTCCGCAGCCCATCAGCATTTTATCCGGTACCGCCGTCACCTTTGCGGGAAGCGTAAAGCTTGTAAGTCCCGTATTTGCGAACGCTCCTCCGCCGATCGCGGTCACTTCGCCGTGCAGCGTTACCGTTTCGAGATTGCCGCAGCCTGCAAGCATATTCTGAGGAATTTCCTTTACGCCTGCGGGAAGAGCGAAGCTCGTAAGCCCCGAATTCATGAAACAGCCCGCGCCGATGCCCGTAAGCGAGACCAGCCCCGAAAGGTCGATATTCGTAAGCGCGGAACAGCCCGCAAACGTGTTCCTCTCCAAAACCGTAAGCGATTGCGACAGCGTGACCGAACTCAGCTGCGTACATCTGTAAAATGCAGCGCTGCCCAAGCTCTGAACGCTGTGGGGGATCGCGATACTCGTTATCTTCGTATCCTGGAACGCAGCCGAACCGATAGAAGTTACCGATTCGTGCAAGGTAACGCTTATAAGGCTTGCGCATCCGTCAAACAGATATCCCGAAACGTCCTTTACGGAATCGGGCAATCTGAACGAAGTCAATCCCGCGCCCTGGAAGCAGCCCGTACCCAGCGATTGCACGCCCTCGGGAACGGTAACGCTTTCCAGCGCCTTGCAGTTGCGGAACATATAATCGGGCAGCGAAGTGGTGTTAAGTCCGCTCATATCCACCGACGAAAGATTTACGCAGTTGTAGAACAGGCTCTCGCCCAACGTATTTACCGATTGCGGGATCTTAACCGATTGCAGCGAACTGCAATCATAGAACGCTTCCCGACCGATTTCCGTAACCCCCTGAGGGATCTGCATTTCGGTAAGCGCTTTGCAGCGATAGAACGCCTGCACGCCGATCGCGGACAATCCTGCGGGAAGCGTGACCGCGGTAAGCTTTTCGCACAGGAAGAACAGTCCTTCCTTTATTTCGACCAAACTGCTCGGAAGCTTTAAGGTTTGCAGATTCACGCAATCGTAGAACGCGTACTCGCCGATCGTCGAAACGGTGTCGGGAAGCTCGATCGTCGTAATCGCGTTGTTCCCGTCGGGAGATGTGCTGAGCCCGCCCGAGTAATAGAACTTCGCGTCGGTCTCGAAGCCGAGGCGTCCGACCGTCTGACATACGCTGCCCTCTTCGAACGTGATCGAAGTAAGCTTTGTGCAGCCGTGGAAGATACCCGCATTCAGCGTTTCCTCCTCCCATCTGTTCCAATAATCGTCCCAGGTCTTAACCGTTTTCGAAGTGAGCGCGGGGATCGAGGCGACCTGCGCGGGGATACGGATCTGCGTAAGCGAAGAGCAATTTACGAACGCGAAGTTCGGAAGCTCGGTAAGCTTGCAGCCGTCCGCAAACGTGAGCGTTTGCAGGTTGGAGCAATTTTCGAATACGCCTTCTCCCATCTTGGTAAGCGACTGCGGCAGATTTACCTGCGTAAGCCCCGTGCAGCCGTAGAACGCGTATGCGCCGATCTCGAAGTCCTGCGTGACGTTCGCGAACGAGACCTCCTTTAAGCCCGCAACATTATAGAACGCATTGTCCGAAATCTTTTTCAGCGTTTCGGGGAAGGTAATGGAATCTTTCTCCGCGCCGTCGAACAGGGTCACAGGGCAGTAGATGAGCTCCGTGCCGTCTCCGTTGTACAAAATACCGTCGATTTCCTTATATAAGCCCTCGCCCTTTACCGAAACTTTTTCAAGCATGGTGCAATCGGAGAGCACGCCCGCGTCGAATTCCTTCATGTTTGCGGGGATTGTAATTTCCGTAACGAGCGTACAGTCGTCGAACGCGGAAGAATTGATCGCCTGCGCGTTGTCGTGCAAAGTCACTTTGCCCTCTCTCGCCGAAGGAACCAGAACCACTTCCACAAAGTCGGGTGTGTAGAGCACGCCGTCGAACGAGCCGTAAAGCGTGTTCGCGTTGCCGTCCTGCAAATCGCCGTCCACGTGGAATTTTTGAATGTTGGGGCAGCGCGCGAACGCGTCCGTCCCTACCGACACCAACCCGCGAGGGAAGGTGAATTCGGTAATTCCGGGGATCGTATCGTCGTACCGCTCGCCGAACGCGTTGGCGTAAACGGTAAAATTGTTTTCGTTGCCCGCTTCGGTAATCACTTCCGTAAGGGACGCGCAATCCTGGAACGCATTTTCGCCGATCGCGTAGCGGAGCTGATTGCCGACGGGCGCCCGATCTCCCACCGATTTGGGAATGGTGACGCTTTCCAGCTTTTCGCAGCCGCTGAACAACTCTTCCGCAATGTACATAAGTCGGCTTTCCTGCCCTGCGGGGGCGAACGTTACCGAGATAAGGCTCGCGCACTGATAGAACGAGCTTCCGCCCAACTCTTTTAACCGCGCGGGGAAGTTTACCGTTACCAACGGAGTTCTCGCAAATACTTCGCCGTAATAATCGCTACTATATCCGTCGGAAGTAACATAAGGCACATATTCGCCGATATACAAATCTTTTTCGCCGTCCTGCGCAAAGGTTATCTTGCCCAACGCGCTGCCGTAGAATGCGCGGGGATAGATTCGCTCCACGTTCCCGGGGATGAAAATTTCCCCGACCGCCGTTCCCGCTAACGCATACACGCCGATCGTCTGCAACGCGCTCTCGGCATTTACCGTAAACGAAGCAAGACCGTCCGCGTCGTAAAACGCCATTTCGTCGATTGTTTTCACCGTGTCTGGCAGAGCAAACGCCGTCAGCTTGGTATAAGCGAACGCGCCTACACCGATATAGGTAAGCTGCGAGGTGCCCTCGAACACAAGCGTTTCCAGCTTGCCCTTTGCCGCCGCCTCCTGTTCGGGTGTCGGTCTGTAAGCGTCGGGGAACAGCTCGCGCGCGTCGTAGCCCGCAAGCGCATACGCGCCGATGCTCGTTACGTAATCCTTTACGGTAAACGAGGTTACCGCCGTACCGCGCAGCATTCCCTCTGGAATTTCGGTAAGGCGGGCGTTTAACGTAAACTCCGCCAGAGCAGACATATTCGCGAACGCATATGCGCCCACGCTGTTTACGCGAGCGGGAACGGTGAGCGTTTCCGCCGCGCATCCGAAGAACGCGTTTTTCCCGATTTTAAGGGGGTCGTTTCCGTCCGCAAACGTAATCGTTTCGAGCGAGGTGCAGTTTGCAAACGCCGCTTCACCGATTTCCGCCACGTTCGCACCGATGGTGATGCTTGTTAAATTCTCGGCATTCTGGAACGCGCTGGGCGCGATTCTGGTAACCGTGCTCGGGATTTTGTACGAGGCGCCTGATCTGCCCTGCGGGTAGAAGTAAAGCACCGTTTCGTTGCTGTCGAACACAACGCCGTCGACGTCCTTCAAATAAGGGTTGCCCTCCGCTATGATCACCTCTTCGAGCGCGATGCCGCCGAAGCTGGGCACGGACGTCGCATTTTTGGGAAGCGACACTTTTTTCAGCGATACGCAGCCGCTGAACACGAAATCTCCGAACGAGAGCTCGTGTCCGCTCTCCGCAAAGACGATTTCCGCGAGGCTTTCGCAGCCTCTGAACGCCTGATCGCCGATTTCCCGCATACTTGCGGGCAGGCTGAGCTTATTCAGACTTTCGCAGCCCATGAACGCTCCCTCGCCGAGAGAGCCCACGTTGCAGCCCGCGCCGAATACAAGCTCTTCCATGTATTCGCAGCCGCGGAAAGCGTATCTGCCCACCTTCATGGCGTTGCCGATGCTTCCGCCCTCGAACAGCGTTTTCTCGATATAACTCGCTCCGTAGAACGCACATTCGCCGACTTCGAGCACCGTATTGGAAATAATTACTTCCTTCAAATTCTTCGCCCCGAGGAACGCGCCGTTCCCTATTTTGGTAACGCCCGAAGGGATTTTGAATTTTCCGCTGACCTGCGAAGCCGTTCCGTCCGAATCCTCTGAGTATACGGGCGTTTTACTTTCGGGGAAAAGCAGCAGCTCGGTGCCGAGCGCGTTATACAGCACGCCGTCTTGCGAGCTGTAATAGCTTCCGCCCTCCGCTACGTTGATCGCTTCGAGCGAATAGCACATATAAAACGAAGTCGTCGCGCCGTCGCCGACCATTTTGCTGACCGTATAGGTGGCGGGAGAACCGCTTGCGCGTTTATCGACGACGTAATTTTTCACCGAGACCGACTTCAAGCGCGCGGGAAGATTTACCGTCGTCAGATTGCCGCACTGGAAGAACGCCGAGTTGGATATCGTGAGCTCTTGCACGGGCTCGCCCTTCGCGGGAGCCTTAAAGTCGATAATTTCCAAATCCTCGCAGCCCGAAAAAGCCTGACTCGAAACGTAAGTTACGCCGGTAGATACAGTCACCGCTCGCGTTCCTTTGTTGCGTTCGAACGCGCCTGCCGCAATCGTCGTTACGCGGTCGGGAATTTCGTAATTATCCGTTTGCTTTCCGCGGGGATAGAATTGCAGCGTGGAAGTTAGCCACGTGGTATCCTCGGGTTGATCGTCCAGCGCGCCGTAATCGTATAAAACCCCCTCGTCCGACCAATAACGGATCGCGTTGTTTCCCTCCACGTGGTAAATATTTACCTCGCGCAGATAATCGCTCGTCGTGAACGCCGTACCCGAAATAATACGGACGGTATCGGGGATATTGATGACCTTTGCCCGCGTACTCTGGAACGCGTCGCCGCCGATCATCGCAACGGGAAGCCCGTTATAGGTGGCGGGAATGGTGACCTCTTCCTGAATGTTCGAGCCCTGCGAAACCCTGTAAACGTCCTCGCGCGTGCCGCTCAGCTTGGTCAGCTCGAAGCGGAGCACGTCGTCGATCCAGTGCGCGTATACCGTGGCGTTTGCAGGAGACGTCCATACGTTCACGCTTACGCCGTTCGCGTCCGTAAGGCGCGCGCCCGTGCCGTTTTCCCCCGTGAACCATCCGTCGAACATCTGCGTCGCGCGGCTGGTTACGGGAACCTGAAGGGTATAATTTTCTCTGTATCTTACCTGCGCGGTAAGCTCGGTGCCCGAACCGTGTCTGCCGAACGAGTAGGTAAGGGTAAACGATTTGGGCAGATAATACGCATAGAGCGTAACGTCGCCCGTCGCCGTAAACGTACCGTCGAACAGCGCGCCGTTGCCCGCCGCACCGCCGGGGATATTGTACCAGCCCATAAAGTCGTAATTCGCTCTGTTTGCGTCCGCAAGCTCGACGGTGTCGCCCATCGCCTTATACTGCGTGGGGACCGCCGTGCCCAGCTGGCTGTTAAAGGTGATGGTGTAGGCGTAAACCTGCGCCTCGAGCGCACGCGACGCCACGCCGTTTTTCACAAACCGAACGGCGAGCGAATTGTAGCCGCCCTTGGTCAGCGTGACGGCGGCGGAGCTTGCGTAAGTTTCGAGCGGCACAAACTCGCCGTCGTTTACGCGCACCTCCATGGCGTCCGCCCCCAGAACGGGCGTCCAGCTCAGCGCGCCGTCGCGGTAAGTAAGCGCGCCGCTCATCGTAAGATAATTCACCTTGTAAACGCTGCTCCAAAGCGATTCGCCCGCGCCCTTCGCCTTTACGCAGATTTCGTAAACGTCGCCCTCTGCCAAAGCGAACTGCTCGGCAAGATTCACCGACGTTCCGTTTACCGTCTTTGTTCTTTCCCCTACCTTTACCTCGTAGGAGGTCGCGCCCGTCACTTCGTCCCACGCGAGCGTGCTGCCGTCCGAAAGACGGAGATTTTTGGGTGCGGACAATCCCGACTTCACACAGGAAACCGTGCTCGCCGCGGGCGAATTGTAGCCCTTGGTGGCGGGATATACTTTCACTTCGATTTTGCCGTCCTGCGGCGCGTCGATCTCTTTCAGCGAGAAGGAGGTCGCCCCGCCCACGTCGACGAAATTCCCCCCGTTCACCGAAACGAAGTAGTTCGTCGCCTTTTCCACGGCGTTCCAAACCACCGTCTGCGTCGCCTCGTCGTACTTCAAAGAATCGACGGGCTTCAGCTCGCGATTGTACACGAACGTTTCGGACACTGACGAAGCGTAGCCGCTCGCCTTTGCCGTAACGGTTATCGTAATTCCGCCCGCCCTCATGTCGCAGTTGGAAAGATTGAAGTTGGTGGAAGTTCCGTTATTGAACGCCGAGTGCACGTGGTATTCGTTGCCGCAAACCACGTTCAGTTCGTATTCGGCGGCGTTCTCCACCCCGCGGAACACGAACATGGCGGGCTCCACGAATTCCGCGAGCGACACGCGCTTTAACGCTTTGTTCTTATAATATCTGACTGCGGGCTCCGAAGTGTTGGAGGAGTCGGAAGCGACCGCGGTAACGGACACGCGGTAATCACCCGCGGGCAAAGACGCAAAGTTTACGGTGTTGAGCGTGGTCGCGCCCGTGACCGTTTGCAAAATTACGGCGCCAGTGGAGGCGTTTTTCACCTCTACTCTGTATTCGATCACGCCCGTTTGTCCGTTCCAGGAAATCAAATCTTCGCTTACGTTCACAAGCGGGGAAGAAAGCTTCGAAGCCGAAGCCGTGCTCTGCCACAGCGCAAACAGCGTCGTGCTTTCGCCGAAGCCGTAATCCTCCGTAAATTCGAAGGAGAGCTCCTCCGCCTTGTTGCTCATGCTCACCCACCAGCCGTCGAAGCGATAGCCCTCCCTTGCGGGAACCTGAGGAAGCGCATAGAGCTTTCCGCCCACCGTCTGCGCAGGCGCGGGCGCCTCGAACGAAGCGCCGTTCCAGTCGAATTTCACGGTGTATTCCGCAACCCCCACCGGTCTTTCGCCCCAGCGGGCATAAAGGGTGGTATCGCCCGTGATCCGTTCGCCGTCGAACTGGAAGGGCGTTTGAAACTCGGCGTCCGAATACCAGCCGAGGAACGCATATCCCTCGCGCACGGGATCCTGCGGCTTTGCAAGCGTTTTTCCGTTCGTTACGGTTTTACCCGCCACCGCCGATCCGCCGCCGGTATGAAACTCGACCCGATAATCGATCTTCTTTAAAAAGCGGATCTCCGCCGAATTGTAATCGAGCACGATCGCGTCGTTTACAAGCTGCGCGGAGTAAAGCTCTTCTTCCGAAACGACAAGCGACAGCGCTTCGCCGCCAAGCGAATAGTTGCCGTATTTGGTCGTTCCCTCGATAAAGAGCGTAAAACGGTTTCCGCCGAAAAGATTTACCGTATATTCCGTTTCGCCTTGGTCGTTGTAGTAAACGCCCGTTTCGGGACCCTCCGTCAAGGATCCGTCGTCGGACGGCGCGCAGGCTACGGCAACGACGCACAGCAGCATCGCAACCGCCAACATTCCCGCGAGCAGGGCACGGAGTGACTTTCTTCTTTTCATAATCTACTCTCCTTAGAAAAATTCCCACATTTTACACAACCAGAACGAATAAAAAATTATACGGTATGAGAGTATAAAAGTAGATTTCATCTATTTTATAATAATCGCCTGCGTTTGTCAACAAAAATTATGTATAAATCCAAAGAAATATGCAGGGAAATATTGCTTTTTTTCATTTATATGCATAATTTTATGTATAAATTCAATTTAATCCTGCATAATACACCGTTTACAGGAGCGGTTTATGCAAATTCACGCAAGCATTTCGTTTTTACTTTAAACAAATATGCGCATAATCCAATATATTCCGTATAAAAATTTAAGTTGCGAAAAAAAGCCCTCCCGCAAAACGGGAGGGCTGAAACTATAATTGTTTTTTACATCGAAGATACGAGGAAGGTTGCAACAAACAGAACCGCAAGGATCCAGGTAACGATCGAAATTTCTTTCACCTTGCCCGTGCACAGTTTTACGAGCACGAACGCGATAATGCCGATGCCGATCCCCTTGGAAATGGAATAGCCGAGCACCATAATGATAAAGGTGAAGAACGCTACGATCGCTTCCGCCGCGTCCGTCCACTCGATATTCGTTACCGAAGTCATCATCAGCACGCCGACCCAAATCAGAGCGGAAGCCGTCGCCGCCGAGGGGATCAGCTGCGCGATAGGACTTAAGAACATTGCGACAAAGAAGCAAATCGCGGTCACCAAAGAGGTGAAGCCCGTCTTGCCGCCCGCCGAAACGCCCGCGGAGGATTCTACGAACGTAGTAACCGTAGAGGTACCCGCAACCGCGCCCACGCAGGTGCCGACCGCATCGCAGAGCATCATTTTTTCCATGTTCTTGGGAACGCCCTTTTCGTCGAGCAGGTTGCCCTTAGCGCAAGCGCCGTACAGCGTTCCGATCGTATCGAACATGTCGATCATGCAAAGAGAGAGCGCCGAAGCAAAGATAACGCCCGCCAGCGACCAGCCGCTGTGGCTTGCAAGATAGTGGCTGAAATCGAAGCCGTTGGCAAACACCTGCCCTACCGACTGCGTGCCCCAATCCTTAAACGCCGTAAACGGATTAAAGCTGAACGTGTCGCCGATCTTCGTGAATACCGCCTTGCAGGCAGTGTCGCCCCAGGCAAGTCCGAGCGCGTTGAGAATGTAGAAGAGCGCCGCCGCACCGAGGATCCCCCAAAGGATATTCCCCTTTACGTTTTTCTTCGCCATGATGGCAATGGCGATCACGCCCAAAAGCGCAACCAGCGGAGCCACGATCGCGCCGTAAGTAAAGTCTTCCGCCGTCACGTTAAACGAAACGAATTTTACCAGCGTGGACGCATCCCCCTGTACGATCCCGGCGTTCTGCATTCCGATAAACGCGATAAACAGACCGATACCGACGGGGATCGCATGGCGCACCGCCGCAGGGATCGCCTCGAAAATCTTCTTTCTGAGTCCCGTTGCGGTAAGAACGACGAACAGGATACCGTCGAACAGCGTAAGCACCATTGCATTGGCATACGTTAACCCTGTCGTCAATACAAGGGTGTAAACGACGAATGCGTTCACGCCCATACCCGAGGCTTGCGCAAGCGGCATTTTTGCAAGCAGCGCCATAAGCAGCGTACCCGCGATCGCGCCGATCGCCGTGGCGATATACATTCCGCCGTACGTCACGTTGGGAATAATCTGGAACAGAGGATTGCCCGCGTCGTCGTAGATCCATGCCGAGAAAATGCCCGCGTTTACCATCAGGATATAAACCATCGCCATAAATGTGGTCAATCCCGCGATGATCTCCGCCTTAAAGGTAGAGCCGCTCGCCGTGATCCCGAAGAACTTATCGAATACGTTCTGTTTCTTCTTGGGAGCGGGGGGGGGCGTCTGTTCGGACGGTTCCGCAACGGTCTCTACGGCTTCTGCGGCGGAGTTTTCTACATTTTCCGCGGTTTCTTCCGTAGATTGAGAAGTTACTTTCTCTTCTTCCATAGTGATACCTTTTCCTTTTAAAGATTTAGTAATGCAATTATATCACACGAAATTCAAAAATGCAAAGATTTTTATTGCAATATGAAAATAATGTGAAAATTTTTTCACCTGAAAACGCCCCGCACTCAGCCGTGCCGACCCTGCCATCGTTCCGAGCATTGCGAAGCCCCCACTCCTTGTCATCCCACCCCGCCGTCCCTCTGTCATTCAGAGGGAGCACTGCGACCGCGGGAATCTCTCCCGTCATTCAGAGGGAGCGCAGCAACCGCGGGAATCCCCTATTCCACCCTTTCGCCCGTGGGATTCTTTCGGGACTTCGCCCCTCAGAATGACAAGCCCGCGTAGTCCCCCTGTCATTCCGAGGGAGCAACGCGACCGCGGGAATCTTTACCGCGTTGTCAACGCAACAAAAAAGCTCCTCTCCGAAAGGGAGAAGAGCGAAAAAACGTTTTCTTTAATCCTCGTATACTTCGCGCTTTAAAATGGCGATATAAGGTAAATTGCGGTATTGCTGCGCATAATCCAGCCCGTAACCCACGATAAACTCGTTTTCGATTTCGAAGCAGGAATAATCCGCCTTAATGTCCACCTGTCTGCGCGCAGGCTTATCCAAAAGGGTGACAACCGTAAAAGACTTCGCCCCGCGTCCGTTCAGCAGCTCGCGCATCTTTTTTAACGTGTGCCCCGAGTCGACGATGTCCTCCACCAAAATCACGTCCCGCCCCTCGACCGAAGCGGCAAGGTCCATTACGATTTTGGGCATTCCCGAGCTGTCCGACGAGCTTCCGTAGGAGGAAATCGTCATAAAGTCGATTTGAACGGGAGTTTTCATGGCGCGCACCAAATCGCAGAAAAACATTACGCTGCCCTTTAACACGCTTACGGCAAGCGGCGTTTTTCCCTCGAATTTGGAATCGAGCCAGGCAGCCGCCTCTTTCACCTTGCCCTGAATCTGCTCTTCGGTCAAATAAACGCTCTGCAAATGCTCCTTCAACGGTTGAATTGTTTTTTTCATATCTGTACTCCTTTGGTAATTGCACCCATTATAGCACGGATTTTTTGCAAATGCAACGGGAGAACATAATTTTTTTAAAACTCCGCCTTTTCCGTTTTAAGGTCGCAATAATACTCGGCGGATTTGCAGATAAATTTTAACACGCAGTAGTCGGGATCGGTAACGCCCTTTTTATAAAAGAGCCTGTCTCCGAACCGCCAATTTTCGTTTTTCGTCTGCTGATCCGTGCATACCTGCATTTCTCCGACGATCGAAACTCCCTGATATTTTATCTTTCCGCGCTTGTAAAAATAAACGCACGCCTTCCCGTTTTGCATGAATTGCGCCACCTTATTCGAGGAGGTGTTCGTCGTAAAATAAATTTCGTTCCCCTCTATTTTACGCGGCGCAAGCATGGCGCGAATCACGGGATAACCCTGCCCGTTTACGGAGGCGATAAACGCCGTCTTTTGCTCGGAGGCAAATTTTAAAATTTCCGCTGTTTCCATATTTTCTCCTGTCATTATTCTTTCTTTGCCTCTCCGTTCTCAGCCAACCCGTTCGCAAAAAAATTCCATTCGCCGCGCTTTTTCGCCGTAAGACGGAACGTTACGCATCCGTCGGGACAAACGAAATCTTTACTATAACGTCCGTTGCCGCCGACGTTCTCCAAATCGCCCCCGCTGCGCACCGCTTCCATCGCGGGGAACAGCAGCGCCATGCACTTTGAGCAAATCCCCTGCCCCTCCCCGTTCACGGGACAGCCGTACGTGCAGGTATATCTGTCGCCGATTTCCTCCCCGTTGCGGCAATACCCTTCCGTTTTATTTCCGCGGAGAAAACCCGTCACTTCTATTTCGAATTCATATTCTTCCCGATACCATTTTTTCATATAGGCTCCCCTTATAACGCAATCGTTTCGAAATCGCCGCTCACGTACACGGTGGCTTCGTACGCCGTAAAATGGATCACGCAATATTCGGGGTCATACTTTCCCGCCGTTCGGGAAGTGACCGTCCGAGAATTTCGCCCCACTGTTCCCATAGCGTGTTTTTCACGCTCGTGTCAGTCACGATTTCCATTTTCCCCGTAAGCGTTACGCTGTTTCCGCCGTTAAAAACGTAACGCCCGCCTTTTCATTCTCTTTGAAATGACTGTACGCAATTCGGTCCACACGGCATATAAAGAACTCCCGACCAGAGCCCTCGTTTCCGCTTCGTTCGGTGTCGCATCCACAATAACCAGCCTCCCCTTCGTTTTCGTTCTTCGTCCGAAAATTTTTCGGTATGTTTCGCGCATGACCTTTTCAAGAACCCGTTTGAAACAAAATAAGGATTGAATGCAATAAATATTCAATCCTTAACAATATTGGTGGAGATAACGAGATTCGAACTCGTGGCCTGTACGTTGCGAACGTACCGCTCTACCAACTGAGCCATATCCCCGATTGATTTATTTGATAAAATTATACCATATTGACGAAAAAAAGCAAGCAATTTTACCGAACTTTATTAAATTTCTTTTTAAAATTTTTTCGCAGCAGGATAATCATACCGGAAACCGCCCTTCCACGTCCCAACTCAAACCGTATTCTTCCGCCTTCTCCCATTGCTGAAGCATTTCCAACATTTCCACATACGCATTCCTCGCGCCGTTCGCAAACTCGGTAAAATCCCCCTCCTGCTCCGCCTCTAACGATTCCTCCAAATTCGAAATCAAACAATCCATCATCATAACAAGTATTTCTTCCGCGGGAAACTTTTGCATTCTTAAAACCTCTTCCGCCGTTTTGTATTATTATAACGGTTAAGCTGATAAAATTCAAGAAATTTTTGCCATTTTCAGCTTTTTTAAACTATTTTTTCTTTTGGGCATAAAAACGATTGACAATTAACTTCTGCGGTAGTAAAATGCTGATAGTTACGGGGGCATAGCTCAGTTGGTTAGAGCGCACGCTTCACATGCGTGAGGTCACAGGTTCGAGCCCTGTTGTCCCCACCACCCACAACGACCCGAAAGGGTCGTTTTTGCATATCAGGCAAAAATAGAACATATACCACGCGTAGCGTTTATTTATACAAACACCCATTGTGATGCAGTACTAATTACGCATTATCACGGCGACCACGTCGGTATGTTTGAAAAAATTCTACCGCAAATTCCTATTTATATGGGCGCAATTGCAAAACGAATTTATACGGTAGTACAAAACACCTTACAAACAAAACTTAAAAAAGGCTCTCCTGAGAAAGTACTTACGTTTCATGAATATGCAATCGGAAAACCGTTATATTTTGGAGATATAAAAGTTACGCCTTATGCAATAGATCATTCGGCTTTTGATGCGTATATGCTGTTAATTGAAGCAGACGGCAAGCGAATTTTACATACGGGCGATTTTCGTTTGCACGGAGCTAAGGGTAAGAAAACACTTGCAGTGTTTGAAAAATATTGCAAGGACATCGACGTACTTATTACAGAAGGCACAATGCTTTCCCGTGCCGATGAAAAAGTCGTTACCGAACACGAACTCGGAGCGAAAGTTGAAAAACTTTTACGTAAAAATAAATATGCTATTGCTCTTTGCAGCTCTACAAACATAGATACGATAGCCGAATTTTATAATGCGGCTTTAAAAAACCATAAACCGTTTATAATTTGCGAAAATGATTTTCAAGGCGAAATTCTTAAAACAGTAACTCAAAATACAACTTCGTCATTTTACAACTTTGATAGAAGCAAAATATATTCCTATGGAAAAAATCTACACAATTTTATGATCGACAAGGGATTTTTCCTTTTGGGAAGAACAAATCATATAACTCAAAATGCTATCGAGAATTTTCCAAACAGTCTACTCATTTATTCTATGTGGAGCGGTTATTTAGATAAAGCGCACCCTGCCTTTGACGAATATAAGAGTAATTTTATAAACAACGCCCTAAAAGGCGGTTGCAGGCTGGTTTGTTTGCATACAAGCGGACACGCAAGCGTTGACGACCTCAAAAAAGTTTGTGAAATAACGAAAGCAAAAATCTCACAGCGAAAAACCCGAAGCATTAAAAAATTTGGGCATTTCTGGTAATATAATAATTTTGCAAGACAACGATATTTTAACGCTATAAAAATTTGTTTTTTTACTGCCGCCCTATCAACATACCATAAAATCAAAAAAAGCCGAACGTTTACCGTAGTTCCCATAGGGAATTTTAGGTAAGCCGCAGGTGAACGAGAATTAGG
>CAJUOP010000014.1 GCA_910588465.1 uncultured Christensenellaceae bacterium | reverse complement strand
AAACGCAAGGTTGACTTCCGTATCTTTCCGACGCTCACAAAGCGTTTCGAGAATCACCCGACTGCGTTCGTTCGCCCGCACCCGATATCACCTCCTTCTTCGCTTTTCTGCCACCATTTTGGATAGGCGTTGCGTAAGGTTATTTCACAGCTAAAAAATTATTTTATAAAAAATTCCCGACAGCGTAGCAATACGCCATCGGGCAGGAAAGTAAAAAAGCCGAAAATAGCAAATTCGACCTACTTTCATGTAGGCGTATTGCTACTGTTCGGCTTGTATCTTTTTTCGGATTATAGCTTTTACCAGTATGAAATTCAGCTTAACGTTTCGTTTTTACTCAATCCGCGAAGCTATGTCCATACTATCACTTTTAAATTTCGTCTATCCCGTAGAGCGACTGCCGCTTGGCAACCGACTCCGCTTGCCTTCGTCCGAGCGGCGTCAGACTGGAATCGTAAACAAAATCGCCATGCCGAATATAAAATAATATCTCACTTTAAGAATAATTCGTTCGCTCTTTTCAACATATCTGGAAAGTCAGAAAGTTTTATTTTTCCTTCCGAATCGCGGAACCACGCCATAAAGCCGAGCGTTTTGGGTTCGTTTTTCATCCAGGCGATTTCGCTGCCCGTGAAAATGTCGCCGAATACCTCGTTAAACGCCTGCACCGCTTTGGGGTTATCGAACACTTCCGTCACATAGCTTTCGGGCGTGAACGGCTCAGATTCGAGATTTTCCCATGCGCGCTCGTATTCGTACTTTCCGCCCGTCGCTTTTAAAGACCGTTCGTTCGGCAGAATGATTTCCGCTTCCACATCTTCTGGGATTTGTACCGTGAATTTGATTTTGCCGCCTTTTTGTGCGTAGGCCGAAACGATTTTGCCCTTCACGCTCTCATACTCTGCTTTGAACTTCGCAAGCCCCTTGCAGGGATTGGGCGCAATTCTTATCTTTTTAAATCCCGCTTCCGTTGCCTCGATTCCCGCAATTCTGCGGTAGACGAACTCCATAACAGAACCGTAGGCATAGTGATTGTAGCTGTTCATTCCGTCGGGGTTGGGCGTGCCGTCGGGCATTAAGCTGTTCCAGCGTTCCCATATCGTCGTCGCACCCATGTCCACTTCGTACAGCCAACCAGGATAGGCGTTATTCATGAGCACCTTTTGTGCGGTTCCCATATAACCGTTGTCTGCAAGTGTAAACAGCAAAAACGGCGTACCGACAAAGCCCGTCACGACGCGGCAGCCGTGCTTTTTTACGTTTTCGTTGAGCGTCTTTGCAAGATTTGCACGGTGTTTTTCGGGCGCGATTGCGAAATGCAGCGCAAGCATCTGCGCCGTGACCGTATCCAAGCAAAGTCTGCCGCCCGCCGTGAAATACTCTTCCTGCACCCGCTTTAAATGCGCTTGGTATTTTTTCCGATAGACTGCTTCCTCTTGATCACCCAACAGTTTCGCCGTATTTGCTACGATTTTCAGCGAATGAGCATGCAGAACGTTTGCGATATAATAAGGATCCGTCCTACCGAACACCCCGTTGCCGATAATCGCCTCGTTGTCGAGCGCAAGCCAGTCGCCCCATTCGAATCCCTGTGCGATCAATCCGTTCTGCATATTCCGTTCGCGGGCGGAAATAAACTTTTTCATCGCACCGAAGTTTTCGGAAAGAAAACTTTTGTCGCCGTATATTTCATACAACTTCCACGACACCATCGTAATTGCGTCGCACCACATCGCCGCCGTGGAGCTATCGTTCTCGCCGCGCAATACGTCGGGAGCAACGTGCGGGATTCTTCCGTCCTCCGTTTGGTCGTTGCGCACGTCCGCAAGCCATTTTTTCATAAACGCGCGGATATCGTAATTATATGCCGCCGTGGTGCAGAAGGCGTTAATGTCCCCCGTCCATCCCAAGCGTTCGTCACGTTGCGGACAATCCGTGGGAATATCTACAAAATTGCCTTTCTGTCCCCATACTACGTTATCCATCAAACGGTTGAAACGCGCGTTGCTCGTTCGCACATGCCCTGCGCGTTTCATATCCGTATGCCTCACAATTGCCGTCACATTTTCTTTGGGCAGCTCCTCGCCCGTCAGTTTCATATAGCGGAAACCGTGAAAGGTAAATTCGGGGCAGAGCGCTTTTGCGCCCTTCACCGTGAATTTGTCCGTCGCTTTGGCAGAACGCAGATTATCCGTATAAAAATTCCCGTTCACCAGAATTTCGGCAAATTGCAACGAGAGCGTGCCGTCGAAATTCTCGGGTGTTTTTATTTCCACCACGCCCGCCATGTTCTGCCCGAAGTCATAAACAAGCTCGCCCGCGGGCGTATGTATGATTTTCTTTACCGCAAGCCGTTCTATGTTGCGCACGGGTTCGGAAATCTGCGGCACAAGCACGCTTTTCTCGAAGGCGGCTTCACAGACGGTAAGCGGTTTCAAAACCGCCGTAAAGTCTTGCGTTTCGCCGTTGTAAATCCCGCTCTCGCGGATATAATTTTCCTGCGCCGTCCAGCTTTCGTCCGTAGAAACCGTCCTGTCCGCAAAAATCAAATCAGCGCAGACTGCCGACTGCTTTCCGTAGAGATTCCGCTTTTGCTCCCAAGTGAGTCCGCCGCAATACCAGCCCTCGCCTACGGTAAGCGACAAAACGTTTTCACCCTCTTTCAAGAGCGCGGAAACGTCGTACTCCTGCACCTGCAACATTTTGTTGTACGAAGTCCAGCCGGGCGCTAAGTAAGCATCGCCCACGCGAACACCGTTCAATTCGGCAAAATACAATCCCAAAGCAGTTGCTTTAAGCACCGCTTTTTCGCCCGCATGCGCCGTAAACTTTTTTTCGACGGCGAACACACCCGTCTTTTCACTTACACCGATAAATTTACCGTTTAACATAGATTTCCTCTGCTTTTCCGTTCAAATAAATATTTTTTACCGTAACCGCTTTTATCTCGTTGGGCAAATTGCCGTTTACCGTGTAACCCTTTTCGTTAAAAGAAATATTCAAAAGTCCGTCCGTAAACACGCGACAATAAAGTCCGCTTTCTGCGGATAGGTGCCGCATTCCGCCCTCGGGATACGCTTCCACCGCATAAGGAACGTGGTCGCCCAAAAGACGCGTTTCACTGTATTCTTTCAGCTTTGTCCAAGCCTTTTCCTGTTCGCCCGCGCGGAAAAGCGCCATGATATAATACAGTGCGCTCCTGTCCCACAAAATCTTTTCACCCTCGGTACTGCGGCAGCTGCCGTTTACCCACAGCTTTTCGTCGATACTTTTTAACGTATCCTTCGCGCGGTTCGTGATACCCATATATACGGGAAGGCAATTCTAGGCGCGAATTTCATCGCACCCCTTGTGATAATGATAGGTATGATACCCCGATACCTCTCCGCCGAAGTAGCTTTCGATTCCCGTTTCAATCGTCTTTTGAAGCGCAAGTACCTCGTCGGTATTCTTGCCCATACGTTTTAACAGAATTGCGTAATACCCCAACCCGCCGTAGGCAAGCGAGGAAGTGTTCAGGTTGACACCCGACGAAATCCTGTTTTCCAACTCATCGCTGTCCGAATAAACTACGCCGTCCGCTGTAAGATTTCTGCGGATATATTCAACGCACCAATCGAGCGCCTTTTTCTGCTCTGCGTTCGGGTGTTTCCCCTGCGTCAACAACACGCGCGAAAGCCCGTATAAATACATTTCCGCGTCGCCCCTGTCGCCTGCGCAACCGAAGTTATCCGTACCGCCGCAAATGATACTGCTGGGAATGGGCAAATACTCATCGTTAAAATACAGATAATACCAACCGTATATATTTCGGGTCGCCTCCGCCTCTTTTTTATCGCCCGTGAACGCAAACCACGGGGCGACGTATTCGCATTGATCGTTGCACCATATCGCCGCATAATAGGCAAGCCCGCCGGGGTTATGGATAAGCCCGTTGATCGTGCGGCACAGTCCTTCCGCCGCACGGAGCTTGGAGAACGCGAACATGGTGTCCACAATTTCGTTCCCCGTGGTCATATTGCATTGCGCCATAATCTCTTCCACACGGGCACGCCGTTTTTCAAGCGGGGCGCTTTCGCGCGGGATATCCTTGTTCGCATACCGCACCGTATACGCGAACGTTAGAGCTATCCGCGCCAATTCGCCCGCGCGGGAGCACACCGAAAGCACACCGTCGAATTCCACCCGTCCAAAAAGCTCTTTTTCTTCAAACGCAATCGGACTTTTATCCGTTTCGGGATAGTAGGTTGCGCAAGTGTTATTCGGTTGCGTGCGGAAATTGGGAAACGCAAACTGCCGTTTATAATACGGCTCGCCGTCTTTAACGCCGTAGGTTACGACGCAGGAGACTTGCTCTCCGCCCATCTCGATACGGTCGGAATGATCCTCGAAGTTTTCGCTTGCGATTCTTTTTTTGTTTTCGGTAATATACCAGCGCATAAGCTACCTTATAAATAAAATTTGATTTCGTATTCTTTGTTTACGTCTGTTTGCAGGGGAACAGATATTACACCGCTGTCTGACGCGCTGTCCGACGTATTCAGCGGAAACAACGCTTCGTCCTTTTTTGTCTTTTTATAACCGACTTCTTCGCCGTTTACCGTCACTTTCCGAACGCTTTCAACGCCCTTTAACAGGTGATATTTAACGGTGATTTCGCGCTTATCGAAACACTTTTTGCCCTCGAATTTGCCCTCTGCCGCGTGGAGCTTTATGACAAAGGCGTTGCAATCTTCACAATAATAAGCTTCGTACGCGCTCTTTCTGAATTGCCCCGACTTATACGCCGTCGTTTCGGCATCGTCCTCATAGAGATAACCGCTGTCCGACGCATCTTTACAGGGGTAGAAATCGTAAACGAGCTTATCCCACTTTTGAATCTTCGTATTTTGCGCCTCGTACGCAAGCGGTATGAGCGCACCCATACGCACGAATAACGGCATTTCACGCAAGCCGTATTCGCGCGACACCGTCTTGCAGCCCGCATATACATTGCCGTTGAATGCGTCTATCCACTTGCCTATGGGAAGATAGGTATCTATTTTACCGTCCTTGGGAAGTTCCGCGCAGAAAAGTCCGCAACAGGCTTCACCACCCGCCTGAAAGTAATCAATCATTATTTTGTAAACTATTCCGCCTTTTATTTTCTTTAACGGAAAAGTTAGTGCAGAGTGCAGAGTTTTATCTTCCAAAACCTTTTCGCCGTCTATCCATACCGTTGCTCCGTCGTCGCAGGAAATGAACAGTTCGCGATCGGAATCAAGCTTGATTTCCGCCTCAAATCTCGCCGAAAAATCGTAAACGGGCACACCCGCCTCCGGCGAAGTATGGTTTAACACCATATCCAGAGCATCGTACTCAGCGGTTGCTATGGGCTCGCCTTTAAGCTCTCTGCCGTTATAGTACGTAGCTTTGACGGGCGCAAGATAATCCTTTTTATCCAGACAGACGGGCTTGCCGTAGGTCACAGGGCGGGCTATGATATTTGCACTTAGCAAGTACTCGCTATTACACCTCAAAGACCGCTTATCTGCGGGATATTCCCAGCCCAATCCTTTAAATATGGGCAGACCGCTCTCATAGCTTTCGTACGCACTTTTATAAATTACGGGCAATAAACGGTATCTTAAATTGTTGTACTCACGAACGATATCGAGCGTTTCTTCGTCGTACGACCACGGGTCGCGGAAGCGCTCGACAACATTTGTGCAGTGCGGGCGGAACACGGGCGACAAAGTTCCGAACTGCATCCAACGGATAAACAGTTCCTTATCGGGATTGCCGAGATGTCCGCCGCAGTCCGAATTAATATACGGAATACAGTTGTTGCCGCATTTGATTAAACTTTCAACCTCGTTAGCAAGCGAATCCGACCTGCTAGAAATATCGCCGGTCCATTGCACGGAATAGCGATGCGACGCGCTGTCCGTTATGCCCATATATCTGCCGTTTATAATATTGACCGCATTGCCCATAACAACGGGGCGACGATAAATATTTTTACTGCCCGACTGCTTTTGCCAATGGTGCTGCGTTATATCCTCGAAAAGATACAAACCCAACGTTTCCCAATACATATTATCGGTAGGAGAAACAAGGTGAGTACCCCAATTTCTGTCGTACCACCATATGTCCAGACCCAAATCCATAATCGCCTGTAAATTCTTCTCGCGATAAGCTATTTCTTCGGGCGCGAATACCTGTTTGCCGTCCACGGGTTCGGGGTGGTCGTTGAACATTACCTCCACGCCGTGCTCGTGCGCGAAGTTTAAAAACCGCGGCATATCGGGGAACAGCTTTTCGTTGATGTCATACCCCCAACCGTTTTCGCAACTGCGCCAGTCGGTATCGATCACCATGACGTCGAGCGGGATTTCGTGCGCTTCGTAATTTAAAATCAACTGTTTCGCTTCCTCTTCCGAATAGGCATAGTACTTGCTGTTCCAGCCGCCAAGCGTGGAAAGACGCACAAGCTCGCACTTGCCCGTGAGCTCCACGAAAAGCTTGCGCAGCTTTTTCGCGTCACCCTCGCAGAGCAGCAAATAAATATCCTCAACGTATTCTTCGACGACATACTCTCCCTTGCGCTCTTTGGAATATCCGCCCTCGGGGACAATAATCCGCGGTGTATCCGAGAGCGCGAACACCTCGGGCGTTTGATCCAAAGCAGGCAGCTCGCCGCTGTTGGCAAGTTTTTCGTATGTATAAACTTTCTTTCCGTTTTTCTCCAACCGCACGCCTTTAAGCGATTGCGCGTTTGCGGGAAGATACAAAACGTATTCACCGAAGCAAATTACGCCCGCCTCCTGCGTAAACGAAACGCCGCTCGTAAACGCCGTTCTGTTCGGAATGAAAAACGTATTTTCGTCGCAGAATGCACCGTTTTTCCCGTATTCGATGCGCACGATATTTTCGCTTAAAAGCTGTACGCGAATGTTGCCGTAAATAATTTGTTCCATGATTTTATATCCTCTTTAATACCAAAACCCCGTATGGTTGAATTTCGATTTTACCTGAATATTGCTTGTCTGTGATAAGGTCAGTGTACTCGCCGTTCAAAATAACATAACCGCCCTTATATTCGGTTTCCACGGCGATAATTCCGCACATGCCCCCGTCCGTTGCCGTGCGTTCGGTTAAAATTATGTTTCCGCTCGCCTCGGCGATCGGCGCGCGATTTACAAGCCGCAGAATATCCCCGTGCGAAAGAACGCTTCCCACAAGAATTACTTTACCCTTGCCTACCTTTCGTTCGGCAATCACCGAAAGCGGCGCGAACTCGCCCGCCACGTAATGCGCAAGGCTCGTTGTCCCCTCGCTGCACTCGTAAGCGTCGTAGCACGTTGAAACGGCGCATTCGCCGTCATTCGTCCACTGCGCTTTGAACACGTAGTTGGCGACGGGTTTCTGATACTTCGTATACACGCCCGCAAGCTCTTCCAAAAAGCTATACGGCGCGTGCGTGTACTTCTTCACGTTCTCGTCCATGATATCCGACATCGGGCCAACGATCCACGTGCCGCCGTTTTTAATCCATTCGGTCATACGCTCTTTCAGTCCGTTCTCGTCGACCGTCGCAAGAAAGGGCGATACGATCACTTCATAGTTTTCAAGAGCATGCTGCGTGTCGATCACGTCCACGTTATGGTGACGGAACGCCGCGTAATATTTTGTAATCAGCGTTTCGCGGTAGTTCAAACCCTTCAACAGCGGCGCGCTTTCAAAGTTATTGTGCGCCGTGCTCGAATAGTGTAACGCAATTTTGCTTTTAATGCAAGTACTTGTTAAAAACTCTTCGCACTTTTTCAAATCTTCCGCCGCGCGTTTCACCTCCTCCGAAACGCGGTAGCTTCTTCCCGCCGAGGAATACAGCGCGCCGTGCCCCAATTCGTGCCCGTTCGGGTGCGTGCGGAACAGCCAATATAGATTCATCTCCGCGCCCTTCGCAATCGGCAACCACGTATTCGCGTAGCACGCGCCTTCGGGGCGGTAGCCGTTTTCCGCATACTCGCTTCCGTTCCAGCCCACCTGCGTTTCCATGACCCAAAACGGTTTATCCTTTACCGTCCGCACGAAATCGTAGGCGAACGCCGTGTCGGGCAGCCGCTGAGCCGTGTCGTAATGGTTATACTGCGCAACGTCCAGCTTCTCGTTAAGTTTATAATAGCTCAACGAATTGTGTTGCATCATGTTCGTGCCCACGTTTTTGCAGCCGTAGTGTAATATCTCCGCCTGTTCTTCGATATAACTCTTGATTTGAGTATAATGGAAATCACGCCACGCTTTTCTAAGGGAAGGATGCCGCCACTGCCTGGGATATGGCGGCTCGATCTCTTCGAACGTGTTATATTCGAGCGACCAACGCGCCATCCCCCACGCCTTGTTTAAGTTCTCCGTTGCGCCGAATTTCTTTTTGAGATACGAACGGAACGCCTGCTTGCACTGCTCGCAATAGCACCCTTCGGAATACGGATAAATTTCGTTGTCGATCTGCCAGCCGATCACACCTTTGTGCCCCGCGAACGTTTTGGCAAGCTCGGAAACGATAACGCGGTTCTTCTCCCGCATGACGGGCGAGGTCTTGCAGGTATGACAGCGCGACGAAACGTCCGCGCGAATAAGATCGTGCATGACCATGCGCGTCTCGGGGTACTTCAAAAGAAGCCACCGCGGGGGCGTCGCTGTGGGCGTGCACAAAACGGTGGAAATGCCGTTTTCATAAAGCTTATCCACCACATGTACAAGCCACGATAAATCGAACTGTCCTTCTTTCGGTTCCATTCTGCCCCAGGCAAATTCGCCGATTCTTAAACAGTTTACGCCCATCTCTTTACACCGCGCGATATCCTTTTCCAATTCGCTTTCATCCCACAGTTCGGGATAATACGCCGCGCCCAAATAAATTTTATCCATATTCCTTTCCTTTTTTTAGCAAGCGGGGGAAGCGCGAACGCTTCCCCCGGCCCGAGTGCGTCGGTTTTCAATTACTCTGCTGCGTCCTCACCGAGTACGGCAATCGCCGCAAGCATATAACCCTGCGTTGCAGGCTCGATTTCGATAACGATATCCCTTACTTCGTCGTCCGCCCAATCGCTCGTATCGATTGCGATCGTTACAAGTTCGGATCTTCTGTCGTTGCCGAAAACATAGCTCTGCGTTGCAAGTACAGAATCGCCGATTTTTACGGTAAATTTAACGCTATTGTTTCCCTGCCAACTGCCCGTGTAGAGGTTTATCTGCGTTGCGCCCTTCGAAACCTTTACGGTAACCGACGAATGCGCCTTATGATTTCCGCCGCCCATGCAGAAGAACGTACCTTCCGCAGCACCGCTTTCCGACGTTTTGAACGTGATAGCGTTCGGGTTGTCGTAATCGCTACCGCCGTCAGCCAAACCGTCCATGCCCGTGGTTGCCCATGCAGTCGCGCCGTCTTTGGTTACGCATTCGCCCCTCTTATACAAATTCCAATCGATGAGCGTTTTTCCGTCGAGCTCAGACTGCGACAAGTCGATTGTCTTGTTCGAGCCGAGTTCGCCGCGGGAAATTTCTGCCGAGGTATCGGAAACATTTAACACTGCCACGGTAACTTCGGGATCGGCTAAGCCGAGCGCATAGTCGTTATAGGCAATTTCAAAGCTGCTGCCCACACTGAATTCTTTGCCGTTGACGCTGACGAGATAGGTTTTCCCGCCCGTAAGCGTTACCGTAACCTTGCCGCCTACCGCTAACGTTTGCGCGGACAGTTCGAGCGTAACGCCCTGCGGGAGCTCGCCTTTCTTGACCGTCGCTTCCGTTGCCGTATATTCAGCTACGGCGATATTCGAGAACTGCCAGGTATCGCCCTCGCCGTACAGCACGATTTTGGTATTGCCCGCAGCGTTGCAATCGAACGAACCGATTTTTACCCACATTTCATCGATTTGAACATACACCAAAACCTTATCGGAAACACGAACCACGCGCATATTCACGCCGTTTTGAGAACGGACAAGCGACCCAATCTGATTAAACGTAATGCGTCCGTCTTCTTTGCCCGGGTCCGTTCCCATGACGAAGAACGCGCCTTCCGGTTCATTTGCCGTAAAGCACATAAATCCGCCGTTTTCTCCCTGCATAGTAACGCCGAAGCGGCGCGCCGCCCAATCCCAATCGCCTTGGGGGGAATGGGTATCCTTTAACGTAAACGTGAGCACAACGTTCTTTCTGTTTTGCAGCTCGTCGCTCAAAACGATTTCCGCTTTTCCCGCCCAGGTCTTGTTGTCGTCTGCAAGTCCGTTGCCTTTGATCGTGACCGTCGTTCCGTCTACTTCAACGCCGCTCTGACCGCCGTGCGTGCCGACCGTCGTATAAGCAAACGTCTTGACGAGCACGATCTCCACCGCGCCGCCCGCGTCGGGCACCACGACTTCCGCATAGGCATAGCCGTAGAGATACGCTTCGTAAGTACCTGCAAGCATTTTATCGGGGTTATTTGTTCCGCCCACCGTGTAGGTGTAATTTTGGAATTTGCCTTTCAGTTCGATCACCGCACCGTCTGTAAGCGTTGCTTCCGTCGTTCCGTCGAGCTCCTTCGCCGCCGCGCTGAGCGTAACGTCCACCTGCTTGATCGTAACGCCTGCAAGCGAGCTTACGGAACCGTCCTCCATGTAGTAATGTGTGCCGTCGGTATAATAAGCGACGTTGCCCGTATAGTTGTTGCCTTCCGCAGGGTCTACCTTTTCTTTGAGTTCGAGCTTGCCGGCTGCGATTGCGGAAACCTCCCAAGTGTCGCCGCCGCCGACGAATTTAACTTCGGTTTCAACGTCCGCACAGGTCATTTCACCGACTGTCACCCATTTCCCGTCCTCGTCCTTAAAATTGATGACGATCTTCGTGCCGAGCCGAACGACCTGAACGTCTAACCCGTTTGCGGAACGGATGAGCGCGCCCGCCCACTTCGGCTGGGCAATGCCCTGACCGTCTCGATCGGTGTTCATGTCGAGCGTTCCGACAACGAAATGATTCAAGTCGAAGCTGTTTTTATCCGACGTCCAGAAATAGAACCCGTATGCGCCCGCGCCGATTTGAACGCCGAAGCGACGCGCCGCCCAATCGTCCGTACCTGCGGGCTGGTTCGTGTCTTTCACGTTGAATACAAGCGAGACCTGCTTTTGCCCTCTCACCGCTTCGGGCAGAATATAGGTTGCATGATTATAGGAATGACTGTTTCTGTCCGCAACGCCGTTTCCCGTAATCGTGATCTTATCGCTGCCGATTTCCACGTTGTCATACTCGGTATAAGCGATCGAGTCTGCGGGAATCGCAAGTTCTTCTTCCGAAGTCAAAACGCCGCCCAACGTAAATATGTCGCCGTTTGTTGCTTTCAAATGTCCCTTAATGCCGTCTTTCCCTCCTGCGGGAAGTTCCAACGGAACGATTTCGAGCGCTTCGAACGCGATTTCGGAGAAGGTGAAGCTTTCGCCGCTGACAAAGAAAGCAATGTCGTTTTTCGCGGTAGCAGAAGTAGTGCCTTCGAGCAGCGTGTACCACTTCTCGTCGTCGATATTGTATGCGGAAATCGCAACGTAACCGCCGTTGCGCACGACTTTGAGCTGTAAGCCGTCCATAACCATGCTTGCGAGCCAATCGTAGGTTTGCTGCCGTTCGCCTCCGCCGCCGCAGGTCGTGCCGTTATCCGCCCAAATTGCCGAAGGGTTGGAGTTCTGCCCCAAGTCATCCCACCAAACGACGAATTTATTCTTATAAGTATTGTTTGCATCTCCCTCTGCGAACCGGATTGCAAACCGCTGCAACCAAGCGCCCGTGCCTGCTTTAACTTCGCCGTTGACGTTGACGGTCGTATACAGCACGTAAGCGGGCGCGTTTTTCATTTCGTCGGGCAATTTGATTTGCACAGCAATCGTTTCCTTATTTACGCCGTTCACGCCCTGCTCACCAAGCGTGATCGACGCGTTCGCCTCGTTCATTTCGCTTAAATCGACAAGGTCGGGACGGTTGCCGACGTCGATCGCAAACTGATATGCAAGCGTTGCTTCGCTCAGTTCGCCGCCCTTGATAACGTCGATCTTGCCGTCGATATAATCGGTAACTTTTACTGCGTAGTCCTGACAGAGCACGTTCTGAACCGTAACGACGCCGTTTTTTCCTACCGTCGTTTCGAATCTGTCGCCGAATTCGTTTTCGAGTATGACGGTCGTGCCATCCGCTATGGTCGTCGTCTTGCCGCCCGCAACACCCTTCAACGTAAAGGAAATATTCTCGTAATCGAGCTTGGTGATCACGAATTCGAGCTCGATTTCAGTCTCGAACCATTTCAGCCCCAAAGAGGAAACGGTAACAGAGTAATCGTACACATTGCCGCTCGTGGCTTGACCTTTGGTAACGACCACTTTGCCGTTGGCTTTGATTCCCGAGAATACGTAGCCCTCCGCAACCGTAACCTTACCCGTAATCGCTTGATCGAAGTCCACCGTTTCGGGAACGGTGATCGTTGCGTTCGCGCAGTCGTTCTTGTTCACCGTATAGGTATCGACGGCGCGGGGAACGGTCATAAAGAAGCCGTCTTTGCCGAGCGCCATATACTTTTGCTCGCTGCTCCAATCGCCGTAACCGTGGCTATACCAAATGAGCCAGGTGTTTCCATCCATTTCATCGCATTTCGGATCGCCGTTTTTTACGGTCTCCGCCGCCGGATTATCGAACTTATCCGCCGCCGAATGCGTCATGTTGCCGATAAAGCTCATCAGCGGCGCATAGCTCTGTTTCAATACGGTTTTGCCTTCTTTTACTTCAAACGCTTCCGCGAGCTTTCCGCCGTTCGCCTTCGACAAATCTTCATACGAAAGGAACAGCTCCCACGTCGTCGTATACTTCGCCTTGCCTTCCTCCGCATTGGTCTTTGTATTAAAGTATTTCACGGTGTTCACGTCGTGATAGTTAACTCTGCCGCTCAAATACAGTTCCATGTACATCGTCTGTTCCAAGCAGGTGCCCAAATTTCCGGGAAGATTGAGATAATCCTCGTTACGGAAATTGACGAGCACGCCGATCTTACCGTGATCGCCTACCTGGTCGTCCGCCGACGTGTTGTAATTGGCAACGATATGTAAATAAATACCGTCCGTTTCCTTTTTGCCGTTGACGATAAAGCCGATGCCGCCCTCTTTTACCGTTTTGCTGCCGATGACGAGTGCATGCTCGGTGTTGTAGAACCCCTCCGTGAGTGTGCCGTCGAGATTTTCCTTCACCCTGTCGATTTTCATGTCTGCAACCGTCGTCTGCGTATCGCCGTAACTGTCGGCATATACGTTATGGCAATCGTTGCACTGCCAGTACGCCTTGCTGCCCTCCGTCTCGACGGTCGGTTGCACGTAAGCGTGAGTCCCCTCGCCCGAGAAGTCGTGCGGTTTCGTCGTTTCGATCTTGCTGATTTCCTGCTGTTGCGCGTTGAAGTATTTCCCCTCTTCGCGCGAACAGGTGTAATACTCCACGTTGCCGGGCTTGGTGCATTCCGCTTCCACCGCTTCGTGCTTGGTCATATCGTGCCCGAGCTTGTTGATTTTTACGGCTTCGAGCGTCGTTTCGGTTTTCGCGTCCGCATCTTCGAAGATAGAGTCGCAATGCGAACACATATAATACGCATTATGTCCGTCCGTCGTGCAGGTTGCCGCCTGTTCTTCGATAAGCGAAAGAGAGTGTCCGTCTCCTCTGCATGCCGCAAGAACCGCAACCGACGATGTAAAGATTGCGCTGAGCGCAATTATCTTTACGAGTTTGTTCTTATTCATATATTTCCTCCTTAATTTTAACCGATTTTCGGTTTGATTCTTATTTTTCGCAAACGTAGCCGCAGTAAAGGTAAATCGAAGAGCTTGTTTCGCGCTCGCTTACCATAGTCGTCGAAACAGGCGCGTAATTGAAATAGAGCGTGCTCGCTTCTCCCGCCTCGATTTCAATCTCGATTTTTTGCATATAATCAGGTAACGCTCTGCCGCCGAACGTGAGCGTTTTCACGTTTCCCGCCCGATCGCGCACCGTGAGCTTTGCAATGCAATTCGCACCGCCGACGTAGAGCACGATTTTCTCGCTCTCGCCCGTCGTCTTGACCGTGAAGTCGTAGCCGATCGAATTTTTAATTCCGCCCGACGCAGTATTCGACTGTTTTCTGTATCCGTCGGAATACGATTTCGACAAGCCCGTCTTGAACTGCACAGACATATAGCCCTTGCACAGATCCTGACGGAGATCGCGCGCATTTTCGGGTTTGGAAAACAGACGGGGTCCGCCCTTCCTGTAATCGACGCTGTCTCCGCTGTTATAGCCATAGGAGATCCAATCGGTCGTACCCGCTTCCGTGAGGTTCACGCTCGTTTCCGTGCATTCGCTTGCCGTCGCCTTGAATTTGACTTCGGTCGCGTCATAACCCGCAAACGTTGCGGAGTTTTCTACGCTTTCGTATTCGATTTCAATCGTGTACGCCTTGCTCACTTTCGTCGAAACGGTAAACGTTGCCAACGATCCGTCCAGCGCACCGCCCGTAAAGGCGAACGGTCTGCCGCCGTTTTCGTAATTTAGCTTTGCAAGCGTTTCGGGCGATACCGCCGCGCCGTTCACCTTCACGCTCTTGATTGCGCCCCAATCCGGATTGGTGTGCAACCGCACGTTCCAAATCCTGTTCGCAAACGCCCTGTCGCCCGTAAACGAACCCTTTGCCGCACCGATTTCGATTTTCAACACGTTGCCCGTACAACTCATTTGAATGTCCGTCGTACGGTATTTACCGTCCTTATAGGCGACCGTCTTTCCGTCGTCCTCGTAAACGGTCGTCTTAGCTGTGTAATTTGCCGAAGGATAGACCTCGAGCGACATTTCCGACCAATCTTTTTCGTCCACGTTTTTCATGTTCCGCGCAAGCGCGATCAGCGCGCCTTCGCGCACGAAAATCGGCGAGGTTTTAATATTGTGCGTCACTTCCACCGTCTGCGGACCGCTGTAACGCGTGCCCGTCCAAACGTCGATCCAGGTTCCTTCGGGGAAGAACACTTTGCGCGTATCGTTTCCGCTCGAAGCGGAAATCGGCGCAACGAGAATATAATCGCCCAAGAGGTATTCGTCGTTATTCTTTGCCTCTACGTACTGCGGATATTCGATATCGAGGCGTCGCATGATCGGCAAGCCCGTTTCATAGTTCTCGTGCGCAAGCGCATAGTAGAGCGGCAACAAGCGATAGCGCATATCCTGATAGACGTGAACGACCTCCTCCGCCGTGTCGCCGTAGAGCCACGGCATGCGCCCCGGTTCCGTATTCGTACACTGCGTGCGCATAATCGACGAGAGAGCACCGTACTGCATCCAACGTATGTAGCTGTTGGGCGATTTTTGCTCTTTGTGACCGCCGAGATCGGAGCTGACGTAAGGGATTCCCATTTCCGCGCCCGCCATGATCGCACCCTCGATTTCCTGTTGCAACCACGAAGCGTCCGTTCCCGTATCGCCCGTCCACTGAATTGCGTAGCGATGCGCCGTAAGATCGGAAGCGTATACATAAGAACCGTTATAACACCCGTCAACGTTTGCCTGCAAGAGTGTACGCCGCGCATACTCTTCCACGGCGTTGTTTTCCACAAGGCTATCGTAATATTCGCGCGTGATCCACGTGTAAACATACATCCCCGTTGCGAATCTGGAATATTCGGGCGTAAGCTGGTTGAGCTGCACGCCCCAGTTTCTGTCGTAATACCAATAATCTACGCCCATCTGCATCAGCAGTACGAGATTATGGTTGCGGAACTCTACCTCTTCTTTATCGAGCAGATTGTCCGTTCCGGGCGCAGGTCTTGCGTGATCGTTGAAGAAAACGTCGCAGCCGAGCTCGTGTACCTGTTTCAAAAAGCCTTCCATATCGGGGAAAAGGTCTTTGTTGATTTCGTATCCGTCGCCGCCGCCCACGCGCCAGTCGGTATCGACGGTAAACACGTCGATGGAATAACCGCGCTTTTGGTACTCTTCGATCTGTGCCAGCGCGCCCTCTGCCGTATAAGCGGTATAACGGCATTCCCAGAATCCGAACATCTTTAAGTTGATCATGTCGGTTTGACCCGTCAACGCAACGAAATTTTTCGAAAACGCTTTATAGTCGCCGTGCGGCAAAAATACGTAAATATCCGTCGCGTTCTTATCAAACTCCCAACCCTGCAACGGCACGTCGCTGTCGGAAACCGAATAACCGTAATCGGAGGGAATCACACGCGGGCTGTCGGTAAAATACCAGCTCGTGAGCTCGTCGGAGGGCGACGGCAGATAGACGTTCGTTCCCGTTGCGCCGAGATAGTTAAAGAGCTTTTCTCCTTCGCCGTCTACAATATAAATCCCTTCCGCCTTACTGCTTTTCGGGATCACAACGGTATAATTTTCGGTGATCACATTATAGCCCGTTTCCGTCTTTTCTGTTCGGCAAGTAACTTTTTCGCCCCATTCGTCGCGATTGAGAACGACGTAGCTTTCCCTGTTCTCAAATTCGCCGTTCGACTTATCCTCGATCCGCACGAGAGAATCGGACAAAAGCTGCAAACGCGTATCGCCATAAACGAACGTAGTGACCTTCGCCGATTCGTCTTCTTTCAATTCTGCCTCAGCCGACTGTCTTTCGTAACCGCACGTGCCGCAACGGTTACCGCCGAAGTCATGCTCGGCGCTGTCTTTCACCTCGTCTTTATGCTCGCAAGTCGCTGCGTGCCAATGGTATTGCGCATCCTTCGACCACTCGTTAGAAAACGTGTGTTCATGCCCGCACGCCGTTAAGATTCCCAACGTGCAGGTCAGCGCAAATGCCACCGAAAAAATTGCCAATGTTTTTCTTCGCATTGATCACTCCTCCCCGTCTTTCTCTTACTCAAATTCCGCAACGATTTCGATATCGCCGTTGCAATTCACGGAAAATTGTCCGTTTTTCACCGATTCCGTTCTGTCAACGCCGTTTACGATGACGGATTTAAGTTCCTTGCCGTTATCGGGCACGACGTAAAAATTAACTTTATCGCCCGTCAGACACCATTCGTAGCCGTATTGCTGCGTTACCTTTCCGCCGCCCGCCGCTGAAATCGTAATTTTGTTGCTGATAAAGCCGTCTTTATCAAACACATAGCCCTGATCGGGATTGCCCCAACTTGAAATAGTCGGAGTTTGATTATAACCGAAGTTATACCAGGTGCGCACCAATACGGTTCCGTAATCGTCGAGCGTGCTCGATATCATGGTCGGATTGAAGAATACCGACTGCGGCCTCGTCTTACGCCCGAAGAGCGAATACGGCATAAAATATTCGACTTGATAATTGTAGCACTCGCCTTTGAGAATATCGCCCTCGCGCACGACGGCAGATATGGGCGTCTTATCGACGTCTGTCACGAGCACCTTCAAGCCCGTAGGCGTAAACTGCGAAATTTTGAAACGGTTGCCCGCCGTGCACTCCACCTCGTACACGCCGTCCGTCTGCATCTTCGCATCGCCGAACGCAAAATAGCCGTTAAAGCAAGTGATGTTTCCCGTCGCGACAATGTTGCTGTGATAAGCAAGGCGGCTATCCTCGATCCGCGCCGCAACGACGATCCCCGTTTCCGCAAAATACGTTGTCATTTCGAGCGTGCCCGTTTCGCTTCCTTCGATCTTTTTTCCCTTGAACCACTTGCGTCCTTCGTAAAAGCCTTCTTCGAACTTCCCGTCGATCGTGATCTCCGCATCGGGCACGACTGTAGACATTACGTTCCCCGTAAACTCGTAAGGCGCTTTATCGGACGGAGCCATTTTATATTCATATTCCGGTCCGTCCGCCTGCAATTTTCCGCAAGCGGTCAACGCGCCGCAGGCAGCGACAGCCGCAACTGCCGAAACAACCAACGCAAAAATCTTTCCTTTTCTCTTCATGATCGGTTTTCCTCCTTATTTCCCGTTACTTCTTTCCGACGATCGCCACTTCGGAAACCGCCGCAACCTTTTGTCCTTCGGGCACCTCTACCGTAAAGCGGATTTTCTTCACCGAAATCGCGTCGAAATCGGCATAGACGCTTCCGCCGTAAATCGGATAAAATTCGTCGTTCAGTTCGCTGTAAAAATACGCCGTATTCTTGTTGACAAGCAATTCCTTGATAAGATAGATTTTTTCCGCACCGTTCTCCTCCGTAATAAAGGCGATATCCTTGATTTTTTGGAACATATTTTCCTTTATCTTGGAATTATAGAACATGATACCGCGCACGTCGTGCGCGCCGTCAAGCGTAATCTCAAACGTGGAGGTTACAGTCGCGCCCACCTCTTTCACATAAGTGCCGTCAAACGGTTGGCTCACGCGGTTATAGTAGGAAATCAGTCCGTCCGTCAGTGCATAAGCCGTGCCCTTCTCCGCTAAAGACCCGCGGACAAGCTCGCATTTTAAGACCGCAGAAGTAATATCGCCGTACTCTTTGCCGATTCCGAAAGTAGGTTGAACGGTATAACTCGGTCCGTTGACATGCATCACGTCGAGATCGTTTCCGTTGACGTCTTTTACCGTAATCCATTTCACCTCGTCGAAGCGAACGTGTCTGCCCGTATACTTGTTCGGGTTGTTATGCGCGTGATAGGCGATGAGAAGCTTATTCTCGCCGTTTTCGTTCAACGTGATAAAGGAATGGTGCCCGGGACCCGCGATGGCGCGGTTTTCTCCGATATCGTTATTCAAAAGCATTCCGTTCTCGCTGTCGGAAAGCTTTCTGAAATCGCCCAAAGGGCTATCGGCAACTGCCTGCATCACTCCGTAAGACGATTCGTCATATGCGCCGATCGAGAAGGTAAGATAATACTTTCCGTTGTGCTTATACATGAAGGGACCTTCGTTGCAATACGCCGCCATCTCTTCATACGATACTGTTTGCACCTGTTCTCCGTTTTGCGCCTTTTTATAATCGGCAACCGTGTAATAGCGACAAGCGGTCAACGTTTTATAAGTGGACCAATCGGGCGTAACCCAATTCGTCATTTTAACGCCTGCAATCGAGCCGGGCGTCTGGCTCCAAAAAAGATATTTTTCCTTCGTGTCGGGATCGATATATGGATGGAAGTCGATCGCGCGAACGTATCCGTTATCGATGATTCCGCCGTCCACCGTAAATATCGTATAATTCCCGCTGTACGGAAGTCCCTCTTTTTGGAACGCCTTCTGATATTCGTCGCTGTCGAGCAACGCGTACTTCGCATATTTTTGCGGATATTTGGTTTGATCTAACGTGCGTATCGTGCTCATATCCACGGGAATGAACGGACCCGTGGGAGTTTTGGAAGTTGCCGTCATAGACAGATACGTAGGACCGGGCGCGCCTTCCATCGCGCTGTCTGCGGGCGGCGTAAGCGTAAAGAAGGCGTAATATTGTTCTTCGGTTTCGTCGTAAATGACCTCGGGCGCCCAATGCGCTTCCGAACCGTTCAAATCTTCGGGAAGCTGCATAAATCCGCCGCCGTGGAACCAATCTTCGAGATTTTCGGAATAGTAATAGTTAAACCCCGTAACGTAAGCGTAATAATAACCGGTGTTGGCGGTATCGTCCAACACAAGGGGATCTGCCCCCTCGACCGCAATCTCTCCCCGACGCCAAAGCTCGTTGTTGTATTTCGGTTTATCCAAGTCGTCTAACTCCTCTTTGTAATTGCCGTCGTAGTAGGGCAATTCATAGGCAATTTTATTCACCGTTTCCGTACCGCACGCAGCCAAAGGCGCAAGCGCAAGGCAGCCCGTCAAGAACACTGCCGCCGTTTGAATTTTTTTCATGTTTTTTCTCCTTAATTTTTATTTGCGATATAACCGCAATACATAACGACATAAGAGCTTGTCGCCTGATTTGTAACCGAGCAGGCAACGGGCGCATAATTGAGATAAAGCGTTCCGGTTTCTCCCGCCTCGACCTCGATCACAACCTTTTGCGTAAAACCCGCTTCTTCGCGGTTTCCGAGCATGAGCGTTTTCACGTTCCCCGCCCGATCACGCACCGTGAGCTTTGCAAGCGTATATCCGCCGCCGAGGTAAAGAACGATTTGTTCTTTCTTTCCCGAAGTTGTTACCGAAAAATCATAGCCGATCGAATTCTTCGTACCGCCCGCAACCGTATTCGAGGCTTTTCTGTGTCCGTCGGTGTATGTTTTTTCCAATCCCGCCTTGACCTGCGAAGCCTTGTACTGTTGCGTCGGTTGATCGAGCATCAAATGTATATCCGCAGGAGCGGAAAACATGCGCGGACCGTTCTTTTTATAATCGACGCTCGTGCCGCTGTTATAACCGTAAGAAATCCAATCGGTCGTACCCGCTTCCGTGAGGTTCACGCTCGTTTCCGTGCATTCGCTTGCCGTCGCCTTGAATTTGACTTCGGTCGCGTCATAACCCGCAAACGTTGCGGAGTTTTCTACGCTTTCGTATTCGATTTCAATCGTGTACGCCTTGCTCACTTTCGTCGAAACGGTAAACGTTGCCAACGATCCGTCCAGCGCACCGCCCGTAAAGGCGAACGGTCTGCCGCCGTTTTCGTAATTTAGCTTTGCAAGCGTTTCGGGCGATACCGCCGCGCCGTTCACCTTCACGCTCTTGATTGCGCCCCAATCCGGATTGGTGTGCAACCGCACGTTCCAAATCCTGTTCGCAAACGCCCTGTCGCCCGTAAACGAACCCTTTGCCGCACCGATTTCGATTTTCAACACGTTGCCCGTACAACTCATTTGAATGTCCGTCGTACGGTATTTACCGTCCTTATAGGCGACCGTCTTTCCGTCGTCCTCGTAAACGGTCGTCTTAGCTGTGTAATTTGCCGAAGGATAGACCTCGAGCGACATTTCCGACCAATCTTTTTCGTCCACGTTTTTCATGTTCCGCGCAAGCGCGATCAGCGCGCCTTCGCGCACGAAAATCGGCGAGGTTTTAATATTGTGCGTCACTTCCACCGTCTGCGGACCGCTGTAACGCGTGCCCGTCCAAACGTCGATCCAGGTTCCTTCGGGGAAGAACACTTTGCGCGTATCGTTTCCGCTCGAAGCGGAAATCGGCGCAACGAGAATATAATCGCCCAAGAGGTATTCGTCGTTATTCTTTGCCTCTACGTACTGCGGATATTCGATATCGAGGCGACGCATGATCGGCAAGCCCGTTTCGTAGTTCTCATGCGCAAGCGCGTAGTAGAGCGGCAACAGGCGGTAACGCATATCCTGATAGGTATGGGCGACCTCTTCCGCTGTCGCACCATAATTCCACGGCATTCTTCCTCCCTTTTGCGTTTGATCCCAGCAGTGCACGCGAAGAATAGACGAGAGTGCGCCGAACTGAAACCAGCGGGTATATTCCGCATCGGAGGGATCTACGTTGTGTCCGCCGATATCCGCCGAAACATAGGGTAACCCCAATTCCGCACCCGCATAAACCGCGCCTTCGATTTCTTGTCTGAGCCAGTCGCCTTGCGCGCCGATATCGCCCGTCCACTGAATGGAATAGCGGTGCGCCGACAAATCGGAGGCGTAGGTATAAGAGCCATTGTTGCACCCGTCCACGTTCGCCATAATAAGCGCACGTTTTGCATATCCGTTCAAATCAGGAATGCTTTCGAGATATTCTCTCGTGATCCATTGATAGGCGTACATTCCCGTGGCGTAACGCGAATACTCGGGTACAACCTGATTGAGCGAAACCGACCAGTTGCGGTCATACCACCAATAGTCCACACCCATAGCAAGCAGCATCGTCAGTTTTTCGTTGCGGTATGCAACCTCGTTTTGGTCGAGCAGATTGCCCGTGCCCTTTACGGGTTCGGGGTGGTCGTTAAAGCAAATATCTACGCCGAGCTTGTGCGCTTCGTCCAAAAAACGCTCCATATCGGGGAAAAGCTCAGTGTTGATATCGTATCCGATTCCGCTCCCTCCCGTTTTCGCCCGCCAGTCGGTATCGATCACAAGCACGTCGATCGCAAATCCCTTATCCTGATAATCTTTGATTTGCTGCAAAGCCGTTTGCTCGTTGTATTGATAGTAGCGCGAATCCCACTGTCCGAAGGTTTTCAACTCGACCATTTCAGTCTGTCCCGTCAGTTTGACGAAATCCTTCATGAACGTTTTATAATCTCCGTTCGGCAAAAATGCGAAGATATCGGTTGCATTGCTATTAAAATCCCAACCCTGCAAAGGCGCATTGCTTTGGGAAACGGAATAACCGTAGTCGGAGGGAATCACACGCGGACTGTCGGTAAAATACCAGCTCGTGAGCTCGTCGGAGGGCGACGGCAAATAGACGTTGGTGTTCGTCAATCCACGGTATGTATAGATTGTTTCCCCCGTTTTATCGGTGATAAAGGCCTCGCCCGCACCGCCGCTTGCAGGCAATACCACGGTATATTCCGCCGTTGCTATCGATACGGAATCTTCCTCCTCTCTTACCGTATAAGCTATCTTATCGCCCCAGTCTGTGCGATTGAAAACGGTGTAACTCGCTCTGTCCTCAAACCCTTTTTCGCCCTTGCTCTCGATCCGCACGAGCGAATCGGATAATAGCTGCAAACGAAGGTTCCCGTACACAAGCGTCGTAACAGGTTTGCTTTCGTCCTCGGAAAGATTCGACCCCGTCTGATTTTTTACGGTATAGGGACACACCGTGCATGCGTCGCCGCTCATCACGTGCTCCGCCTTGTCCTTTACTTCGTTCTTATGTTCGCAGTTCGCCGCATACCAATGATGCGTTTCATCGTAAGAAAACGTATCCGCAAATGTATGCGCGTGCCCGCACGCCGTTAAGATTCCCAACGCACACGTTGCAAGAAACGCCGTCCCCAATACTGCCGTTAACTGTTTTTTCATAAATCCTCCTTATCTTTTCCCGTCACTCTTTCCCGCCTCCTATATTGATGCCTTCGATGAAGTATTTCTGTACCCCCACGTAGAGCAGCAACAAAGGTACGATCGCCATGAGTGCCGAAGCGCATTGCGCGTTCCCATAACCGCCGCCCTCTTCCGAAAGCATCAACACAAGTTCGGAAAGCGCAAGCTGTAAGTTCCATAACTCTTTGTTTTTGTAAAGATAAAGCAACGCACCGCCGTAACTGTTGTAACCTCCCACAAATCCGAAAATGAACTGTGCGATCAGCGCGGGCTTGCTCAACGGAAGCGCAATCCAAAAGAAGACACGTAAATTACTCGCCCCGTCCAACTTTGCCGCCTCCAGAACTTCGTTTGACAGCGCACTGTCGAAATAGGTACGCAGGAAGAATACCATGCTTGCGCTGCCGAACAGTCCCGGAATGATGAGCGGTAACACGCCGCTTGCGCCGTCCGTCCAGCCTAATTTCATGTAAAACAAATAACTGACGAACCCGAATGCACCGAGTGGCAGCATCATCGTAAGAACGGTAATAAGAAATAATACCTTTCTGCCGGGGAAACGGAATTTCGAATAGATAAACGCCGCCAAAGCCGAGGTGAGCAGACCGCCGACCGTGGGAATAAGCGTCTGCCACATCGTGTTAAAGAACCCTGCAAGAAGCGACGGAACGCCGTTCACCGCATTCGGATCGTCTTGGAAAATCAATTCGTATCCTTCCCAAGACCATTCCTGCGGAAACAGCTTAAAGCCTCCCCTGCCCGTGAGCTCCGTGTCTGACGTGAAAGAAGTAAACACTATAATGATAAACGGCGCAAACAAACATACCAAATAGAGTGCCAACATCAAGTACGTTACGATCGTTACGGGGCGCACCTTTTTTGCGATTTTCGGCTTTTCTTGCGGAGAAACTTCTGCGTTTACGGTTTGAACTTCTGCCATATCACATATCCTCCACTTCTAAAATCCGCTTTTTTATGAGGAATACGGAGGGAATCATCATGATGATGAACAGCATCCAGCTCATCACCGAAGCATAACCCATGTTGGAAAACTGCATCCCTTCGATATAGATGTAATACATGACGGTAAGTCCCGCATTGTTTAAGCCCGCATTTCCGTCCCAATCTGCGGGTGCCATGATTTTCGCCGCGTCGAACGTGGTAAGCCCCGCCAAAATACCCGCAAGCAACAGGAAGAACGTGATCGACGAAATACCGGGCAGCGTGATATATCGGAATTTCTGCACTGCGTTTGCGCCGTCCAAATCTGCCGCTTCGTATAGGGACGGGCTGATTGCCTTAAACGACGAACAGTACATTACAATGCCGTATCCGGGAGCCTGCCATATAATAGAAATAAAGATGGCAAGCGTCAAAGTATAGGGGTTGTCGAGATTGTTATACCAGTTGATATCCAGTCCTAAAACGGTATTGATCACGCCCTCTATCCCGAAGATATTGTTCCACATAATGGAAACCGCGACCGTCGAGCAAATATAGGGAACGAAATATAACGTTTGGAAAAGCCGCGTCCCCTTTACGTTCTGGCTTAAAAACGCCGCCATTAATAGCGCGATTGCAAGCGATACAAATTGCGCGCACGCCAATATGAGCGTGACCTTGATTGCCTGCAACAGCTTCGGATCGGTAAAAAACCTTGCAAAATGCGCGAAATCGTTCCAAACCATCGTTTCAATCTTGTTATACTTCATATCGGAAAACATTGCCAAGATTGAAATAACAAGCGGAAACCCGCTGAACAGCAGAAACCCGAGAAGCGGAATCCCCGCGCCGATCCAGCAAAACAGGTAAGTACGGTTGAACTTTTTCTTTTTCGGTTTCCTGTTTTGCGTTACCGCGCTTTCCTCTGCGAGTACGGTTGAGACAGATGCTCGTTCTTCCATTTCAGCCCCTCCCGTTCAGAACGATTTTCACTGCTCCTACTGCTCTGTCGGCGGCATCTTTTTTACTGCTTAAAAATCCGTCTATCGTCATATATCCCGCACGAAGCTGATTGTTGAACACGCCCGACCAATCCGTAACCCACTGACCGTTTTCAAAATATGCCCAATCTCCGATTTCCCCGTGCGCCGAACCGTCTGCAAACGCCCAGTAATTTTTCGTCGCATCCACGGCGGAAAGATAATCTTCGCTCATTGCCAAAGAAGTCTGGTTGGGAACCATTCCCGTTTTGGCATAAATTTTCTGACCCTCCTCGCTTGCCGCCCAACGGATAAACTTCCAAGCGGCTTCATATTTTTCGGGATCGGAATTTTTCGGGATCGTAAGCGCGTCCGCGCTCGAAAATGCCGCGCGCCGTCCAATGATCGCAATGCCGTTTTCTTTTTTCAATTCGCCTGTATAAGGAGAGCTGTCCCCCGCATACGTCGTTCCAATTACCTTTAAGTATTCGTTTGCAAACGTTTCTGCACCTTCGTAATAAACGCTACCGCCTGCATATTCGCGGTATTGCGTCGTCGGAGCAAAATCGTAATTCTGTTTATAATTGACGTTCAAGGAAGTGATTTGCGATCCGTCGCTTGCAAGCATGGCGACTTTTCCCTTCAAAAGGCTTGCGGCGACATTATCCTCCGCAAATAAACCAATGCCGTATCCTCCCTGTTCTCCCTTCTGCGAGGAAGCGGGCGTCGAAAGCTTTACGAATTCCTCCAATGCTTGCCGTTGGGAAGGAAGCTCGTAGAGCCCTGTTTTGTCCGAAATGAGTTTTTTATCTTCATAACGAACGATTTCACCCGCCGCATAATGCGTTTCGCCTACCGTTATGCCGTCCGCCGCCGTTACGAGATAATTCTTTGCATCGTCCGCAACGGTAAATTCGTATTTCTCGCCGTTATAGCCGATACAGTCGCCGCCGACCGACCAACCGTATGAGAACCACCAATGCGTGCCGCTACCGTATTCGGTGGTAGAATTCGGATTATACGCATCGTTCTTCGTAAAACATTTGGATAAATAACGGAATTCTTCCCAGTTCATCGGAATGCGGTTATTAAATACTTTGTATACCTGTTTCCCCGCAAGATTTTGAGAAGCCACCGCCCCCGCGCAGGGAGCCTGCGCTCCGTTCTCCGCCGTATACTCCGCATAGCCGTGCGGTTGTAAGTTCGGATACGTTTCGGCAAGCTTTTCCTCTTCACAGGAAATCACGCAAATATTCTGAGTCGCGAACGCAGGCTTACTGTAATAATAAATCATAGGCGTATTCCCGAACGGAATCCCCTGAAGCGCCGCGCCCTTTCCCGCCATACGTTTGCCCTGCGCGTTGTCCTGCGTGTCGAAACGGAAACGCTCGGTAAGCGTTGCGGGGATTTTTGCTTCCGAATATTCCCCCGGCATATCGTTATAATAGCCATCCAAATCCAAAAAGAGATTTTCTATCGCAAATGCTTTGAAGTCTTCATCGCTGATCATCAGAACGCTCGGCGCATTATTAAACAGAGAGCTCTTATCGATTTGTTTCAGATTGTTTGTCTTGACCTTTACGCCATCTGTTACACCCTGACCCTTGTTATACGCCTCCGCGAGTTCCCGCATGATTTTGTTATCGCTGATGGAAGCGCTGTACCAAAATTCAATTTCTCCGTCTCCGACGTCTCCGCCGCAACCCGCCAAAGCTCCCGCCGCACCGACGCACATCCACGCGCCAAGCGCAACCGCCAACAACTTCCCTGCCTTTCTCATAATTTATCTCCTTCACTTTTACTTCTCGTTTTCAAAACTTTCTGCCTTAAACTCAACTAACGAAACAACAATCCCTTTTCTTTGATCCACAAGAAGGGATCCTCGTCGGGCTTGCTTTTACGGTATTCCGTCGGTGTCATGCCCTTTATTCGCTTGAAAATGCGCGAAAAATATTTTTCGTCATCGAATCCGGACCACATTGCCGCTTCCGAAGCGTTCATATCCGAGCTCAGCATTTTCTCGCACGCAATCGCAACCTTGTAAGCGTTGATATAATATACGGGCGACATTCCCATATGCTCCTTAAAAAGGCGCATCAGCGTCGGTACCGAAATACCGTTCTCCAAAGCAATCACTCGCGTGCTTAACTGTTCGCTTAAACAGTTGTTGTTAATGTAAATTAATATGTCGCGCATTAACCGCGTCTTGTGCGACTTCACCTCCTGTCCGACAAACCTACCGTCAAGAAATTTGCTTAAAAGCAACACAAAATAAGCCGAACACCGAAGCTGTTGCGTTTGCCGCGCATCAAACGCATTCTGCAAATCCTTCATAAGCGCAACGTAATCATCGAAATTAGTAATTTGTTGACAACAATTTTCTCTTGAAAATCCGCAAAGAGACAACAGTTGATCTAAATTATCCCCGTCAAATTCTACCCAAGTATAAGACCACGGATCCTTCGGATCGGGCTGATAACTGTATTTCTCGTTTTTATACAGTAAAAAGGAATAGCCCCTGTTTAACACATATTTTTTACCGTATTCCGTGATTAGCGTACCGCGCCCGAACAAAACGAAATGCAGTGAGTATCCGGGGCGAACGCAGTCAACGGTTTGTTTGCGCGGTGAGCAATGCTCCGTACTCACCTTTTTAATTTCAAACGTGCATTCACCGTTTTCTAAAATAGTATCTTTAATTGTAAAACCCATAATTTCTCCCCTTTTATGCCTCTGAGTTTTACCGACGGTTTTATTGTAGTGAATGAAATCATGACTGTAAATAACCGCCGATAAACTTGATTAAATCGTCCACCTTTTTCTTTAATTATTGTCAAAAAAAGAAAAACAAGACAAAAATTGTCTTGTTTTTCTTAATATTTTAATAATATCGACTTCTCTGTAACATAAAAATGCCGCCCCCTTTCGAGAACGACATCCCTATTTCATGCGGCTCTCGATATTGCTACATATCACCATTTCTCATAAAGGGAAATTGAGAGCTCACACTACAAGGCGTAGTATGTCCCTTTATGAGTTTATTATTGGTAATATGTAGCTTTTTTATTATACCGCAAAAAGCCACATAAGTCAATCGTTATTTATCGTCTCGCAATCCTTTCCAAACAGGTTGGCGCATTCCGCCGCTCTCCGTTTCGTGCATATAGTGCGCCGTGCCGATTAGTTCGGGTTTCAACCAGACAGCATTTTTATATTTCTCGAACCACGGTCGTTTGACCGTGTTCTTTTTTGCGTTTTTTAAGATAATTGCCTGTTCCTCCTTGCTCACGCCGAGATACACTTTTCCGCGGCATTGCAAATTACCGTTTTCGTCATAGTAACCGAGAATCAAATCTTTCGGCATACCGTCCTCGTCGGGCTGATAGCCGCAAACAAGCAAATCCGCATCCTGCATCACTTTTATTTTTATCCAATCGCTCGTGCGCTTTCCGATATGATACAGTCCGTCCTTCTTCTTTGCGACGATTCCCTCCAATTCCTGCTCTTTTGCAAGATTAAAAAACGCGATCCCCTTTTCTTCGATATAGCGCGATATACTTAATCCGTTTCCTTCGGTAACTTTCTCTTGTAAAATTGCCTTGCGTTCCATGAGCGGCTTGTCCGTCAAATCTTTGCCGTTGTAATAGAGAATATCGTATGCCGCAAACTGCACGGACTGCTTCTTTGCCGCGAGCTGTATCCTAAATTTATCGCTCATTAAGCTACGTTTTTGCAACGCATAAAAATCGGGCTTGCCGTTCGATAACAAGACAAGCTCTCCGTCCAAAACGATATTCTTTTTCACGCACTTGCTCATTTCCGAAAGTTCAGGGTAGATTGCCGATACGTCTTTGAACCGCTTATTATGCAACACTACGTCCTTGCCAAGATAGGTAATACAGCGAATACCGTCTAACTTTAATTCATAGATATAGGCTTTATCGTCGTACGGCTCTTTGACCTCGTTCAATAGCATGGGAGATATGTTCTTATCGTGAAATAAATCCGCCATTATGCTTCCTTCTTCTTGCTTTTGGGCGCACGCTCGACAGGCGGTTTCGGCTTTTTCGTCAGTTCAAGCGACTTCGTGAGCGCTTCCATAAGGTTGGATACCGTGATTTCCTTTTCCTTAGGCGCGGTGATTTCCTTGCCCGCGATTTTCTTCTCAATCGCTTCTTGTACCTTTTCGCGGTATTCGTCCTTATACTTCTCCGGCTCGAACTTGCCCGTCATGCTCTCGATAATCGTCTGCGCCATTTTGAGCTCGGCGGCGTTCCCCTTTTCGGTAATTTCCTTTGCGGGGTTCTTCACCACTTCGTCCGCAAAGAACAGCGTGTTCAAAAGCATCTGCCCGTTTTTCGCGCGAATCATTACGAGCGTTTCCTTTGTACCGAGCACCGTCTTTGCAATCGCCGCCTTACCCGATTGTTCCATAGCGGAAAGCAACACCGCATACGCCTTTTCCGCGCCCGTTGGAACAACGTAATAGGTCTTGTCGTAATATATCGGATCGACCTCGGCAACCTCGACGAACTGCTCTATCGTGATATTTTTATCTTTCTTTGTCTTAATTTTCTCGAAGTCCTTTTCCTCAAAGATGACGTATTTGCCGTCCTCGTACTCAAAGCCCTTTACGATATCCTCTTGCTTGACCTCTCTGCCGTCGCATTCCTCGCACGTCTTTTTATACCGCACGCGCGATTTTGTTTTCTTGTCTATCATGTTGAACCCGATGTCGTTCTGCTTAATGCTGTTGTGAAGCGTTACGGGAATATACACCAGCCCGAAACTGATACTGCCTTTATACGAATATGCCATGATAACAGTATGAGCTTATTCTTAACTTATATTTTCATTATTTCTTTCTTTTTCTGCCACATTGCATATATCTTCCTCCAACGCCGCGATAAAGGCATCGAAAATTTCTTTGGGAACTTTGCGCAAATCAATTTTCCCGTGTACGATTACTTCTAATTCCTTTTCTTCTTTTTTCATGGTCGTTTTTCCTCCTGTTCCCTATTATAGCAAGAGGTTTTTCTTTTAGCGGGGAACCAAAAGGGAACTAAATGGAAACTAAAAGGAAACTGCCTATTAAATTAGGCGGTTTTTTTATGGTATCAAAAAAATCCCGCGCCGTAGACAAATAGAATTATGAACTCGAATACGGCAAGGGCTCTGCAAAAATATTGCAACACTTTCAGCATGGCAACCGTCATGCAATTTTTTTGCATTTCCCTTGACGGCTCGTCTTTTTTTGATGTTTTTTGTTTGTTTTCCGATTAAGGGAAACAAATTATCCGTTTGGTGTTGGTCGTATGTTTTCACGTTTTTTTATCGTTGGTAAACAAATCTACGCAACGACTATTCACTATAACGGAAAAACATTAAAAGGAGTTATTGAGGAAATCAAGATGAAATCTGCCGTAATCTATGCTCGCTATTCGTGCGAGAAACAAACCGAACAATCAATCGAAGGACAAATTCATGAATGCACAAAGTTTGCAGAAAGAAACGGACTCGTTATCATGAATACTTACATTGATCGGGCAACAACGGGCACTAATGATAAACGCGAAGCATTTCAAAAAATGCTTGCTGACAGCGACCGTTCTCAACCGTGGGAAATAGTCCTCGTTTATGCTCTCGACCGATTCGGAAGAAATTCAATTGAAGTGGCAATCAATAAACAACGCTTAAAGAAAAACGGTAAAATCCTCATTTCGGCAACACAGCGGACTTCAACCAACATCGACGGCTCTCAAAATCTTGACGGAATTATTCTGGAAAACGTCATGATCGGGTTTGAGCGTTCAAATGGACATAGTACAAAAATCGGAAGTCAATAATAAAGAGCCGAGATTTTTTGCCGGTTCGTTGTGGCAAGTGTAGCACGGGTTTCGCGGAAGTCAACGGAAAAAAGATTGCTTAAAATTTGAAGAAAAAAGAAAGCCGAATGGAATTACTCCGTTCGGTTTTTTCGTATGCAATCTTTTTTCTTTGTCGTTGACTTCCGTAATGGTTTGTGTTGTATTTGTCTGCCCTCTCAACCCGTGCATCTTTGCCCCTGCCGAACGGCAAATCAAAAATCTCGGAGGTAAAAAAAGATGAGCAAACAGGTTTACAAGGCAGTAAGGGTAAACAAGGAAAAGATATGCGGAGGCGATCAGTTATGAATCTCAATATCCCGCATACAAGAGAACACGTCATTACGGAATTGGATACGGTCATCACGCCCGACAATGTACAGGAAATGGGCGAACTCATAGCCGTTTCTACGTTAAAGCATTTGATGCCGTATCGCAAATTGGAAGATTTCTATTACAGTCTGATCCGCGATCTTCACCGTAAACATGACATCGAGCGCAACATTTCGGACGGATACGACTTTGTACAAACGGCAATTTGCTTTCTATGTGAACACATGGGAAAGAAACTCGGCGATACGATATTGAACAGATTCAAAAAGCCCGTAACGATACGGCACGCCTGTTACAGTAAATTAGGGAACATGGTATATAAGCTTTATCGGATACAAATGAATACTTGCAGCGAACATCGAAATGACACGGTAAAAGTGCCCGAACCGTTTGAGGAAAACAAGACGGAAGAAAGCTATAAAAAGGTAGAGCAAATCATCCGTAAAATGAAGTTGACGAAAAAGCAAAAGGACACATTAAACTGCTATCTGAAAGGCATGGGCGTATGCGAGATTGCCAGATTGTTATGCGTCAATAACACGACGATATGGCGCAGCAGAATGATCCTACAACGAAAATATAACGAAGTTTGCGGAAGAAACTAAAATATCCTCAAAATGAAATGGCACGCAATGCGTGCCATTTTTCATGCTGATTCTCTCGTTTGAATATCCGCGGTTACATCGCCATTGCACCGCGTTAAACGGGCGTAGAAACGCCGCTGTGCTCATCATCGAAAGAATACCCGTCCCGAGATAAAAGCCGTTGTAGGGCGCATTAACAAGGTTATTTTAGCAACCGCAAAATAATAGATTTTACCACCGTTAAGCACACAAAAAACGTGCTTTTTTGCCTGTAAAAATAGATTTGCTCCCGTTGGGATAACGTTTAGATAGCGTTGGGGGCGTGAGTTTACGGCGTGTGCTGGTCTTGATACAAGCGCGGCGGCTTCGCCGCCGCGGACCAGCACACGCCGTAACGCAACTGAAACAACCGCTAAAAATACGAAAATCGGGCGCCGACGGAGCGGGCGTTCGCCGCTAATCCGCTTGGCGATCCGCCCGCGCTTACCGTCGCGCGATATCCCGATTTTGAACCGTATTTGAATGCCGTTATTTTTTAGTTAATAGTTCCGTTTGCTTATTGCTTTTTCGATGCTGTTCCGTCGGGAGCGCCGTCCTCCGTGCTATCGGGAATGGACGATTGGATTTCAAGTGCAGGCTTATCGCTTGCATTTAACGGAGATATTACCGATTGCCCTAATTGGCTCTCAATGTCTGCTCTTGCATTTTTTGCAACACTACCGCCGCGGCGAGCAATCCTTTTACTTTCGTCAAAAGTTTCCGGCTGTTCTTGCCGTGAAATTGCCGTCGTAGTTACTTCTGCGAGCATATTCAAAACAAGTTCGATGTTCGTCATGTTATCGCGCAAATTCTCTTTCTTTAAGCCTTTGAGTTGCTTATATTCCTGAACGGTAAGACCGCTCCAAGCCTTTGTCATTTCGCTTGTTAAAATCGCGTAGTCCTTATCTCGTTCGATACCGCGCGCTTTCCATTCGTCGGTAAGCTCTTTCCGCATTTCAATCGTCTGCAAGCGTTGGTTGATCCAGCCTTCCGTATAGCCCTTTGCACGGTAATAATCCGCGCCGCGAAGGATTGCCTTTTCGGGATCAGCTATTTCGTCCAAACGTTCGCTGCCGACCTGCGCCAGCCACATTTTGAACGGTTCGGCTTTGGGTGAAGGGATAGATTGTACAAGTCGTAATACACCTTTCGTATCAAGCACATCTGTTTTATAATATTTCCCATCGGAAGATTGTAATTTCAGTTGGTAACAAAATGATACCAACTCACTCCCCTCGGCTTTCAACCTGCCTTTTAACACTTTCCAATACTTACGCGCACCATCATAATCTTTATCTATTAAAACAGCGACTATATCCACGACCGAAAAATACCATTCTTCGGCTTCGGCATCCCATACGGTACGCACCTGTTTGCTTTCAAAAACTTTGATCTTATTTTGCATGTATTTTTCTCCAATATACTTACAAAAACAATTATAACATATCACAAACCTTTTTTCAAGCCCTTGAAATACATTATCGTGTCACTTGACAAAATCAGTTGCTTTTCCGCATTTGCTTAATTGTATTTTTGCTCACCGTGCCGATATATTCTCCTTCGTCCCAGCAGGTAAAATCATCGAATAGTAAGAGCTTTTTATCTTCCAAGCCAATCGTCGTTACGACGTCGTCATCCATGATATCCGAGATAAAGTATTGCGGCAGTCCTTTACTGTAAACAATCTTCTCTCCCGTCTTTTCGAGATACTTCATGAGATAGGCAACCGAATTGCCGAGCATGGTATAGTCCTCTATCTTCTCAAAATCGGAACGCCCGAACCGTTCGTTGAAATAAGTATTCTGCACCGTAATCTGTCTGCGGCGGCTTTTGAAGCTGTAATCGTTCTTTTCAATCAATAACTCCGGCATCGTTCCTTCGGGAATATAGAATAAGCCGTGGAAGTGTAACCGTTGCTTTTCGGGAGATCGTTCCCATACGCCGACGTACTTCCAGCCTTTCCGTGAGGCGAAATTTGCAAGCGTCTTTTTCAAGCCTTTACGAAAACTTTCCTCAGTATGAAGTTTTCCGTTGAAGGTAAACGTTACGAAGTAATTGAATGCCTGTAAATTGACTTTCCTCGTCAAACGAATATGCCGCATAATCAGATTGCGCCGTTTGCGTTCGATATTACTGTCTACACAGTTCTTCACCGCATTGTCCGTCTTAAAGTACGGACGCAAAGCTGTCATGATCTTTTCCCGCCGTTCGCCTTTCTTCAAATAGAGATATTGCTGATATAGCTCATTAAACAGTTCTTTCTTTGTCATAAGCCGCTCGTTCGGTTGCAAGATATGCGCGGGCTGTTCGGGTTCTTCCCGTATACCAGATACCGCGATTTTTTCAAGCGGTAATAGCGTATCGCCATTCTGCGGTGCGCTTGCTTCGTCTATTAACTGTTCGCCTTTACATGGTGATTCGGCAACGCTTACATTTCCGTCCCTGACCGTAATAATTTCTTCCTTTTTCTTCGGACGGGGACGGTAACGCTTTTCCGTATGCGGAATAGCGATATAATGACTTCCGTCAAAATAAATTTTACATTCCGGATAAGGCATAGTATTTTAGTTTTCCCTCTTGAAGTATTCTAAAAGAAAGATGCACAGCTGTTTATTGAGCCGCCTGATATACTCCACGCAACAGTCCCAATCAAAGGATACCGTTTCCTGCGTGTTGTTATGAACGTACAGTCCGACGTACACCTCATACAGCTTCAAAGGCGCGTTTGTAACGGCTTGATTGTACTTTTCAACTATTTCCGTAACCCTGCTCGCCCCGACCGTCTCCGCCGCTTTGTCGAACTCTTTTTGCTTGGAATAATAGTAACGGATCGCCCGCAAATCGCTACGTATCTCTTGAATTGTCATGCCCGTTCCCCCGAAAGCGTTTTCTGCAAATACAGCAGCAGCCGCTTATTGAGGATCTGAATATACTCGGGCGTATAGCACAGCTCGATGGACAGAGCCTCCTGCGTGAGATTGCGTGCGTAAAGACCGACGTAGATATCGTACAGTCTGGTAGGCGCGGACTGCATCACGGTATTGTAGCGTTTGGCTTTTCCTACAATATCGTTCGAGCCTACCACTCGGAAACCCTGCTCGAAGGCTTCCTTGCGCGAATAGTAGTAGCGGATGTCTTTCAGATCATCCCGAATTTGTTTTAGCGTCAACATAGTTGATCTCCCGTTTTTTAGATAGAGCCGAAGCCCTTCACCTAATAGCCACGGGAACGACCGTTTTGGGGTATGCTACGATAAAATAATTTTTAATTTTTTTACCGCATTATAAAAATAGTCCCGCACCGTATAAGTGCCGAGACTCATTCTTTCTCCGATTTCACGGAAGGACATTCCGTCCGATATTCTTAACAACACAACTATCCGTTGCTTTTCCGTTAGTTTATGTAACGCTTTCCGTATTTCTTCGGACAACTCCCTCCTCTCGATTTCCTCCGAAACGTTTGCTTGTGGATCGGGAATATCGAACCCGTGTTCCAAGGACTTGTCCAACGACTGATGACGTCGCGTTTCCTTACGCTCAATTAAAGCGTCTTTATGCTCCATTTCCGCAAACTCTGCCGCAAATTCCTCCGTGACTTCGATCTCTTCCCTCGTACCGTCCACAAATCGGTATGTAATGAACGCCATGAAACCCTCCGATTTTGATTTTCGTTAAAAATCGCTATCGGCGGATTTCGCCTTATATATAAAAAACGCCCCCGACAGCGTTGCAATACGCCGCCGAGGCACGGAACGGTTAAAAAGCCGAGCAAAGCAAATTAACCTTCCGTTAAGGAAGGCATATTGCTCTGCTGCCGGCTTGTATCTTTTTTCGGATTTTAGCTCTTAACAGTAGAATCAGCCTCTTCCGCTTGTGGATGTCGTCACACCCCGTGGGGGCTAAATTCATACTATCATTTTTATTATCGCAAAAAATGACTTTTTTTTGCCGAAATTACGCTAATAACCGCGAAAATATTAAATTTTATTACTATGAATTTTTACGTTCGACAAGTACGGTATCGTCCTTGATCTCCACATGAAGAAAATTGCCGCATTTCGAGCATTTGATAAACGTATCCGTCCCGTTTTTCCCATGCACCAAAGTCGTCTTGCAATGAGGACAACAGGCATAATAATATCCTTCAATGATCGATTTATGTTTTTCTCTCAATTCCGACATTTTATTGCTCCTTACATTACATTATTTTTACTGTAAAAACAACCTATTTGCCCGCTGCAACATATCTGGAAAGTCAGATAGCTTCATCTTCTTTTCCGAATCTCGAAACCACGCCATAAAGCCGAGCGTTTTGGGCTCGTTCTTCATCCAGGCGATTTCGCTGCCTGTAAATATTCCGCCGAACACCTCGTTGAACGCCTTTACCGCTTTCGGGTTGTCGAACACCTCCGTCACGTAGCTTTCGGGCGTAAACGGCTCACCGTCCAAGTTCTCCCAATCACGCTCGTATTCGTACTTCCCGCCCGTTACGGGAATCGGCTGTTCGTTCGGCAGAATGATTTCCGCCTGTACCCCTTCGGGAATTTCCGCCGTGAATTTGATTTGTCCGTCCTTTTGCTCGTAGCCCGAAACGATTTTGCCGCGCACACTCTCATACTCCGCTTTGAACTCCGCAAGCCCCTTACAGGGGTTAGGCGCGATTCTGATTTTTGCAAATCCCGCTTCCGTTGCCTCTATCCCCGCGATACGGCGGTAGACAAACTCCATGACAGAACCGTAGGCATAATGATTGTAACTGTTCATGCCGTCGGGATTGGGCGTGCCGTCGGGCATTAAACTGTTCCAACGCTCCCACATCGTGGTCGCGCCCATATCCACCTCGAACAACCACCCGGGGTAGCCGTTGTTCATGAGAACCCTTTGCGCCGTCTGCATATGCCCGTTGTCCGCAAGCGCATATAAAAAATACGTCGTGCCGATAAAACCCGTTATGATTTTGTATCCGTGCCGTTTGACGTTCTCGTTTAACGCCTCCGCCAATTTTTTGCGGTGCCGTTCGGGCACGATTCCGAAGTATAGCGCAAGCGTCTGCGCCGTGACCGTATCCAAGCAAAGCCGTCCGCCTGCCGTAAAATACTCGCTCCGCACCCTTTCGAGCATTTCTCCGTGTTTTTCCAGATATAGCTTTTCATCCGCCCTTTCGCCCAAAATCTTCGCCGTATCGGCTACGATTTTCAGCGAACGCACCTGAAACACGTTGGTAATATAGTATAAATCCGTTCTGCCGATAAACGTTTCGTTGCTCGTCTTTTCCTGATCGAGCGCCAGCCAATCGCCGAACTCGTGCCCCTTGCTCACAAGCCCGTCCGTCATCGTTCGCTCGCGTGCGGAAATAAACTTTTTCATCGCCCCGAAGTTCTCCGAAAGAAAACTCTTATCGCCGTACATTTGATAGAGCTTCCACGGCACCATGGTGACCGCATCGCACCACATCGCCGCCGTGGATCTGTCGCTCTCTCCGCGCAATGCGTTCGGCGCAACGTGCGGAATTCTTCCGTCCTCCGTTTGATCGTTGCGTAAATCGGCAAGCCACTTTTTCATAAAGGCGCGGATATCGTAGTTATATGCCGCCGTCGTGCAGAAAGCGTTGATGTCCCCCGTCCAGCCCAGCCGTTCGTCCCTTTGCGGGCAGTCGGTGGGAATATCCACAAAATTCCCCTTTTGCCCCCATATCACGTTGTCCATTAAACGGTTGAAGCGGTCGTTACTCGTGTGTATATGCCCCGTGCGCTTCATGTCCGTATACCGCACGATCGCCGTCACATTCTCTTGGGGCAACTCCGCGCCCGTCAGCTTCATATAGCGGAAGCCGTGGAAGGTAAATTCGGGAGAAAGCGTTCTTGCGCCCTTCACTGTGAACGTATCCGTCGCCTTTGCGCTTCTTAAATTATCGGTATAGAAATTCCCGTTCACCAAAATTTCTGCAAACTGCAACGTAAGCGTGCCGTTGAAATTTTCGGGCGTTCTGATTTCCACTACGCCCGCCATGTTTTGCCCGAAATCGTACACTAATTCGCCAACAGGGGTATGAATGATCTCCTTCACGGCTAATCTTTCGATATTTCGCACGGGCTCGGAAATCTGCGCAACCAACACCGATTTATCAAAGACAACCTCACACACGGTGAGCGGTTTTTTCTCCGCCGTAAAATCCTGCGTTTCGCCGTCGTAAATGCCGCTTGCGCGAATTACACTCTCCCGCGCCGTCCAACTTTCGTCCGTACTTACCGTTCTGTCCGCAAAAATCAAATCGGCGCAGACGGCGGATTGTTTTCCGTAAAAACTTCTCTTGCGCTCCCAAGTGAGCGGACCGCAATACCAGCCTTCGCCCACGGTGAGCGACAACACGTTTTCACCCTCTTTTAAGAGCGCCGTAACGTCGTACTCCTGCACCTGCAACATTTTATTGTACGAGGTCCAGCCGGGGGTTAAGTAAGCATCGCCCACGCGCACGCCGTTGATTTCGGCAAAATATAAGCCGAGCGCCGTTACCTTTAAAACCGCACGTTCGCCCGCATGCGCCGTGAACCTCTTTTCAACGACGAACACGCCAACATTTTCTTTGACCCCGATAAAGTTACCTTTTAACATATTCATTCCTTTTTAACAACAAAATAAAGCAGCCGCCCTGCACGCTGCGGGCACGAAAATGAAGATATGCACCCGTATCCGTTTGATACCAATCGGAAAACGGCACGCGGTCGGGCGATTCTTTTAAAAATTTTGCAATGGGTGCCAACAGCTTTTCCCTTTTCGACTCGTCATCCGTAAGGAATGCGACCCAGCACAGCCAATCGCTCTTTGTGTACGTTTCGCGGTTGTCGAGCGGGGTGCCGAACCCGTTTACTCTTTGCAGATAGCAGTCGATTTCCCTCTCGAAAATTTCCTGCGAGAACAGATTTAAGTCCAGCAGTTTATCGAACGCAAAATTATATTTTAACGAGAACGTGCTATCGTCCTCATCCCACGAAATGGGCATATGCGAAAACTTCTTTGCAAACGCCGTGATCTCTTCCGCAAACGCTTCCGCCGTGTTGCGGTATTTTTCCGCAAGCCCCGCTTTCCCCGCCGCTTTTACAAGCTCTGCGTAGCATGCAATGCCTACGGTAGCTTTGATCGCAAGATTGAGATTGTTTTTCATGTGTCCCGCAAAGTCGTCTGTGCAGAGCTGTTCTTCGGGCTTCAAGCCGTATTTGACGAGATACTCCACCCACTTCTCCGCCAAATCGAAGTTCTCCGCAAAGAAAGAACTATCGCCGTCGCGCTCATAGCAAGCGTACTGCATAATGAGCAAGTTGGCGCATTCTTCAACGGGCATCTGGTCTTTCAAATCGTAAACGTCGTAATCGGCAGGTAAAAGGTAAAACGGAAACCAGGTCTCTTCGTTTTCTTTCTGAATGAGATTGCCCAAAAACTTACTCTTATCCTGATTAAATCCGTACACGTGCCCGCAGCAATGCGGATAAGTGCCCGCGTCGTGCGGGGCAAAATCGTATTTCCAGACGGGCATCCGCGCAAACTTTATAATCGGGCGCATCATGCCCTTGATAAGCTCCGTGTTATAGAGCAAGAACAGCGGCACGGACGGATAGCTGACGTCTACCGTGGCGATACAACCGTTGGAGCCGCACTCCTTGGAAAGAAACAAAAGGTTCCCCGCACCGTCTTTTACGATTTTATGCGCAGACATGGTCTGCCGCAAAGCGGCGCAGAGAATATCGTAATAATCTTTTCCGAAAGGCTTCGCCCGTTCCTTCAAGTCCTCGTTAAAGGAAAAAAGCCGTTCGTCTATTATTTTGTATTCGCGCCACACCGTTTGCAACGCTTGCAAAATCGTATGATCCTGCAAGTAATATCCCTTACGGAAATCGCCGAAATAATCGATGGAAACGATATCGTCGAAGCCGAGTAAAACAACGCCCTTTTGCGCGTGATTAAAAGTGCCGAGATACCGTTCTTCTTTTGCATTCGTAAACTGTTTATTCCCGCCCGCGAGATAGGCGGCAAGGTCTGTTTCGTCGAGAATGAAGCTCTCTTCGCCCGCCAGATACCAATACCCCCAATCGGCGCCGATGAGATCGCCGTTGTTCGAAAGCGGCTTTTGCCGTCTCAATCCGAAAAACGCGCTCTCGAAACCGTTGCCTTTTACAACGCCGCCGCGCACGCCGCGTTCCTGATTACACGCGTTGCTTGCCACATCGCGGCTCACGAAAAGCGAAAGCTCGGCGTGTTCGTCGCCCTCGATCTCGTATTCCAAATAGCAAACGGGCATTGCGGCAAGATCTGCGTCGTCGGGCGGCAGAGGCGAAACGAATTTTACCGATAGCTTTGTTTGCCCCGCGCGGAATAGATAATCGGTTGTAAACGCCGTGACCTCCAGCCCCTTCTGTTCGGCGTTCTGAACGCCGCAGGCGGAAAAATCCGCGCCGCTTCCCAAAAAGCAATACATCTTGCCGTGCGTTTTCAAAAAGCCGTAGATCCGTTTTTCTTCGCCCCACCACGTTTGCGGGGTGCTCCCGTTCAGCTCCTCCGTAACGCTCCAAAGCGAATAATTCGGATCCTTTACGAACAGCGGATAGGCAGGCAGCTTTCTTTCATTGTTCATTCCTTCACCTCAATCAACAAGTTCAAAGTTTGTTTTGAGACAGTCGCGGGAATTGCCGCCGACGAATAGCTCGAACGCGCCCTTCTCCGCCGCGTACTCCCCGCCGTCCGTATAAAATTTCAGCAGTTCTTCATTGATTTCAAAGGATATGCTTCTCTCTTCTCCCGCTTTCAAAAAGACTTTTTCGTACCCTTTCAGTTCTTTCACGGGGCGCACGACGGAAGCGAACAGATCGCGGATATACCACTGCACCGTTTCATATCCGTCCCTGCTTCCGACGTTTTTCAAGTTTACGGTCGCCGTAATTTTCCCGCCCCGCTTCATCCTCGCCGCCGACAGCTTCAAATCGGAATACATAAATTCGGTATACGAAAGCCCGTAGCCGAACGGGTAGAGCGGAGAATTATATTCGTCGTCGTAGCCCGTGCGCCATTCTTCGCCGCTCAATGCCGAAGGCATATCCTGTTTTTTCGGTCTGCCCGTCGAAAAACAGTTGTAATAGATCGGGCACTGTCCCGACGAGCGCGGGAAACTCATCACCGTCTTTCCGCAGGGAATTGCTTTACCGTAGAGCAAGTTTGCGATCCCGTTGCCGCCTTCCGTTCCCGGTTGCCAAACATATAAAATCGCGTCGGCAAACGCTTCGACTTCGCTCAATACAAGCGGTCTGCCGCCGAATACGACGAGCACGAGCGGTTTTTTGAGTTTATGCAACTTTGCAATCAACTTACGCTGTATTTCGGGAATGCGGATGTCGGCGCGGGAATGTGCCTCGCCCGAGTTCATCATGTGTTCGCCCACGCAAGCCACGATACAATCGGCTTGCGCGCTGATACGCTCCGCCTCTTCAAATCCGCTTTCGTCCGTATCGAACAGCTTCCACGAACAGCCGCTTGCATACGGCACGGCTCTTTGCAGAAGCTTTTCCACGCCCTCTTTTACGGGTACGCATTCCTCGATCCGTCCTTTCCCCGCCCAGTTCCCGATAATTTCGCGGGTAGACGCAAACGGACCGACAAGCGCAATTTTTGCGCTTTCTTTGAGCGGCAACACACCGTTATTTTTCAACAACACGCTGCCCTCTTCCACGGCTCTGCGGGAGATAGCGCGCCCGCTTTTCGAAAGCGTTACTTCGTCCCTTTTTTGAAGATCGGTATTCCGCTCGGGATTTTCGTACATACCCAGCTTGTTTTTCAGCTCCAAGACCCGCAACACCGCTTCATCGAGCTGTGCTTCCGATACGGCGCCGGTGCGGACGAGCTCGGGAAGATAGCTTGCATAAACCGACGAGCCCATTTCGATATCGAGCCCGCCCGAAAGCGCAACGCGCGCGCAGTCCCTGCCCGTCTCGCAATAGCCGTGTTCGTGCAGCTCCTCCACCGCGCCGAAGTCGGAAATGACAACGCCGTCGAAGCCCCACTCCTTGCGCAGCAGATCGATCATGATTTCTTTATGCCCTAAAATCGGCTTGCCGTTCAAAAGATTAAACGAACTCATAAACAGTTCGGGCTGTTCTTCAAGGCATGCACGGTACGCGCACAGATAATACTCGCGTAAATTCCGCTCGGAAATATCCGTGGTGTTGTACTCTCTGCCCGCCTCGGCGGCGCCGTAACCCGCAAAATGTTTTACGCAGCAGGCGATTCCGCCCCTATGATAGCCACGGATCATCGCCTTGCCGACCTCGCCGCTCCAATAAGGGTCCTCGCCCGCGCCCTCCATCACTCTGCCCCAGCGCGCGTCCCGTCCCAAATCGACCATGGGCGAAAAGGTGACGTCCACCCCGTCGCAGCTCGCCTCGGTTGCGGCAAGCTCCGCGCAGTCCTCGATGAGCGCCGTGTTAAACGTACACGCCATGGCAAGCGGTACGGGATAAATCGTACGGTATCCGTGAATCACGTCGAGCATGAACGGGAAAGGGTCGCTTATCCCCTTTTCTCGACGCGTCTTGCGAATCGATTGCACCGTTTCGCCGTTCGGCGCATTCAAAATCGTACCCGTGTGCCAAAGCGCCTCGCGGTCTATCCCGCCCAAATCGCACAAGCCCGTTACCACCGCTTCCGCGCTCTCGTCGAGCTCATACACGGGATACTGCGTCAACTGCAATGCCTTCTCTTCGAGGCTCATCGCCGATACTAACTTTTTTAATTCTTTCTGTTCCATAAATCAGGATTTCCTTTTCAATACCAAAACCCCGTAGGGTTGAATTTGCGTTTTGCCCGTAAAGGCTTTGCCCGTCAAGAGGTCGGTATAGCTTCCGTTCAGGATAACGTAGCCGCTCTTGTTCTCGGTTTCTACGGCGATGATGCCGCTCTCTTTTCCCGTGCGCTCGGTGAGAATGACGTTGGCGCTCGCCTCGGCAATGGGGGCGCGGTTTACGAGCCGCAACAGATCTCCGTGAGAAATTACGCTGCCGACTAAAATGACCTTGCCCTTGCCAACCTTGCGCTCGGTAATCACCGAAAGCGGCGCGAACTCGCCCGCCGTATAGTGCGCAAGACTGTTTGTGCCGTCGTTGCATTCGTAGGCGTCATAGCACGTTGAAATGCCGCACTCGCCGTCGTTCGTCCACTGTGCCCTGAACACGTCGTTGTCGAGCGGCTTCTGGTATTTCGTGTATACGCCCGCAAGCTCCTCCAAAAAGCTGTAAGGCGCGTGCGTGTACCGCTTTACGTTTTCGTCCATGATGTCGGACATAGGTCCTACGATCCACGTGCCGCCCGCCTTCACCCATTCCGTGATGCGCTCTTTGAACCCGTTTTCGTCGGCGGTGGCAAGGAAGGGCGACACGATCACTTCGTACCCTTCTAAGCCGTGTTGCGTGTCTATAACGTCCACGTTATGATGACGGTACGCCGCGTAATATTTCTGCATGAGCGTTTCGCGGTAATTAAAATTTTTTAAGAGCGGCGCGCACTCCAAGTCGTTATACGCCGTGCTCGAATAGTGTAGCGCAATTTTGCTTTGAATGCAAGTACCTGTTAAAAATTCTTCGCACTTTTTAAAATCTTCGCTTGCGCGTTTCACTTCTTCGCTCACGCGGTAGCTTCTCCCCGCCGCAGAATACAGCGCGCCGTGCCCGATCTCATGTCCGTTGGGGTGTGCGCGGAACAGCCAATATAAGTTCATTTCCGCGCCCTTGGCAACGGGAAGCCATGTATTCGCATAGCAATTCCCCGCGGGGCGGTAGCCGCTCTCCGCATACTCGCTCCCGTTCCAGCCCACCTGCGTTTCCATGATCCGGAACGGTTTGTTTTTGATGCTCCGCACGAAATCGTAGGCGAACGCCGTGTCGGGCAGCCGTTCGGCGGTATCGTAATGGTTGTACTGCGCAACATCCAGCTTCTCGTTCAGTTTATAATAGCTCAGCGAATTGTGCTGCATCATATTCGTGCCCACGTTTTCGCAGCCGTAGTTATGTAAAATCTGCAACTGCTCTTCCGCGTAGCTCTTAATTTGCGCACACTGAAAATCCCGCCATGCCTTGCGCAAAGAGGGATGCCGCCACTGACGGGGATACGGCGGTTCCACTTCGTTAAACGAATCATAGCAAAGCGACCAGCGCGCCATACCCCATGCTTTGTTGAGGTTTTCCGTCGTCCCGAATTTTTCTTTTAAGTAGGCGCGGAAAGCGCGTTTGCAGTTCTCGCAATAGCACCCATCGGAATACGGAAACAATTCGTTATCGAGCTGCCAGCCGACGACGCCCTTATGCCCCGCGAACGTCTTTGCAAGCTCGGTGACGATACCGCGGTTCTTCTCGCGCGCGACGGTAGATGTCTTGCAGACGTGGCAACGAGACGATACGTCCGCCCGCACTAAATCGTGCATGATCATGCGCATTTCGGGATACTTGTTCAGCATCCATCGGGGCGGGGTTGCCGTGGGCGTGCAGAGCACCGTGAAAATGCCGTTTTCATAGAGCCTGTCTACAATGCGCACAAGCCACGATAAATCGAACTTGCCCTCTTCGGGTTCCATTTTACCCCAAGCAAATTCGCCGATCCGCAAGCAGTTCACGCCGACTTCTTTGCACCGCGCAATATCCTTTTCTAGTTCATCTTCGTCCCATAATTCGGGATAATACGCCGCGCCCAAATAAACTTTATCCATATTCCTTTCCTTTTTGATTTTGTCTTGTTGTCCTTTAACGAAAAGATTCTTCGACTCGCCGCAAGGTCGCGGCGGCTCAAAATGACAGGCTCTGCTTCTTTCCTTTTTAAAAACAGGGCGGCAGAAAGCCGCCCTGCAATTTGCATCCCGTTTTTTCCGTTTTATTCGGAAACCGTGTCGGAAACCGTTACAATCGACATATCCGAATAGACGTACGTTCCGCCCGCCGCGCTGAACCCGAGCTGCGCCGTGCTACCGTCTGCAAGACTTACCGTATAAACAGATTGCCATTTCCCGTCTATTTTTGCATACATCGTGGCACGGTTACCGTTACGGATAATTTGAATATCCACTCCTGCCGCAAACATTGCCTCGGTCAGAACCGTTTTATCCGAAGGTCCTCCGCCGCCAAAATCGGGATAATTAGCCAAATTTCCGAAACAGATTCCGTCGCCGCCTTTATCCCAAATCAAGAAACCCGCATTGGCGTTGTTATCGTTTTCTTTGGAAACCACGCGAATCCCAAAGCGCTCCGTCCAATTTCCTGCCAAAGTAGCCGTAATTTTGAAACGAACGATATAATTCGTGCTGTCGCCCAAAACATCGCCGACGTTCACATAGACTTCATCGCGTTTCCAATCATTATTATCCCACGTCGCCGCAACGGTAACGGATGTTTCGTCGTGCGATATGACGACGTTGCCTTGATCCGCAATTTTATGTTCGGTAACCTCGCCCTCTTTGCCCGTATACGTCCAAGCCGTGCTTATCGACTTGCTTACCGTAAGCGAATCGGCGGAGAAATTGACGACGAACATCGTACCGTTCACTTCTACGATAAAATCGCCGAAATAAGGAGATTCCAACGTAACATTACCCTGCGCGTCCGTCGTTTTGGAAACCGTTTCTCCGCGGGGATTGGTGAGGAGAACCGTCGTGCCCTCCGAAAGCGCGTTTCCTTCGCCGTCTTTCAGCGTAAGCGAGAACGTCTGATCTTCCGCCGGCTTTATGTCAAGCGCAACGTCCGTATATTCGAAGGTCCCCTGCGACGCCGAGAAGCCGAGCGCACCGTAGCCGCCCGAGAGCGTCACTTCGGCGGAAACTTTTTCCCATTTCCCGCCGATCTTTGCATACAGCGTCACTTTATTCTGCTCGCGCACTGCCTTCATTTCAAGACCGTTTACAAACATGCTTGCATTTAAGGTGCTCGCGGCTTCTCCGCCGTTAGTGTTAAAATCGATCTTTCCGCGCAACGCGCCCACTTTAATCGCACCCTGATCCTGTTGGAAGAAGTAGAATCCGACCACGCTCTCGCCCGTTCCTTCCGTCAAACGAATACCGAAACGGTTTTCCCAACCGTTCGTACCCGTCATTTTCAGATTGAAATACAACGTATAGTTAACCGACCCGCCGAATGACGTGCCCGTATTTACGACGACCTCTTTCGACACGGGAAACGCTGCGGTGAAAGCGATCTTATCGTCGGTCGAGTCGTCCGTAAGTGTGCCGTTTGCCCAATTGCCGCTGCCTGCTACGACTTTAACGGAAGAAGCGGAGGAATATTCCCATTCGGGAAGAACAAGCGTCTCGATCGTCGCGGTTGTTCCCTCAAACGTGATTGTATACGTACCCGCATAACCTTCTACCTTAACGACGTAAGGAAGTCCCGCATATACGCCCGTCGTACCCGCAAGGGTGACGACGCCGTTTTCGCCCACCGTCGTTTGAATATCGGCAATTTCGCTCAAAACGTTCGAAATCTTTACGTTTGTACCTGTCGTAACCGCATTTCCGCTCTCATCCTTTAAGGTGAGCGCAACGCTCGTAATGGGACTAAGCTGAGGAATCGTAAGTTCTTCAAGCGAACTCAACGTGCCGTCCGGGTTGAAATACATATCGTCTATCGCAAGATACGCTTGATGCCCCGCCTCCGTCACAGAGGATGCCTTATACGACTCTTCGGTCATGCTTCCGTATTCGATATTCGAAAATTCCCATTTATGACCGTTTATAAGCAAGCGGATATCGGTCTCCGCATTTTCGGCGCATTCTACAACGCCTGCGACGTTCATCACCTCTACCCACGTGCCGTCGAGCTTTAAGAACATACGGATATACGTCTTTGCGCGCACCATGCGAATCTGCAAGCCGTCGCCTTTGATCGCCGCAGCAACCGCCGCGAAACGCCCTTCATTGGCATTATCCCAGCCGTAGAACGTTCCTTCCACTTCCTCCTTTCCGTCCGGAACATAATCCTTCGGCTGAATCGGGCAGACATACAAAGCGTCTGAGGGATTACCCTCTCCGTCGTTATGCCACTTTTTATCCATCATCATAAAGAACACGCCTTTCTCGTCCGCCATCTTCACGCCGACACGGGAAAGCGGGTTGAATCCGCTGTCGCCGACGTTCCCCTCGTACATGCTGTTATCGAGGAATTTCAGCGTGAAGGATATCGACACGTTCTTCGAACCCTGCACCTCTCTCGGAAGCGTGAGCTTTGCTTCGGTATAATCTTTCGTCGCATACGTTCCGTCGCTCAAAACGATGGTATGGTTTTTATCGTTCATCTTCGAAAGATCGACCGTACTCTTCTTATTATCGGGGAGCTCGGGATCGGTCGTCGTTGCGCTTTCGCCCGTAGACGTCGCATAGTTGTATTCGAGCGTGAGCTCGTATTCCGACTTGCCCGCCTCGAACGCAAGCTTGCCGACGTAGCCGTTGCATTCCACGTCGTATTCCATGGCATATACGTTTGCAACCGTGCCCACGCCGTCCGTTAAGCTTCCGCTCGCCGTTTGATCGTATTTTCCCGTAAGCGTAACGTTGCCGGAGAGATTACCCGTTTCACCCTCTCTGTACCCTTTCAGTTTGAGCGTAACCGAATCGAGCTTTGCAATCGCGGGGATGGTCACGTCCTCGATTTCTTTATCGCCGTAGCTGTTATTGTAATTCTTTTCGCACCGATCGCAGTGCCAATACTCGACGTTACCCGCTTTGTTCGGCTCGGGATCTGTTGCGGGCGTTACCTCGGTAAACTGATGTCCAGGGTGTGTGAGCACGGGATCGCCGTCAAACGGCGTTTGATTTTCGTCGGCAAATTTCGCGTCGCAACGGCTGCATCCCCAATACTCCGCGTTACCGTCCTCGGTGCAAGTCACATCCTTTTCTTCGTGATGCACGGGATTGTGCCCGAGCGCGTGCAAAACGACATCCTCTGCCGAAAGCTCCTCCTTGCCCTCTGCGTCGGCAAAATATTTACCGCAGCCGTCGTCGGTACACTTGTAATAAGCCCTGTGTCCGTCCGTCGTACACGTCGCCGCCACTTCGTTTACCGCAGAGAGCGTGTGATCCTCTTTCCCGCCGCAGCCCGCAAGGATTCCGCCGGCAAGAGAGAGCGTTAACACCGCACTCAGCGCCGTTAAACCTTTCAGTTTCTTTTTGTTCATAATTTCCTCCTTATTTTAACCTTTCGGATTATTTCCTTGTGTAAATTCCGCCACGACGTTCAAATCGTCGCCCGTACCGATAAATCTATAAACGTTTTCCTTTACGTCGTTCACGTGCTCCACGCCGTTGACTTTAACGCTCGTAAGCGTTTTGCCCTCTTCGGGAGCAAATTCCAAAATTACGGGATCGCCCTTCACTGCCCAATCGCGGCGGTATTTCTCGGTTACGCCTCCGCCCGTTGCGGTAATATTGAGCTTGTTGCAGACGAAACCGTTCTTATCGAACTTGTACATCTCTGTCTTGCCCCATTGACACACGGAGGATTCGAACTCTCCGCCGAACACATAATAATCGCGCACCCATTCGGTATCGGAAAGCGGCGTGATCATGCCGGGATTTAGATTGATATATTCGGGACGTCCGTCTCTTCCGAACATAGTATAGGGCAAATACAGCTCCATCGTATAGCCCGTGCAGTTTCCGCTCTCGATCGTGCCGCCCTTCAACTTCACGGCATGGGCGGGCGCGTTTTCAAAGGAATAGAGATATTGCAGATAACCGTCGTTGAAAATCCCCGGACGCCATACACGCACGTTGACGTCATCGTGCGCCGTCAGATCGATCTCGAACAAATTATCCACGGGCACGGTTTCGCCGCCGAATGCGAAATAAAACTCGATTCCGCTGTTCCAAGCCGTCGGTCTGCCTGCGCTGTATGAGATAGTAAACCCTTCGTCGACGTCGATTCCGAATAAAATGCCGTGCGGCGCGATCTCCGCCGTCGTTCTGAGCGTCGCCTCTCTGCCCTTCACGTTCTTATGTCCCACGAACCAACTCTTACTTTCGTAGAAAGATTCGTCGAGAACGCCGTCGAGGACGATCCCGTCGTCTATCTGCGCACCGCTCGTCGGCTTCTGTACGGGAGCGTAGCAATCCTGCGTGCCGATTACGTTGTATTGCGTTATTGTTTCTCCGCATGCCGTCAAAGCGAACAAGGAGCACAGACAGGCGGCGATTCCCAACGCCAACCGTTTTCTTGAATTCTTCATAACTCCCCTCCTTAAAGAACCTTGCCCATCACGGCGACTTCGGAAATCCCCACCTCAGTCTGCCCCTCAGGCACTTCCACCGTAAAACGGATCTTTTTCACTTTCGTCGCGGCAAACTCCGCATACACTCCTCCGCCGTAAGCCACCGCTTCCACAACCTTGTTGCCGTACATCAATTCAAACTCGTTAAATTTGAAATTGGATTGCTCGTCGATGTTCAACTCTTTGATAAAGTAGGTTTTCCCCTCCGATTCGAACTCGACGTTCTTGATTTTATAGAACACCTTTTCAAGGTTCTTGGAGTTGTAAATCATGAGTCCGCGAATCGTCTCATAGTCCGCAAACGAGAGCTCAAACGTCGTATCGCTTGTGATTTCCGTTTCGCGCACGTAGGTGTTCAAAAACTCCTGATTGAGCTTCATGTTATAAGAAAGCAAGCCGTCGTTGAGCCACTTTGTATCCGAGCCTTCGGCAAGCGTGCCGCTTATCACGGACACCGACTGTAATTTACCCGAAATATCGGCGTATTCCATTCCCTTTACAATAGCAGGCTGAGTGGTCACCGTGGGACCGTTGACGTACATAACGTCCAGATCTTCGCCGTTTTGATCCTTTATCGTAACAAACTTTACTTCGTCCACCGCCGTGTATCTGCCTTCGTCCGCATAGGGAACGGTATGCTTGTGATAATAGATATACAGCTTTTCGCCGATATGGAAAAAGCAATGGTGTCCCGTACCCGAAGCAAGCTTGTTCCCGCCGTCGTCGGCGCTGAGAATGAGTCCGTTCTCCGCCTGCGTGAGCTTCCTGAACCCTTCGGTCGGAGAATCGGACACGGCTTGCGCAACCGCGTAAGTGGGATCCATAAACCCGTTGACGGAGTAGGTAAGGTAATACTTTCCGTTCTCTGCATTGTAATACATACACGGACCTTCGTTTACCTTATTCGTTCTCATTTCAAAGTCGGACGTTTCGACCGCTTCGCCCTTTTGCGCCTTTTCGTAATCCTCAACCGTATAATAACCGCAACGCGCGATCACCTTGGTCGTTTCGGGGAGCGGTTTCAGCCAATTTTCCATCTCCATGATGAGAATCGGCGACGGCTGACGCTCGTGATTGAAAATGAGATATTTCTTTTTGGTGACGGGATCGACGAAGGGACTTGCGTCGATATTGTTGCACAGCTTATCCGAATTTTCGGGAATGCGCTCGGGCATAATCTCATGCCACGCCCTATTCGTTTCGATCGGCTCGAATAGCATATATTTCAGATAATCGCAGGTATAGCCGTAATCGCCCGCATCGATCGTGCGCACATTCTCTTCGCCGCAACTCTTTGCATCGGTGAAATCGACCATCTTAAAGGGCCCTGCGGGGCTTGACGACGTTGCCACAAAGAGCGAGTGTACGTTATCCGCATTGCCGTTTTCGTCCTTTTCCTTGTTGTAGCCATCCGAAGTCGCGTAGCCCGGGAAACACATACTGAAAAAGAAATAGTACGTTCCGTTGTTCACGCCGTCATCCGTGGGATCGTCGTATACGACCTCGGGCGCCCATGCCGCCGTCCAACCGATATTTTCCAAAATGATGCCGCAGGGGATCCAAAAATCGAGATCGGAGGAGCGGTAAGCGGAAAACTGATGGGCTCCGCCCGTACCGTAACGGTAATAGAATCCGTCTATTGCCGTATTGTCGAGAATGAACGGATCGCCCGCGCCGTTGTTCACGTCGTTCCTGCGCCAAAGCTCGGAACTGTAAACGGGCTTCTCCGCCCCTTCCTCGTACGTCGTTCCGTCGTAATACGGTATTTCGTATACCGTCTTTTTCTCCGTTTTGCCGCAGCCCGCCAACGTGGCGCACACCGTTATGGCGCCGAGCGCAACCGCTGCCGCTTTCAAATATTGTTTCATAAATTTCCTCCCGATTTAACCTTTTACACTCCCCACCGTAATGCCCTCGATAAAAAATTTCTGGACAAAAGCGTAGAGAATGAGAAGCGGCAACATCGACATCAGCGCCGCCGCGCAAGCCACGTTGTTATATCCGCCCGCGCCCGTAATATAGGAAACGAGCTGGTTCAAAGCAAGCTGCAACGTCCATAGCTGCTTTTGATTGGCGAGATAGATGAGCGCGCCCGAATAATTATTGTAGCCGCCGACGAACGCAAAGAGAAACTGCGAAAGAAAGATAGGCGTCGACAGCGGAAGTACGATCTTAAAAAAGATGCCGAAAAAGCCCATGCCGTCGATCTTCGCCGCCTCCAACACCCCGTCCGGAAGCGCTTTCAAATAGGGATAGATGAAGAAAATCGTGCCCGCGCTCCCGAACAATCCCGGAATAATCATGGGAAGCACCGAAGCGCCGCCCGTCGTCCAACCGAGTTGGGCAAAGAATAAATACCCTGTAATACCAGCCGAAACGGGAATGGTCATCATGAAAATGATGGAAGCAAAAAACTTACTCTTCCCGGGGAAATCGTATTTCGCATATGCGTATGCCGCAAGTCCGCTTATCATCAGCCCGACGACGGAAGGTAGCAGCGTCTGCCACATGGTGTTGATGAACCCGAGCAGCAACGACGGCACGCCGTTCGTCTTGTTGGGGTCGAATTCAAATACCATACGGTATCCCTCGCCTGAAAGTTCAGACGGAAACCACACGAATCCCGTCGTCGACGCGATTTCCGCATCCGACGTAAAAGAAGTGAGGATGATAACCATAAACGGCAGAAAAAGAAGCAGAAAATACGCAATCAAACCAAAATAAATGCCGATTTTGGAATAAATGTTTTTTGCCTTTGCCGAGGTGAATTTATCGAATGTTTTCGTCATCCCAAATTATCCTCCGCTCTCTTTCTCAATCTCAGGAACAAATAGGCTCCCGCAAAATTGATGATTGCCGTCATCCAATTCATCACCGACGCATAATCCATGTGCGAGAACGACATTCCTTGAATATAGTTATAATACGCAAGCGTCAAGCCCATATCCTCGGGACCCGCCGTGCCGCCAAACCCCACAGGCGCCATGACCTGTGCCGCATCGAAGGTTGCAAGCCCGCCTTGCCAACCCGCCAAAGCGAGAAAGAGAATCATCGGCGCGATCTGCGGCATAGTTATGTGAAAATACTGTTTCCAGGCGTTTGCCCCGTCGATTTTCGCCGCCTCGTAAAGCGTGGGATCGACCCCGATGAACGCCGTCGTAATCATAACGATGCCGTATCCGGGCGACTGCCAAACGATGACGGTAAAGATACACCAAGTGAGATACTTCGGATCGCCGCGCCAGTTGATATTCGTATTGAAAATGGTATTGAGCACGCCGTCGTCGCCCGTCAAAAACATTTGATTCCACATGATCGTAACCGCTACGATCGAGCAAATATAGGGTACGAAATACAACGTTTGCATGAGTCGCGAGCCCTTGACCTTGGTCTTGATGAGCGTTGCTATCACAAGCGCAATGAAAAGCGATAAAAACTGTGCGCAAGTGAGCCAAAGCGTAATGCCGAGCGCCTTTAAGTATTTTGCATCGTGGAAAAACTTGACGAAATGCGCAAAGTTATTCCACTTCATCGTCGAAATTTGATTGTGCTGAATATCCGTAAACATCGACGCAAGCGAGATCGCCACGGGAAAGGCGTTAAAGAAAACGTAACCGATAATCGGAATCGATACGACGATCCAGCACCACAGCCACTCTCTGCGGAATTTGTGTTTCCGTTTAACGGGCTTTTCGCCACGAACGGCATCGCCTGCGTCGATTCTCCCTTCGCTTGAAGATAACGCCGTCTTATTTTCCATAGCGCTTACCTCCCGTTGATGATAATTGCCGTTTTCGCGACGTCTTCGCTTGCTCTTTTTTCGTTTGCCGCCAAAAATTCGCTAACCGTCATCGTGCCCTCGCGCACGTTATCGTTATAATCTCCCGACCATCTGTTCACCCATTCGCCGTTTTCGAAATATGCCCAATCGCCGATATCGCCGTTGACGGCGGCTTGCGCAAACGCCGTAAAATTGTAATCGTTCGACAGCGCGGGATAATCGTTTAGCGTCACGCCTTTGCGGACGGGCGCAAGACAATTCGTCTTGGCGAGAATTTTTTGCCCCTCCGCCCCGCAAGCCCAGCTGATAAATTTCCAGGACGCGTCGAATTTTTGCGGATCGGAATTTTTGGGAATGACGAGATAGCTGTACGACGCCGAATTTATTCTTTTTCCTACGATTTCCGTGCCGTCCTGCGTTTTGATTTCACCCGTATATTCCTTACCCGTTTCGCTTGCGCTATCACCGTCATATTTCTTTCCGATAACCTTCAAATACTCGTTTTGAAACGAATTATTCCCGTTGTAATACACGCTTCCGCCCTCGTATTCGCGGTACTGCTGTTCGGGCGCAACGTCAAATCCCGTTCTCATGTTGCGGCTGAAACGGGTAAATTCGTCCAAAAACAGGTTGGTCATTGCAACCTTGCCGCTCGTAAAATTACCGATACGTTCCATATCGGAAGGACAAACGCCGTAGCCTTGAACGTCACCCTCCACCGGTCCGCTCTTTGAGGTGCAAAGGAATTCGATCTGAGAATCGTATTGAGAAGGCAACGCATAAAGCCCTTCCAACGCCTCGATATCCTTCTGTTTTATCTTATCCTCATAGGATACGATCTCGCCCGCATGATACTCCGTTCCGTTCACGGTTACGTCCTTTACCGCAAGGTAATTATCCGTTTTGTCCATAAGCGTAAAATTATATTTCTCGCCGTCCCAACCCACGACGTCGCCGCCGACCGACCAGCCGTAGGAAAACCACCATGCGCTCACGTATCCGTATTGACTCGGCGAATCGCTATTATAAGACGAAGTGAACATCTTGGAAAGATACCGCTTTTCTTCCCAGTTCATGGGGATTTTATTGTTGAATACTTTATAGACCGTTTCACCTGCCAAGTTGGTCGAAGAAACCGCCGTATCGAAAGGTTTTACCGCGTATTCCGCGTAGCCGTGAGGCTGCAAATTCGGATATTTCGTTTTCAAATTCTCCTCGGCGCAGGAAACGATATTGATTTTTTGCGACGTAAAATGATTTTTATTGTAGTAGATAACGGCGGGTGCGCACCCGAACGGCAACGCCTGCAAATCCTGCCCTTCGCCCGCGATATATTTTTCGCCGCCGATTGTCAGTCGGGCGGAATTTAACGCTCCCGTCGTAAAATCGGATAAATCGTAATTATCGTTCTTTACGTACTCATTCAAATTAACGAACAAACCGTCCATTGCAATATCTTTGAAAACCGTTTCGTCCGTCACGGCAACGTTGTATTCGCAAGTTCCCTCATAGGTTGTACGGGTTGTGCCGACTCCCGAAACTTGCGTGGGATTGACCTTCACCTTATCGATTTGCCCCTGCGTATCGTTATACGTCTTAACAAGTTCGTAAAACGTAGGGTTCGCATACATATCTGCTTCATATACAAAGGTAATGCCGGTAAATCCCTCCGGCGTATCATCGCCGCAGCCCGCCAACATTCCCGCCGAACCGACGCACATACAAGCGCCGATCGCCATCGCCAAAATTTTTCCAGCTTTTCTCATAACAATTCTCCTTATTCATATATTCAACGGAAAAATTTCCGTAATGAATTTTACCTGAAAAACATACCCTTTTCTTTTAACCACAAAAACGGATCTTCGCTTATCTTTCGCTTTTTGTACTCCTGCGGAGATATGTCTTTTATGCTTTTGAAAACCCGCGAAAAATAGGCTACGTCCTGAAATCCCGCAATATGGGCAACCTCTTCAATCGAAGAATCCGATTTTTGTATCCGCTCGCAAGCAACAGAAATGCGGTAAGAGTTGATATATTCCACAGGCGACATGGAAAGCATTTCCGCAAAAAAGCGATTGTAGGAACGAATCGAAAGTCCGAATAATTTCGTAATCATCTCGCTTGTAAGGTCGGAAACCCAATTGTTATTCAGATAAATCAGAATATCCCGCAATAGTTTTTTGTTCTTTGTGGCTTTGGGCGGAAGCTTGATTGCCTGTTCCTGATCGATAAACTTTCCCAAAACCAACATGAAGTAAGCCGAACAGCGCAGTTGTTGCGTTTCGCTTGCATCGTAAGATTCGTACATATTGCGCATCAGCATGATAAATTCGTTAAAGTCTCTTACGTGCTTTACGACATTATCTTTTTCGAACCCGCAAAGAGAAAGCAGTTCGTCAAGCCCCGCCCCGCTGAATTCTACCCAAATATAAGACCACGGATCGCTTCTATCCGGAAAATACTTATATTCTTCCTTTTCATAGAGCAAGAAAGCATTGTTTTTGGTGATATCGTATGTTTTTCCGGTTTTATCGACCAGCGTGCCTCTGCCGAACAATACAAAATGCAATGCATAACACGGACGCACGCAATTCGTCGGACTCTTGTTGGGGGCGCAAAATTCCTGTCCAACTTTTTTGATATCGATACAAATATCCGTATCTTTTATTAAATTGCTGTTTAATTTTATTTCCACCTTTAAGCACCCCCTCCGATTTATAGTTTAATGATTCAAATAACAACAGTCAATAAAAGCTTTTTAATTTGGCTAAAAAATCCAAATTCCAAATTTTTCCATCCTCACGTTCGCGCATCATTATACAAAAAACTACCCCTTTTTTCAAAATAAAAAATACCGCCCTCACACGAGAACGGTATTCCCTATTTCATGCGGCTCTCGATATTGCTACATATCACCATTTCTCATAAAGGGAAATTGAGAGCTCACACTACAAGGCGTAGTATGTCCCTTTATGAGTTTATTATTGGTAATATGTAGCTTTTTTATTATACCGCAAAAAGCCACACAAGTCAATCATTTACTTCCTTTTCTCTTTCGACGGGTGGTTGTATCGAAAAAGGCCTGCGCCGTGGAATATGAATTGAAATACGCCCGAATTTACAAGGGAAAAAACATTGCTTAAAACATTGTGTGAAAAGCCGTTCACGCAATGTTTTTTCTTTTTCCTTGACGGCTTGTCTTTTTTCGATTTTCGGTTTGGTTGTCGAAAGAGAAAAGTTCGACAAGGAGGTAATATTATGTATCAATCAATTAAAAGAAAAGTTGCAAGTTGTTTGGGTGTGTTGGGAAAGCGTCGGTACGGGCTTTCTAACAATCATGATCCCCCTACTGTATGCTGTGCGGTAGGAGGTATTTTATGGACACAGCAATGTACGCGCAACAGAACCGCTCGGAACACGGGACCACCACTACCCGTGTCGAAGTAATTTACGGCAAAAAATATATTGTCGTAAGTCATTATGCAGGTAAGAAAAATTACAGAAAAATTATCTGCGATCACGCTTTCAAACAAGCGCTTGCGGAAAACAAACAATCCGCATAATTACATAGGAGTGATTTAATATGCAAGCAAAGCTAAACAGCAAAGACTATATCGTGGGAATGTATTTAAGGCTTTCCCGCGACGACGAACGGCAGGGCGAATCCCTGTCTATCGAGAACCAAAAGGCTATCCTTTCGGAGTATATCGAAAAGCAAGGCTGGACGCTCCACGATATTTACGTGGACGACGGTATTTCGGGAACGACCTTCGACCGTCCGGGCGTAAAGAGATTACTCGATGATGCACAGCAAGGCGTTATCAATACGATCCTCGTCAAGGATATGAGCCGTTTCGGAAGAAATTATATCATGGTGGGACAGTATCTCGATTATGTGTTTCCGTTATACAACATACGCTTTATCGCTTTATCCGACAACATAGACACCGAGAATAAAGACACCGCCGCTATGGATATGATGCCGATCACCAATGTATTCAACGAATGGTGGTCTGCCGCTACGAGCAAGAAACTCCGTGCCGTGCGTCTCCAAAACGCAAAAAACGGAAAGAACGGTATGTCGCACTCTCCCTACGGTTATATCCTCGGAACGGACGAAAAACGAACGTTGCAGATAAACGAAGAAACTGCCCCTATTGTGGTTAGAATATTCGAAATGAGAGCAAGCGGTTTAACCCCGCGAAAAATAGCGGATATTCTGAACGCCGAACATATCCTTACACCCAACGATTACAGAATAGCGACGACGGGCGTAACCACAGTGAGAAACTCCACGCATTTGTGGTGTACTTCCGTACTGCGCTCGCTCTTGGATAACCAAGCATACATAGGCAATCTGGTTCAGCACAAATCTACGACTATTTCGTATAAGAATCATAAATGGATATACCGTCCGAAAGAAGATTGGATCGTAACGGAAAACGCGCACGAGGCGATCATATCAAAAGAACTATGGAATAAAGTGAAAGAAGTCGAAAAAGCCGTGGGACACGGAAAACATACCCAACGCGGATTTATGCATCCGCTGTCGGGACTGATGTTCTGTGCGGACTGCGGCGCAAAAATGCGGCTCGGTTGGAATATGGAAAAAACAAAACGCACGGGCGAAGAAAAAGTCTACTTCAACTTTAACTGCGGAACGAAATCCCGCTTAGGTTCGTCCGCCTGTTTCAGTCATTTCATTACGGTATCCGTATTAGAACAAATCGTGTTAAACGACGTGAAGGATAAAGCCACAAGAATAATAGCCGACGAAGCGGAATTCAGACTGAGATATTTGGAACATACCGCCGCGCTTGCGAACAAAAAAGATGCCGACGTTCAAAAAGAATTACGCAAAGGCGAGAAACGTCTATTAGAGCTTGATAAACTAATTGAAAGCGCGTTTGAAGAAAAGGTTGCGGGTAAAATTCCCGAAAGCGTTTGCGTGCGGTTAATAGAAAAATACACCGCCGAGCAGTCCGAGCTGAAAGAACGCATAGCTTTTCTCAAACAGGGGCTCGAAGAAGCCGAGAAAGCCACGACGGACATCGACGAATTTATACGGCGGATGAAAAAGCACCTCTACGCTCCTAAACTCACGCGCGAGCTGTGCTTGGATCTATTCGAGAAGCTCATCATAGGCGGCAAAGAAACAGTTACTGGCAAGCCGCAAGAGGTTCATATCTACTACAAAGTCGATATTGACTCGATTTCATAGCCGTTTTACCCCTAAATACCGCCTAAAACACTATGTCCTTTTGAACTATCGGAAGGAATGGCAGAATATTATTCCGCAGAGCTTTCGCAAAAGGTACGCCGCGGGCTTGCCGAAAA